>CAZFYM010000044.1:0-29445 GCA_964523755.1 uncultured Wenzhouxiangella sp. | reverse complement strand
ACTGTCGGCTCAGGCGCACTCTATAAGTTACAGAATGATTGACGGGGTACACTAGAGATTAACGGATCGCCAGACAATCGAGAGACTCCAGGAGAGCGAATAGCCAATGAAGGGACTGAAGCGATATGCAGCCACCGCGCTGCTTGGCATGATCCTCACTCATTCAATCGTGCTGGCCAATGAGAGCCACTGCCAGGCGGATAAAGGGGAGGACCGAGCAACGACGCCAACCAACGAATTCGAGCTGCCGCGTGACGGCACCATCGTTCACAATCGCACCAACCTGCAGTGGGCCCAGTGTGCCCTTGGCCAGAGCTGGAGCCGCGACTTTTGTACCGGTCAAGCGCAACCCTTTGAGT
The DNA here is from genome assembly GCA_964523755.1 of uncultured Wenzhouxiangella sp. GTDB lineage: Bacteria > Pseudomonadota > Gammaproteobacteria > Xanthomonadales > Wenzhouxiangellaceae > Wenzhouxiangella. The sequence continues at coordinate 29,086 of CAZFYM010000044.1, read as the reverse complement.
GGAACGCTGCGCGGCAAGCCATCGAGCAGATCAACCAAAGCGGTGAATTGGCCGGTTACCGCGACTGGCGCCTGCCGACTCGGGAGGAACTGGAAACCATCGTCGAAAAATGCCGTGAAGCACCTTCAATCAACGCAAATGTTTTCCCCAATACGCCGTGGGCCGGTTTCTGGACCAGCAGCGCCAACACTTCGCAGGCCGACCAGGCCTGGTTCGTTGGCTTCTACTACGGTCTTGCCTTCGAATACTCCCGCGGCGCAAGTTATCGCGTACGGCCGGTTCGCCGTCGCTGAATCTCGATTGTTACCCCGGCCTTGCGTTTGAAAGCGGATCGGGGTGACAATGTTCATCGGTTGAACAGGGTTCCATCCCGGGCAGGGGGAAATGATTGATCCGCACCATCATTCATCGAATCGACACTGGCACGCCGTGTTCTGCAAGCCTCAGCAGGACTCGCGAGCCGAGGAAAATCTTCTCAACCAGGGCTTCGAGACGTTTCGGCCCAAAACCCGTACAGGCCGTGTTCTGAAAGGCCGTCGCCGGCTGATGGTCGAATCCATGTTCCCGCGCTATCTGTTCGTCAGGCTGAGTCGAGGCGGCGACGATTGGGGACCCATTCGCTCGACCCGGGGTATCATTGGGCTGGTTCGGCTGGGCCAGGAAACACCAATCGTTCCAGACGGCATCATCGATGGTCTGCGCCAACGCTGCAACGAAGACGGCATGATCAACCTGGCTGGAACCATCGACTATCAACTCAACGATCCGGTTGACATCATCGACGGCCCCTGTGCCGGTTATCGGGCATTCTTTCAGGCCCGCACCAGCGATGAACGCGTTCTCGTTTTACTCAAGCTGTTGCAGCATGAACGTCGAGTCGAACTGGCTGAAACCAGCATTCGTCGCGCCTGATTCGATCAACAGACCCTAATACCGTGACATCGCTGCCCAATTCACCGTTCAAGGCCTACGATTTACGTGGTCGGGTTCCCGATTCGCTCAACGCCGAACGCGCCAGGCTGATCGGCCAGGCCTATGCCGCAAATATTGAGCCCAAGGGCACGGTTGCCATCGGCCGCGATATGCGACTTTCCAGCCCGCAGATCGCCAATGCCGTCACCGAGGGTCTCAATCATGCCGGGGTCGATACCTGTGATATCGGGCTGTGCGGCACCGAGCTGGTTTATCACGCCGCCTCCCGGCCTGGCATGGGCGGCGGCATCATGGTCACCGCCAGCCACAATCCGGCCGACTACAACGGCATGAAAATGGTCCGTGAGCAGGCGATTCCCATCAGCGCGGATACCGGCTTGAAGGAAATCGAAGCCCACCTGATTGATAGAAAGCCCGGCCCACAAACGCAACATAGGGGCAAGCACACAAGCGAGGACTTACTGGGCGACTACGTCACTCGCATTCGGTCGCAGGTTGATCAGGATCGTATCAAACCGCTGAAGATCGTAGTCAATGCCGGAAATGGCTGCGCCGGACCCGCCTTTGACGCGATTGCCGATGACTTGCCACTGTCAATCACTCGTCTGCATCATGAACCGGACGGATGTTTCCCCAACGGGGTACCGAATCCGCTGCTGGCAGACAATCGTGCCGAAACGGCTGACGCTGTGCGTCAAGCCGGTGCGGATTTCGGAATTGCCTGGGACGGTGATTTTGATCGCTGCTTTTTCTTCGACGAAGACGGGCGCTTTATTGAAGGCTACTACCTGGTCGGGCTGTTTGCCGGCAGCTTGCTGAAAAAGCACCCGGGTCAAGCCATTGTCCTCGATCCACGTCTGATCTGGAACACACTGGAACTGGTACAGCAAGCCGGTGGCAGGGCCCTGATCAACAAAAGCGGTCACGCTTTTATCAAGGAGCGAATGCGCGCCGAGAATGCGCTCTATGGCGGCGAGATGTCGGCGCATCACTATTTCCGCGACTTTTCATTCTGCGACAGCGGCATGATCCCCTGGCTACTGCTGTCCGAAATCGTTTCAACCAGCAATCGCAGTCTGGCCGATCTGGTCAACGAGCGCATCCAGGCTTTTCCCTGCAGCGGCGAGTTGAATTTTTCGGTGTCCGACACCGCCACCGTCATCGACCACGTTCTGGGCAGCTATCAGAGTGAAACTCCCGAGATTGATCAAACCGATGGCATCAGCCTGGCGTTCAAGGATTGGCGGTTCAATTTGCGCGCCTCGAATACCGAGCCGGTCATTCGGCTGAATGTGGAAACGCGCGCCAATCCGGCACTGCTGGCCGACCGGGTGGGCGAGCTGACCCGACTGATTGAACCATTCCAGTGATCCAGGCCGGTGCCGGAAATTCAGTGAGTGTCACAAAGCTGTCGCCTGAGGGCGCGACATTGGAGCGGCTTGCTCAAGCACACTGTCAACTGAACGAAGGAACCATTTAAGATGCGTATCACCATTATCGGAAGCGGCTACGTTGGCCTGGTGACCGGAGCCTGCCTGGCACAAGTCGGCAACCAGGTCGTTTGCCTCGATACCGATGCGGCCAAAATCGACTTGCTCAACAACGGCGGCATACCGATTCATGAACCCGGCCTGGCCGAACTGGTCCAGAACAATCGGCGCGCGGGTCGCCTGTGCTTCACCACCGACGCCGCCGATGCCATGGCTCATGGCAGGGTCCAGTTCATTGCCGTGGGAACGCCGCCCGGTGAGGATGGCTCTGCCGATCTGAGCTATGCCCTGGCTGCCGCGCGCGCGATTGGCCAACACATGGATGAGTACAAGGTCATTGTGGACAAGTCCACGGTGCCGGTCGGTACGGCGGATCGTGTTCGCAAGGCAATTCGCGATGAACTCGAGGCGCGTGGCATGACGACCGACTTTGCCGTGGTTTCCAACCCCGAGTTTCTCAAGGAAGGTGCCGCAGTCGCCGATTTTCAGAAGCCCGAGCGAGTGATTATTGGCTGTGATGACCCGCGCGCGGTGGATATCGTGCGCCAGATCTATGCCCCCTTCAATCGCAATCATGACCGTATTCTCTGTATGGATACCCGCTCGGCCGAACTAACCAAATACGCCGCCAATGCGATGCTGGCCACGCGCATCAGCTTCATGAACGAACTGGCCAACCTGGCTGAGCACCTCGGCGCCGACATCGAGCAAGTCCGCCAGGGTATTGGCTCGGACCCGCGCATCGGCTTCGACTTTCTCTATCCTGGCTGTGGGTTCGGTGGTTCGTGCTTCCCGAAGGATGTCAAAGCACTGATCCATACGGCCCGCAACACTCCCGAGGCGGGGTTCAAGGTTCTCGAAGCCGTCGAACAGGCCAACACCGCGCAGAAAAAGCGCCTGGGCGAAAAAATTCGCGCGCGCCTAGGCCAGGATCTTTCAGGGCGACACTTTGCTATTTGGGGCCTGGCTTTCAAGCCGCGTACCGACGACATGCGCGAAGCTTCAAGTCTGGTCGTGATCAACGATCTGCTGGCCGCCGGCGCCACCATCAGCGCCTTCGATCCGGCCGCCATGGGTTGCGCCCGTTCGCTGCTCGGCGACCAACCCGGCGTCAGCTTTGCCGACACGGCGCTCGACGCGCTGGAGGGTGCCGATGCACTGGTTATCGTGACCGAGTGGAACGAATTTCGCAGCCCGGATTTCGAGCAGATTAGGGCGCGCCTGAAAAGCCCGCTGGTGTTTGACGGCCGCAACCTGTTCGAGCCCGAGCAGATGCAATCCCAGGGCTTTGAGTATTTTGCCTTCGGTCGCCAGCTCGCCACACCGACGGCCGCCTGATGGGTACCTCGGACCACCGACCCACCCTACTGGTCACCGGCACGGCCGGTTTTATCGGCTCACATGTCGCACTGGCCCTGCTCGGGCGCGGTGAGCGCGTGGTCGGACTGGACAACCTGAGCGACTATTACGATGTCAATCTGAAAAAAGCTCGGCTTGCCCGTCTCCAGTCACATGCCGACTACTCCCACGTCCATGCCGACCTCGTTGACCGGACAGCTATCGAGTCGTTGTTCCGGGAGTACCGCCCCGAGCGAGTGGTTCATCTGGCCGCTCAGGCTGGCGTGCGTTACGCAGCGGCCAATCCCCATGTCTACGCGGCCAGCAACATTACCGGCTTTCTGCACATACTCGAAGGCTGTCGACAGCACCCGGTCAGCCACCTGGTTTTTGCCTCAACCAGTTCGGTATATGGTGCCAATACGCGGATGCCATTTTCCGAGCACCAGTCTACCGAACACCCATTGACGCTCTACGCGGCCTCCAAGAAAGCCAACGAGATGATGGCTCACAGCTATGCCCATCTGTACGGCATACCAGCCACCGGTCTGCGGTTTTTTACCGTCTATGGACCTTGGGGTCGACCGGACATGGCACTATTTCTGTTTACTCGTGCCATCCTGGCCGATGAACCGATCAAAGTCTTCAATCGTGGGCATCACAAACGCAGCTTCACCTACATCGACGATATCGTCGAAGGCGTGTTGCGTGTCCTGGACCACCCCGCAAGTCCGAGCGAGGACTGGTCATCGATATCACCTGACCCAGCCTCCAGCAACGCCCCTTACCGATTATTCAATATCGGCAACGAGCAACCGGTGGAATTGTTGCGTTATATCGAAGTGCTGGAAGACTGCCTGGGTCGCAAGGCCAGGATGGACTTGCTGCCGCTGCAGCCCGGTGATGTCCCCGATACCGAGGCCGATGTCAGCGCCTTGCACGCGGCAGTCGGCTATCGACCCGCAGTACCCATCGAACAGGGTGTGGCCCGATTTGTCGACTGGTATCGTGACTACTACCACCATTGAAATCTCTGTTAGCCTGCACCACTCTGCCCATCTTGCCTAATACCCCTGGACTGCAGCCATGCGCGATGAATTACTGATAGAACTGAAAAACAACCAGGCCGCCATCGCCATCATTGGGCTGGGCTATGTCGGCTTGCCACTGGCCGTCAGCTTTGGCAAGCGCTATGCCACCATCGGCTACGATATCAAGGCCAGCCGGATTGCCGAACTGCGTGGTGGCCATGACAGCACGCGCGAAATCGATGCCGACGAATTGGCCGAGGCCAGTCATCTGACGCTGACCGACCAGGTCGACGATCTGTCCCGGGCCAGGGTCTTCATCATTACCGTTCCGACACCCATTGACCGGGCCAAGCGCCCGGACTTGAACCCCCTGATCAGCGCCTCGAAGCTGGTCGGCAGCGTACTTAAACCGGGCGATCTGGTAATTTATGAATCAACGGTTTATCCCGGTGCAACCGAAGAAGACTGCGTACCCGTACTCGAGCAGGCTTCAGGACTGAAGTATATCTGCAGTGACAAGGACGACGACCGCCAGGGTTTCTTCTGCGGTTATAGCCCAGAGCGCATCAATCCGGGTGATCGCCAGCACCGCCTGCCGGATATCGTCAAGGTGACCTCGGGCTCGACACCTGGTGCCGCCGAAGCGGTCGATGCGTTATATGCCAGCATCATCCGGGCCGGCACGTATCGGGCGGATTCGATCCGTGTCGCCGAGGCCGCCAAGGTTATCGAAAACACCCAGCGTGATCTCAATATTGCCCTGGTCAACGAGCTGGCCATCCTGTTTTCACGTCTGGGCCTGGATACCGCCAGCGTTCTGGCGGCCGCCGGCAGCAAATGGAATTTTCTGCCATTCAAGCCTGGCCTGGTCGGCGGACACTGCATCGGTGTCGATCCCTATTATTTGACCCACAAAGCCCAGATGGTCGGTCATCACCCGGCAGTCATCCTGTCCGGTCGGCGAGTCAACGATGCCATGGGCCAGTTTGTGGCCGGCGAAGTCCTGCGCCTGATGGCCCGCAACGCAGTATACCAACCGGGCGCGCGAGTACTGGTGCTCGGCCTGACGTTCAAGGAAAACTGCCCCGATCTGCGCAATACACGGGTGATCGACCTGATTCGTGAACTGGAAAATTACAATCTGACCGTGGACACCCAAGATCCCTGGATCAGTCCGGACGAAGCGCAGGCAGAATATGGCCTGACCATGACGGAAACACCGGCCCAGTCCACTTATGCTGCCGTCATCCACGCGGTCGCTCACCATCAGTTCGCCGAGCGCCAGAACGAACTCAGAAAGCTTCTGATCGACAACGGCGTCCTCTACGACGTTCGCGCCACCCTGGATCGGAAGCTGGTCGACGGACGGCTGTAATCAAACGCGATCTCAGAGTGGCAATTCAAGACAAGCAAAATGCCAATTTGGTTTGAAAGGCCTCAATTTCCCTTGGCTCACGATCTGCTAAGCTAAAAGCCACACTTAAACCGAACTGATTCGTGTACGCTGATCTGCACTGTCATATGCTGCCTGGTATCGATGACGGGGCCAAAAACCTGGCTCAGTCGCTGGCAATGGCACGCCTGGCGCTCGACGATGGCATTCGAACCGCGGTCATGACGCCGCATCATCTCAATGGCGTCTACGTCAATCGCACGGCTGACATTCTAGGTGCCCTGGCCGCATTCAGGGAAGCCCTGATCGCCGAAGGCATCGGACTAAAAATCCTGCCCGGATCCGAGCTGCACCTGGTGCCCGAACTGCCCCATGAACTGGCTGCCGGACATGCCCTGACAATAGCCAACAAGGGCAAGGCGGTGCTTATCGAGCTGCCGGTCCATACGGTCCCCATGGGCTCGGAGCACGTGCTTGAGCAGGTTCTGGGGCAGGGTATTCAGCCAGTGATTGCCCACCCCGAGCGCAACAGCCAGCTGCGCCAGCATCCGGAAATTCTGGAAGAATGGATCGGCATGGGCTGTCTCGGCCAGATTACCGCTCAGTCCTGTACCGGTCTGTTCGGCCCACAGGTCAAAGAGGCATCGAGAGTCATGATCGCCCGCGGTCTGATTCACATCATCGCCTCGGATGCCCATCGTGATCGCCGGCGCATCCCGCGCATTTCGGAAGGCCAGAACCAAGTAGCCCGCTGGACCAACCAGACGGTGGCCGATCTGCTTGCCGTGCGCTTCCCGCAGGAACTGATCGACGGCCAAACACTCGACACCAGCCTGCTCGCCGAAGCCCTACCCTCCGAACGCAAACGCTGGTGGCAACGCCTCGTCGACTGATCTTCTTTCCTGGCACAACAGAAAAATATCTCGCGCAGAGTCTTCAACCCCGTGACCGGGTCCGCTGTCGCGCAGCGAACAGTTTGTTCGATGAGAGACGCAGAGGAAAAGCAAAAACGCAAAACATAAACAAGAAAACCTTTTTATCGCAAAGCAGCGAAGCAGCAAAGAAAAAAGCGTTGAAAAGCCTTTTCTCTTCTTTATTGCTTCGCTGCTTCGCTGCTTCGCGACAAAAAGATTTTTTCTTTCTCTGCGCCTCTGCGCCTCTGCGTGATGTTTTTTGCCTTTGGGAGCTACTCGGTCATCAGTTCGATGATGGTGGCTACGGGAGCGGAGCCGTAGCTGAGGAATTCATTATGGAAGCCTTTCAGGTCGAAGTCTTCGCCCAGTTCAGCCTTGCGTCGCTCGCGGAAATCGTAGATCTCGGCATAGCCGGAAAAATAAGAGGTCAATTGGACTTGTGACAGGGTCAGCCGGCGCCATTTCTGGGTCGCCTCCGAAACCTCCTGAAACGCCTCCTCGCGCAACATCCGGATCGCTTCTTCACGCCCCAGCCCGTCGACATGCACGGCATAGTCGAGGATGGCATTGTGCACAACACGCAGCGCCCATTTGCCGTACATCAGCCACATCTCGGGGGCCTGATCACCCCACCCGGCCTCCAGCATCATGCGCTCGGCATAGACCGCCCAGCCCTCGATCATCGCACCATTGCCGAACAGGCTCTTGACCAGGCTGGGTGATAAATTGGCATGCAGCAACTGGGTGTAATGACCGGGGATAGCCTCGTGGATATTGAGAACCTGCAGGATCCAGTGGTTGTACTCGCGCAGATAATTGGCCGCCAGTTCATCACCGTAGTAGTCCAGCGGGGTGACGTTGTAATACGTCTCGGCTCCCGGATTGAACGGACCCGGAGCACTGACCGAGGCGATGGCCCCGGTTCCGCGCATGTATTCCGGTGTTTCACGCACTACCAGCGGTTTGGCGGGGTCCTGATCGAGCAGATCGTGTTCGCGAACAAATTCGGCCAGCAGCGGTATCTGGCGGCGAATCTCGTCGACAAACTCATCCATCGAGACATGGCGATCAGACAAATGATCGATCATCCGCCCCATCCGCTCAAGCGGCTGGTTGGGCAATTCGTCCTCCGGAAAATACCGCGGCCAGAGTGACACCGCAATCTCGTCCATCTCTGACAGCAAGCGCTCCTTTTCGGCCAGCGCCCGCTGATACAGCTCACTGGCGCTGAAGTCGGCCTGAATGTCGTAGCGGAACTTGGGCTCATACAGTGCCCGACCAATTCGAAACGGGCGCGCATCGCCACTTGCCTCAAGTTCAGCCTGAAGCCCCTCCAGATGGGCAATCCAGTCTTCAATAGCAGCACGTGCCGCATCCAGATATTCATTGAACTGCTGTTTTTCGGCCTCATCCAGGCCCGATTCGGCAACCCGGGCTCTCAACTCGTCGCCCAGCGTGCTCAGGCCACCGCGATTCTGGCCAATCCCCAGCTCGGTATGTTCCAGCGTCGGCGTATCCAGGTTCGCCCTGGCTGCGGCATAGTAATCGGGCACAGCCTCCAAACGACCCATGACCAGACGCAAGCGTTCGTCTATTGGCGCAAACTCGGTATTGAGCAGCACGGCAATCGTTCCGGCGACGTTGTATTGCGATGGCATCCACTGCCAGTTACGGAACTCCTCCTGGTACCAGCGCAGGGAATCCAGTCGATTCTTCAACAAGGCAAAATCGGTGCGTTCTGCGGGCGACAGGGACTCAGGATCGAAGCGTTCAAGCTCGGACAGAGAGGCGTCAATCAGCGCCAGACTGGCCGCACGCCGGGCAGCATCAGGAATGGTCAGACGATCGGCATTCTCGTAGCGGCCCTGGTAAATCGCCCACTCCGGATTGTGCTCAAGCATATCCTCGATCAAGGAATGACTGAAATCCGCAAATGAGCCAGGGGCCGGCACAACCGGTTCGGGCATTTCCTGATTGGCAGAGGAAAGGCTTGATTCGGACGAGGACGGTGTCTGGTTGTTGCAGCCGACCAGAATCAGAGCAAGGGCAAAAGGAACGATCCATGGGTTCATTAGTAAAAATCCGTTTACTATCCGCCAAACCGACATGCTACCGCAAAAGCAGCCACCAGGCTTTCCGGGTATACCTTGATCCTTGAGCCTTATTTTGGTGCTATCCTCGAATCATGAGCGGAATGGATTCTCGCCGCGAGGAGCTCGCCAACGCCGTGACCCACGGTATCGGCGTTATTCTGTCAATCGGCGGTGGTGCGGTACTGATCACGCTGGCCAGTGTTTTTGCCGGGGCCCGGGAAATCGTCAGTGTCGTGGTGTTTTCGATCGCCCTGCTGCTGCTCTACACCGCCTCGACGCTGTATCACATCACCCGACGCGAGCCCGTCAAGTCGCGCTTGAAGGTACTGGATCACTGCGCGATCTTCCTGCTGATCGCAGGAACCTACACCCCTTTCACCATTGCGGCGATTCGCGGCGGCTGGGGCTGGTCCTTGTTTGGTGTGATCTGGGGACTGGCTGTTTTCGGCATTGTCTTCAAACTGTTTTTCACCGGCCGGTTTCACTACCTGTCCACGGCAACCTATGTGGGCATGGGCTGGCTGGTCATCATCGCCTTCGCACCGCTCAGCCAGGCCCTGACGCCGCTGGCACTTGGCCTGCTGATCGCCGGCGGCGTGTTCTACACCGCCGGCACGCTGTTTTACCATCTCGAACGCATTCCCTACAGCCACGCCATCTGGCATTTGTTCGTGCTGGCCGGCAGCATCTGCCATTTCGCCGCCGTCACCGCCCAACTAATCAGCACAACCAGCTGAACCTAGTTTTTCCGCAGCGGTCCCAGTATCTCAAGCGATGGCATTTTAAAGCTTGCAAAGTTGGTTGCGACTTCCAAAAGCCTCTTGCAAAGTCGCCGAGATCGCCCCCCGCAGGCGCGAAGTGCTCGCCGCTTCTTTCAAAATTCGCTTGCCTGATTTCTACTGGAGTTTGTCATGTCTGTATTTCGAACTGTTATTACCGCTTTTGCCGCGCTGGTCATGGTTGCCTGTGCCAGCACACCGAGCAACGATTACCTGATTCGAAATTCGCGTGCCACTCTTGACAATTTTATCGAGCACGATCCGGGGCTGCAAAGCTGGGTCGACCATGCCCATGGATACGTGGTCTTTCCCGAGATTGCCAAGGGCGGATTCTGGGTTGGCGGCGGCTTTGGCCGTGGCATGGTGTTTGAGCAAGGCCAGCCGATCGGTCGTGCTTCGGTCAGCCAGGCCACGGTTGGCCCGCAGATTGGGGCCCAGTCCTACAGCCAGGTCATCTTCTTCGAGGACCGTGCTGCCCTGACCACCTTTCAGCGCGAAAACTTCGAGTTCTCGGCCCAGGCAACCGCCGTAGCTGCCACCGCCGGTAAAGCCGCAACAACCAGCTACGAGCGTGGCGTGGCGGTATTTATCCTGATTCGCGGCGGCCTGATGGCCGAAGTCTCCGTAGGCGGCCAGAAGTACCGCTACGAGTCTTTGTAATTCAAAACCTAAAATGCAATCTCTCGCAGAGCACACAGAGGCGCAGAGGAAACAAAACTTCGGATACCAAAGCCGAATTTCTGGAGGCTACCGGTTGCCATGACCGTCGGGGATGTCACCCTGACCTACGGTTCGCCTTGAGCCTTGCGCCTTCTTTTTCATTCAAGAAACTGAAGTCGGGCCAGACGAGCATAGATCGGGTTATTCCGCACCAACTCGTCGTGTGACCCTTCGGCGACCAGTTCACCCTGATCGAGTACGAGAATGCGATCGGCACGCCGGACGGTAGCAAGGCGATGGGCAATCACCAGCACCGTGCGGTTCTTTTGGACGGCGTCCAGCGCCTCTTGAACCAGCCGTTCGCTTTCGGCATCCAGGCTGGCCGTGGCTTCGTCCAGCAGCAGCAGCGGCGGGTTTTTGACCAGAGCCCTGGCAATGGCGATGCGCTGGCGCTGACCCCCGGACAAACTCAGGCCTCGCTCCCCCAGAAATGTGTCATAAGCCTGCGGCAGCCGTCCGATGAATTCATGGGCCTGGGCGGCTTTTGCGGCCCGTTGCAGCTGGTCCGGGTCGATCTGATCAAGGCCATAGGCGATATTCTCTGCCGCCGTACCCGAGAACATAACGACATCCTGGGGTACCAGGCCCAAAGCTGTTCGTAACCCCTGCAAATCCAGCTCACGCAGATCAACGCCGTTGACCGTCACGCTCCCATCGGCCGGATCATAGAAGCGCAGAAGAAGCTGAAAAATCGTCGACTTGCCAGCGCCGGACGGACCCACCAACGCGACAGTCTCACCGGCGCGCACCTGGAAACTGACGAACTTGAGAACATTGTCATCCGGTCGCAGGGGATAGGCGAAGCGCACCTGTTTGAATTCCACCGACAAGGGCGGTTCAGGCAGCGATACTGGTCTGGTTGGCGAGATTATCCCAGGCCGCAGATCAAGTAGTTCTGCCAGGCGCTCCATGGCACCGGCAGCGCGTTGAAGCTGCCCCCAAATTTCGGACAGACTGGCGGTTGCACCGGCAGCGATAGCGGCGTAGAGAACGAATTGTCCAAGCTGGCCCGGTGACATGGCACCCTCCAGCACCGAGCGCGCGCCCAGCCACAGCACAAAGGTAATGGCGGCAAAGGTCAGCAGAATAACAACCACGATCAGAACAGTGCTGGCGGCGATGCGACGCTGATTGGCGGTGACTGCCTGCTCTACCGTTGATCGAAAGCGGGAACTCTCAAAGGCTTCCCGGGCAAAGGCCTGAACGGTCTGAACGGCGTTGATGGCCTCGTCACCGCGTGCGCTGATATCGGCAATCCGATCCTGGGCGCTGCGCGAAAGTGAACGCACCCAACGCCCAAGCAGCATCACCGGCACGATAATCAGCACGATCAGCAGGCCGATCACGCCGGCCAGAGAGGGCGCAGTCAGGGCCAGGGCAACCGAGCTGGCTGCCAACATCAACAGATTTCGCAATCCGAACGAGATGGTTGAACCGACCAGTGTCTCGATCAGGGTGGTGTCGGTATTGATGCGCGACAGTATTTCGCCGGTCCGGGTTCGGGCAAAAAAGGCCGGGTCCATGATCAAAACCCGCTCAAAAACCGCATTTCGAATATCGGCAACGACGCGCTGCCCCAGCCAGCTGACCCAGTAAAATCGAAGTCCACCACCGACGGCCATCACGCCAGCCGCCGCAAACAACAGCCAGAACCAGCGATTGATGCGATCAATATCCTCGGCCACAAAGCCGCGATCAATCACCTGGCCAACAGCAGCAGGAATGGCCAAGGCCCCGGCCGCCGAAATTACCAGAAACAGCAGTGCCAGCAGGATCTGAAGCCGATATCGCCCCAGGAATGGCCGCAGCGCAGCCAGCGACGTAACGCGGCGACTCTGTTGACGCTTGTAGGCGGGCTGTCCCATCTACAGTGGAAGTCGGGCTCGGCGCAGCCGACGCACGCTGGACCAGGTAAAAAGGATTAGCGCCAGCCAGATGCAACCGAAAGTCACGGCGTGATCCAGAGTGAAGGTCTCTGCGAAGACGAACACCGCCAGGATAAAGCTGACACTCGGTGCCAGATACTGCATGATACCTACCGTACTCAGCGGCAGTCGCCTGACGCCAGCAGCGAACAACAACAGCGGAATCACCGTCACCAGGCCGGTGCCGGCCAGTAGCAGGGCACCGGCCAACTCCCCCGGATCGAACATCAGGCGATCTCCGGCCGACAGGAAAGCCAGCCAGGCCAGCGCCAGTGGCACTGCCAGCAGGGTTTCCCAGAACAAGCCCACCATGGGCCCAACATCGGTCAGTTTGCGGACTACCGAATATAAAGCGAATGAAAAGGCCAGCCCGAGCGCCATCCAGGGGAAATCGCCAACACGCAAGGTCAGATAAAGGGTTCCTGCGGCGGCAATCGCCACGGCCAGCGCCTGTACCGGAGCCAGCCGCTCGCGAAAAACCAGCATGCCGAGCAAAACGCTGACCAACGGGTTGATAAAGTAACCCAGACTGGTTGAAAGCACTCGACCGGTATTGACCGCATGAACAAAAATTAACCAGTTGATAACAATCAGCGCGCTACTCAAGGCCAGGGTTGCCAGCATGCCCAGGCTGATACGCAGATGATTGCGAAGGCCGCCACGATGGCGAATCGCGAGAACCACGGCCAGAAAAATAACCGACCAGACAATTCGATGCGCAATGATTTCATCGGCACGGATACCACCAAACAGCTTGAAATAGATCGGTGCCAGGCCCCACAAGCCGAACGCTCCCAGGGCGGCCAGCAGCCCCAGCCGTCGCTCACGCTGATCGGTCACTGACCTGGTTCGCTTTGCTGCAGCGACCAGGTCAGCTCAGGACCGGTCAGCGCACCGTTGACTTCGACCAGTACAAGCTGGTCATTGTTTGTCAATACCAGTTCGCCTCTCAAGTCCTCCGGTGGAAGGGAAAAATCCAGATCACCCTGTACAACCAACTCACCGCTGACCAGCTGCAACTGCGACAAGCTCAGTCGGTCGAGCGCCAGGCCAATTTCGGCACTGAGAAAGTCAAAGTCAGCGGTTGGCTTTGCGACCGAGCCGGGAATCAGATGTGGCAGAATCGTCCACTGTCCATTCCACAGCTCGAACGCACCCTGTCCATTCCACGCCATGCCGTCATCCGCTTCACTCACCGTCATAGCCATGGACAGGGCACCGCTGCCCCCTGGTAGTTCGACCAGAGGGATGGCAGCAGCCAGAGCATCAAGCTCTGCCGCATCGATCCGCAAACCAAGTTCAACCGGACCACCATCAGGACGCAAATCAAACCGCCCCAGGCCACTGAAGAATCCGCCGGGAACCTCAGCAGTGAGGGAATCCAAATGGATGAGTCCATTGCGTGCCTGAGCGGCCAGGGCCAGGTTCCTCAGAACCAGACCCAGCTGAGCAACTTGCTGAACGTCAACATTCAAGTCGAAATCGATGCCGCCAAGACCCGCGATCACCGCAGAATCACCGGCCGGTCCAACCTGCGACAACAGCAGCCGGGGAATGGATGCCACATCAAGATCAATGGTTTCTGCAGTCAGCCGCGCATTAATGTAAGGGCGGTCAAAACCGGTATAACCGACGGTGGCAATAAAGTTGTGCTGGTTGATGCGAAGGCGCCCATCGTCGAGCATCACACTTAGCGGTGGACCCGGCGTAAAGGTCAGATTCCCCAACATTTCAAGCTCGAAATGGCCCTGTTCCAGTTCACCCAGCATACGCATATTCGACAAACGGAAGTGACCACTGTCCAGCGGCACCAGCAATCCGTCAACTTCAAGCCAGTCAAGCAGCTCCGGATCACCGACATTCCCACGAAAGCGGAAATCCAGCGGACGACCGACTGCGAATCCATCCAGTTCGATCTGCTCCAGCGAAAAACTGTCTTGGCGCTCGCCCAGGCTGTCACTGAGATTAATCAATACATCATCCAGCGACACCGGCCCGCTCAGCCACTCCTGAACCGCCGAGCCGGCCTCGGCGGCTGCCAGCAATCCATCCAGACTGCTCAGTCCACTTTCGTCGGTATGCAGATTGATCGAGGCACCGGTCAAACTGACCTGGCTTGCCTCCATTTCTCCCCGGATCAGCGGCAACAGCCGAACCCGCATTTCCAATAGTTGCGCTTCGAACAGCGCCGGCCCTTCAAACTCAGCAGGTCCGGCAAGCGAGACTTGCTCGGCGGTCAATCGCAGACCTGGAAAAAGCCTGACCTTCAAATCACCTCGGATCTCAATGCGGCGACCGGTATAGTTCTCGACGTGCCGGGCAACCATCGATTTCAAGCGCTCTTCTTCCAGAACGATGACAGCACTGCCATACAGCCCCAACAGCATGATACCCAGGGCCGAACCGATAACAATCCAGTTGCGCATAATCCACACCGTCGCTGAACAAACTGCATTGTAACGGACCCACAATGTCGCGCGACTCGATAGCGACCTTGCGGATTCTGAAAAACGACAAAAACCTGTTAGGAACCACCGCAGACACCAAATGCACCGGAATAAAATCCTTACATTTCGGCATGTTCAGTGTGTTCGGTGGTTACGAGGGGTCTTCCTTCAAGACCGTTAACAACAAAAAAAGCCCGGCGCGAGGGCCGGGCTTTCCTGAACCTCCGGATCGAAGTTCCCGGAATCAATCGGCGCTTTCCGCGCCAGGAGCATCGGGGCGGTCAACCAGCTCCACGTAAGCCATGGGGGCGTTGTCACCGGCACGAAAGCCGCATTTGAGAATGCGCAGATAGCCACCGGGTCGCTGCGCGTAGCGCGGAGCGATTTCGCTGAACAACTTGCCGACAGCCGCTTTGTCACGCAGCCGGCTGAAAGCCAGACGGCGCTTTGCCACCGTATCATCCTTTGCCAGGGTGATCAGCGGTTCCGCCACGCGGCGCAATTCCTTCGCCTTGGGCACAGTGGTCTTGATCAGCTCATGCTCAATCAGGCTGGATGTCATGTTGCGGAACATCGCACGGCGATGCGATGAATTTCGATTGAGCTTACGCCCTGCTTTGCGATGACGCATGGTTGATCTCCTTAACGCTCGGTTCGGACCAGACTTGCTGGCGGCCAGTTCTCCAGCCGGGCACCCAGAGTCAAATCATGAGAGGCCAGAACCGTTTTGATTTCGGTCAGTGACTTCTTGCCCAGGTTGGGGGTCTTGAGAAGCTCGGTTTCAGTCCGCTGTACCAGATCCCCAACATACTGGATATGCTCGGCCTTGAGGCAGTTGGCCGACCGAACAGTCAGTTCCAGGTCATCAATTGGACGCATCAGAACCGGATCGAAGGTTTCCGTATTGGTTTCGGTTTTATCCTTCTCTCGTGCCACAAAGTCGACAAACACCGACATCTGATCAACCAGAATGGCCGCAGCGAGCTTGACAGCATCCTCACAGCTCAATGTTCCATTGGTGTCAATGTCAAGCACCAACTTATCCAGATCGGTGCGCTGGGCAACACGAGCACTTTCAACGCTGTAAGCCACTCGATGGACCGGACAAAAAGATGCATCCAGCTGCAAGCGACCAATCGACCAGGTCTCTTCTTCGTTGAACTTCAACGCTGTCGCTGGCACATAGCCCACACCGCGACTGACCTTGAGCCGCATGTTCAGCTTGCTGTTCTTGGTCAGATTACAGATCACCAGTTCAGGATTGACGATTTCCACATCGTGATCCAGCTGAATATCACCCGCAGTTACCGGACCAGCCTTGTCCTTGAACAAAGTCAGCACAGCTTCTTCGCGCGAATGCATCCTGATGGCCACTTCCTTGAGGTTCAACAGAACTTCGACGATGTCTTCCTGCAACCCGTCAACGGCCGTGTATTCATGCAACACACCGTCGATTTCGACCTCGGTAATGGCACTGCCAGGGATGGACGACAGAAGGACCCGTCGCAAACCATTGCCCAGTGTGTGCCCGAAGCCCCGTTCCAGCGGCTCTAGTGTAATGCGGGCTCGACGCGGCGTAATCTCGTCGACCAACAGTCCTTTCGGCTTGAGCATCTTGCCGATAAGTTCGCTTATCTGGCCTGACATGTATTGCCTCTCTGAAATTTCACTTGATTCAAGACGCCGACAATCGCCGGCATCCAAAGATTTACTTGGAATAGAGTTCGACGATCAGGTTTTCGTTGATGTCTGGCGGCAGATCATCACGATCCGGCACACTCTTGAACACCCCTTCCATTTTTTCCGCATCAACATCCACCCAAGCCGGGATGGTATCCAGCTCGCGCGAGACATTGAGTGCTTCCTGAATCCGTAGCTGCTTGCGCGATTTTTCACGTACTGCAACCTTGTCCTCCGCACGAATCTGTGCCGATGGGATATTGAGAACCTTGCCGTTGACCTCGATTGAACGATGGCTGACCAACTGACGCGCCTGAGCCCGTGTTACCGCAAAGCCCATGCGATAAACCACGTTGTCAAGCCGGCTTTCAAGCAGTTGCAACAAGTTCTCACCGGTCGCACCTTTCAGTCGCGCCGCTTCCTTGTAGTAATTCCGGAACTGCTTTTCGAGCACGCCATACATACGGCGAACTTTCTGCTTCTCACGAAGCTGCAAGGCATAATCCGACAAGCGCTGGCGACGACTTTCGCCATGCTGGCCTGGCGGCTGATTGAGCTTGCACTTCGAATCCAGCCCTCTGGCCGGGCTCTTCAGGTTAAGGTCCATGCCCTCGCGGCGCGCGAGTTTGCAGGTAGGTCCAATATATCTAGCCATAGTTAAAAAAATTCCACTTGTCCGTCAGACGCGACGCTTCTTGGGAGGACGGCAACCGTTATGCGGAATCGGCGTCACGTCAATGATATTGGTAATTTTGAATCCGACAGCATTCAAAGAACGGACCGACGACTCGCGACCCGGCCCGGGTCCGTTAACTCGAACCTCCAGGTTCTTCATACCGAACTCCTGCGCGGTACGCCCGGCATTTTCCGCTGCAACCTGGGCGGCGAATGGTGTCGACTTGCGCGAACCCCGGAAACCGGAGCCTCCGCTGGTCGCCCAAGACACCGCATTGCCCTGCCGGTCAGTAATGGTAATGATGGTATTGTTGAACGATGCATGCACGTGGGCAATGCCATCAACAACGACCTTTTTGACCTTCTTCTTGCCTTTGGCTGTCTGCTGCTTGGCCATTTAATACTTTCCCTTAACGAATCGGACGACGCGGACCCTTGCGGGTACGGGCGTTAGTACGGGTGCGTTGACCGCGAACCGGCAGGCCTCGACGATGGCGCAGGCCTCGGTAGCAACCCAAATCCATCAGGCGTTTGATGTTCATCGCCACTTCACGGCGCAAATCGCCTTCGACGCTGAGCTTGCCAATTTCCTGACGTAGTTTTTCCTGCTCGGCCTCGGTCAAATCACGAACCTTGGTCTCCGGAGTCACACCGGTGACTTCGCAGATCTGATAGGCTCGGGTTCTGCCGATGCCGTAAATGTGAGTCAGTGCAACCCAGATGTGCTTCTGCACGGGAAGGTTGACGCCTGCGATACGAGCCATGTGTATTCTCCGTAAAACCTTTTTTAACGTCTAGTCAGCGCAAACCGGCAAGTGTACCGGATATTGCGGCCATCAGCAAGGCCTGAAGCCTGCCAGGCGCCGGTCAACCTTGGCGCTGTTTGTGTTTCGGGTCACTGCAAATCACGTAAACCACACCCTGGCGACGCACGATTTTGCAGTTGCGGCAAATTTTTTTCACCGATGCCTGAACCTTCATTATCTCTCTCCGAGCCCTGTTAACGAATGAATCGCTTATCGACGCACAACGCCGGAACGACCGTAATTCTTGAGATTGGATTTCTTCAGCAGGCTATCGTACTGATGAGACATCAGGTGCGCCTGCAGTTGGGACATGAAATCCATTGTGACCACCACAATAATCAGCAGCGAGGTTCCGCCAAAATAGAATGGCACGTTCCAGCGCATGATCAGAAATTCGGGCAACAGACAGACTGCAACCAGATACAACGCGCCGACGGTAGTCAGGCGCGTCAGCACGTAGTCAATGTACTCCGAGGTCTGGCGACCCGGACGAATACCTGGAATAAACGCACCGGATTTCTTGAGATTGTCCGCCGTTTCCCGCGAATTAAAGACAATGGCCGTGTAGAAAAAGCAGAAGAACGCAACCATGCCGCCGAAAATCATGACGTAGACCGGTTGACCCGGACGTAACTGCTCGGCCACCACCTGTAACCAGGTAACCGTATCGGCTTGCGTGAACCAGGTCGAAATTGTCGCCGGGAACAGCACCAGGCTGGAGGCAAAAATGGCCGGGATAACACCCGCCATGTTGACTTTCAGCGGCAAGTGGGTTGATTGGCTGCGGTAAGCCTGGCGACCTTGTCGCTGGGCATAGTTGACCGTAATGCGTCGCTGCCCGCGTTCGACAAAGACCACAAATGCCGTCACCGCAAACGCCATCAACAAGAAAAAGACCGCTATGCCAACGCTTAGCTGACCGGTATTGACCAGCTCTAGCGTCGAGCCAATGGCTCGGGGAAGCTCAGCGACAATGCCGGCAAAAATCAGGATCGATATTCCGTTTCCAATGCCGCGCTCGGTGATCTGCTCACCCAGCCACATCAGAAAGACCGTGCCTGCGGTCAATGTCACCACGGCTGCCAGAATAAACCCGGGACCAGGAGCGATCACCACGGGAAGATTGGCTCCGGCACTCTGGCTTTGCAGCGCCATGGCCACACCAAAGGACTGAAAAGCGGCCAGAACCACTGTGAAATAACGCGTGTACTGGGTAATCTTGCGCCGACCTGCTTCTCCTTCCTTGCGCAATGCCTGAAGTTGCGGCACGGCGTGACTCATCAACTGCATGATGATGGCAGCCGAAATATACGGCATGACGCCCAGGGCAAAGATCGAGAACCGTCCCAGCGCACCACCAGAGAACATATTGAAAATGTCCACAATCGTGCCACTGGTCAGATCCATCAGCTCGACCAATGCTACCGGATTGATGCCGGGCACCGGGATAAAGGTCCCGAATCGGAAGACCATCAAGGCAACGACAACCAGTAACAGCCGCTGTCTCAGTTCCCTGAGTCGACCAATACCACCGAGCATGCCGGCCATTTCGGAGGAGGTACGAGCCATTACTCGACCTTGCCTCCAGCCGCTTCGATGGCCTTGCGGGCACCGGCCGTGACATGCAGACCGCGTACGTTGACGGCCCGCTCGATATCACCCTTGGAGATGATCCGGACCCGCCGGGTATCGCCAGGGATCATGCCGGCCTCCTTGAGCGAGACCAGATCAATGGTATCGCCATCCAGGCCATTGAGTTGGTACAGGCGAAGCTCTCGGGTCTTGGCATTGACCGCTGAATGGAAGCCCACTTTCGGTAAACGGCGCTGCAACGGCATCTGGCCGCCTTCGAAACCGACCTTGTGATAGCCGCCCGACCGAGCCTTCTGACCCTTGTGACCACGGCCCGCAGTCTTTCCCAGACCGGAACCAATTCCGCGCCCGACCCGTTTGCGACTGCTGCGACTGCCTTCAGCCGGCTGAACTGTATTGAGTTTCATAGTCAGTTCCTTGAATACGTTTTGGCTCAGGCCTGTTCGACCCGAACAAGATAATTAACCTTGTTGATCATTCCACGAACAGCCGGCGTATCTTCCAGATCGACTGTGTGGTGCATACGACGCAACCCCAGGCCGCGCACGGTGGCACGATGCTTGCCGATCGTCCCGTTGGTACTGCGTACCAGTGTGACCCGCAGTTTGCTTGATTTCTTCTTAGCCATGATGTTCCAGAATCTCCTCAACAGGCTTGCCCCGCTTGATGGCGACCGACTCCGGCGAAACCATTACCTGCAAACCTTTCATTGTCGCTCGCACCAGATTAATCGGATTATTGGACCCGACACTCTTGGCCAGTACGTTGTGAACACCAACCGCTTCGAAGACCGCGCGCATGGCACCACCGGCAATCACGCCAGTACCTTCCGAAGCAGGCTGCATGTAAACCTTGGAGCCACTATGACGAGACTTGACGGCATGCCACAGGGTTCCCTTGTTCAGGGAAATGCGAACCATATCGCGACGCGCTCGTTCCATCGCCTTCTGGATCGCCAGGGGAACTTCCCGCGCCTTGCCATAGCCAAATCCGACCTTGCCCTCGCCATCACCTACAACGGTGAGCGCGGTGAAGCTGAACTGACGCCCGCCCTTGACAACTTTGACAACGCGGTTAACCGCTACCAGTTTCTCGATCAGATCGTCGGTGCTGTTTTCTCTTGCCATGATGAATTCCGTATTCCTTAAAACTTCAGGCCGGCTTCGCGCGCGGCGTCGGCGAGGGCCTTGACACGTCCGTGATACTTGTAACCGGACCGGTCAAACGCTACGCCATCAATACCGGCAGCCAGAGACCGCTCGGCGACCAACTTGCCAACCGCCTTGGCCGCTTCGATATTGCAGGTTCCCTTGAGATTCTCCCGCAAATCCTTCTGTACCGTTGATGCCGCAGCGACCGTTTGCTCTCCGCCTGGTGCTATCACCTGGGCGTAGAGATGACGACCACTGCGATGGACGGTCAAGCGTGCCACACCGGCGCGCTGAATCCGCGAACGGGTCTTGCGCGCGCGGCGTAGTCTGGAAAGATTTTTCTCACTCATTTTCGTTCGTCCTTAAGCCTTCTTGGCTTCCTTCATCACGACGCGCTCATCGGCGTAACGAACACCCTTGCCCTTGTAAGGCTCAGGCGGACGATACGCTCGAATCTTGGCTGCCACTTGTCCGACCTGTTGCTTGTCGCTGCCTCGAATAATTATTTCAGTCTGACTGGGGGTTTCAATGGTGATTCCTTCCGGAATCTCGAATTCCACTGGATGACTGAATCCCAGTTGCAGGTTCAAGGACTTGCCTTGCACTGAGGCGCGGTAACCAACACCAACCAACGCAAGCTTTTTCTCGAAGCCGTTATTCACACCCTCAACCATATTGGCAACCAGAGCACGCATGGTACCGGCCATCGCCATATCAGCCTCATTGATTGGGGCAAAACTCAACACGCCGTCGTCAACACTAATGCCGACAGACGGATGGAGATTCTGGCTCAATGAACCCTTGGGGCCCTTGACATTCATCACCCCATGGGTGTGGGTGAATTCCACACCCTTGGGCAGCTCGATTGGATTTTTTGCAATTCTTGACATGTCTTTAAGACTCTTGAATCAGGCCACCAGGCACAGAACTTCACCGCCATGACCTTCAGCCCGCGCGCGGGCGTCTGTCATGACACCTTTCGACGTACTAACGATGGCGATACCCAGCCCGTTGAGAACCCGGGGCAAATCTTCGGTTGCAAAGTAACGACGCCGACCCGGCTTGCTGTAACGCTCCAGACGGTCGATAACCCCGCGCCCATCGACATACTTCAATTCAATAGCCAGATATTTCTTGGCACCCTCTTCCTCTACCTCGAATCCGCGCACGTAGCCCTCGTCCTTGAGGACATTGACAATGGCAATTTTGGCCTTGGATGACGGCATGCGCACCTGGCGCTTGTTGACTGCCTGAGCGTTTTTGATGCGCGCCAGCATATCTGAAATGGGGTCGTTCATACTCATAAGCTCAGCTCCTTACCAGCTTGCCTTGCGCAGACCCGGAACATCGCCACGCATTGCCGCTTCACGCAGCTTGTTGCGAGCCAGTCCGAATTTGCGGTAATAACCACGTGGACGTCCGGTGATCCGGCAACGGTTGCGCTTGCGTACCGGGCTGGAATCACGTGGCAGCTTGTTCAGCGTCTTCATGGCAGACTGCTTGGACTCGTAATCAGCTTCGGGATCGGAAATCGCGCGCTTTAGCTCGCTCCGCTTTTCGGCATACTTGGCCGACAGTTTGGCTCGACGTATATCGCGCTGTATCATTGAAGTCTTTGCCATCTATAAATCTCCTTACCGGGCCCGGAACGGGAAGCCAAACGCTTCCAAAAGAGCCAAACCTTCCTCATCATTACTGGCTGAGGTCGTTATGGCGATATCCATTCCGCGAATGGCATCAATCTGGTCGTAATTGATTTCTGGGAAAATGATCTGCTCCTTGATGCCGAGACTGTAGTTGCCGCTGCCGTCAAATGATTTGCGCGAAATACCGCGGAAATCTCGAACACGTGGTAGTGCAATCGTTATCAAACGATCGAGAAACTCATACATCCGTTCACGCCGAAGCGTGACTTTGGCACCAATCGGATAGCCATCCCGAATCTTGAAGCTGGCGACAGACTTGCGCGCCTTGGTTACCACGGGAGCCTGGCCGGCAATCTTGGTCATATCAGCCACAGCTTTCTCGATGACCTTCTTGTCACCGATCGCCTCACCCAGACCCATGTTAAGGGTGATCTTTTCCAGGCGCGGCACCTGCATCACATTGGCATACTCAAACTTTTCCTTGAGTTGAGTGACAACGGTATCGCGATAGTAGTCTTGCAACCTTGCCATTTTTTATCTGCCTCAGATATCTACGACTTCGCCGGTGGAGCGAAAAAATCGCACCTTCCGACCGTCTTCCAAAAACTTGAATCCAACCCGATCGCCCTTGTCGGTGGCCGGGTTGTACAGCATCACATTGGATGCCTGAATTGGTGCTTCGCGCTCGATGATGCCGCCGGGTTTCTGGTTCTGTGGATCAGGTTTCTGATGCCGTTTGACCATATTCACGTTTTCAACGAGAAGACGTCCTTCCTTGAGAACCCGGAGCACATGACCCCGCTGTCCACTGCTGCGGCCAGTGGTAACGATGACTTCATCACCCTTGCGAATACGTTCCATCATGCGCTCCTTAAAGTACTTCGGGTGCCAGCGACACAATCTTCATGAACCGTTCTGAACGCAGTTCACGCGTTACCGGTCCGAAAATTCTGGTGCCGATCGGCTCAAGCTTGTTGTTGAGCAGAACGGCAGCGTTTCCGTCAAAGCGAATCAGCGAACCATCGCGCCTACGCACGCCCTTGCGGGTGCGCACAACAACGGCATTATAGACTTCGCCTTTCTTGACCTTTCCTCGCGGAATGGCATCCTTGACGGTCACCTTGATCACATCACCGATATTGGCATAGCGACGCTTCGAGCCGCCCAGTACCTTGATACACATGAGCTCGCGAGCGCCGCTGTTGTCGGCTGCTGCCAGTCTTGATTGCATCTGAATCATGCTGCTTTGCTCCGATTACTGGGCGCGTTCAACGATCTCGACAACCTGCCAGCTCTTGTTCTTTGAGATAGGGCGGGTTTGCGAAATACGAACGGTGTCGCCTTCGTTACACTCATTATTTTCGTCGTGCGCATGCACCTTGCTCGAACGGCGGATGTATTTGCCGTAGAGAGGGTGCTTGATCAGACGCTCCAGACGAACTGTGACAGTTTTATCCATCTTGTTACTCACAACGCGACCAACCTGGCTGCGCTGGATCACTTGTTCAGTAATTTCATTTGTCTCAGTAGTCATGCAGTTTCACCCTGAATCTGGTTCATCACGGTTTTAACCCGTGCGATATCCTTGCGCACTCGCTTGAGGTGATGGCGTCCATCAAGGCTGCCGGCACCGTGCTGCATGCGCAACGTGAACTGCTCTTTACGCAACTCGAGCAACACGTTCTTGAGTTCAGCGGCATTCTTGCTGCGAAGTTCACTGGCCTTCATTATGACGTCCTCACTACAAAAGCTGTCTTGACACTGAGTTTTGCGGCCGCACGACGAAATGCTTCGCGCGCGATGTCCTCGTTGACACCCTGGATTTCATAAATCATGCGCCCAGGCTGCACCGGAGCGACCCAGTACTCAACGTTACCCTTGCCTTTACCCATACGAACCTCGACCGGTTTCTTGGTAATCGGCTTGTCCGGGAATACCCGAATCCACAGCTTTCCACCACGTTTCACGTGACGGGTAATCGAGCGACGGGCCGACTCTATCTGGCGAGCAGTCAGGAATCCACGCGTAGTGGCCTGCAGACCGAATTCGCCAAAGCTGACCCGGTTTCCCACTTGCGCCAGGCCACGATTACGGCCCTTCTGCTGCTTTCTGAATTTTGTTCGCTTCGGCTGCAGCATGATCAGTTCTCCTTGCGTGCGCCCTTGTTCTGGGCGTTGTCGACCGTGTTCTCAGAGTGCAGATCGAACACATCACCCTTGTAGACCCAAACCTTGATGCCAATGACACCATAAGTGGTTGCCGCTTCAGCCACGCCATAATCGACGTCGGCCCGCAGCGTATGCAGCGGTACGCGACCTTCGCGATACCACTCACTGCGGGCAATATCGGCGCCATTCAATCGACCGCCAACCTGCACTTTGATGCCCAGGGCACCCAGTCGCATGGCGTTTCCAACCGCGCGCTTCATCGCCCGGCGAAACATCACTCGACGCTCAAGCTGCTGCGCAATCGATTCGGCGACCAGTTTGGCATCCAGCTCCGGCTTGCGAATTTCGGTCACCCGGATGTGCGTCGGCACACCCATGATCTGCGAGACTTTCGCCTTGAGCTTTTCGATGTCCTCGCCCTTCTTGCCGATCACAATTCCCGGTCGCGCCGTATGAATGGTGACTTCTGCAGACTTGGCAGGCCGCTCAATCTGGATATGACTGACAGCGGCGTGCGCCAGCGCCTTTTCCAGGTAGGCGCGAGCGCGCAAGTCGGTATTCAGATAGTCGGCAAATCGTTCGCCTTCCGCATACCACTTCGACCGCCAATCCTTGGCGATTCCAAGACGAATTCCAGTCGGATGTACCTTCTGACCCATGGTTTGTCCTTAGTCCTCTGCCACTACAACGGTGATATGGCTGGTTCGCTTCAGAATGCGCGTATAGCGACCCTTGGCTCGGGCACGACCTCGCTTCAACGTCGGCCCCTCATCGACGAAGATCTGGCTGACCTTTAACTCGTCAATATCGGCACCAACATTGTTCTCCGCGTTGGCGACTGCCGACATCAATACCTTGCGCACAATGCGGGCGCCCTTGCGGGTACTGAAGTTCAGCAGTTCCTCTGCCTTGTCGACCGAAAGCCCGCGCACCTGGTCCGCAACCAAGCGAGCTTTTTGCGCTGAAATCCGTGCGCCTTTTAATTTTGCAGTTGCTTCCATCACCGTCTTTCCTGGTTACTTGGTCTTGCGATCCGCCGCGTGACCCTTATAGGTCCGCGTAGGCGCAAATTCGCCGAGCTTGTGCCCGACCATGTTTTCGTTGATCAGAATGGGCACGTGTTGCCGTCCGTTATGTACGGCAATGGTCAGCCCCACCATTTCAGGCAGAATCATGGACCGGCGTGACCAGGTCTTGATCGGACGCTTGTTGTTGGTTTCAACGGCCGTATCAACCTTGGCGACAAGGTGATGATCAACAAATGGCCCTTTCTTGATCGAACGTGGCATTGCAAATTCCTACGATTATTTACGCTTGCGCGAACGGGTAATGTACTTGCTCGTACGCTTGTTGGTCCGAGTCCGCTTGCCCTTGGTCGGTTGACCCCACGGGGTTACCGGGTGGCGACCGCCGGAGGTCCGGCCTTCACCACCACCATGCGGGTGATCCACGGGATTCATCGCGACTCCGCGAACCGTCGGGCGAACTCCGCGCCAACGTTTGGCACCGGCCTTGCCCAGTTTCTCCAGATTGTGCTCGGTATTGGCAACCTGGCCGATCGTTGCCCGGCACAGGCTGTGAATCTTGCGCATCTCACCGGAACGAAGCAGCACCGTGGCATATTGGCCTTCACGAGCTACCAGCTGAACGGCGGTACCGGCACTGCGCGCCATTTGTCCGCCCTTGCCGGCCTTGAGCTCGACGTTGTGGATCTGGGTGCCAACCGGAATCGAACGCAGCGGCATGGCGTTGCCGGGCTTGATCGGCGCTTCTGATCCGCTCAGCACTTCATCGCCGGCGCTCAGATTGCGCGGTGCCAGAATATAGCGCCACTCACCATCAAGGTACTTGATCAGCGCAATATGGGCGCTGCGGTTCGGGTCATATTCAATACGCTCGACCAGGCCCTTGATACCGTCCTTGTCGCGCTTGAAATCAATGATCCGATAATGGTGCTTGTGGCCACCACCTATATGCCGCGTCGTGATACGACCGTTATTGTTGCGCCCACCACTGGAGGACTGGGCCTCGACCAGCGGCGCATACGGCTTTCCCTTCCACAGGTGGTCATGCTTGACGCTGACAACGCCGCGACGGCCCGGTGAAGTTGGTTTTGCTTTGACAATTGCCATGACAGTTTCCTGGCTCTAAATCAGTCTGCTTGAAGATCTTCGATCGTCTGGCCGGCCTGAATTCGAACATAGGCCTTTTTCCAGCTTCTTTGAACGCCCTGTCGTGATCGGAAGGCTTTGCGTTTGCCTTTCAGATTCAAAACCTGGACGTTCTCAACCTTGACGTCAAACAGGCCTTCAACCGCCTGCTTGATCTCATTCTTCGAGGCATCGCGGCGTACTTCGAACACGTATTGGTTCGAGTCAGCCTGCAAACGCGCGGTTTTTTCAGAGACGTGCGGAAAGCGCACGACCTGATAGAGTCGTTCGTTGTTCATGCCAGCCACTCCTGAATTTTCTCCACGGCGGCGCGCGTCATGACCACCTTCTCTGCACCCACCAGGCTGACCGGATCAATACGGTCAGCGGCGAGCACATGAATGTTGGGAATGTTGCGACTGCCCAGGTACAAATTGGTATCGAGATCAGCATCAACCACGAGTCCGTGAACCAATCCAAGTTCATTCAGTCGAGCCTTGACAGCAGCGGTCTTTGGCTCATCAAATGCCAAAGCATCAACAATGATCAACCGATCCTGACGTACCAGCTCGGACAGAATGGAGCGTATGGCCGCACGGTACTGCTTGCGATTGACCTTTTGGCTGAAATCCCGTGGCTGGGCAGCAAAGGTGACCCCACCACTGCGCCACAACGGGCTGCGAATCGTTCCGGCGCGGGCGTTACCGGTACCTTTCTGCTTCCACGGCTTGCGGCCTCCACCGGAAACAGCGGCACGATTCTTCTGCGCCTTGGTACCCGAGCGGCCAGCAGCCAGATAGGCGGTAACAACCTGATGCACCAGCGCTTCCGAGAAATCCCGACCGAACACGGTCTCGGACACCTCAACGCTTGTGCCGCCTGAAATTGCAAGTTCCATGATTCGCTCCTTTAGGCCTTGATCGACGGACGCACGAATACGTGACCACCGGGTGCGCCGGGTACCGCGCCGCGAATCAGCAGCAGGTTGCGCTCGGCATCGACCCGAACGACCTCCAGATTGAGTGTGGTCACCCGCTCATCACCCATGTGCCCGGCCATTTTCTTGCCCTTGAAGACACGGCCCGGGGTTTGGCACTGACCGATGGAACCCGGCGCACGATGCGACAGCGAGTTGCCATGAGTAGCGTCCTGCATGCGAAAATTATGACGTTTGATGACGCCGGCAAAACCCTTGCCTTTGCTGGTTCCGGTCACATCAACTTTCTGGCCGGCCTCGAAACGCTCGACGGTGATTTCCGACCCGATTGCCAGGTCAGCGCCTTCGCCGTCGTCGAGACGGAATTCCCACAGGCCTTCACCGGCTTCTACACCGGCTTTGGCAAAGTGCCCGGCTGCGGGTCGCTTGACCAAAGACGTACGCCGTGTTCCGCAAGTGACCTGGATGGCGGCATAGCCGTCCGAGTCCAGACTGCGAATCTGCGTAATGCGGTTAGGGCTCACTTCGACCACGGTCACGGGGATGGAGTTACCCTCCTCCGTGTAAACCCGGGTCATACCCCGTTTGCGTCCTACCAATCCGATCGTCATTTTCTTGAACTCACTTCATTCGTTTCTTGATTGCGGCCTTTGTACGGCGAAACCGCCGCCAGCCATCAATACAGCTTGATCTGTACGTCCACGCCCGCAGCCAGATCCAGCTTCATCAGGGCATCGACGGTCTTGTCGTTGGGATCAACGATATCCAGCAACCGCTTGTGGGTACGGATTTCGTATTGGTCCCGCGCATCCTTGTTCACGTGCGGTGATATCAGCACCGTGTAACGTTCCTTGCGCGTGGGCAGTGGAATCGGGCCACGAACCTGTGCTCCGGTCCGCTTTGCGGTATCCACAATTTCCTGAGTCGAACGGTCGATCAGTCGATGATCGAAGCCCTTCAAACGAATACGGATTTTTTGTTCGGCCATTGCCGTACGCCTTTAGTCTGTAAAAGATCAATAACTAAGCGACCCTTTCGGGCCGTTTGTGCGTGACCCGAAGATCAGAACCCCGCCAAATCTTCCGGCGGGGCCCTCGAATCAGGAGCCGCCCATTATAGCAGCGGCTATATTAAAATTACCAGCGCTTATTCGTGAATTTTTGCAACGACGCCAGCACCCACGGTGCGGCCGCCTTCACGAATCGCAAAACGCAGGC
>CAZFYM010000043.1:0-29811 GCA_964523755.1 uncultured Wenzhouxiangella sp. | reverse complement strand
CGATCAGCCTCTTGATCCTTTTCAGGAAGCCTCAAGGGCCGGGACAATCGAAAATCAAGTTCGGTGGCACCAAAGCTCCCGTGAACCTTGTCATTCCAGCAATGCCGA
The DNA here is from genome assembly GCA_964523755.1 of uncultured Wenzhouxiangella sp. Lineage (GTDB taxonomy): Bacteria > Pseudomonadota > Gammaproteobacteria > Xanthomonadales > Wenzhouxiangellaceae > Wenzhouxiangella. The sequence continues at coordinate 29,703 of CAZFYM010000043.1, read as the reverse complement.
TCGATCCACGGCTTGCCAGCAGGTAACGCCACTTGCCGCCTGCCAGCAAACCTGCCCTCTCTTGCGCGATGGCTGAGGTTTATGCGTAATCAGGTAGGAATAAGGATTTAGAGTCAACAACCCGCTTTCGAATTTTTCTTCCTCTGCGAACTCTGCGCCTCTGCGTCTCTGCGTGATGCTTTTCCTGTTCGGCCGAAGCACCACCTTGTCAATCTGATCAAAGCGTCTGCGTTAGACTCTGATCTATCCAATTTCTGAACAGGAAAAATCTATGAAATCCATTGCCGCCGTGGCCTGGGAGGCCAATCAGCCGCTGGAGCTGATCGAAATCGATGTGGCTGGACCCAAGGCCGGTGAGGTGCTGGTCGAAATCAAGGCTACCAGCGTTTGCCATACCGATGCCTACACGCTGTCCGGTGCCGATCCGGAAGGCCTGTTTCCCGCCGTACTGGGCCACGAAGGTGCGGGTGTCGTGCTTGAGGTTGGCGCTGGCGTGACCAGTGTTTCGCCTGGCGATCATGTCATTCCGCTCTACACCGCCGAATGCGGCCAATGCAAGTTCTGCAGTTCCGGAAAAACCAACCTGTGTCAGGCCGTGCGCGCCACCCAGGGCAACGGTGTGATGCCGGATGGCAGCTCGCGTTTCAGCGCCGGCGGCCAGCGCCTGTATCACTACATGGGTACGTCCACATTCAGTCGCTACACCGTGCTGCCGGAGGTCTCGCTGGCCAATGTCTCGAAATCCGCACCATTGGACAAGATCTGCCTGCTGGGCTGTGGCGTGACCACGGGCATCGGCGCGGTGCTCAACACGGCAAAGGTCGAAGCCGGATCCACCGTGGCGGTGTTTGGCCTGGGTGCAATCGGTCTGGCGGTGATCCAGGGTGCGGTCATGGCCGGTGCCGAGCGCATCATTGCCATCGACATCAATCCCGACAAGTTCGATCTGGCGCGCCAGTTTGGTGCCACCGACATGGTCAATCCCAAAGACTACGACCAGCCCATCCAGCAGGTGATTATCGATCTGACCGACGGCGGCGTGGATTATTCGTTCGAATGTATCGGCAATGTACAGGTCATGCGCTCGGCACTGGAGTGCTGTCACAAGGGCTGGGGTGAGTCCATCATCATCGGTGTGGCCGGTGCTGGTGAGGAAATTGCCACGCGCCCGTTTCAGCTGGTCACCGGCAGAGTCTGGAAAGGCTCGGCCTTCGGCGGTGTCAAGGGCCGGACGGAATTGCCCGGATACGTCGACCAGTACATGAACGGAAAGCTGAAAATTGACGAGTTCATTACTCATGACTTGCCATTCAACAAGATCAACGAAGCCTTCGACCTGCTGCACGCCGGCAAAAGCATCCGCACCGTGCTGCATTTCGACGATTGAATTCGCGTCTCCATTGCCCAATAGCCTCACGCTGAGGCGCAGAGAGAAAATTTCTTGATTGCTTGCCCTGCGGAAACTTTGCGCCTCTGCAACTTCGCGTGAGACCCTTCCTGAGCAGTCAGGATGAGAGTGGAATTTGATGAAACACGACAAAATGGAGCGACAACAGAGCATGGCCAACCCGGTTAAGGAAATTGCTGCCAATCGCAGTTTTGGCGGGTGGCACAAGCGCTTTAAACATCGTTCGCAGATGCTGGGCTGCGACATGGTGTTTGCGGTCTTTCTGCCGCCGGCCGCAGCGCTTGGCCCGGTTCCGGCACTCTGGTGGCTGTCGGGTCTGACCTGCACGGACGAGAACTTCATGCACAAAGCCGGTGCCCACAAGCAGGCCGCAGAGCTTGGCATTGCCATCATCTGTCCCGACACCAGCCCACGCGGCACTGACCTGCCGGGCGAACACGACGACTATGACTTCGGCTCCGGGGCCGGTTTCTATCTCAATGCCACCCGACCGCCCTGGGATGGCCATTACCGCATGTTCGACTATGTCACCGAGGAACTGCCCGCACTGATCCGCCAGCAACTGCCCATCAATGACTGCCAGTCCATCAGCGGTCATTCCATGGGCGGGCACGGTGCGTTGATCTGTGCACTGAAAAAGCCGGATCGGTACCGATCAGTCTCGGCTTTCGCACCGATCACCAACCCCAGTCAGTGTGCCTGGGGCGAAAAGGCATTTACCGGTTATCTGGGTAACGACCGGGAATCCTGGAAGGCCTGGGATAGTTGTGAGTTGATTCGCCAGTCGGGTTCGGGTTTTGAATTGCTGGTCGACCAGGGCGAGGCCGACAACTTTCTCCACGATGAACAGCTGCGACCGGAAGCGCTGGAAGCTGCCTGTCGCGATGCCGGCGTCTCCCTGACCTTGCGCCGCCAGCCCGACTACGACCATAGTTACTTCTTTATCGCCAGCTTTATCGACGATCACCTGCAACACCACGCACGCTTTCTGACCCGCTGATTACATAAAGGAACCTGATTACGCATATACCTCAGCCACGCTCGCGGGTATACGATATTAGTTGACTTTGATTGAGCTCAGGACGGGGAGAAGGGGAGAAGGGGAGAAGGAAAGAGGGTTGGAAGTAGATCCAAGTGTATAGGGCCATCCCGACCCCTGAACGCGTGGCTGAGAAACCTACGTAATCACGTATATTTTAGCCATCACGCAAGAGAGTATAGGTTTGGTGCCTGGCGGCATGTGGCATTACCTGCTGGCAAGCCACTTCCCGCTGACAGTTGGGTGCAAGGGGTTGGTTTACCCACCGTCGAAGCTCTCAGTTTGCTGCATCGGGGGGTGTCGGGTGCTTGAGGCTATCTATGAGCGAGAAAACCTGGATCAGCACGAAACTTCTTGTGGACAGTCTACTACGAGATTGCAGTTAACCCGCCAACCCCAGACCCTGTTCCCGCAGGCGGTGAATCTGGTCGCGGATTTCGGCGGCTTTCTCGAATTCTAGCGCTTCGGCGGCCTTGAACATATCCTTTTCCAGTTTGGCGATCGCTCGGGAGGCCTGTTCGGGTGAGGCCACCTCGATCGCGTAATCGCTTTTCTTGTCGGCGACCTTGCGCGCTGCCTTGCCCTTGCCGGGCGTCTGGTGCGCATCGGCCATGATGTCGGCAATATTCTTGACGATGGTTTTGGGCGTTATACCGTGTTGTTCGTTGTAGGCCACCTGCTTGGCCCGGCGGCGATCAGTCTCCTCGATGGCACGTTTCATCGAGTTGGTCATCTTGTCGGCGTACAGAATCGCCTTGCCACGAAGATTGCGAGCCGCCCGACCGATAGTCTGGATCAAGGAGCCCTCTGATCGCAAGAAGCCTTCCTTGTCCGCATCCAGAATCGCGACCAGTGAGACTTCCGGCAGGTCCAGGCCTTCGCGCAGCAGATTGATACCGACCAGCACGTCGAAGGCCCCCAACCGGAGATCACGAATGATTTCAACCCGCTCGACCGTGTCGACATCCGAGTGCAGATAACGCACGCGCACCCCGTGTTCGGCCAGGTACTCGGTCAGGTTTTCGGCCATGCGCTTGGTCAGCGTGGTGACCAGGACGCGATCCCCCAGATCGGTCCGAAGATGAATTTCTGACAGAAGATCATCGACCTGGCTGGCTACCGGCCGCACTTCAACCTCCGGATCAATCAATCCGGTTGGACGAACCACCTGCTCGGCGACCACGGCAGAGTGTTCGAATTCCCACGGTCGGGGCGTGGCTGACACCAGGACCATCTGCGGTGCACGTTCAGCGAACTCTTCAAAACGCAATGGCCGGTTATCCAGCGCCGAGGGCAGACGGAAGCCGAATTCCACCAGCGTTTCCTTGCGCGAGCGATCACCCTTGTACATGCCGCCGATTTGCGGGATGGTGACGTGTGACTCATCGGCAATCAGGATCGCGTTGCGCGGCAGATAGTCAAACAGCGTTGGCGGCGGTTCTCCCGGCTGGCGACCCGTGAGGTGGCGCGAGTAGTTCTCGATGCCCTGGCAGTATCCCAGTTCCAGCATCATTTCGATATCGAACTGGGTGCGCTGCTGGATGCGCTGGGCTTCCAGCAGCTTGCCTGCACCTTCAAGCTGAGCCAGGCGTTCTTTAAGCTCAGCCTTGATCGCATCAATCGCATCCAGCACCACCTGGCGCGGCGTGACGTAATGGGTTTTCGGAAAAATGGTCAGTTCATCGACCTTGCCATGGATTTCACCGGTCAGGGGATCAAAGTGGCTGATGCGCTCGATTTCATCGTCAAACAGCTCGACCCGGACCGCCTCCATTTCCGAGTCTCCAGGAAACAGATCAATAATCTCGCCACGCACGCGATAGGTGCCCCGGCGCAACTCAAAATCATTGCGTGAATATTGCATTTCGGCCAGGCGACGCAGGATCTCGCGCTGATTCAGTCGTTCACCCACCTTCAACGGCAAGGTCATCTTCAGAAACGAGCTTGGGTCTCCCAGGCCATAAATCGCCGATACGGTGGCCACGATCAAGGAATCCGGGCGTTGCAGCAGGGATTTGGTGGCCGACAGGCGCATCTGCTCGATATGCTCATTGATCGAGGCATCTTTCTCGATAAAGGTGTCGGTCGCCGGTACGTAGGCCTCGGGTTGATAGTAATCGTAGTAGGAGACGAAGTATTCGACGGCGTTATCGGGGAAAAAGGCCTTGAACTCGCCGTAAAGCTGGGCCGCGAGTGTCTTGTTCGGAGCCATGACCAGCGCCGGGCGCTGCAAGCGTTCAATCACATTGGCCATGGTGAAGGTCTTGCCCGAACCGGTAACACCCAGCAGAGTCTGGTGGGAATTGCCGGCAGCCAGACTCTCGACCAGCTGCCGTATGGCTTCAGGCTGGTCGCCGGCGGGTTCGTAACTGGAGGCCATGCGGAATCGACGAGACATACTATAATTGTACGTGTCAGCACCTCATCGCGTTGGCGCAACATCCTAAATCTTGTCGGGGAGACAGTCTGTGAGCATTCGATTTTCAACGCGCCTGGCCCAGGTCAAGCCGTCGGCCACCATTGCCATGAGCATGAAAGCCGCTGAACTCAAGGCCCAGGGGCGCGACATCATCTCCCTGAGCATGGGTGAACCGGACTTTGACACCCCGGAGCATATCGGCCAGGCGGCGATCAAGGCCATCCAGCAGGGACAGACCCGCTACACCGCAGTCGATGGAACACCGGCCCTCAAGCAGGCCATTATCAGCAAGCTGTCTCGCGATAACGAGCTGGACTACGAAGCCGCGCAAATACTGGTTTCCTGCGGTGCCAAGCAGTCCATTTACAACCTGCTGCAGGCGCTGCTGAACGAAGACGACGAAGTGCTGATTCCGGCCCCCTACTGGGTTTCCTACCCTGACATGGTTCGCCTGGCCGGTGCTGCCCCGGTGATCCTGAATACCTCGGAAAAAACCGACTATCTGATCACCGCATCCCAGCTTGAGTCTTCCATCACCGACCAGACCCGCTTGCTGATTTTCAACTCGCCCAGCAATCCCACCGGAAGGGCCTACAGTCGCCAGCAATTGGCCGAGCTGGCTGAGGTGCTTATTGAACATCCGCGCCTGCTGATCTGCTCGGACGATATCTACGAACACATCTGGTGGGCCGATGAGCCGTTTGTCAGTCTCGGTCAGATCGCTCCGGCACTGAAGGATCGACTGATCGTGGTCAATGGAGTTTCCAAGTCCTACGCCATGACCGGATGGCGTATCGGCTATGCCGCCGGTCCGGTCGAATTGATCCGGGAAATGCGCAAGATCCAGGGTCAAAGCACCTCCAACCCCTGCTCGATCAGTCAGGCGGCGGCGGTAGCCGCTCTCGACGGCGACCAGGCCTGCGTCAGTGACATGTGCCGGGCATTCAAGCAGCGCCACGACTGGCTGGTTCCTGCCCTGGACGCCCTGCCGGGTGTGTCCTGCCGCGCCGGACAGGGAGCTTTCTATGCGTTTGCCGATTGCCGCGGAGCGATCGAACAGCTGGGTCTGGCCGATGACCTTGAACTGGCCGAACATCTGCTTGAAAAGACCGGGGTAGCAACCGTTCCCGGCAGCGCGTTTGGCGCTCCGGGACACCTCAGGCTGTCATTTGCCTGTGATCTGGATACCCTCAAAAAGGCCGTGGAGCGAATCAGTCAGGCGCTGGCGACGGATTGATCGTGTCTGACCGGTCCGACAACCGTGCAGTCTGCGCATAGGGTGGGACATCCAGTGCCTCACCTTTGATCAGGCGACTCTGGATCGCCTGCCACCATGACGGATCGAACAGCTCGCCGTGGACCTCTCGCAGACGAGCCAGATGCGCGTTGTTCAGTCCCATGAAGCGTGGGAACTGCTCTGGAAAAACGTCATTCTCCTCGACATTGAACCAGGGTTCGCTACTGAACTCCAGCGCGTCATCCTCTGCCTCGGGAAGTCGCCGAAAGCGACACTCGGTCATCAATCTGAGCTCATCATAGTCGTAGAAGATCACCCGTCCCGAGCGGGTCACGCCGAAGTTCTTGGGCAGTAAATCGCCGGCAAAGATATTTGAGGTGGCCAGATCCTTCAGCGCCTGCCCATAATCGAGGACGGCGGCCGCAGCGGCGTAGGATTCGGCTTCGCCGAGGTACAGGTCCAGCGGCCTGAGGCGGCGCTCGACGAAGCAGTGCCGCACCACCACATGATCGCCTTCGATCGACAGGCTTCGATCACATTCATTGCGAAGCTCATCAAGCAGGGTCGAGTCAAACTGGTCCAGCGGGAACGACAGGTCACGAAACTCCTGGGCGTCGATCAAGCGGCCGACACGGTCATGCCGAAACACAAGACGGTAGCGAGCCAGTACCTGGCCACGTCCGAATTTCTTGCTCGGGGCGAAGCGATCCCTGATCAGCTTGAAGACCAGCTGCCAGGACGGCAGCGTGAAAACCAGCATCACCAGACCGCGCTTTCCCTCGGCCTCGACCAACTGCTCTTGCGGATGCCGGGCCAGGTGGCGGAAGAACGAGCGATAACGTTCGGTCTTGCCCTGTTTGGCCCGCCCCAGAACGGTGTACAGCTCGTCGACCGGCTTGTCCGGCAACAGCGTTCGAAGAAACACCACCGCATCACCCACGGTCGCCAGATCGGCCATGAAATAGCTGAAGGTATAGCCGAACAAAATGCTGACCTGGCGCCGCTCGGTCAGCAATGCGTCCACGACAATACCCTCATCGGTGCAAATCAGGGCGACCACGCAGGGACGATAGACGCTCTCGCCCAGTGCGCGTCCCACCAGATAGGCACGCCCTTCGCGATAGAACACCGTTTCCAGCATTTCGATCGATATCACCTGCTCCTCAAACTGGGCGAAAACATGGTTCAGACGAGCAGCCAGCCGCTTTGTATCCCGGTCGAGATCAACATAGGCATTCGAAAACGACTGGTCGTCAAGTACACGGGCAAACACGCTCGCAAGATTTCGATTGACGGCATAGGTCAGGCGCGAAACGGGATGGGTGATCCGATCGGTCGGCTCGATATCCAGGGCGATGAACTCAATCGCCGGATCAACGCCGCGCGTCTTGAAAAGGCGGCGGCTGATGGTATTGAAAAACGTCTTGTAGAGCTCCGCATCGAGCTGGCGCTCGATAAGCTCGCCGTATCTGGCCCGAATATCACGCCACAGGGTGCGCGAAAAAAGACGCTCGGCCAATCGCTGCTCAAGACGCCCGATGGCCTCCTCTACCGCTGAATCATAAAGCGCCAGTCGAGTCACCGAATCGGCCTGCATACCGAGTCGATCATGTCGCTCGAATCGACGACGCGCCCGACGGGTTATATCGGAGAAGCTGGCGTTGTAGTCCTCGAACGCCATCGCCAGAAGATCGGCGGCGGCGGCGATAACCCTGGATCGACCCGATCCTCGAGACATTCGATTCTCATGACATGGAAAGTCGCCACCGATTATCCCCTAAAAGACCCGACCGATTCAGGGGTAATCGAAAGTTGACTACCCTTCAAAGCGATCCTGATGAATCTGATCTGTGGGTACATCGAGGGCTCCTGTGATGACCAGGGCAAAGGGTTGTGGTCCCTGCGGAACATTGAAACCGCGTACGCGAAAAGTGTACTGACCCACCGCTGCTGTTGGCAGCTCCACTTCCTCGAAGTTGTTGAAGCGATCGCGCTGCTGACCGACCAGGCCGGCAAACCCGAAGTGTGTTGTGCCGTTGGGCGCGACCAGCTCCAGGTCCAGATCATTGACCAGGGCTCCATGACTGGCCTCCAGCCCGGCTCGATCGGTCCAGACCAGCGTGACCCTGAGTAGCTGGCCCGGGTTGGCTATCTGGAAAACATCCTGAACGACCTGACCCGTCGCCAATCCGGTGGTGAACTCGAAATAGGCCGGAAACCGACCGTTTCCGAACACCAGACTACGTGACAGATCCATCCGACCCCAGCCCTGGTTTATATCGGGCCGGCGCCAGACATCCGCCGCCGAGCCACCACCGTACTGGCCGGGGGTCATGTCGACGGCTCCGTTGATCAACACGCCCTTGACCAGCGCAGCGGAGGGATTGTGCCCGAAGAATCGCTGAAAATATTCACGCACCAGGGCCGCGCCACCGGAGACCAGCGGCGAAGCCATGCTGGTCCCGCCCATGTAGATGTAGAAGTTGTTGTAAATGCCGTCACCCATGCCGACACTCTCATTGCGAGCTGACACGATATTGGTTGCCGGCGCAATGATGTCGGGTTTGAGGCGGTTGCTAAGGGTCGGTCCACGGCCCGATGCCGCATACATGCCATTGATGTTGTCCGAAACCCGATCACTGGCGATCGGATTGACCGGATAATCCTGTGGCCAGCAGGTGCCGTAGGTTGAACATCCCGCGCCCGGATTCATGCCGCCTGAAAGCCGCAAGTTCTCAGAGCCTCCCACGGCAATCACGTTCTTGGCTGTCGAAGGTGGCGCAATGGTGGTGAAGTCCGAGACCCCATCAGCATTGAGGTCGCGGCCCTGATTGCCGGCGGCAAATACCGCAACCATATCGGGAAAATCCCAGATGAACCGGTCGGTCTCTCGGGCGAAAGAGTTGTACTGACCGTCGGCATTGTTCTGCCCCCAGGAATTATTGTTGACCCGAAGATTCTGATTGAAGTCACGCAGCACCTGCCAGAACATCCCGTAGGGATCCTGGAAGGGAATGCCGGAAAAATCCTCGCAATTGCTCCAGACAGCAAGACTGGCTTTGGGCGCGATGCCCGCGTGAGAGCCGGCGTACTGACTCGCTCCCGGATTCGCACCGCTACGCACGCCCGACCCCAGCACCGAGCCGGCCACATGGGTTCCGTGCGAGTTGTTGTCTTCCCAACCGCTGCAACTCCCGCCAGCCCCCCAGCCGCCGACGAGCACACGGCCGGCAAAATCCTGATGAATCGTCGACGCATTGCCCGTACTGAGTCCTGAGTCAGTCACGGCAACGACCTGCCCTTCCCCGTAAAGGCCAAGCTGGGATTCAATCTGATCCTTTCTCAGGATGGTATTGCTGCGTGCCACGGAGTTGGCAAGTTCTGGGGTTGCGAACGGCTCGATCCAGGCCACGGCATCCACGCCCGCCAGTCGGCCAACCATCGCCAGCGGGACCGTCATACGCAACAATCGACCGCCGCCGGTATCCGCACCCACACCCTGCCATTCAATGACGTGGCTGGCCACGCTGGCCAGCAGTTCGTCCATGGTCTCGCCAGGAAACAGGCGGGCAATGATTTGCACATCCCGATCAACGTCGCCGAACTGCAACTGGTCAAGAAGCGACTGATGAACCCGGAACAGCGATTCGAAGCGCCCACTCCAGCGCACGGCGGGGAATGTCTGCAATCGCTCCAGACTCTGCTCCGGAATACGCACGATAAAAGCGAAATCAGGAACATAGTCCATGATCTCCACGCCGCGCCGGTTCAGCTCCTGGATCCACTCGGACCGAATCGGTCCATGAAACTGGATTAGATAGTACTTCGACTGCCCTGGCTCGGCCAGACCCGCATGCCGGGGCGTTGAAGAAAGCAATGGATCGAACGCTGCCTGCTGCAGACGGATTCTTGGACCGCCGTAAATCCGGGACGCTCGAGCAGGAATGGTCGGGCCATATCCAGCCTCCACATCCAGGCCATAAGGCTCCCATTCGGCGACCGCCTCCTCGACAATCTGCACCGGCCAGATGAGCGCGGTCTGCTGGCCCAGCATCGCAACCGGCTCACTGGTACTTTCCAAGGCAGCCAGAGCCGGAAGCACTGACAGTGATAGAAAAATCGTGAACAGCAGGAAGAAAAAGCGCATGAACGTCTCCGTCAGATGAACGATCCAGGACAACCCGGTTTCTGACTGTTACAGCGCAACCCCGCGGCAAACTGGTTCAGGGAAAGGTCATTTCAAACGGCAGATAGATCGCTTGAACCTGCTCAAAACTCAACAGAGTAAGCAAGCCAAACCGATTGACATCAACCAGAAATTCGCGGCGAACATTGGGCCGACCCTTGATCTGTCCGTAACGTGAGTCCAGGCCACGACTGATCATTCGCCAGGTATCGCGCGCCTCGGATAGATTCCCCGTCAACTCAACCAGAACCAACACCCGCCCCTGGGCTCGCAACCAGTCCTCGACGGCGTGATCGAGTCGAGGATCGTCCAGCGATTGAGCAAGCACAGTCGGAGCAGCCAGCATGGCCTGCAGCCAGGCAATCAAAATCAACCATCGCATCTCAGGTAATTACAAACTGTCGGATCAGCAAACAGTACTTTCGCCCGTGGTGATGACAGGCTGATTAAGAAACCCTTGAATTCTCAGCCGTCGATGCCGCTGTCGCGCCAGCCCGAGGTGATCGGATAACGCCGATCACGACCGAACGCCTTGCGCGTGATGCGCGGGCCCGGCGCGCCCTGGCGACGCTTGTATTCTGCCGACAGCACCATGCCGGCAATGCGTCGCACGGTTTTTTCATCTATCCCCAACGCCACAATGTCGGCAATGGGCAAATCTTCTTCGACGTAGGCGGTGATGATTCGATCCAGTATGCCGTAGGGTGGCAGACTGTCATCATCACGTTGGTCGGGGCGAAGTTCAGCCGACGGCGGACGGTCGATAACGCGCTGCGGAATGGCCGGTGACTGGCTGTTGCGCCAGTTGGCCAGATCATAAACCAGCTGCTTCAGGCAATCCTTGATCGGACTGAAGCCGCCACACATATCGCCATAAATGGTTGAGTAGCCGATAGCCAGTTCGCTTTTGTTGCTGGTGGCCAGCGGCAGGTGACCCAGCTTGTTCGACAAGGCCATGATAATGTTGCCGCGCGCCCTGGCCTGCAGATTCTCCTCGGCAAAGTTCTCACGCCGCCCGGCAAAGATTTCCGCGAGTTGCTTGAGCATGGCCTGGTAGATCGGCTCTATGGAAATATTGTCATAGGCAATGCCGAGCATATCGATCTGCTCGGTCGCCAGGATCAGTGACAGCTCAGAGGTGTGGCGCGAAGGCATCATCACGCCCAATACCTTGTCCGGCCCCAGCGCATCGGCGGCCAGCGCCGCGGTCAGGCTGGAATCAATGCCTCCGGAAAGCCCAAACACGACCGATTCGAACTTGTTTTTCAGAACGTAATCATGCAGACCGCGTTGCAGAACGCGGTAAATGACCGGAATATCATCGGTTTCGCCGACCGGCCAGTGCTCATAGTCCAGATGGCCGGATTCACCGTCCACATTAACCACCAATAGTGCCTGTTCGCACAGCGGCCCGGGCGGAGAGAGCTGCCCACGCCCGTCAATCGCCATCGAATGACCGTCAAAAACCAGTTCATCCTGGCCACCGACGCAGTTCAGGTAGATCAGCGGCAGGCCGGTTTCGTCATGACGGGCTTTGAGGATGGCGGCGCGATCCTCATGCTTGCGCTGGTAGTACGGTGATGCGTTGGCCGACAGAATAATTTGCGCGCCGGCCTGCAGAGCAGCCCGGCTGGCCTCGGGCGTCCAGGTATCCTCGCAGATAATCAAACCAACTCGAACCCCGGCCACTTCGATCATCAGCGGCTTGTCGCCCGGGACAAAATAGCGCCGCTCGTCGAAAACCGCGTAGTTTGGCAGATCCCACTTATCATACGTTCCTATCACCCGGCCGTTGCGCAGCCAGGAAACTGAATTGAAACGCTTTTCCCCCTCGGCTCGCGGGTGGCCGATAATCACATCAATCCCGATGACCGACTCGGTAATTTCAGCCAGAACCTGTTCGCTGCGACGCATGAAACCCGGGCGCAAGACCAGATCCTCGGGCGGATAGCCGGTCAGCGCCAGCTCCGGCAACAACAACAGGTCAGCCCCTAGCTGGTCACGCGCCTGCGCGATCAGGCCCAGAATGCGATCCCGATTACCGGTGATATGACCGACCAGGAAATCATCCTGGGCTAACGCGATTTTTAGCATTAAATAAAGGGTTCGGGTTCCGGGGTTCAGGGTTCAGGTCAGACAGATCCCGGTTTCCCTGAACATTGAAACCCGAACCCTGAAACCTTTTTGCTTTACTTCAGACGTTCAGCGATGGCGGCACCGAGTTCGACCGGAGAACGAACGGTGGTCACACCGGCCTGTTCCAGTGCCTGGTATTTGGCTTTTGCTGTGCCCTTGCCACCGGAAATGATGGCACCGGCATGGCCCATGCGCTTGCCCGGCGGTGCCGTTACGCCGGCGATATAGCCGACGACGGGCTTGCTGACATGATCAGCGATGAATTCTGCAGCATCTTCTTCGGCGGAACCGCCGATTTCACCGACCATGATGATGCCTTCGGTTTCCGGGTCCTCCTGAAACAGGCTCAGACAATCGACGAAATTCATGCCGTTGATCGGGTCACCACCAATACCGATGCAGGTGGTCTGGCCGAGTCCTGCCTGGGTGGTCTGGAAAACCGCCTCGTAGGTCAGGGTTCCCGAACGCGAAACGATACCGACTTTGCCCGGCTTGTGAATCCGCCCCGGCATGATGCCGATCTTGCATTCACCCGGGGTGATGATACCAGGGCAATTGGGCCCGATCAGGGTGACATCATCATAACCGGCCAGTGCGGCCTTGACACGCATCATGTCGAGCACCGGAATGCCCTCGGTAATGCACACGATGACTCGCACACCCGCATCAGCGGCCTCCAGAATGGCATCGGCCGCGAACGGTGGGGGAACAAAAATCATCGAGGCATCGGCACCGGTTTCCTCGACCGCCTCATCAACCGTATTGAATACCGGCAACCCAAGATGCTCCTGACCACCCTTGCCGGGTGTTACACCGCCGACCATGCGGGTACCGTAGGCAATGGCCTGTTCCGAATGAAACGTACCCTGGGATCCGGTAAAACCCTGGGTGATAACTCTGGTCTTGCTGTTGATCAATACACTCATTTCTAATTCCTTCAGGCCGCAGCCGCTTCTACGGCCTTGCGCGCGCCGTCGTTGAGATCATCGGCCGGAATAATGGCAAATCCGCTCTCAGCGAGCAATTTCTTGCCTTCATCGACATTGGTCCCTTCCAGGCGAACCACGACCGGCACACCGACATCCATCTCCTTGACCGCATTGATGATGCCCTCTGCAATCAGATCACAGCGGACGATACCGCCGAAGATGTTGACCAGAATGGCCTTGACTTTCTGATCAGACAAAATCAGCTTGAAAGCCTCCTTGACCCTCTCGGCGTTGGTTCCACCGCCTACATCGAGGAAGTTGGCCGGTTCGCCACCGGCCAGTTGAATCACATCCATGGTTGCCATGGCAAGCCCGGCGCCGTTAACCATGCAGGCGATATTGCCATCCAGCGTGACATAGTTCAGTTCGTGCTCGCTGGCGGCCAGTTCGGTCGGGTCTTCCTGCGACTCATCACGCATAGCATCCAACTCCGGGTGTCGAAACAGCGCGTTGTCATCCGCATTGAGCTTGGCATCCAGCGCGATCAAGTCGCCCTTGCCATCAATAATCAGAGGGTTGACCTCGATCAGGCTGATATCCTTGTCCATGAACAGCCGGTACAGGCCATCCATGATACCGGTCAACTGGCGCACCTGCTTGCTGTTCAGATTCATGCCAAAGCCGATCTGGCGCGCCTGATAAGGCATGAATCCGGCCGCGTTGTCGACCACGGCAGTGATGATCTTGTCCGGCGTTTCACTGGCTACTTTCTCGATATCCACGCCGCCAGCAGCCGAGCCCATGAACACCACGGAACGATGAACCCGGTCAACCAGAGCACCCAGATAAAGCTCCTGCCTGATATCGGTAGCCTCGGCAATCAGCACGCTGTTGACCGGCAACGCCCGGCCACCCGTCTGATAGGTTTCCATCGCCATTCCGAGCATTTTCCCGGCTTCGACGCGCACTGACTCCAGGCTGTCTGCCAGCTTGACGCCGCCTGCCTTGCCTCGCCCTCCAGCGTGCACCTGAGCCTTGACCACCCATGCAGAGCCGCCGACTTTCTCGGCCGCAGCCACGGCCTCCTCGGCGCTCGTCGCCAACTCGCCCTTTGGCACCGGAATGCCATAGGCCGCAAACAGCTCCTTGGCCTGATATTCATGAAAATTCATTGATTAACCCTTCGATTGACGGATGGCCGCTCGCAGTACGAATGCGACCCGGTTGATTAACGATCATTTTAACCTGCGGCGCTCACTCCAAACGCCGCAAACCGTGTATTCTGGTACAGAAGCGACGAATTATCAAACCCCGAATAGCGGCTATACTGTACACCGAGGGGATCAACCAATGGTGGCCGTGCGCGGTCATTCCCGGCTGGAGTGACTTGGAGGCGAAATTGAAATCGAGAACTTCGCTGATTGCCGACGAAGACATTATTCGACGGGCACTGCATTATCTTAACGCGTTCCGCCTGGTCCTCTCGCCAGTTTTCCTGGCCGTAGCACTCAGTCCGCTCACCGAGGAGCTGGCTTCGAGCTACAGGCTCTTTTTACTCCAGGCTGCGGCATTCACTTATCTGGGTGCCACGGTTATTTTTCTGATCGTTCACCTGCGCCGAACGATCGAGGCCTCGGAACTGGCCTCATTTTCCCTGGCGACTGATCTGATCATCATCAGTATTGTTCTGCACTGTTTTGGCGGAATCGAAAGCGGTCTGGTTATTCTGCTCCTGTTTACCATCGGCATTGCCGGGTTGCTGCTTTCGCTCCAGACCGCCCTGCTGTTTGCCAGCCTGGTCACCATCGGTCTGATTGTTGATGCGGCACTGGTCACCCGGTCCAGCCCTGCCGCCACTGTGGCCGTGCAAGCCGGTCTTTATGGCATTGCCGCCTTTGTGACTGCCCTGGGCTGCTCATTACTGGGGCGCTGGGGGCGCGAATACCAGTTGCTGGCCGAACGTCGCGGCGTGGACATGGCCAATCTGGAGCAGGTCAACGAATTGATCATCCACCGAATGCGCTCCGGAGTTCTGGTGGTCGACGCCACCGGCAAGATCCGCCAGATCAATGAGGCCGCCTGGTACCTGCTCGGCAACCCTCCGGTCAGCGAGCGCAACCTCAAGGTCATCTCGCCGGCACTGGCCGAGCGACTGGATCGCTGGCGCCAGACTGGCAAGTCGGAGGACGAAGGCCTGCTTCTGCAGTCGACCCAGGTCGCTGTCATACCCCGTATGCTGAGCATGCCGGGAGTTAACAGCGAAGCCACCCTGATTTTTCTGGAGGATACGTCAGTGGTCAGTCGCCGTGCGCGCGACCTGGCACAGGCCTCACTGGCGCGCCTGTCGGCTTCGATCGCGCATGAAATCCGCAACCCGCTCGGCGCACTCAGCCATGCGGCCCAGCTGCTGGCCGAGTCACCTGATCTTGTGCCTGCGGACGGGAAACTGGTCAAGATGATGCTCAACCATGCGGCCCGAATGAACGATATCGTCGAAAATGTGCTCAAACTCTCACGACGTGAGCGAGCTCGGGTCGAAGCTGTCAATCTGGTGACCTGGATCAAGCGTCTGGCCAACGAATTTCGGCGCTACCATAAATTGCCGGATGAGCAGGTACGGGTCGAAGTACCTTCGGCCGCCATCATGGTGCTTATCGATCCAGGGCAGCTGACCCAGGCCGTTTGGAACCTGATGGAAAATGCACTGAAACATGCCCGAAGCGAAGAGGATCAGATCCCTGTCATTACCCTTCGCGTCAGCCCGATCCGGGGCCATCGGGAAATGGCTCTTGATATCATTGACGATGGACCCGGAATACCTCTGGAAAAGCGCTCGCAGGTATTCGAGCCATTTTTCACCACACACAAGCAAGGGTCTGGTCTGGGCCTGTATCTGGCGCGGCAGCTCTGTGATGCCAATCAAGCTCCTCTGGAGTATGTACAGGTACCCAATTCGGGAGCCTGTTTTCGAATTCTGTTACGACGACCGGAGTCTTCCGAGACGACCGCGCGGCCCAGCACTGGAATCCGGCAGGAGTCGACTTGAATCCGGTATGATCAGATCAAAATCGGCAAAGGAAACTGTATGACGCAAATGCGGGCGCTTGTAGTGGACGATGAACCGGACCTGCGTGAGCTTCTGGATATGACGTTGAGCCGGATGGGTCTGGAAGTTGACACTGCCGAAGATCTTTCCGCCGCTCGTCACTTTCTGTCATCCAACCCCGACTACGCCTTGTGTCTGACGGATATGCGGCTGCCTGATGGCAATGGACTGACGCTGATCAAGGAAATCAGCCGGGACCATGACCAGATACCCGTGGCCATGATCACGGCTTTCGGCAAGGTCGAGGACGCTGTCACCGCGCTCAAGTACGGTGCCTTCGATTTTGTGTCCAAACCAGTCGATCTGGAGGTCCTGAGAAACCTGGTCCGAACGGCACTCAAGCTGCGTCAGGATGACGCGGAGAAGGCGGCGGCCAAATCCGAAGCAAAACCCGAACTCGATCAGAATCAGGCCGTAACCAGCTCCCGAGAGCATGGCGAGGAGCCGGAAGGCAGCGACAAGTCCTTGTTGCTCCAGCGACTGATTGGACAGTCCGATGCCATCAAGCGGGTTCGACAAACCATTTCCAAGCTGGCCCGAAGTCAGGCACCCGTTCTCATCAGCGGCGAATCCGGAACCGGCAAGGAACTGGCCGCGCGCCTGATTCACGATTTGGGGCCGCGGGCCGAGGAGCCGTTTGTTGCCGTCAACTGCGGTGCGATTCCCGGTGAACTGATGGAAAGCGAATTCTTCGGCCACCTCAAAGGCAGCTTTACCGGAGCTGACAGCGACAAGGAAGGGCTGTTCCAGGCAGCCCAGGGCGGTACCTTGTTCCTGGACGAAGTGGCTGACCTGCCATTGCCCATGCAGGTCAAGTTGCTGCGCGTCATTCAGGAAAAGACGGTGCGCCCCATCGGGGGACGCTCCGAGGTCAAAATCGACGTGCGCATTCTTTCAGCCAGTCACAAGCCGCTCAAGCCGCTGGTCGAAAACGGTACTTTCCGCAATGATCTCTATTACCGACTCAATGTCATCGAACTCCAGATGCCAGCGCTCAGCGAGCGGCGCGGCGATATCATCATTCTTGCCGAGCATTTCCTGAATAGTATCGGCGAACAGTGGGGGGAGCCGCCCCGCCGCCTGGGAGAAAGCGCGATCAGCGCGCTTCGCCAACATGCCTTTTCGGGCAACGTACGTGAACTGGTCAATATCCTGCAGCGCGCAGTCACCCTGTGCGAGGGAGACCAGATCACGCCAGACGATCTCAGTCTGGATGGCGAATCCCTCACAGATGACGGCCCAATCGGCGATCGCCCCGACGACCGCAGCCTGGATGACTACATTGAAGATGTGGAAAAGCGAATCCTGGAAAATGCTCTCCGCGAGGCCAAATTCAACAAGACCGAAGCCGCGCGTCAGCTCGGTATCACGTTCCGCTCATTACGCTACAAACTCAAAAAATACGATATTGATTAGTAAAAGTCTGCCGGGAACGACCAGACTCGTTTGGAAATTCCCTATTTTTTGGCCAAGCGGTCGCTGAAAATTCGATCGCTGTTGCAATTGAGATTTCCAGAATCCGAGTTGATCTCGATTATTGTCGGGCCGGTGCTGAAATTCATGGTAATAGGCCCCGCCAGCTCAAAAATCTGATCACCAACACCCAGACCTAGCCCGGCCAATGGCCCGATTGATGTGATCCCCTGACAGGCCAGATTGTCGGCCAGCACCAATTCGAACAGGCCGCCGCCGGCATGGTAGTGGATAGCCTGGACCTCGTTGACTGCCATGCCGTCCAGATTGACCACGACGGCTGCATTAGCGGTCAGACAAACCGCGCCGATTAAACCTGCCAATCCAATATTTCTGTACATGATCATCCTGCGATATGGGAAATTGGCCGAATCATTGCAGGAATGGAGTTATTGCCCTGAAAACAGAATGTTACAGCACCGTAAAGCGGGAGCGCGATCCTGTTTGCGGTTTTATGTGATACTTTAATCTTCATGTAAGCAGCTTGAATCGCTTGAAACTCAGGCGACCGAAACCCAGACTTTCTACCTGAACTTTTACATTTATTACGCTCCAGCTCATGGCCAGCACACCTTCGTCCGTCGAGTCCAAGAAGCTGCTCTCCTGCCCGTCTTTCAATGATCGACCTATAGTGGAACTGGACCAGGATCAACTGACCAACAGCTATTGTCAGGTTCGGGCAGTCACTGAGAACCTGACCCGGAATCTTTCGGCGGAAGACCAGAATCTGCAGTCAATGAACGAAACCAGCCCGGTCAAGTGGCATCGCGCTCATACCAGCTGGTTTTTCGAGACCTTTGTACTCCAGCCGCGTGATCAGAACTATCAGGTTTTTGATGATCGATTCGCTTACCTGTTCAACTCGTATTACAACGGGGTCGGTGAGCAGTTTCCGCGGGCCCGGCGAGGCCTGATATCCCGTCCTGATGCTCACGGCGTGGGGACTTATCGCAAGCATGTCGATCAAGCCATGGTGAAACTGATTGCTTCTTGCAAGCGTCAGGACCTTTGTTCGCTGTCATCGCTGATTGTGCTGGGTCTGAATCATGAGCAGCAGCATCAAGAGTTGCTGATTACCGATCTGAAGCATGCTTTTTCGTTCAATCCAGCGCATCCGGCCTGGGCCAGCCCTGCCGATACCGGCTTGTCAGCCGTTTCGAACGCCTGGGTGGAATTTGATGGTGGACTGAAAGAAATCGGCCACACCGGCAATGCATTCAGTTTTGACAATGAAATACCGGGTCACAAGGTCTTTGTTCACCCGTTCCAACTGGCCCGTCGCCCGGTCACCTGCGGCGAGTATCTCGAGTTTGTGAATGACGCCGGCTATCAGCGATCAGAACTGTGGCTGGCTGACGGCTGGGCCTGGATCGAACAGCAGTTTATCGAAGCTCCGCTCTACTGGTGGCGGGATGGTGACGAGTGGTACCACTACACCCTCGGAGGGGCTCGCCGGATTGATCGAGACACTCCGGTTTGTCACATCAGTTTTTACGAAGCGGCCGCCTATGCCCAGTGGGCCAACGCTCGCCTGCCCAGCGAGGCAGAGTGGGAGCTGGCTGCCCGGCAGGTACCGGTCGATGGCCACTTCTGCAACCAGCGGCATTTTCATCCCATACCGGCGTGTGGTGAAGGTGACTTGCTGCAACTGTTCGGCGATGTCTGGGAATGGACGGCATCCAGCTATGCCCCTTATCCCGGCTTCAAGCCTGCTGCCGGTGCCATCGGCGAATACAATGGCAAGTTTATGGCCAACCAGATGGTCCTGCGAGGTGGAAGCTGCGCCACGCCAGCAGGCCATATTCGGTCAACCTACCGCAACTTCTTCTATCCGAAAGACCGCTGGCAATTTTCCGGTCTGCGATTGGCCCGAGACCTCTGACATGACCTCCAAATCAATGATGCAACAATTCCGGCAGGACGTTGAAGCCGGATTATCCGGCAAGCCACGCGAGATTCCCTGCAAGTATCTATACGATACGCAGGGATCAGAGCTGTTTGAACGAATTTGCGAGACTGAAGACTATTATGTCACTCGTGCTGACCTGGCGCTCCA
The DNA here is from genome assembly GCA_964523755.1 of uncultured Wenzhouxiangella sp. Lineage (GTDB taxonomy): Bacteria > Pseudomonadota > Gammaproteobacteria > Xanthomonadales > Wenzhouxiangellaceae > Wenzhouxiangella. The sequence goes on along the minus strand of CAZFYM010000043.1, from coordinate 9,714 downwards.
TGAGGCTCATCTGAGTGAAATCAGTGCCATGATCGGACCGCAGGCCCATATCATTGAATTTGGCTCTGGAGCCGGCATCAAGACGCGCAAACTGTTGGCCAGCTTAGACAATCCGCGCGCCTACACGCCAATCGAGATTTCGGCCGCAGCGCTGAGCGCATCAGCCTGTGAATTGGAAGCGGCCTTTCCCGAGATCGAAATTCGTCCCCTGCGCGCCGACTACACGCAGCCGATTCGCAGTAATGACTTGGCACTCGACCCGCCAGCCACCCGTCGAGTGGTCTACTTTCCCGGTTCCACCATCAGTAATTTCAACCATGACGAGGCCACCACCTTCCTGCAACGAATGGGCAATATTGCCGAGCCGAACGGGGCGATTCTGATCGGTGTCGACTTGCTCAAACCGGCCCAACGACTGATCAGGGCCTATGACGATTCCGAAGGAATAACCGCTGCGTTCAATCTCAATCTGCTCAAGCGCCTGCATCGTGAACTGGGTGCCAAGGTCGAGGCGGATCACTTCACCCACGAAGCCCGTTTCAACAGCGAGTTCAACCGCATCGAAATGCATCTGGTGGCCAGGCAACCCACCGTGATCAACATCGGCAACAAGCACTTCGAATTCCGTCAAGGCGACTCGATTCACACCGAAAGCAGTCACAAATACTCCGTACCGGATTTCAAGGCACTGGCCGAGCAGGCAGGTCTGAAGCCGGTCAAGGTCTGGAAGGACCCCGACAAGCTGTTCAGCATGCATTGGCTGGAAAAACCGCCAGACTAAGTACCCCTGGGCATAAATACACACACGTTCAGCGGGATCGGAAAAGCCCAGGGGTACTAAGGCAATCGACCTGCTGACTGGAAATCAATCCTTCCAGCCCCAGGGCGCGGGAGGCGGGTCAACCGCAACACTCAGGTCAAAATCAATCTGGAAAACACGCGGGGTACCCAGTCTCCACAAACCGTAGGTGAAGGTCTGGCCGGGATAGACGCGCATCACCCAGACGTTGGAAAACGCCTCTTCGATCACCTCGCGCGTCAATTCATCGGCCGGAAAGTACTGCTCGTTTGCGCGTCCCTGATTGGTTGCGGTCCCGCCGTACATGGTCTGCTCGTCTGGCGAACCATCCTCGTGGCGATGCACATGCTTGAGCTCGATGCGATTCTGATTTCGCGTCAGCACCCAGGTGCGGGATCGATCATCGCCAACATGAAACGGGATTCGAATCCAGTTATCGTGACAATCCCGCACATGCATGACCAGACGCCGGTCAACAAAACCCGTCTCGCCCTCGGGATGGGTGATCAGCTTGCCCTCAAACGCCTGACCACACAAGGCTTCCAGGTTTGACCAGAATTCATCAACCGGAAAGGCCCAGCTTGTCACGACCCAACTGGAAGCCAGAATCAATGTCGCCAAAAACCTCATCATCGTCAATCACTTTGAATTTACAAGAACCCCTCAAACAATAGCACTATTTCGGAGTCTCGATTTATCGTTGAAAATCTGCCTGGTCCCGCCTGAAAGTTCCGAAACAGTTAAAATGCCCGGCTGAGACTAATTGCTTCCAAGGAGACTATTCATGACGACACCCAAGCGCATCGCCATTACCGGCGCAGCCGGCCAGATTGGCTACCAACTCTGTTTTCGCATCGCTTCGGGCGATCTGCTCGGACCCAACCAGCCGGTTATTCTCCAATTGATCGAAATCCCGCCAGCCATTGATGCACTCAAGGGCGTTGTCATGGAACTGGATGATGCCGCCTTCCCGTTGCTCGCTGGCGTCGTCGCTACAACCGATATTGAAGAAGGCTTCAAGGATGCCGACTATGCCATCCTGGTCGGTGCCAAACCTCGCGGCCCCGGCATGGAACGTGCCGATCTGCTGAGCGAAAACGGCAAGATCTTCGGACCTCAGGGCAAGGCTTTGAACGCCGTCGCCAGTCGGGATGTGAAAGTTCTGGTGGTCGGCAACCCGGCCAACACCAACGCGCTGATTGCCCAGGCCAATGCACCCGATCTGCCGCCGGAGAATTTCACGGCGATGACCCGCCTGGACCACAATCGTGCCATGGCCCAGTTGGCCGTAAGAACCGGCACGCACCACACGAATATCAGAAAAGTGACCATCTGGGGCAATCACTCCGCGACCCAGTATCCGGACCTGCACCAGACCCTGGTCGCCGGCAAACCGGCCCTGGAAGCAGAGGGTGTCGATCAGGCCTGGTACGAAAACGACTTTATTCCCACCGTCCAGCAACGCGGAGCCGCCATCATCAAGGCGCGCGGTGCATCGAGTGCGGCCTCGGCTGCCTCTGCCGCCATTGACCATATTCACGACTGGGCCCTGGGCACCGACGGCGATAGCTGGGTCTCCATGGCCGTACCCGCCGACGGCAGCTACGGCATTGCCCCCGGCGTGATCTACTCGTTCCCCTGCACTTGTGAGAATGGCCAGTGGAAAATCGTGCAGGGACTTGAAATCAACGAATTTTCACGCCAGCGCATGGATGCTACGGACAAGGAACTGCGCGAGGAGCGTGAGGCGGTGGAAGGGTTGTTGTAGGAGGGAAAGGGGAAAGGGGGAAAAAGGAAAGACCCAGAGAATGCCTCCTCTACCCCTCTACCCCTCTACCCCTCTACCCCTGTCCCGCCCTTCAGGCCAGGCTTCGATGCTTTCTGACCACCAGCATGGCCATTTCCAGGGCCTGTTCGTAGTTCAGACGTGGGTCGACGGTGGTCTTGTAGCAGGTTGCCAGATCCTGTTCATTCAGCTCGCGGGCACCGCCGATACATTCGGTAACGTTCTCGCCTGTCAGTTCCAGATGGACTCCGCCCAGACGCGACCCACAACTGGCGTGAATCTCGAAGGCCTGTTCCACTTCGGCCTGGATATTGGCGAAACGGCGGGTCTTGTAGCCATTGCTGGTCTTTTCGGTGTTGCCATGCATCGGATCGCAGATCCAGAGCACCGGTGAACCGGTGGCCTTGACTGCTTCAATCAGGCCAGGCAAATGATCGCCGACTTTCCCCGCCCCCATTCGGTGAATCAGCACCAGGCGTCCGGCTTCGTTATCGGGGTTGAGCGTCCGAATCAAGCCCTTGAGCCAGTCGCCGGTCATGCCGGGTCCAACCTTGATCCCCATGGGATTACGGATACCTCGGAACATCTCCACATGCGAGCCTTCCAGCTCGGCGGTTCGCATGCCAATCCAGGGGAAGTGGGTCGAGAGATTGAACCAGCCCCACTGGCGCGGCACCTGACGGGTCAATGCCTGCTCGTAGTGCAGGTGAAGCGCCTCGTGCGAAGTATAAAACTCTACCCGCTTGAGACTGCCCGACAGCTGACCGGTAATGGTCTCCATAAATCGGACTGACTGGCCGATGCTGTCAGAAATACGATGGAACTCGGCAGCCAAGGGTGAATGCTCCACCCAGCCCAGATCCCAGTATTCCGGGTGGTGCAGATCGGCAAAACCGCCATCGACCAGAGCACGCACGAAATTCATGGTCATCGCCGAGCTGGCATGCCCTTGCAGCAAGCGATCCGGGTCCGGACGGCGAGCGGCTTGAGTGAATTCCGGGGCATTGACCAGATCACCACGGTAACTGGGCAGCGTCACACCATCAATGGTTTCGGTATCGGCCGACCGCGGCTTGGCATACTGGCCGGCAAAACGCCCCACCCTGAGCACCGGCATTTCCAGCCCATGCAGAAGAATCAGTGACATTTGCAGCAAGACTTTCAATCGGTTGGCAACGATGGATGATTCACATTCACTAAAGACTTCTGCGCAATCACCCCCCTGCAGAAAAAACCGCTTGCCAGCCTGGGCTTCGGCGATTTGCTGCTTGAGACTAAGAATCTCCCAGGAGGTCACCAGCGGTGGCATACCGGCCAGCTTGGCCAGAACGGCCTTGAGTTCGGCCTGATCATCGTAGCTTGCCTGCTGGCCAGCCGTCTTTTGCTGCCAGGAATCAGGTCTCCAGCCCTTGGCGGGAGTGATCGTCTTGAGTCGGTCGGTCATACGGAATTCCAATAGAAATCAGGCTTTTCGAGCAATTAATGCATAAAGCATAAACAATGTCAGGCCAACATACCAGATCAGCGTCCAGGCCGGCATTGACAGCCCCAGAAAAGTCCAGTCGATTTCAGTGCAATCACCCGAGGCGGTGAATGCCTCGCGCAGGATTTCGTTGACCGAATAGTCAAACTCGAGCATGGTTGGCCAGTCCGCCCCGCATCCGCCCATGGGGTCGGGTGGTTGACCCTGCAGACGCACATGCTGGGTCGCCGTGACAATACCCCAGATCGCGCCACCAAAGTACGGCACAGCATAGATCCAGCGCCCCCAGCGTCTGGGGTGATGGATCATCAGCGCCAGCGCCGACAGGGCCATGATCATGAACCCGAAGCGCTGCAACATGCACATCGGACAAGGTGCCAATTCAAGCACAAACTGGGCATAGTAGGCATAGGCCAGCAGGCCCACGCAGGCAAGAAAAACCAGGATGTAAGGGGTGCGTCCTTCAATCAGTTTTTTCATGGTTTTTTCGGTGAGGGTTGAAAAGATGTGAAGCGCTAACGGCTGGTAAGTTCAGTAAGCATCCAGATCGCTGGCGAACAACATTTCGATATGGCGAAACGCCTTGAATTCCAGATGGTTACCGCTGGGATCGGCAATAAACATCGTGGCCTGCTCGCCTTTACGCCCGGCAAAGCGCAGATAGGGTTCAATCACGAACTCGGTAGCGGCCTGGCGCAGCCGTTCAGCCAATGCCTCGAATTCGTCCCACGCCAATATCGGCCCGAAATGCAGGGCCGGTACGGCGTGACCATCCACCGCGTTGGTCTGGGTCGCGGGATGCTGGTCCGGCTCCACCTTGTGCAAAACCACTTGATGGCCAAAAAAGTCAATGTCTACCCAATGCTGAGAGGATCGCCCTGTGGAACAACCGAGCAGATCGGTGTAGAAGCTCAGCGTCTGGTTCAGATCCGTGACGGGTAGCGCGAGATGGAATCGGGGATAGGACATTTTGAACCGACAGGTTATGGTCTCAGGGTTCGGGGTTCAGGGTAAATCATCAGCTCAGGAATTTCAGCAGTTTCATCTTGAATTGATTATACGGTGCGAAGCGGACCGTGATTTCGGGCCAGCGGCCGCGGCGCATCACGGACTTCAGGTGGCTCAAGCGGTCGAAGCCGGCCTGGCCGTGGTACTGGCCCATACCACTTTCGCCGACCCCGCCAAACGGCAGATCGGGGACCGACATGAACATCAACACATCGTTAATGCACAAATTTCCGGTGCTGACCTGCCGGGCAAAGCGTTTTTCATTGGCGCGGCTACGGGTGAACAGGTAGGCCGACAGCGGTTTCTCACGTTGTTTAATAAATTCAATGGCCTGTCCGATGTCATTCACTTCAAGTACCGGGAGAATCGGTCCGAAAATCTCCTCCCTCATCACCGCGTCATCCGGTTTGACGTCGGTCAGTACGGTGGGTTCGATACGAACCGCCTTCTCATCAAACCGACCACCGATTGCAATGTTGCCAGCGTTCAGATAGCCCGTCAGCCGTTCAAAGTGCCGGGGATTGATAATCTTGCAATAATCAGCGCTGTTGAGACGGTCCGAGCCATACATGGCCTGCAACTCATCCTGCATGGCCGCTACCAGCCCATCACGATCCTCGGGGGTTACCAGGACATAATCCGGGGCAATACAGGTCTGGCCGGCGTTCAGGCACTTGCCCCAGGTCAGTCGACGGGCGGCCGATTTCAGATCGGCACCGCGGTCGATCACGCACGGGCTCTTGCCTCCCAGTTCGAGTGTCACGGGGGTGAGATGCTCGGCGGCCGCCTTCATCACGATCCGGCCGACCGCAGCGCCACCGGTATAGAACACATGATCAAAGCGCTGCTTCAGCAGCGCAGTGGTTTCCGGTACCGCGCCCTCCACGACCCTGACCGCTCGCTGATCGAGATACTTCGGAATCAGCTCGGCAATCAGTGCCGCCGTATGCTCGGCAATCTCCGATGGCTTGAGCACCACGGCGTTGCCCGCCGCCAGGGCCGGAATCAGCGGGCTCAGAATCAGCTGAACCGGATAATTCCATGCACCCATGATCAACACCACACCCAACGGTTCGGGCTGCACCCAACTGCGGCCAGGCTGGCCCACCATCGGCGTCGCCACTCGGCGCGGACGTGACCAGCGGGCCAGTCGATGGCGAGCGTGGCGAATTTCGCTGAACAACAGCGAGACCTCACCCAGCAGAACCTCCTGGGGCGGTTTGTTCAAATCTGCCATCAAGACCTGCTCGATTTCCCGTTCATTTTCCTTGAGCAGGCGCTCCAGCGCGTCAAGCTGGCCGCGCCGCCAGGCCAGCGGACGGGTCAGGCCCGAGTCAAAGGATTCCCTGAGCTCGGACATCATGGCAGGGTAGTCTTGGGGGTAAATCGGCATGAAAAAATCCGCAAATAAACATCTACACGGATTCTACCTTACGATGGCAGAATCAGGGATTATTGAATTGCGGGATCCACCATGAGCAATGAACATTACGTAAGCCACCTGGAATGCGGACTGGAGGGTGATCACTATCTCTTCGGCCCGGTTTATCGTCTGTCGAAAGTCGGGCGGCCATTGCTGGTCCGTTACGATCTGGACCGAATCGCCGCCCGGGTTGATCGGGATGAGCTCGCCAGTCGCCAGGGTGGTTTCTGGAAATGGCGAGAATTGCTGCCAGTGTCTGACTGGAGCAGCATCCCGCGACTGGGTGAGGTCGACACGCCCCTGATCGCATTGAAAGCCGCCCCGCATCTGCTGGTCAAGGATGAAGGGCGTCTTCCCACCGGTTCGTTCAAGAGCCGTGGCCTGGCTTTGGCCGTAGCGATGGCGGCCGAGCTTGGCGTCCGGCGGCTGGCGATGCCCTCGAATGGTAATGCTGGCGCAGCGCTGGCCGCTTATGCCACCCGGGCCGGGCTGGAATCGCTGGTCTATTGCCCGGCCGACACGCCAGTCATCAATATTCAGGAAACCCGCCTGGCCGGGGCCGAGGTGGTTGAAGTTGACGGCTTTATCGACGACTGCGGACGACGACTCGCCGAGCGTGTAGCAAAAGAGGACTGGTTCGACGTCTCGACACTCAAGGAGCCCTATCGCCTCGAAGGCAAAAAAACAATGGGCCTGGAACTGGCTGCTCAATTCAACTGGCAGTTGCCGGATGCCATTTTTTACCCGACCGGCGGGGGTACCGGCCTGATCGGCATGTGGAAAGCCTTTGCCGAGATGAAGGCCCTGGGCTGGATCGATGGACCGCTGCCCAAAATGATCGCGGTCCAGGCCGAGGGCTGCGCGCCCATGGTCTGCGCCTTCGACGCTGGCGAGCGCTTCGCCAGCCGCTGGGAAAACGCCACGACCTGCGCCGCCGGCATTCGCGTCCCCCAGGCCGTGGGGGATTTCCTGATTCTGGATGCCGTGCGCGAATCCGGCGGTAAAGCCATTGCTGTTTCTGAACCCGCCATACTGGACGCCTGGAAACAACTCAGCGCCAGCGACGGGCTGCTGGTCTGCCCGGAAGGGGCGGCCACTTACGCCGCCTGGCACCAACTGACCGAGTCCGGCTGGTTGGCCCAGGATGCGCGCAGTGTGCTATTCAACTGCGCGACGGGCCTGAAGTACCCTCTGCCACCGGCCTGATCAGGGCTTGTATGTCGTGGCCGCTGGGTGATTGAAGCAGACGCAAGCCGAATTCAGGAATGACGGCATAAATATGATCAAAGATATCGGACTGGATATTTTCGTAAGGAACCCAGCTCGTTTGATTGGCGAAGGCATAGATTTCCAGCGGTATACCGTTTGGGCTTGAGTCAAGCTGGCGAACCATGTAGGTAAGATCCTTGTTGATGCTCGAATGCGCACCCAGGTAGGCCGTCAGATAAGCGCGAAACACGCCAAGATTGGTCAGGTGCCTGGCATTGATCGCTGAGTTCGGGTCCACTCCACGCTCCGTATTATGTTTCTTGATTTCGCTGAGTTTGTCTTCGATGTACTCGCTCAGCAGACGAGCTTCTCGCCAACGCTTGATATCCTCCTGGCTGGCAAAACCCACACTGCTGACATCAATAGCGATCGGTCGCTTGATCCGACGGCCACCGACCACCTCGATATTGCGCCAGTTCTTGAACGAATCGGAGATCAGGGCATAGTTGGGAATGGACGTCACGGTCTTGTCCCAATTGCGTACCTTGACCGTGGTAAGGCTGATATCAATGACATCGCCATCGGCTCCGTATTTGGGCATTTCCAGCCAGTCACCCACCGCTAACATGTTGTTGGCCGAAAGCTGTATGCCGGCCACCAGACCGAGGATGGGATCACGGAAGATCAGCAGAATGACGGCCGTCATGGCCCCCAGACCACTGAACAGGATCAAGGGCGATTTGCCGATCAGAAAGGCAACGGCAAAAATCAGTGCAATCGTGGTTGCCAGCAGCTTGAGGCTCTGGAACACCCCTCGCAGGGGTAATTTGACCGGCCTGCGAGCCGAACGCGATAACTCCTCGAGCACATCAAGCAATGAAAACAAGGCCAGCAAGGCGAATAATATGATCCACAAGTGGGTGGCCGTTTCGATCACGGCCATTAACCGGGTTCCAGATTCCAGAAACGCGCCGGCCAGCGTGAACAGCACAACGCCCTGCAGAACAAATGCCAGGCGGGTAAACAGACTGTAATTGAAAAAAGCCCGCGGCCACAGCCTGCTCCGCGCATTGCGTCCGCGCCCGATAAAGCGCAGGACGATTCGATGCAACAGTAAATGGACCAGCAGCGATATGACGGCAATGATCGCGGCCACACTCAGGTAATAGACCCAGTCCTGATCAGGCAATCCCAGACTCGACAGCCACTGCGTCAATTGATTGCGATTCAATAACTCATTGGCTTTCACAAAACACCGGTGACTTCAAACAATAACTGACCATGCTAACAAGTGAGCCTGGCTTGCTTGTGAAAGACCGCAATGCCCCGATGAATGGTCAATCGATTTGACTGTCGGTGTGACCGCGACGTCAATCGTCGTTGATCGCCTCAGTCAGCGGCTTGTTGCTCTCGCATGAAAGACGGGATTTTCGGGGTGTTTCAATTCCCAGCAGCCAATCCTGCAGGCGTTGGGAAAGCGAATCCCAGGCGGGATGATCGATCAGGGCAGCAGCCAGCAGGTCGCGCTGCTCCTGACTGGGTTCAGTCTGATACCGTGCCAGGCTGACCAGGTTGTCATAATGGTCTTCCGAGGCCTCGATGGCCTCCATTTCTGCCAACAGTGCCAGCAACGGGGCCGTCGCATCCGGATCAGCCAGGGCAGCCATGGACAATGGATAAAGACACCCCTGCTCCATCGCACCCGAGATTTCTTCCCCGACCGGCATCCACTGTCGCCAATCGACTGACAATCCCTGCCCCTCCGCATACAGACCCAGTGCCGAGAGGTCACAATTGAACCCACCCCAGGACGGCATGTATTGGACTGCATCCGACTCTCCAGACCAATAGTCAACGCGCGACTTGACGATCTCCTTCAACCCATCGGCATCGAATTGGTGCAAACGATTGAGCGCCCAGGCATAGACGGGCACACTCACATCCTGCTGGGCCATATTCATCCCCAGACGAACAAATGCGTCGGACCCGGACTGCATTGCCGACAT
>CAZFYM010000042.1:0-31589 GCA_964523755.1 uncultured Wenzhouxiangella sp. | reverse complement strand
GGATGCGCTCGAGGTCCTCGACACTACGCACGTAGCCGGTGGCGCGGACCATGTACTCGGCCTCGGCCAGTTCCACCAGTGAACCGCCGGCTTCGGAGTTGGCCCGGGTGATGGCATTGCGGATCTGGCCAATGCTGAGGCCATAGGCGCGCAGTCGGTTCGGGTCGACGGCGACCTGGTAGGCGCGCACCATGCCGCCCATGGTGGCGACCTCGCTGACCCCGGGCACGGCCTGCAGCTCGAACTTCAGAAACCAGTCCTGCAAGGCACGCAACTGGGCGAGATCGTGATTGCCGCTGCGGTCGACCAGCACGTACTTGTAGATCCAGCCCACCCCGGTGGCATCGGGGCCGAGCTCGGCGGAAACGCCGTCGGGCAGGCGCGGGACGACCTGGCTTAAATACTCCAGAACCCGCGATCGTGCCCAGTACAGGTCGGTATCGTCGTCGAAAAGCACATAAATGAACGAGTCCCCGAACATCGAGTAACCGCGTACCGTGTGTGCCCCGGGCACCGCCATCAGCGCGGTGGTCAGCGGAAAGGTGACCTGGTCCTCGACTACCTGGGGCGCCTGGCCGGGAAATGACGCGCGCACGATCACCTGGGTATCGGACAGGTCGGGAATCGCATCCACCGGAGTGTTACGAATGGCGTAAACCCCGGCGGCTGAGGCAATGGCGGCCAGGATCAGCACCAGCGCACGGTTGGCGATGGACCAACGAATAAGGGCGTTGATCATGGCACCCTCCTCGAGGCGGCACCCGAGTCGGGAGCCGGGCGACGGGAGAGGCTTTTTTCCTTGCGCCTTGAGCCTTGCGCCTTGCGCCTTTCTTCAATGATCATGCCCGCCTCCAATCCGCTGGTGGCCGGCCCGCCGGCTGGCTTCGGAATCAATCAGGAACTGGCCCGAGGTGACCACGTCCTCGCCAGCAACAAGACCATCGCGGATGGCGACGTAGTTGCCGCTTTCCATGCCGGATACAACCTCGCGCACCTCGAAGTGATCGTTGTCGATGCGGACCACCACGCGGGTGGATTGGCCGGTGTGGATCAGCGCCTCGCGCGGAATGATGAGTTGGTCGTCCATCGGCCCGGCGAAAATCCGTACGTCGGCCCACATGCCGGGATGGATCAGGCCCTCGATGTTTTCCACCACTATCCGGGCACGGATTGCGCGAGTGGTCGGGTCGAGTTCGGGGTAGATGTAGTCGATCCGCGCGTCCATGGGCTGGCCGGGACGGTAGGAGAACTCGAGCCGGGCCGGTTGGCCGGTCTCCAGCCACTGGGCGTGGCGATCGAAAACCTCGGCGATCAGCCAGAGCGTGGACAGATCAGCGATCTCCAGGACCGTGGTCCCGCGAGCCACGAACATGCCATGGCGGGCGTTGACCTGAGTGATCACACCATCGTGGCTGGCGTGCCAGGGCACGTACATGATGGCCTGGCGGTCGCGCTCCAGCCGCTCGATGATTTGCGGCTGAACATCCAACGCCTCCAGTCGCCGGCGGGCCGAGTCGATCAACGTGGCTTCCCCCCGCCGCCGCGCCTGCAGGAATTCTTCCTGGGCGTTGACCAGTTCCGGCGAGTACAGGGTGAACAGCCGCTGGCCGGTGCGCACAGGATCACCGACGGCGGCAACGTCCAGCTCCTGAATCCAGCCCTCCACCCGCGGGTGGACATGGTGCAGGCGGGATTGGTCATAATGGATCGAGCCGAGCGTGTCGATACGTCGCCATAAACGGTCCCGTCGCGCGGTATAGGTGCGCAGGTTCATGGTCTGCTGAACGGCTTGGCTGACTCGCGCCTGGCCGTCCTCGGTGAGTTCATCGACATAAACCGGCAGCAGATCCATACCCATGGGTGACTTGCCCGGCTCGTCGCGGCGGTAGTTGGGATCCATGGGCGCAACCCAGTAGGCAATTTCGCGTTCGCCATCGTTTCCTGACGTTGAGCCTTGCTGCGCCTGCCCGTGGTCATCGTGTTGAGCAAGCGCCTGCGTTGCCGACAGACCAATCCCCGTGCTTGCCACAATGGCAAGCGCTGACAGCGCGAGTGCGCCCATTATGCAAGTGTGGGAGAGCTTCATGATCATTGTCCTCCCAGGTAGAGCAGTTCGACCGCAGCTTGATCACGGGCCAGACGGAGCTGTTCCAGTTCAATTTCGGTATCCAGCCGGGCGAGCCGGGCTTCGAGTACCGGCTCCAACGGCCCGCGGGCGGCTTGATAGCGCAGTTCGGTGGCTTCCTCCTGATCGCGAGCCAGGGGCAGCACCGAATTGAGGTAGGCCTCGATCATGCGGGTGTACTCGGTGTGGGTCTGCCGGGCTGCGCGGTATTCGGCGACGAGTGAACGTCGGACTTCTTCCGGGCTGGTGGCGGCGGCATCCAGGCGCTCACGCGCCGCTTCCAGGTCCCGGGACTGGCGGTTGCGGGTAAACAGCGGCAAATCGACGGCGACCATGGCGTTGATCAATGTTTCGCTCGGCGCGCCCATGGGCGTGTCACCGAAACGTCGGCCGACGTTGACGTTCAACGACCAGCCAGGGCGAAAGGCCGCGTCGGCCAATTCAACCCGGCGTTGGGCCTCGTCCAGCCCGAGGTGCGCCACGAACAGCTGTGGATGGTCTTCGATGGCCACGACCTCGGGCAAGGAAAACTCCGTCGCCTCAATCTGCACGGGCAGCGGGTGCGGGTCCAGCAGCTGGGACAGTGTCGCCCGGGTCTGTATAAGACGGGCACGGCGATCCACCAGGGTTTTTTCAAGTCGGGCCCGCCGGGCGCGGCTGGACAGCACCGCAGTCTGCAGGGCCAGGTCGACTTCCAGGCGCGCATCCAGGGTTTCGGTGAGCTGGTTCATGACCTCAGCCTTGTCCTGCTCCAGCGCGAGCATCGTCTGGTCCCGCTGGACCAGCGCCCAGACAAGGCGAACTTCACGCTTCAACTGGACCGTTCGCGCAGCGCGGCGGGCACGAACCGTGTCGGCCTGGGAGGACTTGATTCCACTCATCGCTTCGCGCCGGGTCCGGGTCGGGAAGCGCTGGATGATGCCCAATTGGGCCTGGGCCATGGGCTCTTCGCTGAGGGAAAACTGCGGTGCCGGCACGTTGATCAGCCCGACGGTCAACTGTGGATCCGGCAACTGCCCGGCCGAGACCGACTCGGCCTCGAAGGCGCGGGCCTGGGCTGCCAGCGCCTTGAGACGCGGATCGGCCTCGACGGCCAGTTGCACGGCGTCGTTCAGTTCAAGGCTCGAGGCTGGTGGACTTATCGCAAACCAGACCGCCGCAGGCAGGTACCATAAATACTTTTTCATCTTCACTTCTCCAGACAGACACAAATCAGGGCGGCACAAGCAATGCGCCGCCGCGGGAGTCAGGAGAAGGAACTATTCGTCGAAGCGGGTGTGGACGAGGTGGAGTCTGGGGCCGGCGCGAGCGGGCGGCGGCACGGCGATCGCCACGGCATAAATGGGACGACCCGGCGTGGTCTCCAGGTCGGATGGCAGCACGGCGAGAATTTCGAGCGGGGATTTCTCGCTGGCACGGGGTGCATCGAGTGACTCGGAATAGTCGCAGTCATCCGACTGGACTTCGTGACAAGGGACCGGCGGGCAGTGCGGGCAGTCATGCCCGGTTTCCGGCACCAGCATGGCCAGCGCGCAAGGTGCCGCGGCCAGCCCGATCCAAAAAACAACGAACAGCGCGCCGCTGGCTCGTGCCAGGCGGGGCAAGCGGTCGCGAATTTTAGAGATCAAGCTCATTGTCTGGTTGAAGGCAATATTGTCAGTAGACCATTTGCCAATCATAAAGGTTCCCAAACCGGCGTTAAAGACATTTGGATTCGAGCGCACTCGTTATAGAAACCTTCCTGATTACGCACGTCTCTCAGCCATTCTGCAGCGGGGGTTCAACGGCTGATCCAGGTTCCCTTGCCCGTAGATAGCTTCGAGCATCCGGTGGTGCCACTTGCCGCCTGCCACCAAACCCACACTCCCTCGGCGATGGCTGAGGTTTATGTGTAATCGGGAAAGCCTTTGGGTTCTATCGTGCTCAATGCACATTCGGCCGTCAGACCCAGGCCGGTAAACCTTCAACCCAGTGCTGATTAAATTCCAGTATTTCTGCTCCAAGCGATATCTTTGGACAAGTGAACAGCTCTGTGCGAGATGCTGTCGCGCGCTTTGTCCTCCTGCAGCAAGACCTTACAATTGAGGAACCGTAAAAAGGGGAAATTGGTAACTCAGTTGGTGCGGAGTGGTATGAGCAAGTTCGATGTTGTGGTTGGAATTCCTTGCCTTAATGAGAACGCAACGATTGCGAAAGTCGTCCGGGATTTCAGCGAGGCCCTGCCTCAAGCCAGAATCATTGTCTTCGATAACGGGTCTTCCGATGACTCCGCCGAGCTGGCGAGAAAAGCCGGTGCCGCAGTGATTCGGGTTGATAGGCCTGGCAAGGGTCAGGTTGTGCGCCGCATGCTGGCAGATATCGACGCTGGCTGCTACCTCATGGTCGATGGTGACGGCACCTATGATCCCGGTACGGCTTCGGCACTTGTTGACGCTGTTCTGGAACAGGGTGCGGATATGGCTGTCGGACGCCGCGAAGCAGTATCGGAAGCCACCTATCGTTCCGGTCACATTTTTGGCAATCGTTTGTTCACGTTCGTGTTGGGAAAGTTGTTCGGGAGCAGCTTCAGCGACGTTCTTTCTGGATACCGGGCGTTTTCCAGACGCTTCGCCAAGTCCTTCCCGGTCCTGTCCGAAGGATTTGAAATCGAAACAGAATTGACGGTGCATGCCCTGGAATTGAACATGCCGGTCGCGGAAATCGCTACACCCTATTGCGAGCGTCCCGAAGGATCGAGAAGCAAGTTGAATACCTGGGGCGATGGTCTGCGAATATTGCGCACCGTTTTCCGACTCTTCCTGGCCGAACGGCCGCTGATGGTCTACAGTCTGACCAGCGCGTTACTATCTGTTGTCGCCCTCTTGCTGGCCGTTCCCATTGTCCTTGAGTGGCTTGAAACCGGCCTGGTTCCGCGTTTTCCTACCGCAATCCTGTCGACCGGTTTGGCGCTGCTCGGAGCATTGACATTGTTCAGCGGTCTGATTCTCGATACCGTAACCCGGGGTAGGCGAGAGTCAAGAATCCTTGCCTACCTGCGCTACCCGGCCCCTTCGAAAGCATGAGCCGATTCATGCGGTTTTCCGCCGTTGGTACGGCGGGCTTTCTGGTCGATTCTGCGGTGTTGGTCCTGCTGACCGATCTGATTGGCCTGAATCCCTTTCTTGCCCGTGTTCCGAGCTTCCTCGCTGCCGCCACGTTCACCTGGTGGGTCAATCGCTCGTGGACTTTTCAGCACAGCTTCAGATCGCCCGTCGCCTGGCAATGGCTTCGGTACCTGCTGGCGATGAAGGTGGGCGCAGCAGTCAATTTCATGGTGTTCGCGCTGGCTTTGATCCTGTCCAACTTCGCTTATCAAAACCCGGTGCTAGGCGTCGCGCTGGGCTCGATTGCCGGGCTTGCAGTCAACTACCTGATGGCATCCCGGCTGATTTTCAGGCCGGCAAATGATGGTCAGTCGGCTTCAGGGTCGGACCGGCTTTTCGATCAACGCGCCATCTGGATACTTGCTGCATGCATGCCGGTCCTGTTTGGCATGCTCTCGCTGCTGCGAGGTCAGGACCTGAACTGGGACTTGTTGAATTACCACCTTTACGTACCCTATGCATGGCTTGAGGGTCGACACAACGTTGATCTGGCCGCAGCTCAGATGCAATCGTACTTTCCGTCGCTGATTGATCTGCCCTACTTCATGATGATTCAGTTCCTGCCCGGCCCGGTCGTGGCTTTTCTGATGGGACTGTTGCACGGTCTTGTATTCATCCCGCTGTTTATGATTTCCCGCCATTTTGTGTCGTGGAAAGCGGCCTTTTTTATCAGCCTTGTTGCTTGTCTGGGCAGCGCCTGGCTGTCCGGCCTGGGCACCACGATGGGGGATAATCTGGCTTGTCTTGGCATTATCCTGACATTCCTGCTGCTGCTGCCGATTGTTCGTGGCGATCCATCGGCGATGAACCAGCCATTTCGATGGCTGCTGGCTGCAGGCCTGGTGCTCGGCCTGTTCGTCGGATTGAAATTGACAAATGCTGTCTTTGCTGTCGCTGTGCTGCTGGCATTTTCGCTGTCCTGTCCGGGCGACTGGGGGATGCGTCTGAAATTCGTTCTGTTTGTCGGCCTGAGTGCTCTGGTCGGGCTGATCGCAAGTGCCGGTTACTGGTTCCATTATCTCTGGATGGAGTTTGGCAATCCGCTGTTTCCACAATTCAATCATTGGTTCGGCGGGCCGCTGGCCAGCTCAACCGGCATCGTCGATCAGTCCCGTGTGCCCGAAAGAGCGAGTCAGGTCTTGCTGTGGCCACTCAAGCTTCTGACCGACCCGGATCACTTCAGCGAAGTCGGTCAAAGATCGCTTCTGTGGCTTGTGCTGGTGCTCGCTGCCGTCTGGTGGTTCGCGCAACAGCTAATTGCTCGCGTAACCGGGCAGCCTCGTCCGACTATCAAGAATACAGAGCGCTTCCTGCTACTTTGTCTGCTATTCGGATTTGCACTTTGGGCTTTCACGTTCAGTATTTTTCGCTACCTGGCTGGTCTGGAACTACTTGCACCCCTGGCCGTCTGGGTCCTGATCAGGTACGCAGCAGCGCGCCGGGTGAGCGATCGCCTGAATCCGATGGTGCTGAGCCTGCTTGCCCTGGCTGGACTGGTCGGCAGCGAGAGCTGGGGCCACGGACGATTGGGCTGGGATTCCGTTACGGTGGAGGTCCCAGAACTGGAACGGCCGCAGGAACGAGTGCTGATACTGGTCGGCGATCAGCCACAGTCCTGGCGATTGCCCTGGTGGCCTGAAGACGTGGCATTCGTCGGTCTAGGCGGCAATTTTCCTGAAAGCGAGCTGTTCAGAACCCGGGTTATCGATCAACTCCGATCGAGACCTGGGCCCCATCTTGCCATGCTTCCGGCGTTTCATCGTCGGGGTGAGGCGCGTCTTGAGAAAGTCAATACCTGGCTGGCCGTTCGTCGGGTGCCGGCCCAGGGCTGGCTGTGCCGTTTCCTTGATCGTCTGGCCTCCGAGCGCGAATTGAACCTGACTATCCGCTCACTTTCCGACAGAGATCAGGATCGTTCGATTTGCCAGCTCTATTCAACTGCAGTTGATAAGGACCACGTGACGGAAATCACTCCCAACCAGGATATCGCCCGACAGAGCGCCGAATTGATGCGACGCTACGGCCTCAATCTTCAGGCATCATCCTGCCAAGTCCATGCCAGTCGCCTTGGCGACCGAAACATACCCTATCAGGTTTGTCCTGTTACCCTGGCGAGATAGCGGGAATTCAGGGTTCAGGTTTCAGGGCACACAGGTGGTTGATGCCTTCGATGATTCTGGGGGTGGGGCGAATCAGCAGTTCCGGATTGACGCTGTGCAGCGCAGTCTGCTTGCGTTCGACCAGCGTGGAGCTGCGCCAGGCGTTGAGCACATCGTCCTGGCCCGGTGCAGCGCCGGCGATGATCAGGTCCGGCGCGGCGGCCAGCACCGCTTCCCGGTCGACCACCGCGGCTTCGATATCGAGGCTTTCGAATACGTTGGTCATATTGCAGCGAGTCAAGACTTCGTTGATGACATGACGGCCACCCAGGGTGTAGAGCGGACGCGCAGAGACCTGATAAAACACTCGGATCGGGGCTTGCTGCGGGTTTTCTGCCTGACTGGCATTGTCCAGTGCCGACCGAAACTGCCGGGCGGCTGCCTGGCCGGCTTGCGCTTCGCCCAATGCTTCGCCGACCGTTTCCAGTGCGATGGCGATCTGATCCAGTGTGCGAGTATCGATCCAGACCACTTCGATTCCGAGCTGTTCCAGTTGCTCGGCCACCGCAGGCGGCGTGCCGCCACGCCAGGCCAGTGCCAACTCCGCTTGCAGCTCCAGGATACGTTCCAGATCAAAGCGGAACGCATCACCGATAACCGGCAGCTTGAGCGCCTCGGGAGGATAGTCACTGTGCGCCACGACGCCAACCAACCGATCCTCGGCACCGACGGCAAATACCAGCTCGGTCAGGTGCGGTGCCAGCGATACGGTCGCCTGTTCATTGGCTCGAATACCCCCGGACAACAACCCGAGCATGATCAGCAAGCCGAGCAAGTGAACGGCCTGCCATGGCGGCAGACCTCGACCATGGACGGAACCAATCATGCAAGTCGGTGACCAGGGAGAATAAACCGGCGACTATAGGCCTACCTGTAG
This sequence comes from uncultured Wenzhouxiangella sp., assembly GCA_964523755.1. Lineage (GTDB taxonomy): Bacteria > Pseudomonadota > Gammaproteobacteria > Xanthomonadales > Wenzhouxiangellaceae > Wenzhouxiangella. The sequence continues at coordinate 23,285 of CAZFYM010000042.1, read as the reverse complement.
CTTGATGCAAGGGCTTGTTTATGGGGATGGGACGACTATGATCTCGCTCTCATTACCTGCGCCAAGGGCACGTGCATGAACATTGAAATCCTCGCGGTACTGGTTGTACTGGGAATCGTGTTTGTCAGTTTTCTGCGGGAGCGGTTTCCTCCGGATGTCACGGCCATGCTTGGTGTTGCTGCGCTGATGCTGGCAGGTGTGCTGAGTCCCCAACAGGTTCTGGGCTCGTTCAGTAACCCGGCACCGATCACGGTAGGTGCCATGTTCATTCTGTCTGCCGCGCTTGAGAGGACAGGCGTTATCAACACGATGGGTCGTGTTATTGGCCGCCTGAGTGGACCAAGCTGGTTGCGAACAATGCTGGTGACCATGGTCTGCGTGATGAGTCTGAGCGCCTTTATCAACAACACGCCGGTGGTCGTGATCATGACGCCGATTCTGCTGGCCGTGGCGCGTCAGAAGAACCTGTTCGGCAGCCAATTGCTGATCCCGATGTCCTATGCTTCGATTCTTGGCGGCACCTGCACGTTGATTGGAACCTCGACCAATCTGTTGGTCGATGGTGTGGCGCGCGATCTTGGAATGGCACCTTTCACGATGTTCGAAATTACCGGTGCCGGATTGGTGCTGGCCGGAGTGGGTGGGCTGTTCTTGCTTGTGGCCGGTCGCTTCCTGCTGCCTCAGTTGCGCGATGATTCCGGTGAGCTGCAGACGGCGCTGCGGGAAAAGCGATTCATCGCCGAACTGGTCGTGTAATCAAACTCCGATCTGGACGGTCGACGGCTCGCAGACTCAAGGCTTGGTCGTTCTGTGCCCACTCGCGTCAAGGATGTCATCCGACAAGGATATCCACTGAGGGACGATCCGCTTGAAACCGTGCTACGACCGGGCGATAGAGTCATGCTTGAGACGACCATTGATGAGTTGATCACCTTGAGCAACTCCAGTGACGTCTGGTCCCGCGATCAGGAACTGAGTCCTGACGCTCCGACACCGGCAAGCAAGCGCGAGGTAGCCGAGGCTGTCATCGGACCGGATTCACCTCTGGTTAATCAACAGGTGGGCGATTTGCAGCTTCGGCAGCGCCTGGGTGTGGACGTCGTAGCTATCCATCGAATCCGTGGTGGGCGAGTGCGTGAGTTCGGCAAGGTGCGACTCCTGGCCGGCGACACGCTGTTGCTGGCCGGCTCACCGGCCGGACTGGAACGCGCCTACCATTCGCGTGAATTCATAAATTTGAATCTCCCAGATGTTCAACCCTACCGGCGGGATCGAGCCTGGATTGCGGTGTCGGCCATGCTGCTGGTGATGGTGGTCGCCGGACTTGGAATCATGCCAATTGCCATGCTGGCACTGATAGCGGCAGTGATTGTTGTCGCAGCCGGGTGTCTGACCTCGGATGAGGCCTACTCATCGGTGCAGTGGTCCCTATTGATTCTGATTTTTGCGATGTTGTCTCTCGGGTCAGCCATGCAGTCCTCGGGTGCCGCGCAATTGATTGCCGAACAGCTCGCTGAATGGGTCGTTCCCCTGGGCCCACTGGCCGTGTTATCGCTGGTCTACCTGATGACATCGATACTGACTGAAACCATGAGCAATAACGCTGCAGTCATATTGATAACGCCGATTGCCGCCGGGCTGGCGCTGACGCTGGGATACGACCCTCGGCCTTTTATCGTCGCTGTCATGTTTGCTGGATCGGCTAGTTTTGCCACTCCAATCGGTTACCAGACCAACACCTACGTTTATCAGGCCGGTGGCTATCGGTTTGTTGATTTTGTCCGGATTGGCTTGCAGATGAACATTCTCATGTGGTTGACATCGACGCTGGTCATACCCTGGTTCTGGCCGCTTGTACCATTAACTTCCTGATGCCCTGTATTTTCTCTAGAGCCGGTAGGCATAAGCGAGCGTTGCGGTCAGTACTAGCCAGAGCAGAAACAACAGCGGTAATCCGACCCGCACAAAGTCATTGAACTTGTAGCCGCCGGCGTTCATGACGAGCAGATTGGTCTGATAGGCCATCGGTGTGGCAAAGCTCAGATTGGCCCCGAACAGAACAGCCAGCACAAACGGTTCGGCTGGCAACATCAGCTGCTGTGCCAGGCTGATGGCGATTGGCGTACCGATGACAGCCGCGGCGTTGTTCGAAACGACGTTGGTCAATGCGGCCATGGCCAGCATCAGGCCACCGAGAATGGCATAGGCCGGTAGTCCAAAGCTGACCAGCAGGAAAACCTGGGCGATCCAGTCCGCACCGCCGGTGCGCATCAGGGCCATACCCAGCGCCAGGCTGGCGACAATGATCATGACGACCTGAATCGACAGTGCACCCATGGCCTCTTTCCAGGTCAGGCAGCGAGTCAGAAGCAGCGCCAGTACACCAAACACGGCACTGATCGCGATCGGCAGGATGCCGCTGGCCGCGATCACAATGACGGCGACCATGATGCCCAACGCAATCGGTGCCTTGGAGGTCTTGGGTAGGTTGACGCTGCCGTCAAGCACCAGGAAATCGCCGCCGTCCTTGAGTTGGTCCAACTGCCGCGCCGAGGACTGGACCAATAATACGTCGCCCGAGCGCAGTACCGTGTTGTCAACCCCGGTGGCGCGGGTCTGGTCTTCGCGATTGAAGCGATGCAGGGCCAACAGACGCAGGCCGTAGCGACTGAGTAGGCGCGCCTCGCCGATCCGGACACCAAGCAGTTTCGAGGTTGGCGTGATGGCGACTTCTGCGATTTTCTGGTTGTCCGGTTCCAGGGGATGGGTTTCGTCTACCTCGACGTCGCCGGAGTAAAGCTTGCCGCCGAGCAAGTGGGCGAATTCGCGCAGATTGTCCTGGGTATTGGTTGTGGTGATTCGATCACCCGATTTAAGCTCGACATCGGGTAGTGGGGTGACGAACACGCTTGGGCCGCGCTGGATTTTCTCGACCTTGAGCTCACCGTTGCAGCGATCGATAGCATCAGCCAACTGCAGGCCGGTTGCGTCGCTGGTCTTGCTCAAGCGAATCTGGGCAGTGTAGAGCCGCTTGACCGTGGATTGCAGCGGTACCTGGCGGTCGGGCAGCAGACGCGGCGCGATCAGCCACAGGTACAAAACGGCAACCAGGCCGGCGATGGCGGCCGGCAGCAGGAAATCGAACATGCGGAATTCGGCCACCCCCATATCGGCAGCCACGCCGACCACGAGCAGGTTGGTTGAGGTACCGACGGTCGTCGTCATGCCGCCGACAATGCTGATCAGGCCGATCGGCAACAAAATGCCTGAAGGTGATATACCCGTTCGCAGAGCCACTCCGATCAGGATGGGCAACAGCATGACTACGATGGGCGTGTTGTTGATAAATGCGCTCAGGATGGCACACACCAGCAGTGTAGCCAGCATTGACAGGGCTGGTGCCTTGCGCCAGGCCACGGCCAGCATGCGCCCGACCGGTTCCAGTGCGCCCGAACGAATCAGGCCCTGTCCCAGAATCATCAGCGCGCTGACGGCAATAAGCGCCTGGTGGCCGAAGCCCTGAAAGAAATCGCTCGAACTCAGCGTGATGCCGCCAGGCCCAACATACGGAAACAATTCGAATCCGACTGTGAGAGCCGCCAGAACCACCAGCGAGCTGGTTTCCAGAGGGATCCTGTCGCGCGAGAACAGGACCAGCGCGATCACCACCAGAAAAAGCACTGACAGGGCGTGATAGTTGGGTGCTAACAGATTCATGAGGCGATCATTCTACGTGCATTGACAGCGCTGCAATCGTGCTATTGATCTCATCCAGGGAATGGACCGGGGCCTGGCAGCTCAGGGCGGCGCAGATGATGGCAGCGGGTTGGTCAAATTGCTGAATCGAGACCAGCAATGCCGGCGGCTCTTCCAGTGCCATTTCCGGATCAATACGGTAGACGCGAAGATCGGGACGGTGGGTCAGGGCTTCAAGCCAGGTATCGGTGTGGCTGGCCGGGCCTCCGATCAGCACTTGCAGCGGGGGGTTGGCAGCCTCCAGGGTCGCATGAATCAGACCAGCGTGAGCCATCGGTGCGCTGGCCATATCGCCAGCGGCTCCGGCCAGAATCCAGTCAGCCAGCTTGAGCAGTCTGGCATCGCCACACAGGTGGCCAAGGCGCAGGAGTCCTTTGACCGCCTGGGCGGCACCGGCCGGGGTGGCCTCGTCACTGAAGGCCAGGGGGCGGGTCAGCAGCGCTTCATGTTCCAGCGGGGTCAGAAAGCAGGCTCCGGACTGATCGTCGACAAACTGCCGATCGATCCGCCGGGCCAGGCGCCGGGCCAGGTTGAACCAGCGTGATTCAAAGCGGCACTGCAACAACTCCAGGCAGGCCAGCAGCACGTTGGCGTGATCGTCCAGGGTGGCCGGGTGGGCACTTCTGCCGTTGCGCCAGACGGCTCGCGGCGGTTCCTGGCCAAACAGCCGGACGGCGACGGCATCCAGGCTGCTGGCCGCCTGTTCGATCCACGACGGCTGGTCAAGCAGGCGCCCGGCACGCGCCAACTGCTCAATAACAAGCCCGTTCCAACTGGCGATCAACTTGTCATCGCGCGCCGGCCGGGTTCGTTGTGACCGGGTTTGCAGCAGATTTTTCTTCGCCGTGTCAAGTGCGACCGTGACCTGGTCGCGATTAAGTGCCGGCGCGGTCAACTCATCCAGGTTGCGTGCCCGTATCGGGTGCCAGTACTTGTCGTTAAAATTCGGCGGACCATCCAGCCCATAGGCTTCCATGGCCAGTTCGGCCGTGGACGGCTCCAGCGTCGCCCTGAACTGGTCAGCGGTCCAGACATAAAATGCGCCTTCACCATCGGCTGTATCGGCATCCAGGCTGGTGGCGAATCCGCCGCCGTCAATGCGCATGTCGCGCTCCAGCCATTCGACCAGTTCATGGCAGACAGCCGAAAAACTGCGGTGGGGCCAGCGTACGGCAGCGTCGGTCAGCAGGCCCAGCAGCAGCGCGTTATCGGACAGCATTTTCTCGAAATGCGGAATTTCCCAGGCCGGGTCGACGCAGTAGCGGAAAAAGCCGCCGCCGATATGATCGCGCAGACCAAAATCGACTATGGCCTGGAGGGTGTCGGACAGCATCTGGTTGGCCTGATCATCATCGTCTCGTGCGGCCAGCAAAGCCAGCAGGGGTGGTTGAGGAAACTTCGGTGCAGTCCCGAAACCGCCATGGCGTTGATCAAAGTGGCAGGCCAGCTGCCCCATCAGCGTGTCGGTCAGCTCCCCGGCGGTATCGGCCCGGTCGGCCGGGCGCGGTTGGGAAATGGCCTTGAGTGCCTGCTGGACCTGACGTTGCTGCTCGCGCAGTTCCTCGCGCCGGCTGGTCCAGACATCACTGATGCGTTCGAGCAACTGAGCGAAGCTGATCATCCCGGCTCGGGGTTCGGGCGGAAAATAGGTGCCGGCAAAAAAAGGTGCCTGGCTCTGGGGGTCGACAAACACGGTCAACGGCCAGCCGCCACCCCGACCGGTCAGCAGTTGATGGGCCAGTTGGTAAATCCGGTCCAGGTCGGGACGTTCTTCGCGATCAACCTTGATGCAGACGAAGTGACGATTCATCAGCTCAGCGGTGTCCTGGTTGGCAAAACTTTCGTCGGCCATGACATGGCACCAGTGACAGGCGCTGTAGCCGATTGACAGCAGGATGGGTCGGTCCAGACGCCGGGCCACGGCCAGGGATTCACTGTTCCACTCCAGCCAGTGGACTGGATTGTCAGCGTGCTGCAGCAGGTAGGGGCTCAGAGCATTGTCGAGCTGGTTACCGGTCATGACGGGTCGCCGGGTTGTTTTTTATGAGGACTGACCAGCAGCATACCGACACAAGCCCGTCTGGCGGGTCAAAAAGCGAATCGATCGCTTGCCGGCTTGCCGATTTCGATTTGATTGCGGCCATTCGCCTTGGCCTGATAAACCGCCTTGTCAGCCCAGTCTAGCAGGTCTCTGGCAGATTCAGCCTGCTTGCCAGGAGCCAGGCAGGTCAGGCCAATCGAGGCGGTGATCTGAACATGGCCTTGACCATCGGGCGTGGTGAATTTCAGGTCGGCGATTGCACGGCGCAGCTTGTCGGCGCTGGCTAGGCCGCCATGAATGGTGGTATCCGGCATCACCAGCAGAAATTCTTCTCCACCAAATCGGCCCAGCGCATCGATGGCACGAATCTGACCGCCCATGGCAACCGCAACCTGCTCGAGAATTTGATCGCCGAACAGGTGGCCGTACTTGTCGTTGACTGCCTTGAAATGGTCCAGGTCGATCATGGCCAGGCACAGCGGTGTGCCGTTGGTACGGGCCAATGCACATTCGTTGTCAAGCTGTTCAAGAATGGTTTCCCGACGCAGTAGTCCGGTCAGTCCTTCATAGGTTGCGTCCTGAAACAGTCGCAGGTTCTCCAGTCGGGTGGCAACCTGGTGCGAAAACAGATCCAGCAGTTCGACTTCTTCGCGTGCGAACAGCTCCCCGCTGGACTTGGTTGATAAACATATCAAACCGACCAGTCGCCGCTGCAGGAACAGTGGAATCAGCATCTCGGCACCGGCTTTGCGCATGGCATCGGCGTGGTTGGCATGGTGACGGCCAAGGCGAGTGATGGACAGGGGGCGCTGGCGCTGAGCCAGCGTGGTAAAAACGGGAGAATCGGGGTTTAGGTGACGCCCCAGTGCGGCTGCCGAGGCCGTTTCGATGCCCAGGCTGTGGGTCAGGTGACGTTTGCGGGCACGGCCTTCGATGGCCAGTATGACCACCCAGCGCAAGCCCAGCGCTTCGCGGGTTTCCCGCGCCAGGCGTTCCAGCAGATCAGTCAGATTGCCCTGTTGGGCCAGTTTGGCAGTGACCTCTATCAAACGCTTGCGCAGGGCACGGCGTTCGGGAAACAGGCCACGCTCGACCACTTGCTCGATGTGCTGGCGCAGTGGCCGAAAAAGAATGCCAATGGCCACCGCCAGCGCGGTGATCAGCCACAGGCCAGGCGCTTCCCCAAGGGTGGTGGTAAACCAGGGCAGGGCAGCCGTCAGCAGCGTGTAGAGCACAATCAGCACGAGCGCAGAGACCACGCCGTACACCAGGCTGCGGCGGACCAGGTTTTCGATATCCAGTAAACCGTAACGAAATATGGCGACGAAAACGGCCGCCGGGAAGGCCAGCAGGCTCAGATTTTCGATCGTCTGAGTCCAGGTTGTACCGAGCTGATCCCAACCCGACCAGAAGGATGAAGCCAGAATATAAAAAGCCCAGGGTACCAGCCCGATCAGCACCAACAGCGCCTGGTTGCGCCCGCGCGCCGACGTGGCCCGTATAATCTGCCAGATCAGAATCGATGAAACCGACACGGCCCAGCCGACCAGAACCAGAGACTCGGCATTGGCCAGCAAGCGCGGCGGCTCAAGCTCGGTGTCGTACGATTGCCAGGCCAGCATACCGGCAAGTCCCAGCCCTGTCATGGCCCCCAGTGCATAGTAGAAACGGATAATCCAGGGATGGCGCGCGATCAGCGGCAGCCGGGTCGGAATCAAGCTGACCAGGTGCAGTTCCAGGGCAACTTGCGCACCGGTGGTCAGCAGCCAGAATATCAGCATCATCCATACCCAGTGTTCGGGCAGGGTATGACCTGCCGGCATCGCCAGCTCAATGCTGATCAGGCCGACGAAAACCATCAGCAGGCGGGCACGCACGTCATCATGGCGATAGCTCGCTGCCAGCAGGGCCAGGCCAACGTAGGCCAACACCATGACCAGTTGAGCCAGCAACTTGCCGATGTCCAGTGGTGCGCCGGGCATGAGCTCAACGGACATGCGCTGCCCGTCGCGCAGGATGGTCAGGGACGCGGCTTCGCCGAACCCTGCATTGATCGCTCGATCCAGTGCTTCGAGTTGATCGTTGTATCGATCGCCATCAACCAGGATAATGTCGCCCTGCTCAAGGCCGGCTCGTTCTGCCGGCAGACCGGGTTCAACCCAGTCCACTTGCAGGCCATCACCGTGTTCGCCCAGGCTGACACCGATGCGCTCGCGCGCGAATCGCGACTCATCCAGAACGCTGATCGCCAGCAGTCCGAAGATCAGTGCCAGAAACGATACCGACACCAGTCGCGCCGTGGCGGTCGCGAATAGCGGCGATTGGGTTCGCATCAGGATGTCATACTCATTATCATTCCTATTTTATCCGGAAAACCTCTATCTATGGACTCACCCAAAGCGCTTGTCCTCAACCGAAACGAGGAGCGCCGGCTGCGGGCCGGTCATCTCTGGGTGTTCAGCAATGAGGTAGATAAACAACGTTCCCCGCTGAAAGCGTTTGCACCCGGCCAGTGTGTCGATGTGGTCGATGCCAACGGCAAGCCGCTGGGAACCGCGCTGGTCAATCCGCACTCGTTGATCTGTGCCCGCCTGCACTCGCGCAAGCCGGGCGTCAGACCGTCAGCGAAGTGGTTCCAGCGCCGTTTGTCGACCGCCCTGGCACTGCGCGAACGACACTATCCCCGACCCTATTACCGGCTGGTTTATGGTGAGTCCGATGGCTTGCCCGGATTGATCCTCGACCGCTTCGGGGACATTATTGTCGGCCAGCTCAATACGGCGGGCATGGATGGCTTGAGGGGCGAGATTGAATCTGCCCTGGCCGAGAGCATCGCCCCGGCCGGGACTCTCTGGCGCAATGACTCGCCGGTTCGAGAGTTGGAAGGACTGCGTCGGGAAATTGTTACCGGGCCGGGGCAAATCCCCGATCAGGTCACCGTGATTGAAGGAGGACTACGTTTCGGGCTGGATCTGATGGCCGGTCAGAAAACCGGCTGGTATTTTGATCAGCAGGCCAATCGCGCGCGGGTCTGGCCGTTGTTGGGCGAGTGCGAGCGGGTGCTGGATCTCTATGCCTATCATGGCGCCTGGGGCATCGGTGCGGCGGCGCTGGGGGCCGAGCATGTCCACTGCGTCGATTCTTCCGCGCAGGCCATTGCAGCTATCGAGGCCGATGCAGCGACCAACGGGGTCAGTCGATCGCTCAAGTCCACCCGTGGAGATGCTGAAGCGGTGATGGATGCACTGCTGGCCGACAAGGCCCGTTTCAATGCCGTGATCGTCGATCCGCCGGCTTTTGCACCGCGCGCCAAGGACGTCAAACCGGCTCTCAAGGCTTATCGCCGGATCAATGAAAAGGCCTTGCGCCTGGTCGAGCCTGGTGGCTTGTTGATCAGCCTTTCCTGCTCGGCTCACGTGCATGAAGATCGCTATGAGGCTATCCTGCTCCAGGCCGCCCGTCATATTGACCGGGATCTGCAGATTCTGATGCGCCTCGAACAAGGGCCCGATCACCCGGTGCATCCGGCCATTGCCGAAACGCGTTATTTGAAGGGTCGGGTTGCCCGCGTCATCGCCAGTTACTGACCAGGATACAGATTGGATGGAAAGCGCTTTCTACTATCACAACGTCGACCCGGCCGCCTTTTACATCGGCAGTTTTGCGATTTACTGGTACAGCTTGATGTACCTGGTAGCCTTCGGGCAGTTCTGGTTGCTGGGTCGAATTCGTGCTCGGCGCGATGGTGCCCCGCTGACGCCCGATCAGGTGGCCGATTTGCTGTTCTGGGGTGTCATCGGCGTCATTGCCGGGGGGCGGATTGGCTATGTCCTGTTCTATGCCTTCGGTGATTTGCTCGGTGACCCCTTGCTGCTGTTTCGAATTCGTGATGGTGGCATGAGCTTCCATGGCGGGATACTGGGCGTATTGATAGCGATGTTTTTCTATGCCCGGCATCACAATATCGGCCTGTTGCGGCTGGGTGACTTTGCGGCTCCGCTGGTTCCGCTGGGCCTGGCCGCCGGCCGCCTGGGCAACTTTATTGGCGGCGAGCTGTGGGGGCGAACAACCGATGTGCCGTGGGCGGTGATTTTCCCCGAGTCGATTCAGGCCGGCGGACGCACGTCTCAGGCGCTGTACCAGCAATATCTGAGTGGCGCACTGGACGAATTTGCGCGCCATCCCTCACAGCTTTACCAGGCCATGCTGGAAGGCGTGGCGTTATTTGTCGTGGTCTGGCTTTTTTCCACCCGATCACGCCCGACGGGTGCCGTTGGCGGCTTGTTTCTGGCCGGTTACGGCGTCTTCCGGTTCTTTGCCGAGTTTTTCCGTCAGCCCGATGCTCATCTGGGCTTTATTGCCCTGGACTGGATGACCATGGGCCAGATTCTGTCATTGCCGATGATATTGATCGGCATCAGCCTGATGATCTTTGCCTACCGCAAGCCGGCATGAAAGCTTATCTCGACCTGCTGCGCCATGTCCGTGATCATGGCAGTCGCAAAACCGATCGCACCGGCACGGGTACCTTGAGCATCTTTGGCTATCAGATGCGCTTTGATCTGGCCGACAGTTTTCCCATGGTCACGACCAAGAAACTGCATTTGAAATCCATTGTTCACGAATTACTGTGGTTTATTCGCGGTGATACCAATGTGCGCTATCTTCAGGACAATGGTGTGTCGATCTGGAACGAATGGGCCGATGAAAAGGGCAGCCTAGGTCCGGTATACGGCGTGCAATGGCGCTCATGGCCGGCACCCGACGGACGCAAGATTGACCAGCTCAATGCCGTGATTGAGCGCATTCGTCGCCGTCCCGACTCGCGTCGCCACATTATCTCGGCCTGGAATCCGGTTGACCTGCCCGACGAAAACCTGTCGCCGGCCGACAATGCCCGGGTCGGGAAAATGGCGCTGGCGCCCTGTCATTGCCTGTTCCAGTTCTTCGTTGCCGACGGACGCCTGAGCTGTCAGCTTTATCAGCGCTCGGCCGACTGCTTTCTGGGCGTGCCGTTCAATATTGCCAGCTACGCCTTGCTGACCCGGATGATGGCCCAGGTTACGGGTTTGAAGCCCGGTGAGTTCATTCACAGCTTCGGCGACGCGCATATCTATCTGAATCACCTGGATCAAGTCGATCAGCAGCTCAGTCGCGAACCGCTACCGCCCCCGACCCTGCATCTCAACCCCAGTCGTACCCGTCTGGAAGACTTTTTGTTCGACGACATTGAGCTGCGCGACTACCAATCGCATCCGGCAATCAAGGCCCCAATCGCCGTCTGACATCAGACAAGTCGACCTTCCGGGTTAAGAAATTCCCGATAGTCCGGAATCGTTACGGACCGAATGTTGCAACTTTTCCCACCGGTTCCCGGTCCTGTTTGCAGGAAAGTGAGAATCAGAAACGAGTCTGTCAAGAAGCGGCATTGCCTGCAGATCATCGGCGTGACCCTGATCGCCGCCCTGGTCAGCGCCTGCGGTGCGCCCAGTCCTTTTGAATCCTTTACCGAGCAACGATTTCAGGCTTTGCAGCAAAGTGGCCAATCCGTGTTGGTCGACATTCATGCCAGCTGGTGTCAGACCTGCAAGCGACAAGGCCAAGTGCTGAGTGCCTTTCTCGACGAACACCCGGAATGCCAGCTGACTGTTCTGTCAGTGGATTTTGATGAACAGAAAAACTGGGTCATCCATTTCGAGGCACCACGTCAGTCGACCCTGGTGTTATTCAATGGCGAGGAAAAAGTCTGGTTCAATGTCGCCGAGACCCGCAAAGACGTTATCTACGACGCGCTCTACACTCATCGGCCCAACTGCAGCGCAGCCTGACCACGGCTGCTGAAATGTTTCGCGAGATTCCGACCGATGGGGTCTGCAACCTGTACTCGCGGTATCATCGTGAACTGAGTTTTGCGCAGTCTGGATGGGCGAGTGACCGAGATTGTTCTGGTAGCGGCAATGGCAAAAGACCGTGTCATTGGTCAGGCGGGCGGTATGCCCTGGCACCTGCCGGCCGATCTCAAGCACTTCAAGACAATTACCCTGGGTCATCCGGTGGTGATGGGGCGTCGGACGTTCGAGTCGATTGGCCGGGCATTGCCGGGGCGGTTGAATGTGGTGATCTCGCGTTCCCGGTCAAGCCTGCCCGATGGAGTGGTTCTGGCAGACAGCCTGGGTGCCGCGATATCCGCTTGCGGTGACCATGCGGTCGTCATGGTGATTGGTGGAGGAGAGATTTATCGTCAGGCAATGGATCGGGCAAACCGACTGGAGCTGACCCTGATCGACGCGGCCATTGACGGCGATACCCACTTCCCCGAGTTTTGTCTGGCGGACTGGAATCTGACAGCGATGGAGTCGTACCCGGTCGATGAAAAGAGCCCGCATGCCCTTAGATTCTGTACTTTGACCCGGCCATGAGCAATCCGTCGGGAAGCCCTGACAAGCACTGGGCTGCCAAGCGCAAGGTGACTTTGGTTGGCCTTGTTGCCAATCTGATCCTGTCAGTTGGCAAGGTCTGGGCGGGCATTGTTGGACAATCGCAGGCATTGGTTGCCGACGGGTTTCACTCAATCTCGGACATGGCCAGTGATGTGCTGGTGCTGGTCGCGGCGCGCTGGGGCTCGATTTCGGCCGATCACAATCATCCCTACGGGCATGCCAGGATTGAAACTGCGGCGACCGCCATCATCGGTTTCGGGCTGATCGCCGTCGCGGTGGGCTTTGCCCTGGATTCGGTTTTTCGCCTGAATGATCCAGACCGACTATTGATTCCCGGCTGGCTTGCGCTGGGTGCGGCCGTCGGCTCCGTGCTGGTCAATGAAGTTCTGTTCCAGTACACCATCCGGGTCGGGCGCAGCACGGGCTCGGGACTGATCCAGGCCAATGCCTGGCACCATCGATCGGACGCACTGTCGTCGATTGTCGTGATTGTCGGAGTGATCGGCGCGATGGTCGGACTGGTCTGGCTGGATGCTGTTGCAGCCATTGTAGTTGCGTTGATGGTCGGCTGGGTAGGCTGGCAGTTTATCGCCTCCTCGGTGGCCGAGCTGGTTGATACCGGATTGGCCCAGAGCCGGCTGGATGAACTCGACAAGCTGATCAGATCAGTCAACGGGGTTGAGGGTTACAAGCGCTTGCGCACCCGTCAGATGGGCGGTCAGGCGTTTATGGATGTCCAGATTCTGCTGGACGGCCGATTGAGCCTGGCCGAGGCGGATGAGATTGCGGTCAAGGTACAGCGATTGCTGATCGAAAAGGTGCCGGAAATGAGCGATGTCGTGGTCGGAATCCGGCCAATGTCGCGTCACTGAGTCGTTTAGGTCCGGTCTACCCGCTACAATCCCCGCCCATGAAACGCCAGATACTGATTGGCGACGTTCAGGGTTGTGCCACAGCGCTTGAACGATTGCTGGAAAAACTCAACTTCGACCCGGCTGCTGATCGCTTGCGCTTTGCCGGTGACCTGGTTAACCGCGGCGGGGAGTCGCTGCAAACCCTCAAGCTGGTCCATTCAATTGGAGATGCAGCCATGACGGTGCTTGGCAATCACGACCTTCATCTGCTGGCCTACGCCCATCACTACCCTCGGGTGCGCAAGCACAATCCGGAATTCGAGGCGATTCTGGCGTTCTCTGATGGCCAGATTCTGCTGGATTGGCTGGCCGCCCAGCCGCTGTTCTGGAAGAGCGACAAGCGCAAGCTGGCAATGGTCCACGCCGGGGTGGATCCGCGCTGGAATCCTGATGCGTCTCAACGGTATGCCAGGGAAGTCGAACAGGCGATCGCGCGCAATGCCGAGCGATTTTTTTCTCATATGTACGGCGACCGGCCACGGCGCTGGAAGCCGCATCAGTCGTCGCAGGCCAGACTGCGCTGCATCACCAATGTGATGACCCGAATGCGCTTTTGTGATCGAAAGGGTCGACTGGATTTCAGTTCCAAGGGCAGCATGGACAATGTCCCGAAAGGGTTTCGCCCATGGTTTGATTTTCTCCATCCCGACTGGACCGGCTGGACGCTGGTTTTCGGTCACTGGTCAATGCTGGGTTTGTTTCAGAATGACCGGGTGGTTGGGTTGGACACCGGCTGCGTCTGGGGTGGGGCGCTGACCGCGCTGGTCATCGAAGGTGAAGATCGTCGGCTGGAGTCGGTTGGTTGCGGCTGACGCCGGGTTGTTTTATTTTTGTGCCTGGCGGAGTGGTCTGTGTTTTTGCCTGGCGGCGCTAACGTCAAAGTCAAGGGCGTTTCGCCCACGCGCTTCGCGCTTTCTGGGCGAAACGAATTTAATGTTGACTTTAAGCCGTGCTGCCAGGCGCAACAAGCGGCAAGCAAAACCGCGTAGAACACGCAACAAGGCTGCAATGTGGCAGACTTGAATCTCCAAACACTCGGGAGCAAGTCGGTATGACCAGTTTTCGCAAGGTAATTGTGGCCGTTGACGGTTCGGATGCGTCGATTCGAGCGGCGCGCGTGGCGGCGCGTCTGGCGGGCAGTTTGGCCGTTCCGATGGTGATGCTGCATGTGTTTCCACTGATGAGCAACGAGATTGCCGGGGCCCTGGGCATGAGTGCGGAGGAAATCGAAAGTACGCGTGACCGCTCGGCCGCCAAAACCTTTGCCGAGGTGCGCGAGCAGCTCAGTGACAGCGGTCTTGAGATCGAGGAAGTAGCGCGTATCGGCAATGTCGCCGAGGAGATCATCGACTTTCTGAATGATGCGTCCGACCTGTTGCTGGTCATGGGCCGGCGCGGCCAGACGGCCATGGGTGCCCTGTTGCTCGGCAGCGTCTCGGACAAGGTTCTTCGCCACACGCACACGCCGGTAACAGTGGTCAGCTAAAAGCTATCTGATTATGCACGTCTCTCAGCCATACTACAGAGGACTTCATTCGTGCTGATTCAGGTTCTCGTGCCTATCGATCGCTACCTACTCCCTCTTGGCAATGGCTGAGTTATATCAGCTTGCGGAACGCGAATGGGCTTCCAGCGCTTTTCCTATATCGGGTTTCTGCCCAGTCCAGATTTCGAAGGCCAGGGCGGCCTGACCGACCAGCATGCCCAGACCATGGTGGCAGGTCAGCTCATGGGCTTTTGCCCAGGCAGCCACCGGCTGGTGGGCTGGGCCATAGTTGAGGTCGTAGACGGCAGCCTCGCGCGCCAGCCATTGGCGTCGGATGGGCGGAAGCTGGCCCTGATGGCCAATGCTGGTGGCTTGCAGCAGCAGGTCGAAGTCTTCGCCCTGCGAGTCATCTTCAAGCCCACCGGCCCGAATCGGGCCGCGATGGGCAAAGCGCTCGGCCAGCTCCACTGCGCGCTCAGCGGTGCGGTTAAGCAGTAACACCTCGGACGGTTGTCGATCCAGCAAGGGCCCGAGCAGTCCGGCGGTTGCGCCACCGGCACCAATGATCAGGACGCGCTGGGCTGCAACCCTCAGTCCCAGCCGGTCCAGATCAGCCAGCAGACCGGGTCCGTCCGTGTTGTGACCAGTCCAGTCATCGCTGCAGCGCTTCAACGTATTGATCGCGCGAGCCTGCCGGGCCGCCGAATCGATCTGCTGGCACAAACGTATGCCGGCGTTTTTCAATGGCAGGGTCAGGTTGGCACCCATGCCACCGTCATCAGCGAACTCGCGCAGCCTGTCGGGCAGTTCGGCGACGCTGGACTGAATACGCTGATAGTCGACTTCCATCTCGAGCTGGCGACCGAATTCGGCATGAATGGAAGGCGAAAGACTGTGGACGACCGGATGACCGAAGACGGCCAGTTTCAGGGGGCGGGACATGGTTGACGAATCAGGCGCGCAACTGGCGGGCAATGTCGATCGCAGCATAGGTCAGAATGGCGTCGGCCCCGGCGCGCTTGATTGACAGCAGCGCTTCCATCATGACCTTGTCGCCGTCCAGCCAGCCATTGGCCGCCGCCGCCTTGAGCATCGTGTACTCGCCGGAAACCTGGTAGGCCAGGGTTGGTACGGCAAAGGTTTCCTTGACCCGGCGAATGATATCCAGATAGGGCATGGCCGGCTTGACCATGACCATGTCGGCGCCTTCGTCCAGGTCCAGTTCGACTTCGCGCAGCGCTTCATCGGTATTGGCCGGGTCCATCTGGAAACTTTCCTTGCCGGATTTACCCAGGCTGGCGGCCGAACCCACGGCATCGCGGAAGGGACCGTAAAAGCTCGAGGCATACTTGGCCGCGTAACTCAGAATCATCGTGTTTTTGAACTCACCAACTTCCAGCGCTTCGCGAATGGCACCGATGCGCCCATCCATCATGTCCGAGGGAGCGACGATTTCGGCACCGGCGCGCGCATGGCTCAGCGCCTGCTGGACCAGCGCTTCGACGGTCTCATCATTGAGTACGTAGCCGTTGTCGTCTGTAAGCCCGTCCAGGCCATGGCTGGTGTAGGGATCGAGCGCGACGTCGGTAATTACGCCGAGTTCGGGAAAGCGCTCCTTGAGCGCCCGGACAGTAGTCTGGACCAGACCATCGTCGCGCCAGGCCTCATTGGCATCGCCACTCTTGCGCTCGGCCGCTACGACCGGAAACAGTGTGATCGCCGGAATGCCAAGCTCCAGGCAGGTCTCGGCTACCTCGAAAAGCGCATCACGCCCCACTCGATCAATACCCGGCATCGAGGCAATCGGCTCACGCCGGTTGGCCGCATCGAGCACGAAAACCGGATAAATCAGGTCATCGGACGACAGCCGATTTTCACGCACCAGCCGGCGCGAAAAGTCGTGGGCTCGCAGACGGCGCGGGCGATCGAATGGAAAAGGCACTCGGATACCCTACTATTTGAAATGTGATTTGAAGTAAGTGAAGGAGTTCTGGAGAGCTTTCCAAGCGTGTTCGGCTTCGAGTTTGAGTCTTTCGAACTGGGCCTCGCTGGAGGCTCGAACCTCGGTAAGTTTGTGCTTTAGTTCAGTATGTTTTTTGCGCACATCTTTCAGCTGTTCTTCATACTTTTTTTCGGCCTTGCCACTCGCGTCCCTGGCCTTCTTTTGCAGTTGGTCGATATCTTCATTGAGTTCATCCAGTTTATTCTTGATGGTCTCGATGAACTGTTCGCGACGAGATTGTTCAGTCATGGATCGACTCCACTGCAAGTGAAAGATTCAGTATACCGGTTTCCACCAATTCAATCGTCAAATCAGTCCCCAGAGCAGCTTGCAGGCTGCCATTCCGGATCACGGCGGCGTTGGCGCAGAATAAAACGCTCCGGTACCAGGGCCCGGGACAGGGCCGGTTCAACAGGAAGCACCATACCGGTCAGTTCAGCGGCCAGCTTTTCAGCACAAAGTGGGGTGTGAGTGATGCCGCGTGAGCCGTGAGCAATATTTAGGTAAACCCCCGGAACAAGGCGGTGCGGATTCGAACCCGGGTCGGGCAGGGCACCGGCCTGTGGCAGAAAGTCCGGGCTCTGGCAACGGATGGCCGCGCGCCGGTCCACCAGTCGGATGTCGTCACCGCCCAGTGCGCGCCAGTATTCAGGAAGTCCACTCTTGAGCTGATCAAGATTGGTCCGGTCATCGGCCGGATCAACACCCAGCCCGAGTCGATGCAGGTCAAAAGTCGCGCCGACGCAGTGGCAATCATCCAGCGCCGGTGTCAGATAGCCGGCATGACAGACGGCCTGGTTCCAGTGTCGGCTCTCATCCGTTGCCGCACAATAGCTCACCTGGCCGCGAATACGTTTGATGAACAACCACTCCAGACCCGGCAGACTGACCGTGTGTTCGGCCAGGCACAGAATCAGGGCATCGGCACCCATGGTGAGTCCATCGCGGGTCTGGATCTGCACATCGGCGGCAATCGACTGGATCTCGTGCTGCTGAATATCGATACGCTCGTGATCCAGCAGTGCCCGGCACCAGGCAGCCGGTCGCAGGTAACCGGCACCGTGCAGAACAAACGAGCCGTCATCGCGACGTGACAAGAGTTCGCCCGGCCAGGCGGTGCTCTCCAGCGCCTCGGTCAGCTTGCTTCGCTGGCGTTGATCGGCTGGCACCAGAGTGACATCACTCAGGCGGCCCTGGTTGGAGTGGTACGGAAAATTCATATGCCGAAACCAACTTAAGGCCCGAACCAGGGAGGATTGGTAAAAGCGGTTCTGGGGCGTCAGGTGAGCGCTGGGAGTGGCGTAAACCACACCGGCGAGATTGCCCGAGGCACCACTAGCCGGCCCGGCCCGATCCAGCACGGTGACCTGCCACCCCAGCTCGGCCAGCGCGCGCGCCGTCGTTGCCCCGGCCAGTCCTGCCCCGGCCACGAGCACCTTGCCGACATGCAGCGACCGGGCTGTCCAGTTGCCCGGGAAGTGTCCGGTCAGTCGGTGGCGCTTGTGAGCAAATCCGGCGACTTTCTCGATCTCGAAACCTGCTTTGATCAAACCACGACGAACCTCGCCGGCCGCGCTGAAGGTTGCCAGGGTAGCGCCGGGTCGAGAGCGTTGAGCCAGCGCATCAAAAAGCTCGGGCGACCACATCTGGCAATTGCGAGACGGGGCAAAGCCGTCGAGAAACCAGGCGTCGATCATGGCAGGTGCCTGCTGCCACAACGCCGTTGCATCGCCATACATCAGGATCAGATCGATCGTATCGGCCAGGCGAATGCGGTGATACCCGGGAACCGGAGGCGGGTAGTCGTTGACCAGGCGCCGGGTCCGGGAGTCCAGTGAGGGCCAGTGCGAGAGCGCCTGTTCAAGGTCTGCCCGGGTCAGCGGGAATTTTTCCGCCGACAGGATTTGCAGCCGGGCACCCGACGGTGCATGGCGACTGAAACACTTGGCAGCCAACAGTACATTCAGCCCGGTACCGAATCCGGTCTCGCCCAGTACGAACAGCTCGCCACTGCGCAAGGCCGCAAAGCGCTTGGGCAACTGATTGGCCTCGACAAACACAAGCTGACTTTCCTCAATGCCGCGACCGGTCATGAAGTAGGTGTCATCGAAGTCGAGCGAGCGCGGCGTGCCCCCCGCAAACGCCACTCGCGCCGACCGAATCGGCTCAGCCCTGTCGTTCAAAGTGCCACCATACCCACCATTATTTCACGCCTTGACCCCCTCACTCACTCTCCCCTTTCCCCTTTCCCCTTGAGCCCCAACCCTTAATGTTATATCATACGATTCTGATCGAATCTCCCGCTGCCATGTCTGCTGTCCTGAAAACCGACACCGATGCCGTTACCGGGTCCACTCTGGACCGGGCGGGTATCTGCGTGTCGACGCTGTGTCTGGTGCAATGTTTGATTCTGCCGATATTGGTCGTGGCCTCGCCATTGACTTCGCTGGGGGTTTTTGGCCACGAAGCGTTTCATGTGGTTTTGCTGGTTCTGATTGTTCCGATCAGTCTGGTCGCCTTTGCCCTGGGCTATCGCATTCATCGTAACCGGGCAATGCTGATTCCCGGTCTGATTGGACTGGCGATTGTGGCGGTTGCCACACTGTTCGGTCATGAACTGCTCAGTCCGTTGGGAACGGCCCTGATCACCTCCATGGGCGGCTTGCTGCTGATTGCCGGACACTGGCTGAACCTTCGCCAGCGCCGTCAGACTTGCCTGCAACCGCGTGTCTGAAATCTACACCCTGGATTCTGTGCTCTAATCACTTCAATTGGCAGTGAGGTGATGTGTGATTGGCGACTGGGTAATGTTCTTCGATATTCGGCGCGACAAGAGACAAATCTGACACTTTCCTGACCCGGAACGGTGACAATATTGCTAGAATTTGCGTCGAATTTCTTCAGGAAACCAACATGAGCGAAATACCTTCGGACCTGCGTTTTGCGGAAAGCCACGAATGGGTCAGCCAGGAAGAGGAAGGCGTGGTCCGCATTGGCATTTCGGATCATGCCCAGGAACAACTGGGCGACCTGGTGTTTGTCGAACTGCCGGAAGAGGGCGCAACGTTTGCTCAGGGTGATGCCTGCGCGGTGGTTGAGTCAGTCAAGGCCGCCTCGGATATTTACTGCCCGGTATCGGGCGAAGTCATCGCCATCAACGACATGCTGGTCGACAGCCCGGAAACGGTCAATACGGACCCTTACGGTGATGGCTGGCTGTTCAGTGTGCGTCTGGACGATCCGGAAGAACTAGAAAGTCTGATGGACGCCGATGCCTACAAGGAACATATCGACGAGTGACCGGGCCGGCCGGCCGACCGATCCATTCAGGTAATGGATTCGAGGTCGAATGGTCACGCAGTCACGCCTTGCTGCGTTGGAAAGTACGCTCCCATGCTTCCTGGACGGTCAGGTCCAGATTGTCCGGAAGATCGGCGTCCGGTGCCCGCACCAGCCAGTTTTGATGGCGCAATCCCAACAGTTGATGCCAGGCCTGAACGAGAGTATCCGACTCGCTTTTGCTGATCCAGTTCTTCGCTGCCAGGTGCTGCAAGTGATGATGCGGCTGGCGTGATTCCAGCAGTTCCGGCTGACGGCAGGCTTGGGTCAGCACACCCAGCTCGGCAATAAACTGAAGATCCGTCAAGCGGTTTTTGATGGCGTTTTCGTGACGATCGGACTTCTGGCGCTGGCGCATCTCGGCCAGATCCTGGCGGGTCTGTTCAGGGTCCCGAACTTGCCCGATTACCTCGGCCCGTGTCTGTTCAAATCCCGCCTTGAGTTCGGCGTTGCCGGCGATCCAGCGGGCCCGGATCAGGGCCTGGTGTTCCCAGGTCCAGGCCTTGTTGTGCTGGTATTCGGCAAAACTGTCCAGACGCGAGACCAGCAGGCCGGAGCGGCCGTTGGGTCGCAGTCGCGTGTCGATTTCGAATAGCCGACCACCGGGCAAGAGCATCTGCATAAAACTGATCAGGCGCTGTGCGGTGCGCAAGGGAGCAGGGCCGTCACCGTGCAGAAAAACCAGGTCCAGATCGGACTCAAAATGCAGCAAGCCCGCGCCCAGATTGCCATAGCCAATCACTGCAAGATCAGGCTCGTTCTCGCTGATCAGCGCCAGGACCTGTTCGATAATGGCCTGGGCGATTCGGGTCAGTTGTTCGGCCGCCTGGTGGGCGGTCAGATGACCGTCCAGCTCGGCCAGGGCGGTGCGCAGGAAGCCGGCCTGGCGCCAGCGGCCCAGAGCATGCAGGCCCGATTCCGGGTCACCGGGCTCGCATGCTGGCAGACCCGGCAGGTCGAAGCCATGGATGGGATCAAGCAGGTCATCGAGTAGCTGGGGAGAGGCGACAATCCACTCGGTCAGTCTTGCGCTGGTGCGGAAAACCCGAACCAGACGCTCGAGCGTGGCTGGACGCTCGTAGAGCAGCGCCAGGTAGGCCGAACGTCGGCTGATCTGATCAATCAGGCGCAGCAGGTCCTCAAGTCCAGTCTCGGGAGTCTCATGCCGGATCACTTCGGCCATCAACAGCGGCATCAGGCGCTCCAGGCGACGTCGGCCCTCGGCACTCATTGCCCGGCTGGCGGTTCGCCGAAGCAAGCTGTGCAACCACTCACTAACCAGCTCGGGTCGTTCGAAGCCGGTCTTTCTCAACCGCTCGGTCAGTTGCTCGTCAGGCGGCCATAATCCCGGCGTTATGATCGTGCGAGGCTCGGGTTCGCGAAAACTGGTGCTGAACTGTTCGCGCACGATCCGACGATGGGCCTGGATTTCTTCAGCCAGTTCATTCCAGCTATCGTTGCCCATCAGGCGGGTAAGCTGTTCCCGGTCCTGCGGGTGTTCGGGTAGATGATGACCCTGGCGTCCCGTCATGGCCTGCAGCCGGTTTTCCAGGATGCGTAGAAACTGGTAAGCCTCGCCCAGGCGCATGGCCTGATCGCTGGTCATCAGGTCCAGATCGGCACAGGCTCTCAGCGCAGGTAAAAAGCCGCGTGCGCGCAATGGCTTTGTGCGGCCGCCGCGAAGAATCTGCTGACTTTGAACCAGAAACTCCAGCTCGCGGATGCCACCGGCACCACGCTTGATGTCGTCGCGGCGAGAGTGGGCCCGGCTGTTGGCGTCGATCTGCCGATGCAGCTCGCGCAGGCTGTCAAATATGCCGTAGTCCAGGTAGCGGCGGAAAACGAATGGTTCCAGTGAATCGAGCAGAGATTGGCCGGCTCGCTGATCGCCGGCCGCCAGTCCGGCCTTGAGCCAGGCATAACGCTCCCAGGTTCGGCCCTCGCTGACAAAATACTGTTCCATGGCCCCGATGGACCAGATCAGCGCGCCGGCATCGCCAAACGGGCGCAGGCGGGTGTCGACAATCCATACCCGGCCCTGGGCGGTGACGTTGTCGAGCTGCCGGATCAGCTCCAGCGCTATTTTTTTCAGATAGGCTGGCGCATCCAGGCGTCGTCGTCCGTCACTCTCACCGCTGCCCTGGTAGGCAAACACCAGATCAATATCGGAGTTGAAGTTGAGTTCGTTGCCGCCCAGCTTGCCCAGGCCCAGGATGGCCAGACGAATGGGCTGGTCGTGTTTGTCCAGCAAACGACCGTGATCGGCTGCGACCCGTCGCTCGGCAGAAACAAGGGCCATTTCCAGACAGTCCCGGGCCAGTTTTGCCAATGCCTGACCGGTTTCTTCAATCGACGCCTGACCGTTGAGATCCTGCCACAGCAGATGAACAGAGACCAGTTGTCGGTAGCGACGCAAGGCCAGTGCTGCATCGTCTTCCAGTTCAGCCGGGCTCGGTGGCGCGATGGCATCGGGTTGGCCTGCGGCATCGGGAAAGCGACGCCAGGCTTCATCGACAAAGCGGCTGAGGTTTGCCAGCTCGCCAGGTTCTATTGCAGTCAAGCGTCTCATTGGCCGGGCATGCTGGCGGCAACCAGCGTCTTGAACAGCGCTCGCTGCTCTGGACGCTGGGGCAGGTATTCCGGGTGCCACTGGACGCCGATCAGAAAGCGTCGATCGGTGTGTTCAATGGCCTGGATAACCCCGTTGGACTCGCGTGCTGATACCACCATGCGTTTACCCAGGCGATCAATGGCCTGGTAGTGCAGAGCGTTGACCCGGACTTCCGATGCATCCAGAACACGGGCCAGGCAGGAGCCCGGTTCGATGTCGATACGCTTGCGTGGCAGTACCGATCGAATAGCCGGCTGTTCTTCGTAGAATTCCTTGAGATTCTGATGCAAACTGCCGCCGGTGACCACATTGACCAACTGCATGCCGCGACAGATGCCGAGCAGGGGTAGTTGATGGTTCAGTGCTTGGGCGACCAATTGCTTTTCCAGTTTGTCGCGGTCCGGATTCAGTCCGCTGGTTTTGGTCACCAGCAGTCGCCGGATGCCATAGAGGACGGGAAATAGTACCAGTCCGATCAGCCGGTGCCAGCCCGTCAGGCCATGGTCCTCGAGCGCCTCGAGTCTGGGCAATGGGCGCTGTCCGTACAGGGTCGGGCTGACATCGGCTCCGCCACCGATAATCAGACCGTTCAGGCCCTTGATGCCATGCGGTTTTCTTGGCTGAATTCTGACCGGCTTGCCACCGGCCCGGCGGATCGCCCGTGCGGTGAATAGCCAGGCCGCCAGGCCGCCCTTG
>CAZFYM010000041.1:0-31882 GCA_964523755.1 uncultured Wenzhouxiangella sp. | reverse complement strand
AATTTGAGGAAGCAGGCAGTTGTCCCGATATGATGTGTGTCCCGTTTTGTTGTGCACAGGCTCATGGGGACGAGGTTAATTGGTCTGTGATCAGGCCAGAGAATCCATCCGCAGAAGATCTTCCAACGGTCTTGGGCGGCTGATGCCGTAGCCTTGAACGCAATCGATACCAAGCTCGGCCATCAGGGTTCGGGACGATTCGGTTTCCACGTGCTCGATCACGGTGGTTTTGCCCAGCACGTGGCCGAGGTCGTTGATTTCGGCCAGCATTTTGCGCTCGCGATCACCACTTACTGCACCGCGAGCGAAACTGCCGTCGATTTTGAGTACGTCAATCGGCAGGTTTTTCAGATAGGCCATGGACGAGATGCCGACGCCAAAGTCGTCCAGTGCGAACTGGCAACCCAACTCGCGCAAGCGGTTGATGGTTTTCAGACCGGTCTTCAAGTGGGTCATGACGGCCGTTTCGGTCAGTTCAAAGCCAAGCATGCCGGGTGGCACGTCATGCGCTTCGATTTGCTCCAGCAAAAATGGCAGAAATCGGTCGTCGCCCAGGCTGCGGGCGGAAAGATTGATAAAGACCCGCTCAAGTTGTGGCAGCGCTGTGTGATGTTGTTCCAGCCAGCCCAGTGCGGTGCGCAGGACCCAGCGGTCGATGCGATGGGCAATGAAATATTTCTCGGCTGCCGGAACGAACTGGCCGGCTGACACCAGGCTGCCGTCGGGCAAGGTCAGGCGCAGCAGCAGTTCAATGACCAGGCGGGCATTCGTGCCGGGCGTGGCCGGTTCGATGGTTTGGTAGTACAGCGAGAGTCGATTGTCCTTGAGCGCCAGGTTGACGTCGCGAACCCAACGTAGCTGACCATGTCGCTCGGCCACGAGTTCGTCATCGGCGTGGTAGAGATGCACCCGGTTGCGCCCGGACTCCTTGGCGGCATGGCAGGCCGCTTCGGCCTGTTTGAGCAATTCGCCGATGGCGCTGGTGCGCTGGTCCAGAATGGCAATGCCAATGCTGGCGGTCACACGGACCCGGTCATCGCCGCTGGCAAACTCGCGCTGCGCCAGGGCCTGGCGCAGCATCTCGGCCCGGTCAAGCGGCGCGTGGTCGCCGGCCAGCAACAGGCAGAATTCGTCGCTGCCGGGCCGGGCCAGAAAATCACTCGGCTCGACCTGGGCGCGGAGGAAATCAGCCAGTTGTCTGATCAATTCGTCGCCGGCCTGATAATCGCGCGAATCGTTGATCAGCTTGAACTGATCCAGGTCAATATGCAGCAAGGCTCGATGACCATTCGGATGATTCAGGCACTCGCCAATGGCCCGTTCCAGCTCGACCCGGTTGGGAAGGCCGGTCAGACTGTCGTGGCGGTAGCGAGCGACGATGTCGCGTTGACTGTCCTGGCGGGGCCGGCGTGACTGATGCCAGACCAGGGCGAGCAGAAACCCGGCAATCAGAGCCGGTGTGCCAATCAGCAGCCAGCGCTTGACGGGGCCAACCCGAGACCGGTTCTGG
Organism: uncultured Wenzhouxiangella sp.; assembly: GCA_964523755.1. Lineage (GTDB taxonomy): Bacteria > Pseudomonadota > Gammaproteobacteria > Xanthomonadales > Wenzhouxiangellaceae > Wenzhouxiangella. Next base: position 30,372 of record CAZFYM010000041.1, on the reverse strand, counting down.
ACCGGTCCCAGCCATCGTTCATGGATCGTATTGAATCGGCCGCTGGATTTGAGTTGAATCAGGCCACTTTCAATCCGTTCAAGCAACTCGACGTTGCCCTGGGTGACCGCTAGTGCGTAGCCGACGGGAAACAGCGGTGCGCCGCTGGTGGTCAGGTTCTCCAACCCTTCTTCCGACAGAATGCGACGGCCAACGATTTCGCTGACCAGCGCCGCATCGTGCTGCCCGTCGGCCAGCAACCTCAGTGCGTCGCGCTCGCTCTGGACTTCAATCAATTCAGCGTCCATACCCAGATCCTGCAGCTGCTCCTGCACCCAGGCATTGCGCTGGACAATAACGCGTCGCCTGGCCAGTTCATCCAGTGAACCGATGGGATCCTGTTTCTGGCGGATAAAGATCTCGTGGTAAATGATGACGTGGGGTGTTGCGTAATCGACTTCCACGTCGCGGAAGTCGGCAACGTACATTGGCAAGATGTCGATGTCACCGGTTGTTATCGCGGCACGGCTTTCGGCCCAGGGCGCCAGTCGGAAGTCAACTTCGAAACCGCTGACTTCGGCCACGGCCCGAATCAGGTCAACGTTGAGCCCTGCAGGTTGTCCGTCTGTATCGAGAAACTCATAGGGTGGGAAGTCATGGTCACCGCCAGCAATCAGTCGCTCGGCGGCTGAAAGCGAGGCAAGCGGCATGAGCAATACAATCGATAGCCAGAGCGGATAAATCCCTTGCATGATTTCCCTGAAAGGCGGCTTCAGGGCAAGAGTATCCTATTTCGTCTCACGGTTCCATTGCCAGGGTGGGTAAGGGTTCAGGGTTCGGGTTTGCGGTGGGTGGACGCTATCGTTGCTTCGATGGTGTCGAGTTTCTCGCGGGTTCGGGCCAGGACTTTTTTCTGGATTTCGAATTCTTCGCGGGTGACCAGATCCATGCGATTGAATGTTGCCTCGAGAATGGTGCGGAATTGCGCTTCGAGTTCAGTGCGCGCGGTCTTGAGTTCGCCAGGAACGGCGGCGGCGAGGCGGCGGGTGATCTCGTCCAGCGTTTGAAAGTCGGGTCGCATGGTGGCGCAAGCTCCTGATAGCGGTTACAGTTTCGTTCCCAGTGTACCCCGTCATTAATCCTGTAACATTCAGCGAGTCGGAAAGCGCTTAGCTGCAAGGCAGGGCTCGCCGGGAATGGCAGCGTCCTTTCCAAGAGACAGAACACGCGCGACGGCACTACGGCTTCGCTTCTTCGAGCAAGCTCGAAGTCGCAAAGCCTTCGTTGCCTGCGCTGCAGATGAGTGCTTTCCGGCGCGCCCTTCGGGAGTGCGTCTGAGTCACACTCTGAATGTGACAGGATTAATGACGGGGTACACTAGACTTTACCGTACAACGGGCCGATTCGTCATGAAGCTCATTACTGCCATTATCAAACCGTTCAAGCTCGACGATGTGCGCGATGCACTCGGCGAGGTCGGTGTGACCGGAATGACGGTCTCCGAGGTCAAGGGCTTTGGCCGCCAGAAGGGTCATACCGAATTGTATCGGGGCGCGGAATATGTGGTTGATTTCCTGCCCAAGCTGAAGCTGGAGATTGCCGTGCCCGACGCGGATGCCGAGCGGGTTGTTGAAACGATTGTCGAAACCGCGGCTTCCGGCCGAATCGGCGACGGCAAGATCTTTGTCACCACCATCGACCGCGCGGTGCGGATCCGTACCGGTGAAGAGGGCGATGACGCACTCTAACCCGCATGTTTCATGAATTTCACACGCCCTCGCTTGTCTCTTGTCCGCACGAGGGATTTTTCTCAGTTGGTCGTATTCCCCGATACGATGCTCCATCGGAAAACCCCTTGTGCGAACAATATCCTGCGCGATCATCGCGCGAATTCATGAATCATGCGGGCTGAAAAGGATGATCAGCTATGAAGTGTAAATTTTCTGTCCCTTTGGCAGGGCTGGGCCTGCTGTTGCTTGCCGGCTGCCAGGACGATGTCCCCCCCGTACCGCTGACGCCGACGGCGGAGTTTCGCGTCGGTCTGGGTACCGATCCGCACAGTTTTGCCGAGTATGAAAAAGTCCGGATTCGCCACCTGACCCTGGACCTTGATGCTGATATGGAGCGGCGCACGCTTTCCGGTCACGTGATACTGGACCTGGATCGACCGGAGCCGGGTCACCAGCGCCTGGTACTCGATACCCGCGATCTGGACATCCAGGATGTCACCGTGGTGGATCCCGATGGTCAACCGGTGCCGGTTTCCTGGCGCCTGGGCGAGGATCGCGGTCATCTGGGAAAACCGCTGGTCATCATTCTCCCGCAGGGTATCGAGCAGGTCCGAATTGATTATGCCTCCAGCCCGCAAGCCTTTGGATTGCAGTGGCTGGACAGCAATCAGACCAGTTCGGGCAAGCCGTTCATGTTCTCCCAGAGCCAGCCTCACTATGCCCGTACCTGGGTGCCGCTGCAGGATACGCCGGCCGTGCGCTATACCTTTGATGCAACGATCCGGGCACCGCGCGAACTGCTGGTTGTGATGGGTGCCGACGGTAACGAAACCGAGCCCAATGCCCGCGGCGAGTACCGCTTCACCATGCCGCAGGCGATTCCGTCCTACCTGATGGCGATTGCCGTTGGTGACCTGGAGTTTGCCGAGATTGGCCCACGCAGCGGGGTGTATGCCGAGCCGGACTGGATCGACCGGGCCAAGGCCGAATTTCACCAGCTTGAAGCGATGATCGATATTGGCGAGGCGTTGTATGGCCCGTATCGCTGGGGTCGATATGACCTGCTGGTCTTGCCGCCGAGTTTTCCATTTGGCGGCATGGAAAACCCTCGCCTGTCCTATGTCACGCCGACGATTATTGCCGGCGACGGCAGTTTGCTGGCCCTGGTCGCACACGAGCTGGCCCATTCCTGGTCGGGTAATCTGGTGACCAATGCCGCCTGGCGTGATCTGTGGCTGAACGAGGGTTTTACCGTCTATTTCGAGGCCCGCATCATGGAGGCCATTTACAGCCCCGAGATCGTCGCCATGCTGGCCCGCCTGGACTGGGAAACCCTGGCCGCCGAACTGGCCACGCTGGACGATGCTGACCGTCAACTGGTCCGTGACTTGAGTGATCGTGACCCTGAGCAGGCCTTTATCAGCGTGCCCTATGACATGGGCCGTTTTTTCCTCGACTGGCTGGAGCATCGGGTCGGGCGCGAGGTGCTGGACGTGTTTCTGCGCCAGTACTTCGACGAATTCGCCTTTCAGTCCATCACCACAGAGCGCTTTCGCGATTATCTCGAAACTCACCTGGTCAAGGTGTATGCGGATTCGCTGAGCATGGCCGAGGTGGATGAATGGTTGTACGAGCCGGGCATGCCAGAGTTCGCGATAGCACCGGAATCGGACGCACTGGCGCAGGTCGACAGCTGGCGCGAGCGCTGGCTGGCCGGTGATGTGGAACTCGATTCCCTGCCCAGCGATAACTGGTCGGTATACGAGTGGCTGCATTTTCTGGCCGGGCTGGCTGGCGCGCTGGATGCGGAAACCATGACCGTCATGGACGCGCAGTTCGACCTGGTCGATACCAGCAATGTGGAAATACTCTACCTCTGGCTGCAGCGCAGCATCGAGGCGGAATACGCACCGGGTATCGAGCGCCTGAAGCAATTCCTGCTCGAAGTCGGGCGCAACAAATTCACTCGTCCACTCTATACCGCCCTGGTCAACAGCGACTGGGGTCATGATTGGGCAATTGAAGTCTACCAGCGCGCCCGTCCGAGCTACCACCCCCTGACCCGCCAGGCTGCCGAGCGCGCATTGGGAATTGAATAGAATCAACTCTTCCTATCGTTGAACTGCGGCGCGTCAAGCCCGATATAATAGGGACCAAATCAATCCTGTTTTGGTGACGGCGAGTTTTTTGTCATGTTCAGCAACTCCTACACACCTGTGAAATTCGAGCGCGACTGCCCGGTCGTCATGGTACCGGAGGGTGCCGAGGTCGAGCTGCCTTCGGGCACCACCGGATACATTACCCAGTCGCTGGGCGGCAGCTTTACCGTCTACGTGGACGGACGCCTGTTTCGCCTGGCCGGCGACGATGCCGATGCCATTGGGCGTGAGCCACCGCCACGGCCCAGCCTGCCCGATGACGCCACCGATCAGGATGTGGAAGATCTGATCTGGACCCAGCTCAAGACCATTTATGATCCCGAAATCCCGATCAATATCGTGGATTTGGGACTAATTTACGAATGCAGTCAAGAGCGGGTCGATGTTGGCAAGCGCCACGTCAATATTGCCATGACCCTGACTGCTCCCGGTTGCGGGATGGGTGAAGTGCTGGTCGCTGATGTGCGTGATCGGCTCAGGTTGATTCCAACGGTTGACCAGGTCAATGTGGCACTGACCTTTGATCCGCCATGGAACCAGACTCTGATGTCCGAAGCGGCCCGGTTGGAAACGGGGATGTTCTGACACCGGCCGGGAACACCGGTCAGATGCAATCACTCCAGAGGTAATCCGGTCTGATAGCTTGTCTGCGAGACGATCGCGGAGTAGCATCAATGCTGTATCAACTGCGAGGTAGCCCTGGAATGAAACATGTCTCTGCGATAGTCCTGTTATTTGCTGCACTGGCTCTGAGCCTGTGTATGCCCTTGGTTGCTCAACAGTCTGAGGATTTTGGGGATTTTGAAGTTCACTACAGCACACTCAACACCAATATGCTGTCACCGGATGTGGCGCGGGCCTATGGTATCCAGCGTTCGGGAAACCGGGCGATGCTGAATGTTACGGTGCTGGACAAGAGCGATTCCGGCCTGAATTCGGCGATGACGGCAAGCGTTTCGGCCGAAGCGACCAATCTGACCGGTCAGCGACGGGTGATCGATCTGCAAGAAATCCGTGATCAGGATGCGATCTACTACGTGGGCACTTTCCGGATTCACAACGAAGAAATGCTTAACTTCCAACTGAGTGTGCAGCCGGAGGGCATTCCGCGCCCGCGCCAGATCAGCTTCAGGCAGCAGTTCTTTGTCAACTGAGCTCAGATGCCCAGCAAGATGATCAGGAACTGAATGGCAATGATCGCGACCAGTGGCGACAGATCAAAACCGCCCAGTGGGGGCAGAATTCGGCGGATCGGCGCCAGCACCGGATCGGTGAGCTGAAAAAGCAGCGGAATGATCGGATGGCGGACGTTCTGGCCTACCCAGGACACGATGACGCCGGCCAGGATCAGCACGATGTAGAGCACCAGCAGCAAACGCACCAGCCGCAGGACAGTCAACAGCGCCAGTAACACCGGATCGAAGAGTGAGCCAATGATCAGGCTAACCAGCGCCAGGCCAATCAGTTGAACCGCATATAACACGACCAATCCGGCCAGATTGACACGGCCGACCCTTGGAAGCAGCTTGCTCAAGGGCTTGATGACCGGATCGGTGATACGGATCAATGCCTGGCAGACCGGGTTGTAGAAATCGGCCCGAGCGGCTTCCAGCAGCAGGCGCAGCATGACCACGACCAGAAACAGCTGGACGATAGTCTCGACCAGGAAGGCGAACGCGGCGGCCGCTGAGCTCATCAACTTTCTCCCAGTTCGCGAGCACGCCGGGTGGCGGCTGCTACTGCGTTTTCAATCATGGTGGCCATCTTGCTGGCCGCCAGGCTCTTCAGCGCCGCTTCTGTCGTGCCGCCCGGCGAGGTCACTTGCCGCCTGAGTTGAGCCGGGTCCAGGTCGGATTCGGCCAGCATCCGGCCGGCTCCGATGGCCGTCTGGCGGGCCAGCTTCAGCGCAGTTTCCGGTGAGAGGCCGGCGCGCATGCCCGCCTCGGCCAGGTGCTCGGTAAAGGCAAAGAAATAAGCGGGCCCCGAACCGGAGACAGCCGTTACCGCGTCCATCTGCGATTCTTCGCTGATCCATACGGTGCGGCCCGCCGCAGCCAGAATGCTTTCGGCCAGCTTGCGATCGTCCGCACGGCAGCTCTTGCTGGCCACCAGCCCTGCAATACCGGCACCATAAAGCGCTGGGGTATTGGGCATGGCCCGGACACAGGCTTGCGCTTCGCCCAGTGTCTGCGCCAGTGTTCCGAGCGTGATGCCTGCGGCGACGCTGATGACCACGGCGTTTTTATCGAGATGGCCGCGGATGGAATTCAGGACCTCGGTCATGACCTGCGGTTTTACGGCAAGAACCACGGCGCTTGCACCCGAGACTGCGGCCGCATTGTCGGCTTGGACTGCTATGCCGTAAGTCTGCGTGATCAGCGCCTGCTGTTCCGGACTGGGGTCGGCAGCAATCAGGTTACTGGCCGGCGACCCGGCCTTAAGCAGCCCGCCAATCAGGGCCTGGGCCATGTTGCCGCCGCCGATGAAGGTGATGAGGTTGGAAGTCATGCGGGTATTGTCGGTGTATGCAGTGGGTGAGTAAAGGGGCGAGGCCCGAACAGGTCGGTGCCGACGCGTACCTGGGTGCTGCCTTCGGCAATGGCGGCTTCAAGGTCGCCGGACATGCCGGCCGACAGCGTATCGACTTCGGGGTAATGCTCGGCAAGACGATCGAAAAGTTCGCGTAGCTGCCGGAAAACCCGGCGCTGTTCGGTCGGGTTGTCGCGTGGCGCGGGTATCGCCATCAGGCCGCGCAGGCGCAGTTGGGGACGTTCGGCAATAGCTTCTGCCAGTCCATCAATCTGCTCCGGGCGGCAGCCGGCTTTCTGGATCTCATCGTCCAGATTGACCTGAATCAGAACATTGAGAGGACCGAGTTCGGCACCGCGTTGATCGGCCAGTCGTCGGACGATCTTGAGGCGATCGACACTCTCTACCCAATGAAAATGTGCGGCGATCAGACGAGACTTGTTGGACTGAATCGGCCCGATAAAGTGCCATTCCAGCTCGCTGTCGGACAAAGTCCTGATCTTTTTGACGGCCTCGTCAACGTAGTTTTCGCCAAAGGCTTTCTGTCCAAGGTGAACCAGCTCACGGATTTTCTCCACCGGCTGTGTTTTACTGACGGCCAGCAGGCGTACACTGGACGCTGGGCGCTGACGCTCGCCGCAGACACGTTCGATTCGCTGGCGGACCGAGTGCAGACGATCAGCGGGATTTTGATTCGGCGGGCACATAGGCTAATATCGGGCTAGTATCGGGCTGGTATCGGGAAAGTATCGGGCTAGTATCGGTTCAAAGTGTTTGATGATCGTGCCTGATCATTGGTAGCGGTTTCGCCGGGGGCGGGTTGGCTAAAGGCCAGAAAAGCTCCTGACGACCGGCGGATTCAATCGCAACGAGCAAGGATTATCATGGACATTACCGAACTGTTGGCATTTACGGTCAAGAACAAGGCCTCCGACCTGCATATCTCGGCGGGTTTGCCGCCCATGATACGCGTCGATGGCGATATTCATCGGATCAATACGCCAGCCATCGAAAACAAGGAGATGGCCGAATTGGTGTATTCGACCATGAATGATCACCAGCGACGTGATTATGAGGCCAATCTGGAGGTTGATTTCTCCTACAACATACCGGGGCTGGCACGCTTCCGCGTCAATGCCTTCCATCATCATCGCGGTATTGGCGCGGCATTTCGCGTCATTCCCAATGAAATCTGGACCCTGGAGGATATTCAGGCGCCGGCGGTCTTCAAGGATATTGTTGAAGTACCGCGCGGCCTGATTCTGGTTACCGGACCGACCGGGTCGGGAAAATCCACCACCCTGGCGGCCATGGTTGATCATCTGAACAAGACCGTTCCCGGTCATATCCTGACGATCGAGGATCCGATCGAATTTGTGCATACCCCCCAGCGCTGCCTGATCAACCAGCGCGAGGTCAAGCGCGATACGCACGGCTTCAATCAGGCCTTGCGCTCGGCCTTGCGCGAGGATCCGGACATTATTCTGGTTGGCGAGCTGCGCGATATCGAAACGGTGCGCCTGGCCTTGACGGCGGCCGAAACCGGCCACGTGGTGTTCGCCACGCTGCATACTTCATCAGCGCCGAAAACCATCGACCGAATCATTGATGTCTTCCCGGGGGAGGAAAAGCCGATCGTTCGATCAATGTTGTCCGAATCGCTGCGCGCCGTGATTTCCCAGACCTTGCTCAAGCGTGTCTCCGGGGGTCGAGTTGGCGCACACGAGATCATGGTCGCTACACCGGCGATCCGCAACCTGATCCGTGAGGACAAGGTGGCCCAGATGTACTCGGCTATCCAGACTGGCCAGAATGTGGGTATGACGACGCTGGATCAGACCCTAGTCGATCTGGTGCGCCGCGGCATCGTGGCCAAGCCGGAAGCCATGCGCAAGGCACAAAACAAGGCAACACTGGCCTGATCGCGGAGGCCGGAATGAATTTTTGAGGAGACTGACATGAAGACCAACATTCAGGACTGGCTGCGCAAGCTGCATGACAACAACGGTTCGGATCTGTTTGTAACCGTCGGCGCGCCGCCCTGTATCAAGGTCAACGGCAAGATCAAGCCGCTGACACGCGATGCGCTTGGCCATGAAACCGTGGTCGATATCATCAACGGCATCATGACGACCAATCAGCGTGAGGAGTTCAAGACCACCAAGGAGTGTCAATTCGCCATTTCCCTGGAAGGGGTTGCGCGCTTTCGAGTCAGCGCGTTTTTCCAGCGCAACAGCGTGGGTATGGTGTGTCGTCGCATCGAAACCCAGATTCCAACCTTCGAGGAGCTGGACCTGCCGCCGTCGCTGTCCGAATTGTCCATGGCCAAGCGCGGAATTATCGTGCTGGTCGGCGCGACCGGAACGGGTAAATCGACCACGTTGGCGGCCATGGTCGGGCATCGAAACTGCAATGCTTCGGGCCATATCATCAGCATTGAGGATCCGATCGAGTACGTTCACAAGCACCGCAAGAGCCTGGTGACCCAGCGTGAGGTCGGCATTGATACCGACTCGTTTGATGTGGCGCTGAAAAACACGTTGCGCCAGGCACCCGATGTCATTCTGATCGGTGAAGTCCGGACCCGCGAGTCCATGGAGCATGCCATTACCTTCGCCGAAACCGGTCACCTGTGCCTGACCACCTTGCACGCCAATAACGCCAACCAGGCCATGGATCGCATTCTCCACTTCTTCCCGGAAGATCGGCATAGTCAGGTGCTTCTGGATCTGTCATTTAACCTCAAGGCCGTGATTGCTCAGCAACTGGTGCCGTCGATTGATGGCAACCGACGTCATGTTGCCCTGGAGATTCTGATCAATACGCCGCTGATCCAGGAAAAGATTCGCAAGGGCAAGATCGAGGAAATCAAGTCGATCATGAAAGATTCCACCCATCACGGCATGGTGACTTTTGATCAGAGCCTGTTGCGCCTTTATCAGGACGGCTCGATTGCCTACGAAGAAGCGCTGCGCCACGCTGATTCGGCCAACGACGTACGCCTGGCGGTCAAGCTCAGCGAGGGGGCTGATTCCGAATCGCTGAGCGGCAAGCTGCAGGATCTTAACCTGGTGGATAACCGGTAACCAGATTTTGTGACCGGGTTAACATTCTGTTAACCGGCCTGCATTTAACATTTACCCGTCGGTGCTACTTTCCAGTGGTTCGCAAGCGACTGCACCGACGGTTACGGGGCAACGTGGGCCCGGGCGGAGCTCCATCCGCCTGGGTCATTTTTTATCTGCCAGATGCAGGCAAGACTTGAAGACGCATGCGCATACTGATCATCGAAGATAATCGCGATATTGCTGCCAATCTCGGCGATTTTCTGTCTGACCGCGGCCACGAAGTTGACTATGCCTACGATGGCATCACTGGTCTTCATCTGGCTATCGTTAATGAATTCGACACCATTATTCTGGATCTGGCGCTGCCGGGCATGGACGGGCTAGAGGTCTGCCGCAAACTGCGCGAAGACGTGCGCAAGGAAACGCCGGTGCTGATGTTGACTGCTCGCGATCAGCTCGATGACAAGCTGGCCGGATTCGAGTCCGGGGCTGACGACTACCTGGTCAAGCCGTTCGAGCTCAAGGAAGTCGATGCGCGCCTGGAGGTTCTGGTTCGCCGGGGTCGTCGCATCAAGCCGCGCGAACTCAAGGTGGCTGATCTGGAGTACAACCTCGAAACGCTGACCGTGCGTCGCGCAGGTAAAAAAATTGACCTCAATCCAATCGGTCTGAAGTTGCTTGAAAAGCTGATGAGCGCTTCGCCGGCCGTGGTTACCCGACGTGATCTCGAACATCATGTCTGGGGCGAGGAGTTACCGGACAGTGATAGCCTGCGTGTTCATATTCATACATTGAGAGCTGTCATTGACAAGCCGTTCGATACGTCGCTGATTCACACTCGTCACGGGATTGGCTACTGTCTGGTCGGTCAGGATGAAGTTTCGCAGGCAACTTAGAAGCCGCCTGATTGTTTCATTCGGGCTGTTTGGAGCGCTGTTAAGCGCGTTGTTTGCGATGGCAGTCCTGCTGTTGCAAAGCTGGCTGGAAGATGCGTTGATTGCCCGAACGCTGGCGGACGAAGTCAGCCAATACATTGAAGACTTGCGCGTTGATCCCACCCTGGTTGAACCGTTTTACACTCGAATCCAGGGATACGTGACCCGGCCGGATCGAGCCAGTATTGTTCCCACTCCCTTTCGGGATCTTCCGGCTGGCGTGCACGATGTACAAACCGACGCTGGTTTCTTCAAGGTGGCCATTGCCAAGGAGAATGATTTCTGGGTCTTTCTGACCTATGACGTTTCCGATAATCGTGAGCTTTCCCGGCGACTGGTTCTCGGGCTGGTTGCCGTGGTTGTGTTTTTCTCACTGATGTCCCTGGCTTTGGGCGTGTGGTCGGCCGGGCGCGTGATGGCTCCGGTTACGGCGTTGGCGAGGCGCCTTGAGGCACTGGATGAGACCACTGCGCACGGGTCGCTCAAACCGCATTTTCCGGATGATGAAGTTGGCCAATTGGCAGCCGCCCTGGACGACTATGCGCATCGGCTGCAGGATCTGGTCGAACGTGACAAGGCGTTCAATGCCGATGTTTCGCATGAATTGCGCACACCACTGGCCGTTATCTCGGGCGCTACCGAGCTGATGCTGAGCCAACCGGACCTGTCCGAACGCAACCGGGAGCGGCTGTTGCGAATAACGCGCGCGGCGCGCCAGTCCTCCGATACCACCTCCGCGCTCCTGCATCTGGTGCGTGCTGAAAAGGGTGGCAAGGACGATATGCCGGCCCAGGATGTCGGTCAAATTGCTGAGCAGGCGCTGGATAATTACCGGCCCCTGGTCAGTGAGCGCGAGCTTGAATTGGTGTTTGAACCGATAGAGCCGGTCAGCGTGATTGCTCCAGATTCCGTTATCGCCGTGATTCTGGGAAACCTGATTGGCAACGCCGTTCGCTATACTGCCAAAGGCGAGGTTCGGGTTCGTATTGATCAGGGCAAGATATTGATTCTCGACACCGGCCCGGGTATTCCGGAGGATGAGCTGCCACAGGTGTTCCATCGTCATTTTCGTGGACGTCAGGCTCATGGCAGCAAGGGCTCCGGCCTGGGCCTGTCTATTGTCAAGCGTTTGTGCGATCTGTACGGTTGGCGGATCGACTTTGCCAACCGTGACCAAGGTGGTCTGGCCATTACGCTGCGATTTTTTCCTGATCGCGATTATGATCAAGACCGTGATGCATCATGAGCGGCGCCGATACGTTATTCTTTGGCCACACTCTGTCGGGGATCTGACCTCAATGGCGCTTACCAACTGCCCCTATTGCCGTCGCCGAATTTCGAGTCTGATGAGCGTGTGTCCGCATTGCGCCACCGCCTTGACAGATCTGTCGTCCGAAGATCAGGAGCGCCTGGCCACACGCCGCTGGAAACGCTTGCTGTATCGGGCCTTGACCCTGTCTTACCTGGGCTTGACGATGGCGGTTGCCGGTGCTGCCTGGTGGTGGTCCTCCGGCACTTACGGTTGGGAGTTGCCGCCACCGGTAACAGCGTTCGCCTTATTGCTGCTGGGCGCGGTGGTTTATCTGCTGGCACGCCTGTGGATGCTGTGGTTGCGGCTACAGCGCAAGCGCGGGAATCACTGAATCCCGCGTTCTGTCAGCGAATCCGACGCACTCGGGTTGAGCTGTTGTAGCCGTCCACCCGAAGGTACCAGCCTCCAAACAGACCCGGTTTGATCTCCACCTCGGGATTTTCCATGGCGCGGCTGACAAATGAGGCGTTATCGGTTTGCTGCCAGACCATGCCATTTTCGAGCTCAAAAGTCGTGTTGCCTTCCCAGCCGGAAAAAGAACCGACGATGCGCGAGCGAATCGGACGATTGTCTTTTTCAGAGCCTCCCAGACCGCGGCGGTCGGTAATCCCGTCTCCGGTAGCACCGCCTTCGCTGGCATCACCCATCACCTCGCCTTCAGCCAGGGAGCGTTGGCGAATCCAGCGATTGAGCGCGGCCAGTTCCTCGGCGGTCAGTTTGTACAGGCCGGTATTGCGAAATTCCTGACCGGTCATGCGTTCTTCAAGCGTTGAAAAGTCAGGATCAGCCAGGGCGGCCGACGACACAAGCAAAATAAGCCCGGAGGCGAGAAGCGTGGGTTTCATGATCAAAGCTTTCAAACTCGTGAATGACTACAACATAACAGTCTACCTGTTTTAGCAGGGCTACGGCCAGCCGGGGTACACTAGACCCGTCCGATTCAAAAGCTGATGATCGAGAAACTCAAGGCATTAAAGGTCGTGTTTGTAACGCACATAGGGGATGCGGCCAAACACCTGATCCAGTGGATCTTCATTGCCGATGGCTGGTAGATCGTTGGAGCGAGGTTGAGTATCCAGAATATTCGAGATACCGATGCTCAGGGAACTGTTATTGGGTTGCCACGAGAATTCCAGGTCGAATGTGTTGAATTCGGCCGGGATGTAACTGTCGCCAACCAACAGTGAGGATTGGCGGTGCTGCCCGAGAACGTCGCCACGGAAGCTGCCCATGCGCCATCCCAACGCAAGCTGGGCACTGTTAATGTAGCTGTTGTCAACGTCGCGAATGCCCATGGAGCCTATCGGGGCACGACCGAAAGCCAGTTCGTTCAGGGTCAAACGCTGACGATAGCGGGCAAGTTGAAGGCCGATCAGGAAATCACCGACATAATCGGTGCTGATGCCAAAGCTCAAGTTCACATCAACCCCGTCGACCAGTTCCTGCTGACCAAATTCTGACGACGCAAGGTAGTCAGGCGATCCAAGATAGGAATGACGGACGGGTGAACGGAATTCCGGCTCTGGCTGGGCGCGAAATGCGCCGACACCCAAACGCAGACCGGCCGCCGCCATCCACTCTCCGCGCACCTGCATCAAGTTGATTGCATCGTCCGGTGCTGGCTGATCGACAAAACGACAGTCCTGAGCCAGGTAGGAATCATTGGTCAGGGTGTGTTGATTGCACTGAATGTGCGCCAGGCTTGCCGTGTTAAGCTGCCAGGCTTCCAGCGACCAGGAAAAAGTGCTGCTACGCGCCGCTGAAGCGGACGCAGTGCCGCTGGTATCGAGCGGGATACTCATGCTCAGCCTGGGACGCAAACCCGGTAGCCCCTGTCGGTCATACGCCGTCAATCCTGCAGCCGGTTGGCCAGGATAAAGCATTAGGCGATGATCCATTAAATCACCCTGGTTCGGCTGCTGGGCAAAACTAACGCCAGAGAGCGTTGCCAGCGTTAGCAGAAGCATTGAAGGGCGTAACATTTTCATGGTTCCGAGACAGATTCCTTGGCCAGCCCCTGATTCGAACACGGGTTGAATAAAAAGTTTAGCGTTCAACCGAATTAAAGTCTATCAGAGCTTTTCTAGGACTGCACGCAAAAAAACAACCCAACTGCCGGAAATTCATAAGAAAACCTGAAGATATCAGGCAGCCCGTCGCGAACTCGACGGCGACCAGGACAAAGTCAATGCCGGCACCCTGCCCAATTCCCGAAATCGCGGTCGCGGCGCAACCCAGAATCTTCATACGCAATGACGCCAGGACAGCTTTTGATTTTCAGGAAAATTCCACGCTTTGTCTTGCTCCGGGGGGCGGCAGGCGGCACAATGCCCGATTGTTCGATCCAAGCCATCTTCAAATCCTTTTTCAGGCCCAAAAACATGACCGACCGTCGCCAGCTCGCCAATGCCATTCGGGCGCTTTCCATGGACGCTGTTCAGCGTGCCAATTCCGGCCATCCCGGTATGCCCATGGGTATGGCCGATATTGCCGAAGTGCTCTACAACGACCATATCAAGCACAACCCGTCCAACCCGAACTGGTGGGACCGTGATCGTTTCGTGGTTTCAAACGGGCATGGCTCCATGCTGCTGTATTCGGTGTTGCATCTGACCGGCTACGAGCTGTCGATGGATGACATCAGGAATTTCCGCCAGCTCCACTCACCAACCGCCGGGCATCCGGAATTCGGTGAAGCACCGGGCATCGAGACCACCACCGGGCCACTGGGGCAGGGGCTGGCCAATGCGGTCGGCATGGCCCTGGCAGAAAAGCTGTTGGCCGCACGCTACAACAGCCGTGATCATGCGATTGTTGACCACCATACCTGGGTATTCACCGGCGACGGTTGCCTGATGGAAGGCGTATCACACGAAGTCTGCTCGCTGGCCGGCACCTGGGGCCTGGGCAAGCTGATCGTGTTTTACGACGACAACGGCATTTCGATCGATGGAGAAGTCAAGGGCTGGTTCACCGACAATACGCCCGAGCGTTTCCGGTCATATGGCTGGCAAGTGATCGAGGCGGTCGATGGCCATGATCCGACCGCCATCGACCAGGCGATCAGGGAAGCGAAATCCAATTCGGATCAGCCGACGCTGATTTGCTGCCGAACCACCATTGGCTTTGGCTCGCCGAACAAGGCTGGCACGGCAGCCACACATGGTGCGCCGCTGGGTGATGAGGAAATTGCCGCAACTCGCGAGGCTCTGGGCTGGCAACATGCGCCGTTCGAGATCCCGGATGACATTCGTGCCGGCTGGGATGGACGCGAGCGCGGTCAGCAGACCGAGCAACAGTGGCAGTCGCTGTGGCAGGACTATGCCAAAGCCAATCCGGAACAAGCCGCCGAATTTCAGCGACGCATGAAAGGTGACTTGCCCGAGGGTTTTGATGACCTGCTGGCCGAAGCGCTGGAAAAGATGCAGGCGGACGACAAGAAAGTTGCTACCCGTAAAGCCTCCGGCATGGCGATTGAAGCGCTGGCACCCCATCTGCCGGAACTGATTGGCGGTTCGGCCGATCTGACCGGATCGAACAACACCGACTGGTCGGGCAGCATCGACATCATGAGCGATGCAGCCACTGGCAACTACATTTACTACGGCGTGCGCGAGTTTGGCATGACAGCGATTGCCAACGGCCTGGATTTGCACGGCGGGTTTATTGCCTACACCGGCACCTTTCTGGTGTTTTCCGACTACGCGCGCAATGCGGTTCGCATGTCGGCCCTGATTCCCACCGGGGCAATCCATGTCTACACCCATGACTCCATCGGTCTGGGCGAGGATGGCCCGACCCATCAGCCGGTTGAGCACATTACCTCTCTGCGCCTGATACCCAATCTCCAGGTCTGGCGTCCGGCCGACAAGGCCGAAACCATGGCCGCCTGGGCCGCCGCCATCAAGCGCCGCCAGGCGCCGACGGCTCTGGTGCTCACTCGCCAAGGCCTGCCCGATCAGCCGCGCGAAGCCCGGCAGTTGGCCAATATTTCACGCGGCGGCTACACCCTGCGCGAAGCCCGCGATGGCAAGGTTGATGCGCTGATCATGGCTTCCGGCTCCGAAGTGGGACTGGCCGTGTCCGCGGCTATCGCACTGGAATCGGAAGGTATGGGCGTGCGCGTGGTTTCCATGCCCAACCCGGGTCTGTTCGCAAGCCAGGATGCCGACTACCGTGAATCGGTCCTGCCGGCATCCGTCACGGCCCGGGTTGCCATCGAAGCAGGTGTTTCCCTGTACTGGCACCACCTGGTCGGCGACAAGGGCCAGGTAATCGGCATGGATCGCTTCGGCGCTTCCGCACCGGCCGAGGATCTGTTCCGCGAATTTGGATTCACCGCCGAGAACGTGGTTGCTACCGTTCGAAAGGTAATGGGATAGTTTTTTTGCGCCTTGCGGCGCGAAGTTCAAAGTCAAAGGCGTTCCGCCCCCGCTCCGCTCAGGGGCGGGTTTCTTTTGGCAGTCGATCCAAAAGAAACTCGCCCAGAAAGCGCGAAGCGCGTGGGTGAAACGCCTTTGACTTTGAAGTTGAATTTGATAAAGCGTCCCGTCAGGGCCAAACCATCCCACCGTTCGATAGCGGCCAAAACTCCATCGAGCACACAAGTGAACAGCCCGTCAGGGCAAAAAGAAACCTTTAAGGTTCCCCCGCAGCCTCCGTACAAGTACAATTCACGGATACCAGAATTCCATTTATTGCGGAGAAAAATCTCATGTCCATCAAGGTTGCCATCAATGGCTACGGTCGTATCGGCCGCAACATCCTGCGTGCTCTGTACGAGTCGAATCGCACCGATGAAATCAAGATCGTTGCGATCAATGACCTGGGTGATACCCAGACCAACGCCCATCTGACCCGCTACGATACCGCACACGGCAAGTTCAATGCCGACGTTCAGGTTGACGGCGATGATCTGGTCGTCAATGGTGACCGTATCAAGGTGCTGGCCCAGCGCGATCCGTCCCAGTTGCCCTGGGGCGAAATGGGCGTGGATGTGGTGATGGAGTGCACCGGATTTTTTGCCAGCAAGGAAAAAGCCTCGGCGCATCTGAAAGCAGGTGCGCGCAAGGTGCTGATTTCGGCACCGGCCGGCAAGGATCTGCCAACCGTGGTCTACGGCGTCAATCATGACGTGATCAAGGCTGAGCACGACGTCGTCTCCAACGCCTCGTGTACGACCAACTGCCTGGCCCCGCTGGTCAAACCGATCAACGACACAATCGGCCTGGAATCCGGGTTGATGACCACAATTCATGCCTACACCAACGACCAGGTTTTGACCGACGTGTTTCACTCGGATCTGCGCCGCGCCCGTTCGGCCACCATGAGCCAGATTCCGACCAAGACCGGCGCGGCCTCGGCCGTAGGCCTGGTGCTGCCGGAAATGGTCGGCAAGCTGGACGGTTTTGCCATGCGCGTGCCGACCATCAATGTCTCGGTAGTCGACTTGACCTTTATCGCCAGCCGCGACACCACCGTTGAGGAAGTCAACCGCGTGGTCAAGGCGGCCAGCGAAGGTCATTTCAAGGGCATTCTGGGCTACAACGACGAGCCGCTGGTGTCGATCGATTTCAACCATGACCCGCGCTCGTCGGTATTCGATGCCAGCCTGACCAAGGTCTCCGGCGGCCGGCTGGTCAAGGTGTTGAGCTGGTACGACAACGAATGGGGCTTCTCCAACCGCATGCTCGACACCGCCACCGTCCTGGCCAATGCCTGATAATGAAACTGTGTGCCAATAGCAAGCTTCAAAAGCATCTCGCAAAGGCGCAAAGGCGCAAAGGCACGAAATGAAAATCTCAATTCTCTTGTTTTGCGACCATTGCGCCCTGGCGCCTTTGCATGAGGCTTTATGGATTTTCGAAAGAGCATTGAAGATATGGAGTTGCGCGGAGGACCAGCATGAAAACGCTTGATCAGATGGATATCGATGGGAAGCGGGTTTTGATTCGCGCGGACCTGAATGTGCCGATTCAGCAGGGCAAGGTGACCAGTGATGCGCGTATCAAGGCATCGCTGCCAACCTTTCGCCAGGCGCTGGATGCCGGGGCAGCGGTGATGGTAATGTCGCACCTGGGCCGCCCGACCGAGGGTGAATTTGCCGAGGAGTTTTCGCTCAAGCCGGTGGCCGAATTGCTGACCGACCTGCTCGGTCAGCCAGTTGATCTGGTTGCTGACTGGATCGAGGGTGTCGCTGTCCGGCCTGGTCAACTGGTGTTGCTGGAAAACGTGCGTTTCCTGCAAGGAGAAAAGGCCAACGACGAGGTGCTGGCCAGGAAAATGGCGGCCCTGTGCGATGTGTTGGTGATGGATGCTTTTGCCACGGCTCACCGTGCCCAGGCCTCGACCGAAGGCGTGATTCGTCAGGCCAAAGTTGCCTGTGCCGGACCGCTGCTGGCTGCTGAAGTCGCTGCCCTGGACAAGGCCCTGGCCAATCCGGCCCGCCCGCTGGTCGCCATCGTAGGTGGTGCCAAGGTGTCCGGCAAGCTCAAAGTGCTTGAAGCACTGATCGAGAAAGTGGATCAGCTGATTGTGGGTGGTGGCATTGCCAACACCTTCCTGGCCGCCGCCGGTCATCGCATCGGCAACTCCCTGCACGAGCCCGACCTGGTCGACACGGCCAAAGCCCTGCTGAAACAGGCTGAGGAAAAGGGCGCGGCCATTCCGCTACCCACCGATGTGCTGACCGCCGAACGCTTTCACCAGGAAGCGCATGCTTCCTTGCGCGATGTCAGCCGAATCCATGCTGACGAAATGATCCTCGATATCGGCCCTGAATCCGCCGGCCACCTGGCCGAAATCATCAAAAGCGCCGGTACTGTGATCTGGAACGGTCCGCTGGGCGTGTTCGAGTTCGAAGCCTTCCACTCCGGTACCCAGGCCATTGCCCACGCGGTGGCCGCCTGCAACGGCTTCACCCTGGCCGGCGGCGGCGACACCATCGCGGCGATTGAAAAATTCCACGTCGCCGACCGCATCGACTATATCTCCACTGCGGGGGGAGCATTCCTGGAATACGTTGAAGGCAAGGAGCTCCCGGCACTGGCCGCGCTTGGGAGCTGAGCGACTGCTTGCCTGGTCGGTAATTTGTGTGGTGAGGCATTGCCTGGTATTTCCAATTTGAATGAATTCCTCTTCCCACCGGGTCTGATAGGGACAGCCACCATGACTTAACGACTGACTTCTTTCCATGAGCAACCAGCACCATAGACACCATATCGCGTCTGATCAGCCGCCGGGTCCGGACCGATATTTCCCGCTTGGTCCGGGTGAGGAAACACGAACGCGTCTGGAACACTGGTTCAGGCAATACGGCGATGTCTGCCGGATTCCGCCGGGTCCGGAAGGTCACGCGTCCTGGGTAATCCACGACCCGGACGCCATACGCCACGTACTGTACGGCAACAGCCGTAACTACACCAAGGGCATCGGGCTGGAGCGGGTGCGCATTCTGCTGGGCAATGGCATCATGGTCAGCGAGGGGGATTTCTGGCATCGTCAGCGCCGGATGTTGCAGCCCGGCTTTCACCGGCGTGCGCTGCAGACCCATATTCCGATGATCATCGCGGAAAACCGCCTCCTGCTGGAGCGCTGGCAGACAGCTGCACGAAACGGTGAGACAGTGGACGTCACCACAGCCACCAGTGAATTGTCGCTTGCCATTATCCTGCGCGCGATCTTTGGTCCGGACTTTGAGGCCCTGTATGCCAACGGTGGAAATCCCTTCGCGCTGCTGACCGAAGAATCCCGTCGCGATCTCAAGTTTGCCGCCCGATTCCGCGCGCTGACCTCATTGGTGCGCGAGATCGTCGACCGGCGCCGTGCGCGCGGCGTTGCAGAGAATGACCTGCCGGCTGATTTTTTAGATTGGTTATTGAGCGCGCGCGACCGCAAGAGCGGTGAGGCGATGAACGACAAGGCGTTGATCGATGAGGTCATGACGCTGATCGTTGCCGGTCACGAAACCACCGCCAGCGTGCTGGCCTGGATGTGGTATCTGCTGGCGCAAAATCCGGATGTGGCCGATCAACTGGCTGACTATCTGGCTGACATGCCGGTCGACAGATGGGTTGAATCCTGTGCCGGAGAAAAACAGGAAACCGGCTTTGGCAGCCGCGCATGCCTGGCCGGCCAGGTGGTTCGAGAAACCCTGCGGCTGTATCCACCCGGCTGGCTGTTCTCACGCCGGCCGATTGAAGACGATGAAATCGCCGGGTTCCCCGTATCGGCCGGCAGTCAGGTCTTCATCTGTCCGTGGATCACCCATGGGCATCCCGGCTACTGGAGAAATCCCCAACAGTTCCACCCGCAGCGTTTCGGAGGGTATAATCCCGAAATTCACCTATATCCCGTTCAGCGTGGGTCCCCGGCGCTGCATCGGCGAGCCGATGGCGATGATGGAAATAATGATCCATCTGGCCATTCTGGCACCGAAAATGCGTTTCTCGATCTCCGGCAAGGAGTCACCGGCGATCGAAGCCAGGGTCAACCTGCGCGCGGCTAATGGGATCGTGTTGCAACCACAATTGCGCAAACCGCCTGAACCATGCAATTTGAAACCCTGACTGCCCTGCTGGATCAGCGCGCAAGCGAGCGTGGCCGGATCGGGCTGATCGAAGGTGATAGCGAGACCCGCACCCTGTCGTTCGGCGAGCTTCGTCAGCAAGCCCTGCGCGTGCTCGCCGCACTGCAGGAACGAGACCTGGCCGAGCGCCAGTATCTGATCCTTTTCGTCGACGACAATGAACGCTTCCTGAAATTTTTCTGGGCTGCGCTGTATGGCGGCATCACGCCCGTGCCGCTGGCCGCCGGCGCGACAGCCGCTGCGCTGAACAAGCTGGTGCGCATCTGGCAACTGTTAGGTCAGGTACCGATCGTGACCACGCCGGAATTGCAAGAACGCATCGGCCGGCATGCCGATCAACAAGGCGTCAAAGGCATCGCGGCGCATTGCCATGGCGGTATCGTGCCGCGCCGGCACACTGCCGAACCGGCTGCGATTAAACTTGGAAGCCGAGCATTTATTCAGTTCTCATCGGGTTCGACCGGTGATCCCAAGGGTGTGGTGCTGACTCATGCCAACATCCTGGCCAATATCCGCTCGGCCAGTTGCGCATCGGGCTATCACGACAATGAGGTGGCCTTGTCGTGGATGCCGCTGAGCCATGACATGGGTTTGATCGGTTTTCATCTGACCATGCTGGGCAACGGCTTTGACCACTACATCATGCCCACCGCCCTGTTTGCCCGGCGCCCGCTGCTGTGGCTGCAAGCCGCAGCCCGAGTGCGTGCCACCATTCTGTGCTCACCCAATTTCGGCTATCGACACACCTTGCGCGCGATCGACAGCAAGGGCCTGCCTGATCTGGATCTCTCGGCCGTACGGCTGATCTACAACGGTGCCGAGCCGATTTCACCGGCGCTGGCCCGACGCTTTCTCGAACGGCTGGGCGGCACTGGCCTGAAACCCGAAGCGATGTTCTGCGTCTATGGCCTGGCCGAAGCCAGCCTGGCCATGACCTTTCCCAAGCCGGACATCGGTATGGAAACGCTGCATGTTGCTCGTGATTCTCTTGCGCCTGGAGAGCCTGTCCGGGCGATCGAGTCGGATGCACTAGACGCGCTCGAGCTGGTGCTGCTGGGCAGCGCGATCCCGGATACCGAAGTGTGTATCGCGGATGATCAGGGTAATCCAGCAGATGAGGATGTCGTCGGCCGGGTGCTGATTCGTGGCCCGAACGTGACCTCAGGCTACCACCAGAATCCGCCGGCAACCACGCGGGCGCTGGTCGGAGACGGCTGGCTCGATACCGGTGATCTTGGGTTCATGCATGAAGGGCAACTGGTTATTACCGGTCGGGCCGATGAGGTGATTTTCGTCAATGGCCAGAATTTCTACCCGCAGGATATTGAAGCGGTGCTGGCCGAGGCGGTAGAGTCGCTGGACCTGAATAAGCTGGCCGCAGCCCCGGTGAGGTTTGTCGGGATTGAATCGGATCAGCTGGGGATTTTCGTGTTGCACCGCGGCAGTATCGAAGCCTTGACGCCGATCGCGCGCGAGATCATCGGCACGGTCAACCGGGAGTTGGGCGTTGTGGCGACTGTGATTCCGGTCCCGCGAATCCCCAAGACCACCAGTGGCAAGCTGCAGAGAAGAAAACTGGCCGTGTCCGCCGGCCAGGGTGAATTCGATGGGCAGCGCCGGCAACTGGCCGCAATGCTGGAAACGTCCACGACTGAAAGCAGCCAGGCCGCAGAAACCGCCGCTCAACTGCTGGCCATTTGTCACGAGGTCGTCACCAACCGCAAGATTGGTGTTGATGACAATCTTTTCGAGATGGAATTGTCGTCACTGGATCTGGCGCAGTTGTTCGAGGAAATCGAGCAGCACTTCCCTGCCAGGCTGGAAATCACTGACATGTTTGATTATCCGACCGTCAATGATCTGGCCGCTTACCTGGACGAGCAACGAGTCGATGCCTGAAGTCGCGCTAACAGGTGCCCCGCGGAGTAAATGGTTCAAGCGCAAGCTCCGGCGACTGGCCGTCCGGGTTCTGGGTCGCTATGTGCGCTGGCGAGGCCATTTTGGATTGGCGGCAATTCAGCGCGATGGCGATCGACTGGGTCGCCTGCACCATTTCACGACACCGATGCTGCGGCGCAAGCTCGCCGCGCAAATGGCGCGCTTGTATGGCCGTAAACCCACCGATGCCGAAGTGCGTGACTGGCTGCGCAAGGCGTATCGAATCAATGACCGTGCGGCACTCGAAATCATGGCCCAGGCCTGTGCCGCCGTACCAAAGCAGGAAATCCTCGAGTCGGTTGAAGTTGCGGGGGTCGAAGCGCTGCTGCAGCAGGCCGAATCGGGACAGGGTGCGGTGCTGCTGGGGATGCATTCCGGCAATATCTTCGCGCTCCTGCTCGCGCTCGATCAGCTGGGCTTGCCGATTACGGTGGTAGCTTACGAATCTCGCAAGCTGCCAAGCGGATTCTTCCGCGACATTTTCCGCGGAAGCGGCGTCAAGATCGTCGATGCGCGACCGGAATTTACCGCTTTCTATCATCTCGATCAGGCGCTCAAGCGGGGCCGGCTTACCTTTATCCCGATTGATCAGATCCACAAGCACGGCGGTGTTCGCAGCCGGTTTCTCGGCAAGCAGGTCAGCATGCCGCCAGGCGCGGCCGTGCTGGCGGAAAAGCACAGCGTCCCGTTGTTTCCGATATTGCTTGATGCGGCGGAGCCGCGCTGGGAGTTTCGTGTCGGTAAGCCGATTCACCTGCCAGGCAGCAACTCCACCGAGGAGAATGTCGCGGTGCTCTCAAGTCTGGTCGATGACCATATTCGTGCGCACCCGAAACTGTGGAGCTGGCACCAGCGCCGCTGGGTGCGCTATCCGTTCGAGAACGAGTGATTTCGCCTGATTGTTTTCAGACCGGGAACGGTCCGTGGATGGCAAGGGTCAGCCCGTCGTCCTGCAAGTTGACGAACATCGTATCGCCGGCCGGGGAGAAGCACACACCGCAAAGTTCGGCATCGGAAAATGCGTTGGTCCCGAACTCATACAGCCCGCCCTCCGGCGTGACACCGATTAGCGATGCGCCATCAGGCCGGTCCTCGCAGACCATCAGATCGCCCCAGGGCGTGACGGTGAGATTGTCACAGTTCTTCATCAAGCGCGGATCGGAAGACTGCACGAACAGCTCCGCTTCACCCTCATCGACCCGGTAGCGCCAGATCTGCCCCAGGCGATCCGGCCCGCCACTGGTGCAGGCGAACCAGGCTTCGCGTTCGCCGAACCAGAGCCCCTCACCACGTGCGAATATGGCCGCACCGGCCGCTCGCCCACGCTGGCGCAGGTCGTCGTCCGGGGCCTCGACGTTGTCCATATCGATCCAGTCGGCCTTGAGCCGAGCGCCGAGCTGGATTTCCGGTGCGCCGGGCTCGGACCAGTTGCGGGTGTCGGCGCCGGGAAGGTCGTTCAGCACCAGCGCCTGCAGGCGGCCGCCGGCCGCCAGTCGACCGCGTTCGTTCGGAATGTAGCGGTAAAACAGGCCGTCGCTGCGGTCCTCGGTCATGTAGACAATGCCGGTGGCCGCATCGACCGCGCAGGCTTCATGATTGAATCGACCCATGTCGCGCAGCGGTTCCGGGGCGGTGACGCTGCGAGCGGCGGCCGGCACTTCGAATACCCAGCCATGATCGCTCGCATAGGTCTCGGCATCCGCTCTTGAGAGCGTTTCCTCGCAGCTCAGCCAGGAACCCCAGGGCGTCGGCCCGCCGGCGCAGTTGCGCTGGGTGCCGGCCAGGCTCAGAAAGCAGCGCTCGATACGGCGCGTGGCCGGATTGTAGAGCTGGTTGGTCGTCCCTCCCAGGCAGGGGGTCTGGCGGCCCGGATCGAATAGTTTTGCCGAATCCATGCGATCCAGGAGGCCAAAATCCGCGCCGAACGGCCCGATCTCGCTCTGATGGTGGCTTAACTCATGGTTGCAAACCAGCATGACACGTCCATCGGGGGCCGAAAACGCCGCCATGCCGTCCTGATCACCAGGCAGCAGCAAGCCATCGTCCATCTGCTGTCCGACTCGCGATAACACCGTATAGTGAAATCCTGGCGGCAGGTTGAATATGCCGTACGGATCGGTTCTGGGTGGGCCGAACTGGCGCCAGCCGCTTAGTGGCGCGGCGGTGGAGGCAAGTCCGAGGCGTTGCAGGCCGAGAAACGCCAGTGTGGTGGCGGTGGTTTTGAGCAGGGTTCTTCGGGATGGCATGAAAGGTGTCCTTGTCGATTCAGTCACAGCCGGACTGCTGTGTTGCTTGCATTACCGCCTGCCAGTCCAGCGCTGCGACATTACCGTCGTTATGGATGGCCAGGAATACGCCAAGGTCGAAGCCGGGCAGGGATTGATTGTGCAGCCAGACGCCGTCGGTGTGGCGAGTTTTCTCAGCGCGAAACTCACCGACGTGTTCCAGCGTGACCCGGTCGAACAGCACGAAGCGGTTGTCCTCCGGATCCTGATCAGTCACGATCCACAGGCCGCTCCCGTCTGCACAAGAATACAAGGCGATCCCTTCGGGTTCGTGGCGAAGAATGCCATTGCCCAGCGTGCGCTGGAAGCGGCCTTCGAGATCGAATACCTTGAGATTGATCCGGGATTCGTGCTCATCGGCGACCAGCAGCCGATCATGGACCGGGTCTCCCCACAGACTTTCGACCTTGAGCAGGCGACCGTCTCCAGTGGTCGGGCCGAGCCCCCCGGCATGACTTGCCTTGAGACTGCCGTCGGCCGTCCGTTCGATATCGAAGCGATGCAGCCGGCGGTCGAGTTGCTCATCTGGTGGAACTTGCTTATCTTCGGTTTCGTACGAGTCGGTCACGAACACCCGCCAGCCGTCATCAAGCGATTGCACCCACAGGCCATAGGGTTTGGTCAGCACGTCGCTGCCGGTCAGCAGTAGTGGCTGATAATCGGGAAGACTTAAGACCTGCAGGCGGCGGTTGTCGCGTTCGACGATCCACAGCAGGTCATCGGCCACCGCTACGGCATTGGGTCTGAGCAGGCGACCGGGTGCATTGCCGGTGCCTCCGATACGATCGATTTGCTGTCCGTTCCTGGCATCAAGAACCAGAATCACATCGGTCGACTTGGCGGTGGCGAAGACCAGGTTCTCGTCTGCGGATTTGCGCCATAACGCCACTGAATCCACGTTATCGTCTTCGTTGCGCGGGCTCATCCAGCGCTCGGCAATCACGACCGATGGCTCGGCAGCATCCCCGGCCGACTCCGTCGTGCCGGAATCGCAACCCGTCATCAGCAACAAGGCGGGCGCGAGCATGCCCGCTACAAGCAAGTTACATATTTTCATCTGGCTTAAGTCCTTTCACAGCGAGAGACGCAGGCCAATCAAGAAGCTTTCGCCAAACTCCTCCAGTTCGTTGACCCGGTCCCGGCTGCCGTCGAAGCGGCGCTGGCGCGTGTCGGTGAGATTCGAGCCCTCGCCGAAGATTTCCAGCGAGTCGGTCAACTGATAGCTGACGGTAAGGTCGAGTACGCCGCGTGCGTCCCAGAAGTTATTCAACTCCGGGTCATTGACATTGAACGAGTTCAGGAACTTCGACCGGTAATTGTAGGACAGCCGCGCGTTGAAACCGCCGCGTTCATAATACACGGCGGCATTGGCAGTGTGACGGCTGGTCCCTTCCAGGCGTGATGAGCCGGCGTCGAACGGCAGATCGGCCGACGACCGGGTCCAGGTGTAGTTGGAGAAAACGCCGAAGTCGCTGAGGAAGCCGGGCAGGAAGACCAGTTGTTGTTGCCAGGCAAGCTCGAAGCCATAGAGCTCGCCGTTGCTGCCGTTCTCGGGCCGTTCCTGTTCGAATCCGTCGAATGGACCCCCGTCGGACACGATGCTGACGGCCGAAAAGATCGGGTCCTTGAGTCGCTTGTAGAACGCCCCCGCCGAAATCAGGCCAGCCGGCTGCAGATAGTATTCGTAAATCAGATCGAGGTTATGGCTGTAGGTCGGATCGAGGTCCGGGTTGCCCCGCGCGACCTCGCGATCGTCATCGGATGTGATGGCGAAGGGCACCAGCAGATCGAAGTTGGGTCGGCTGAGTCCGGTCGTCCATGCCGCGCGCACGATGCTGTTTTCACTCAGCTCGTAATTGAAGTTGATGCCGGGAAAGACACGTGTGTAGTTCTGGCCGTCATTGCGCTGACTGAAACCTTCAGTATCGGCATCGAACGCGTTCGCTGTGGAACTGACACGCGTGTGCTCGACACGCACGCCGGCAACGATATTGATCGGGCCGGATCGAATGGTGTTCATCACATAACCGGCATAGGTGTCCTCGTCGACATCGAAGTCGGCGGTAATCGACTGTTCAATCCGCAGCGCCAGAAATTCATCGTCGAATTGATCAGCAAAGCGTCGAATGGCATCGAGTCGGATGATTCTGCCGCTATTGAACCGGCCAAAATTGTTGGAATCACGATCACCGGTAATGTCGGCGAATTGGGGTGAATTGCGACCATCTCGATTGCGCAATCGTGTCTCATTGTTGAACTTCTCCTTGAGCCGGGCCTGAGCGCCGAACTTGAGCGTGGACTGGTCGGCAAATGCCACCGACAGCGGCAGTTCAAAATCGCCCTTGAGCGTGATTTCCTCTGTCTCCGAGCCCTCGAAGCGCGGGTCCCAGCTGCGGAACGAAAAGCGGTCTTCATCCAGTCGAAGATCCTGACGGATCGGCTGGTCATTGCCGTCGAGCTGGGTGAAGATCGGAAAATCCGGATCAGCAAAATCATAAGCCAGGGTCAGGCGATCGCTACGAAAAGCAAACTGCGTTCGGATCGGTAATTCCTGTTTTGCTTCGCTGTAGGCGGCCAGGAAGTCTGCTTGCAAGGTGTTGAATTGCAGCGACGCGCCAGTGGATACATTGGTGATGGTGTTTGTTACCGTTCGGTCGCGCAATTCCTTGGTGATGCGCACACCATCAGCGATGCCGCCGGCCTGAGTGGCGCCGGCGCGATGATTGCCTTCCCAGTCAATCGCCGTTGCGTTGCGAAATTCCTCGTCTTCGAAGCGCGAGCGCGAAAAAGACAGCCATACCCGGTCGGCGTCGCTCAATTTGTAGTCCAGGCGCGCGCTGAAATTCATGCGCTCGCGTGTCAGTTCGTAGTCCTTGATCTCCGTCTCTTCCAGCAACAGGATATCGTCGTCGGTCTGCCGCGAAAAAACGTGTTCGATATTGTGCGTGACCCGGTCGGTACTCTGGAATGAACCCGACAGCAGAATGCCGATTCTGTCCTCCGGGCCGAATACATTGCCCCAGGTGACACTGGCTTCTTCGCGGTCACCGCGACCCAGCCGGTTCTGGCCGCCGGCGATGGTTGAGCGCAGGAATTGTCGGCCGACGTCGAACGCGCCCTGGGTGACGATGTTGATGTTGCCGGCGATTGCATCGGCATCCTGGTCGGGAGTCAGGGTCTTGGAGACTTCCAGAAACTGAATGATGTCCGACGGGATGGTGTCCAGGTCCAGTGCGCGGGTGCCGGGATTGGGCGAAGGCAGCACCAGGCCGTTGACCGAGACATTGGAAAATTCGATCGGCGCACCGCGCAGGTTGATGAAGCGGCCTTCACCCTGGTCACGCTGAATGCCGACACCGGGAATGCGTTTGGCCACTTCGGCGATGTTCTTGTCGGGAAACTTGCCGACAAAATCCGCGGCCACCACGTTCTTGAGGTTGTCCGCGGCGCGCTGTCGATTGAGCGCGCGCGACTCGGCACTGCGAATACCCCGAACCCAAATGCGATCCATGGTCGCCGCGCCGCTTAGCTCCAGGCGAATGTTGACGTTTTCCAGGGTATCGGCAGTGTAGTCGAAGCTGATTTCGCGTGATTCGAAGCCCAGATACCGGGTCACCAAAGTGTAATTGCCAGTAGGCAAACCATCAATGCGGAAACGGCCCTCGCGATCCGTGACCGCCTCGGTGCCGGTTTCGCGGATCTCCAGCCGGACCCCCTCGAAAAGCAGCTCGCCGCTCGGGTCAGTCACGGTGCCGACGACCTGTGCCAGAACGATCTGGCATGGCAGCAGCAGCGCTAACGCCGCGCTGATGGAAAGATACAAGCGGGAACGAGCCTTGTGGCTGCGAACTGGACTAGTCATTGAAGCGCTCCGTGAAAAGTGTAATCAGGAGCGGAGCATAGGTGGAAATTGTTAAATCCCTGTTCAGTCGGGATTGCAGTCATGTGACACCAATTTGGGTTGAACGCGATGAAAGCGATTGAGTCAACCGGAATAGAGGAAACCAGGAAGAAGAAACCAGGACCGGTTGCAAAGAGCAGGTTGATTACAGCGAAGCAACCATCGAGAATGCTTTCATTTGCACAACCTGGGAGATAGGGTATATGGCGATCATCAGCTTGGACAACCCGTTTACTGGCGAGCGCGTGTTTAGCGCCGAAGCGGAATCATTCGATACCGTGCACGAGCGGGTCGAGACCGGGCAGCGAGCCAGCCGGGCCTGGGCAGGTCTGAAGGTTGCCGAACGCGCCGAGGCCTGTCGTCAGGCGCTGAAGTATTTTGAGCGCAACCGTGATGAAATTGCCGGCGGGATCACCCGCGAGATGGGCAAGCCACTGGCTGAGGCTGCCGGCGAGCTGAATTTCATGCTCGCGCGGGCGCACTCCATGTGCGACTTCGCCGCAGGCGGCGCGCTGCAGGCGGTCGACCTCGAGCTCTGGCACGACGACGGCTTCCAGGGCCGCATCGAATTTAGACCCAAAGGCGTGATCTACATCATCACGCCGTGGAATTACCCGCTGTTCTGTGCCATCAATGGCACCATCAGTGCGCTGCTGGCCGGCAACGCCGTGCTGCTCAAGCACACCACTTGCCCGTCAGTCGGACAGCACTTCGCGCAGGCTTTTGGCAGGCTGGACGGAATCGAGCCACTGGTACAACAGGTCATGGTCGACTTCGACACCTCGGCCCGGATCATCGAGGAGGCCGAGATCGATCATGTCATCTTTACCGGCTCGGTCCGGGGTGGGCGCGAGATCAGTGCCAGCGTTGCCCGCCGATGTCACAACGATGTGCGTCAACCGTTTATCCAGTGCTCGCTGGAACTGGGCAGCAACGATGCCGCCTGGATTGCTGAGGATGCTGATCTGGAACATGCCGCATTCTGGGCGGTCAAGATCGGCCGGCTGCACAATTCCGGGCAATCGTGTTGCGCGGTCAAGCGGGTCTACTGCCACAAAAGCATTCATGAAGATTTTGTTGAACGAGCGCGGGCGATCATGCGCTCCGAGATCCAGGGCGATCCAATGGTCGCCGACACCACGCTGGGCCCGCTGTTCGGCGGTCGTCCAGCGGTGGCTGGCCTGGTCGATTTGATCGAGGACGCAAGCTCGCACGGCGCGCGGGTAGTGACTGGTGGCAATACCCGTGAAGTCGGCCACGCGCTGTTTCTGGAGCCGACCCTGCTGGATGGCTGCAACCACGACATGCGCGTGATGCGCGAAGAGAGCTTTGGCCCGGTATTGCCCATCATGGCGCTGGATTCCGACGAGCAGGCCATCGCGCACGTCACCGCTACCGACTATGGTCTGACCAGCTCGATTTTCACCCGTGCGCGCGCCCGCGCCGAGCACTACATCCGTGCCATGCACTCGGGCACGGTCTATGTCAATACCTGCAATTTCGTCGACGCCCGGCTGGGCTGGATCGGCCACCGTCGTTCCGGCAATGGTTCGATTGCACTTTCACCGCTGGGCCTGCAGGCACTCAGTCGACCGCATTCGGTCAACATCAACCCGGAATTGCTGAAGTGAACCCGAGTATTTCGTGAATTAGAGAGCACTTGCAGCGGTTTACCGCAAGCGCTCTACAACTTCGTCCGTGGGTCGCAATCGGTCGTTCACTGGCAGACCAGCCGCCAGAGTATCAAAGTAGTCTCGGGTCAGTCGGCGTTGTTCTGTGGCGCTGTTGGCGCCATTGACCAGCTCGGACTCGCCGGCACAGTGGCTCCCGGAGGGCCGCAGCACAAGCGCCGTGCCAATGGGATGTGAAAATCGGAAGTTATTGTTGCGCGGGCCCTAAGTACCCCTGGGCATAAATACACACACGTTCAGAGCGTCTCCAAAGCGTCA
>CAZFYM010000040.1:0-32272 GCA_964523755.1 uncultured Wenzhouxiangella sp. | reverse complement strand
GTCTGCTGCATCGGGGGGTGTCGGGTGCTTCGGGCCGGGCGGGGCGCGGCAGCCTTCGCAGAACCATCAGCATCCATGCCGGCCACGGAATTATCAAGAAACCCTCACAACGACCCGTCTCAACAGCCGGTATTCGTGGGCCCCAAAGCTCCCGGGAACCGGGCGAATCTACCCTGCCGATCGCCCCGGCCGGCCCGAAGCACCCGGCACCACCAAATGCTCGAAGGTATCTAAGCGCAAGAGAATCTGGATCAGTACGGTTGAAGTCCCCTATAGAATGACTGAGAGATGTGCGTTTATTTTGTGGTCAAAGCGCTCAGCTTGAATCAGATCAATCCGTATCAACCGGAGCAAGCGCCGCCTGGCAATTCAGTCCGCGAAGTTCATGCAACAGGACGTACGGAAGATTGGAGCGGCAGCGCCAGCGCATGGAGGTACCTGACATTTGCTCGTACGGGACGAGTTCGAGAAACTTTCCGTTGCCGAAAATTTGCGCAAGCCGAACTCGTATCGTTCCGTCGCGGCCAAGTTTTACTGCTTCGATCTCGTGACTGTAAAGTGTCGCTGGATTCAGCCCGGTCTGTTCCAGACGTTCAGGCCAATGGCCCATCGAAAGTCGGTATTCGAGCAGATAGGTACGATTCAGACCGATTCGACGCATTGATGACAACGTCGACCAGGAAGACCCGTGTGCCCGTTAGCCCCAGTCGATGATAGTGATCTGATGCAAACTCGTCCGGATAAACATTTTCAATTCGGGCCACCAGCATTCTCGGCCGCCAGTTCGGACACAGGCCGAAGCGTTCGGCCTGCGCGACCCGATGGCCATCGACCAAAAGCGGCCAGTTGACGTTGCGGGGGAACTCGCACTCCGGCCCGGTGATGCTGGAGACAATCGATACGGCAGCCTTGCGGGCTTCGGCCGAATTGGCCAGCAGATCGGACGCAGGCGATATCACCAGGGCGACCATCAGCGGCGGAATCAAGTGAAGTCTGTACATGATCAATCCAGGCGGGTCAGGGTCTGTCCATGGTACCGTCTATCGACTTTCTCATGCGAGTTGGAAAGTCCTTTCGCGCCAGTTGGATCCAGTCGATGCGTCTACTGGGATGGAACTCAGACTGCGAATCCGGGTAGACTCATCAATTGCCAAGAAGAATTCAAATAGCACCATGACCACCATTGGAACTCCGCTTAGTCCAACCGCCACGCGGGTGATGCTGCTCGGCAGCGGGGAGCTTGGCAAGGAGCTGGCGATCTCGCTTCAACGTTTCGGTTGTGAAGTCATTGCGGTGGATCGCTACGCCAATGCACCGGCCATGCAGGTCGCCCACCGGCGCCACGTAATCGATATGCTCGACGGCCAGGCATTGCACGGACTGATTGAGCTGGATCGGCCGCATCTGATTGTTCCCGAAATTGAAGCCATCGCCACCGACACGCTCAAGCTGCTGGAAGCCGAGGGGCATCACGTCATCCCCACCGCTCGCGCCGCCCATTTGACCATGAATCGGGAAGGCATTCGCCGCCTGGCTGCCGAAGAACTCAAACTGCCGACATCAACTTATCGCTTTGCCGGCAATCGCGAAACATTCGACACAGCCATTGACCAGATCGGCCTGCCCTGCCTGGTCAAGCCGGTGATGTCCTCGTCGGGCAAGGGTCAAAGTCTGATCCGACATCGAAAACAGATCGACCCGGCCTGGGACTATTCGCAGAGCGGCGGGCGCGCCGGCCAGGGGCGGGTGATCATCGAAGGGCTGGTCGAATTCGATTATGAAATCACCTTGCTGACCGTCCGTCATGCCGGCGGCACACGCTTCTGCGAACCGATTGGACATTACCAGGAAGACGGCGACTATCGCGAATCCTGGCAGCCCCAGCCGATGAGCGAAATGGCACGAATGGAAGCCGAACGTATCGCCGGTGCCATCACCGATGCCCTGGGTGGTCACGGATTATTCGGGGTCGAGTTGTTCATCAAGGGTGACCAGGTGTGGTTCAGCGAAGTTTCACCCCGACCGCATGACACAGGCATGGTCACTCTGATATCGCAGAATTTGTCCCAATTCGATCTGCACGCCCGCGCCATTCTGGGCCTTCCGATTCCGCACATTACCCAGCGCGGCCCGGCCGCATCTGCCGCCCTGCTGGTTGAGGGTCAGTCGAGCGCGGTCAGCTACACAAACCTGGACACCGCGCTGGACCAATCCGAAACCGATCTGCGCCTGTTCGGCAAACCTGAAGTCAATGGACGACGGCGCATGGGCGTGGCACTGGCCCTGGGCGAAACGACCGAACTGGCTCGCCAGCGCGCCTTGCGGGTTGTTGCGCGGATCAGCGTTGATTTGTAACCGATCCCGTCGAACTGGCGACTGTCAACCTGGTTCAAAACGATCAGCAATTCGCAATATACTAATAATATTCAACGGAAGCTCATTATGACTGAATCATCCAACCCCTATCGTCCACCAGAAGCCGATATTGACCCGCCCAGCGCAAACGCCTCGACCGGCGCGTTGCTGGAACACCCCAGAACGGTGGCTGCCGGTCGTGGAGCCAGCTGGATTGGCGGTGGCTGGGAACTGCTCAAAGGCGCGATGGGAATCTGGATTTTGATGTTTATTGTCTCCGGTGCCATTTTTATTGCACTGAGCCTGGTGCCAGTGCTTGGTCTGCTCAGCGGCATGTTGCTGCCAATCTTTATCGGCGGCTGGATGATCGGTTGTCACCGCATGTATACGGACGGCGAAGTGCGCTTCGAAGATCTGTTTGCCGGCTTCAGCGAGCATTTTGGTCCCTTGGCCATCGCCTCATTGATTTATATCGTCGCATCGATCGTGGCCATGATGGCTGGTGGCATCGTCATGTTTTTGTTCGGCGGGTCACTGACGTTTCTTCTCGGGACCAATCCCGACCCTGGCGCATTGGGCTTCGGACTGGTGCTGGGCATGCTGGTCATGATGGCGCTGCTGTTGCCGCTGATGATGATGATATGGTTTGCACCAGTGTTGATTACACAGCATCGGATGAACCCGATTGAGGCCATCAAGTGGAGTTTTGTCGGCTGCCTGCGCAATATTCTTCCGTTTCTGATATATGGCCTTGTCGGGCTGGCGCTGTTCATTGCCGGGCTCATTCCGCTTGGGCTGGGCTTGTTGATTGTTTATCCGCTGCTCACCTGCGCCACCTACAGCGCCTATCGGGATATCTATCTGGCCGATAGCCATGCCTGAACCCCGACAGCCTGGCCGAGAAGGTAGCAATGCCACGCGCGATTGATACCATCAAGGCCGTTGAAACGCCCGATGGGATCGAGCTGTTGCTCAACCCCGCCGGTCCCGTCCCACGGGCCGTAGCCTGGTTGATCGACCTGATGATTCGCGGCGGCATCATGATCGCCCTGGTTTTTTTGCTGGCTTTCCTGGGCTATGTCGGTATGGCATTGATACTGATTGCCTGGTTTTTGATCAACTGGTGGTATCCGGTGTTTTTCGAAGTCTTTTCCCATGGAGCCACACCGGGAAAAAAATCCATGGGCCTGAAAGTTCTGCTTCAGGATGGCACCCCGGTCAACTGGGGTGCCTCGATCATCCGGAACCTCATTCGACAGATCGACTTTCTGCCGCTGTTTTACGTCACCGGCCTGATCAGCATGTTCTGCAACCGGCATTTTCAACGCCTCGGCGATCTGGCCGCAGGCACACTGGTCGTCCATCTGGAGCTTCAGCCTGCCATGGTGCAGGATCTGCCCGACGGCCCGTCCGAACTGCTGCCTGTGACACTCAATTCTGATGAACAGCGCACGGTGCTGGCCCTGGCCGAACGCAGCAAGCGACTCAATCCTGATCGAGCAGCCGAGCTGGCCAATCTGCTCGCACCGTTGACCAGGCAGTCCGGTCTGGACGGCGTGCAACGTGTGATGTCCTGGGCTCGTGCACTGCAAGGCGGAAAGGCATGAAACAACGCGATTTCATTGCCGCACGCCAGGCCAGATGGGACCTGTATGCGCGCCAGCTCAAAGCGCTGCGACGAGGCAGGAACGCGCGCCAGGACTCGGGCGATGAAGTGGCCAGTTTTCCCGAGAATTATCGAGCCATGTGCAACGACCTGGCACTTGCACGGACTCGCGGCTACAGCTTGAGCCTGGTCGACCGTCTCGAGCACTGGGTCATGCAGGGCCATGCCTTTTTGTATCAGCCGCGCAGCAGTCTGAGCCGCGATATCGGGCGCTTCTTCAGCCGCGAGTTTCCGCTGCTGGTGCGCCACGAGTGGCGCCTGAGCCTGCTGGCCTGCCTGCTGCTGTTTGGACCCATGATCTGGCTGTTCTGGTACATCGGCTCAACTCCGGAGTTTGTTTACCGCGTGCTGACACCCGAGATGGTCGATACCTATGAGTCGATGTACTCCGGCGAACACAAGCGCTATCGCAGCGCCGAGGACGACCTGGTCATGTTCGCCTTCTATATCATGAACAATATCGGCGTTGCCCTTCGAACCTTTGCCGCCGGGCTGGTCTTCGGAATCGGTGCTGCACTGATTCTGCTGTTCAATGGTATCCAGATCGGCGCGGTTGCCGCTCATTTGAGCTTTGAGGGTTATCACCAGAACTTCTCCAGCTTTGTTATTGGCCACGGTGCATTCGAACTGCCGGCGATTGCCCTGGCTGGAGCTGCCGGCGCACGCATGGGGATCAGTCTGCTGATACCGGGTGGCTTGAGTCGACTCGACGCCCTGCGCTTTGGTGCCCGACGCGCGGTGCGTCTGCTTTACGGCGTGATCGCCATGCTGCTGCTGGCCGCCGGGCTTGAGGGGTTCTGGTCGGCCAGCGCCGCTCCGGTGTCAATCAAGTACCTGGTCGGCACCCTGCTGTGGCTGATGGTTATCGCTTATTTTCTGCTGGCCGGGCGCGGCCCCACGAAGCTTGACCGTGCAGACTGACCGAATCGTCATGCGCCCACGATCCCAGGGCGAGGCCATCGACCTGGGTTTTCAACTGGCACGCGCCAACTGGGCGGCAATCATTCGCCTGTTGTCCGTTGGACTGGTGATTCCGGTTCTGCTAGCGGTGATCGCCAGCCTGGTTTATCCGCCGCTGGCCTTGCTCGTGTTGTGGTGGCTCAAACCCAGCCTGGACCGGCCGGTGCTCCATCTGCTCAGCAACGATCTGCTTGGCCAGCCTGTCCGGCTGTCGCGTATTCTGGCCGATCGCAAGCTCTGGTGGCGAGGCAGTCATCTGGCCAGCCTGCTGTGGTATCGATTTCATCCAGGTCGCAGTGCCGTACTCCCTGTCTGGCAGCTTGAGCGCCTGAGTGGCGAGCGCCGCCGGCGACGTGCCCGCGCGCTGGCCCATGGTGACCGCGGTGCCGCTTCAGGGCTGACTTTCGTGTCAATGAGCATCGAATTGGCGCTGACAATCGCGCTGCTGTTTACTCTTTCACTGCTGATACCGGAATCACTGACCGGCGGAATGGAACCTTGGGACTGGTTATTCACGATCGCCGATCCCGCATCGGTCTGGCCGGTTTTTGCCGCCTGCTATCTGCTGGTGATCCTGATGGTCGAGCCGTTCTACCTGGGAGGCGGATTTGGACTGTATCTCAATCAGCGCTGTCGCCTGGAGTGCTGGGATCTGGAGCCGGCGCTGCGGGAACTCACCCGACGCCACAGTCGAACAGTCGCCCACTCGCCATGATCGCTTCACGACTGACATTCCCCGGGCTTTTGCTGCTGGTCTGGCTGCCGGCCCTCGCGCAGGATTCCGGACCTGGGCAATCACAGCATGGACAACAACAAGAACAGCAAATTCTTCCCTACCAGTGCGAAAAGTGGCAATCCAGGGTCAAGGCGCTGAGCGATTCGAACGACCCGCTGGAACAACAGCTTGGAGAACTTCTGGCCGAGCCCAACGCGCAATTCTGCCAGGTTCAGCGGGTCAGGGTCAGTGCGCCGGAAAAAGACCGCGAATCCTGGTTTGATTTTGATCTGAATCTGGCGGGTATTGCCGGCCTGTTGCGACTTCTGGCGATCAGTGCACTTGTCCTGCTGCTACTGTGGCTGGCCTGGCGCTGGCGACCTGAATCGTTCAGATCGCCATCAACGAGGCATACCGGGCCTTCGCTGCCGACCGATTTTCGTCGTCGCCTGGCCGCCGATATCGCACCGCTGCCAGCCAATATCGCGGCCGCCGCCGAACAAGCCTGGAACGACGGCCAACCGCGACTCGCCATGAGTCTGCTATACCGTGGCACCATCGCACGTCTGTTGCCGCGCCAGCTTCATTCCGAGGCGCGCACCGAAGCCGAAGTTCTGGCTGAAATACGTTCCGCCTCGCATCCGGCACCACTGATCGGCTTTGTTGCCAGGCTGACTCGTTTATGGCAACAAACGGCCTGGGCCAGCCAACCGCCGAAAACCGATGATTTCAGTGCACTTCGACTCGAGTGGCAGAATCATTTCGAGCGCCTGGACAACCCGGCCTCATGAAACGATCCATGCGTGACCGTCTGATTCTGCTGGCCTGCCTGGCTGTCCTGATAGGTCTGGGCGTGTACTGGTATGTCAGTGGAGAGTATCGCGATGAGCCGATTTATTCTCCGGCAAACAGTCGTCTGCAAACCGAACGATTCCACCTTGCCCAGCGCTGGCTGGAGCAGCAAGGCCACCGCACCCGGTCTCTGAACCATCTGCAAAACCTGGAAGCCTTGCCGGCTCGCGATCACACTCTGATCATGCTGGGCAGGCTGGGTCAACAAACGCGGCTGGAAGCACGCCAGCTTCAGCAATGGCTACTGCGCGGCGGCCATCTGATCGCCGAAGCACCCGCGCAAGCCAGCAATCGTGAACGATCCTACGATCTCAATTCCTTTCAGATTGACAGCTGTCGCGACTGCCTGTCTCTGGCCCAAGACGACGAAAGCGCACAATCAGCAAACCACGGTAAAGCGTTCAATTTTACCTTGGGTAACCGGCGACAACCCATTGGCCTGACACTTCCGGACCGCAGCGAGTTGAGCATCTGGGCCGAAAACGGGCTGAACCTGAATCGGCCTTCCGAAAAAATCGAACGCTGGCAATCCGCTGACGGCACCACCATGATAGCCAGATACGCCTTCGGCGACGGTCAAATTACCCTGTTGGCTGACGGCTACTGGTTTCACAACAGCCAGATGCTTTATCCGGATCACGCTCGCCTGTTGCTCGCATTGACCGGAGACCCGATCAAAACGATCTACCTGCAACAGCGCAGTATTGCCGGCGGTCTGTTCGGCTGGTTGTGGCAGCAATCTCCCGTTTTCTGGATCGGCTTATTCATCCTCGGGTTACTCTGGGTCTGGTCACAGCTGCCGCGGCTGGGCCCGATCATGACCCGTAACGAAAACCAGGCAACCCAGATGCGAGCTCACATACTGGCCACCGCACGCTTCGACTGGCGTCACAACCAGGCCCGTGAGCTGATCGCTGCACTGAAGGAAACCCTGACTGAGCGGGCCAGCCGGCGCTTCCCTGACTGGCGCTCGCTGGGCCATCTCGAGCGGGTTGGCCGCTTGCAACGGCTCTGCCCCGGTATCCCCGCCGAGGCCATGGACCGGCAGCTCAGCCGACAAGCTGTCACCACTGCCGACCAGCTCGCCGACCATATCGCCTTGCATCATCAAATCATTCATGCGCTCTGACCAAGGAAAGCTTCATGACCGAGAACCACCGTTCTTCAGAACAACCAACCAACCACCTGTCCCATGATCAGGCCGCCGAGCGACTGCAAGCAATCAGCGATGCGCTCAATCAGGTCGTGCTCGGTCAGGCCGCCGTGACCGAACAGGTACTTGCTGCACTGCTGGCTGGTGGCCACGTAATGATCGAGGGCGTACCCGGCCTGGCCAAGACCTTGCTGGCGCAGTGCCTGGCCACCGTGGTCGGCGGCAAGTTTTCGCGCATCCAGTTCACCCCCGACCTGATGCCCTCCGACATTACCGGCCATGCCATGTATGACATGAAAAGTGAAACCTTCCGGCTGCGGCGTGGACCGGTGTTCTGCAACATACTGCTGGCCGATGAGATCAACCGGGCACCGGCCAAGACCCAGGCCGCACTGCTGGAAGTCATGCAGGAACATCGGGTCACCATTGAAGGCAAGTCTCTGGCGGTACCCGATCCGTTCATGGTCCTGGCCACCCAGAATCCGATCGAGCATGAGGGAACCTACGTGTTGCCCGAAGCCCAGCTGGATCGCTTTGTCATGAAAGTCTTGATTGACTACCCCAACGCCGAACACGAGCAGCGTATTGCACTGAACCTGGCCGGCATGCGCGATGATCTGGTCAGCCTGTCCCAGACTCTGCAACCCCTGCTCGACCCGGCGGCCGCGCTGGCCCTGCGCCAGCTCGCTCGACAAGTCCGGATTGATGATCAGATCGCCGAGTATGCCGTCGCCCTGGTGCGGGCGACCCGTCGTTGGCCCGGCATTACCATCGGAGCCGGCCCCCGCGCCAGCATCGCGCTGCTTCGCGTGGCGCAGGCCAGCGCGGTACTGGAGGGCCGAGACTTTGTTATACCGGATGACATCAAGCGTTTCGCCACTGCCTGCCTGCGCCATCGCGTCATGTTAAGCGCCGAGTTCCAGATGGAAGGCCAGAGCCCGGATGAAGTGCTGGCCCGGGTGATCGAGGATCAGAAAGCACCGCGCCAGTGACTGCCGACCAGACATCCCCAAACCCGGCCGCTGCACCCGACGGGCGTGGTCTGATCAAACCCGATCGCCGATTGCTCTGGGTGGTCGGGCTGTGGCTGCTTGGTGGCGCGATGGTTCATCTGGTCGATGCACTGGCCACTGGCTACTCAACCTGGCTGTGGCTGGGAGCGGCCATGGTTTTAGTGGCTGCCTACGATGCCTGGCAGATACTGCGGGAGGATGCGGGCATTGCGATCCAGCGCCAACTGCCGGAACGCTGGCCGGTCAACAGCCCGGTCAATCTGGGCCTGGTCATCAGTCATCGGGGTCGGCGCACGATGGAACTTTTGGTGCATGATCTTTACCCGACCAGCGTCATCGCCGGTGGCTTGCCGATCAACACCACGATGATGCCCGGAGATTGCCATACGCTGCATTGGCAGGCGACCGCGACCCGCCGTGGCCCTCTGGTCCTGCCCGGCTGTCATCTGGCCTGGCGCAGCCCGCTGGGACTGTGGTGGCGACGGGTCGAGTTGCCCGTCAAAAGCTCGGTAAAGGTTTACCCGAACTTCAATCTGATTGTGCAGTACGGCCGCCTGGCCGGGGATCGCCGGCTGGAGGAGCTGGGCATTCATCTCCAGCAACGGCGCGGATCGGGCTCGGATTTCCACCAGCTTAGAGACTATCGTGAAGGCGACAGCCTGCGCCAGGTTGACTGGCACGCCACCTCGCGCATGCGCAAATTGATCGCCAAGGATTACCAGGAAGAACGCGACCAGCGTGTGGTTTTCCTGCTCGATTGCAGTCGCCGGATGCGCGCCATGGACGGTCCACTCAGCCATTTTTACCAGTGCCTCAATGCACTGTTATTGCTCAGCCACGTTGCTCTCAAACAGGGTGATGAAGTTGCCCTTCAGACTCTGGCTGCCGCCGATGGACGCGATCGCCTGCTACCGCCCGGACGCGGACAACGCCAGTTCGGCGCGTTGCTGGAGACCGTTTATGATCTGGGTGCCGGCCTGGCACACCCGGACTTTCTCGGCGCGGCTGCCACCCTGATGAAGCAGCAACGCCGGCGTAGTCTGGTTGTCGTACTGACCAATCTGCGCGATGAAGATCACACCGAACTGGACCCGGCGTTGGCGCTGATGCGCCAGCGCCACCTGGTCGTGCTGGCCGACTTGCGCGAACAACTGACCATTGACCCGCCCGGCCTGACCCGCGGGTCACGGACTGAGCGCCTGGAAACCGCGCTGCTTCGAGCCGGCAGCGTGCTTTATCAACACAAGCGCCGTAACGCCACTCAACACCTGCGCCAACTGGGCATTATCCACCTGGATATCGAGCCCGACCGCCTGCCCGGCGCGCTGGTCAGTCAGTACCGCACCCTCAAAGCCAATGGAGTCTTCTAGCTCTAGCGCTCAAGAGCACGTTCAGCTATGATGGCACGCATGACACTGAAAACTATCATTTTTTCGGCATGCATGCTTTCCGCCTCACCGCTGATAGCGGCCACCTTTTATGTGGCTCCGTCAGGCAACAATGCCAACCCTGGCACCATTGGCCAGCCCTGGGCCACGCTGCAGCATGCCGCCGGCCAGATCGGTCCGGGCGATGAACTGCTGATTCGCGCCGGCCAGTACGCCGGCATGCATCTGACCACCTCGGGGACCGCAGGCCAACCCATAGCCATTCGCGCTTTCGAGCAGGAATTGGTGATCATCAATGGCGACAACCCGATTACTCCGGACGGCGTCAATCTGGAGGGAGCGTCCTACGTTACAGTCGAAGGACTTCGAGTCGAGGGAGTTACCCGCGCCGGGCTTCGTGCGGTCTTGTGCGAACACGTCACAATGCGCAACAACGTGCTGGTGGATAACGGTCGCTGGGGCATTCTGACCGGCTTTTGCGATGACCTGCTGATCGAAAACAACCTGGCCTCCGGCAGCATCGATGAACATGGTATCTACGTCAGCAACAGCAGCGACCGACCCATCATTCGTGGCAATGTGATTTTTGACAACAACGCCAACGGCATCCACATGAACGGTGACATCAACGTTGGCGGCGGCGATGGCATCATCAGCGACGCGCTGGTCGAAAACAACATCATCTACAACAACGGCAGTGCCGGTGGCTCTGGTATCAACATGGATGGGGTACAGGACAGCCTGATTCGCAACAACCTGATCTATGCCAGCCACGCCAGTGGAATTTCGCTGTTCCAGATCGACGGCGGCGGCCCGTCGACCAACAATCGGGTCCTGAACAATACCGTGATGGTGGCCAGTGACGGGCGCTGGGCGCTCAATATTCGCATCGGTTCGTCCGGCAACAAGGCATTCAACAATGTTTTCTACAATGCCCACAGCTTTCGCGGCAGCATTTCCATTGACCCGGCAGCGCTGACTGATTTTGAAAGCGACTACAACCTGGTCATGCAGCGCTTCACCCTTGATGATGGCAACAGTGTCATCAATCTCACCCAATGGCAAAACCAGACCGGCCAGGATTTGAATTCCATCGTTGCCAGCCCGGCAGCAATCTTCGTCGCCCCCGATCAGGCCGACTTCTTTCCGCTGGAAGGCGGCTTGTTGATCGATACCGGTACTCATTTACCGGATGTAGCTCAAGACTTGCTCGGCAATCCGCGTCCAATCGGCTCCAGCCACGATATCGGAGCCTACGAATGGTTCATGGCGCTGTTCGCCGACCGATTCGAGAAGTGATCCGTTAGCCGGCTGGCACCAGCGTTGTCACCAGAGCCGTTATGGCGGCCAGTCCCACGGCCGTGACCAACAACCACTTCAGCAAGGTTTTTCTGGCCTCGGTCGTACCTTCGTTTTCCATATGCGCCATCTGGTCCACGCTCAGCGAGTTCTGGACCTCGAAGTCCGGATTCTCCAGCAAACCGGTCGCATCCCTGAACTGGTCTTCGAGCACCACCCACAGCCCCGCCCGAAACTGGCCTTGATGTGCCAGGTTGGGGCGCATCGAAACCATATCGGTCACGTGCGTGGCAATGCCACAGGATTTGAGAAAAGCCGCCCTTTCATCGGCTTCCGAACGGGTTTCATACTTGGCAAGCAGGCGCATGGCGATCTGTCAGTCAGGTTGGATTTCATGATCAAATATACAGCGTTTGACCACTGCTATACTCCTTATCGTGCATGAATAGTCCGATATCAAAGCGGCCAGCAACGCGCTCTCATCCAAGCCAGTTCGTCCTGGCGCTTGCCGTCCTGGCGCTGGCCAGCCTGGTATTCTGGCCCGGCCTGTTTGGCGACTGGGGCCGCGATGACTATATGCAACTGGCCATGGCCAGAATGGCCGGTTCACCGCTGCCGTTTTTCCTGACCGATCATTTCGTATTTCCCGGCGCTGTTTTTCGCCCCATGGGCTTTGCCTCGTTCTGGCTGGGTCAGGTGCTTTTCGACAGCAACTACACCGGGCACGCGGTTATGACCCTGGGGCTGTTTCTGGCCAGCCTGGCAACCCTTTTCAGCCTGCTTCGCGCGCTCGGAATCCACCCCATCCCGGCCACCCTGGCAACCGCACTGTTCGCCTGCCATCCGCTTGCGATTGGCACCGCCTTATGGTGGTCGGCACGCTTTGATCTGCTGGCCAGCCTGTTTGCACTCCTGGCGCTGCGCCTGGCCGCAGGTCATGCAAGTCAAGTCGGCCTGGCGGGACTGGCCGGTGCGCCGCTGATGCTGTTGGCGGCGCTCCTGAGCAAGGAAACCGCCGTGGCCGCTGTGCCGGCCATCGTGCTGATTTTCCAGTACCGTGCCTGGATGCATGGCGATCGCGGAGCGCACCTGGCCACGCTGACCATCCTGATGACGGTGGGATTATTCCTGATCTGGCGATTGGCAATTCTGGGCACCTTCGGTTCCGGCATTACCGCTGATCAATCGCTGGTCAGTATACTGGCGGACGGAATTGCAGACTGGCCAGTCATGGCCATCGGCTACGTCACTTTCAATGCGCGTCTGAGTGATTTGGCAAGCCTGGCATCAGGCCTGGCTGCGGTCGGTCTGTTGATCGTCCTGGCATTCGCCTTGATCCACCGGCCAACTCCTTCGACCAATCAGGCTGACGATTTCCCGCGCTGGCTGATCATTCTGCTTGGCCTGAGCTTGCTGCTTGTCCCGGCCCTGCTGCAAGCGCCGGTTGCCCGTCTTAACGCAGCGGCGTTGAGCGCAGACGCCACTGCTGTTGAAGCCGCGATGCAGTCCAGACTCTATTTCATGAGCCTGGTCGGATTATCCCTGCTGCTGGCATCTGCCCTGGCGTTTATTGTGCATATCCGATCCAATATCCTGACGATGGCGGCCGGGATGGCGACACTGATCTTGCTGCTGGTATTCGCCATCACATCCTACCGCCATGCTGCCGAGTTCGCGCAGCAATCCCGCGCCAATGCCCGGCTGGCCCATAAGGCTGTCAATACCGTGCTGCAGCTTGATCTGCCAACACAACAATGCCAGTTACTGCTTGCAGGTGCAGAGCCGCCGGCGGACTGGAGCATCTACGTATCCATGGATTCCATTGTCAAGGCCTTGCACCCCAGGCTGGATCAAATTGATCACTGTTTTATCCACGCCGAGTATCCGACGTTTTATCACTTTGTCCACGCTGACCATGCCGATGTCGACAGCTATCCATTCGGACCCAGGATCAGCAATGGCCAGGCGCTGCCAAGACGCACGGTTGGTCATCTGACTGTGGTTCACCTTCAGGATCCGGAGGACCTGAGCGTCGTGCAACGTGAGGGGATACCAACCGTTGAATTGCTGCCGCCTGAACAGCCTTCGATTGATTGACCGGCCGGAACCAGTGCTCCGGCCGGTCAAGCACATCTTTACTCAGGCGTCAACACAAACGGGCGTGGCAGTGGATGGACGTCGTACTGCCGCTGGCGACTCCAGCCGTTGGTTGCCATGGCTTCCACTCGAAGATCGGCGGCGAAGCCCGCCGTGGTGCAGGCACCCAGCAACTCACCGGTCGTTAAACTCACCTCCCGGGCTCCCGGTGGCGCACCAACCGGACCCGAATTTTGTGAACCCGGAACAACCGACAGGCCCTTGACCACCTTGAATTGATAGGTCGCAAACCCGTTCGGATGGGAGGCCGTGAATGGCAGATCAACCGTTTCGGTCGATGAGGCGTACTCGAGCACACCGCATTCATCGCTGGCCACCGACTGCGATCCGAGCTGTGCCGCTTCGATCGAACCGGTGCATGCGTGGTTGTCGATTCGTAACAAGAACCGCAATGATCCATCCGACGTTACCAGACCCATGGCCGCTGCATCGTCGGTTGGAATCGTGTCGGTCAGATCGGTGGTTGCGGGAATCCGGTACGAGATTCCCAATGCATTCGCGTTGACCTTGGTGCCGTCCGTATCGAACAGTTCGAGTCTGATCTGATAGAGACCGGACTCTGCGGCTGGCGCGAATTCAGCCGAGTCGAAGCTCGCACTCGAACCGTTGACCACCGCATCGGCGACCACCCACTGTGAGTTTGGCCACCCTGGCGGGGCGGCCGGTGGAATCTCGAACAGGTTGGCCGTACCAGTGACCGTACGCGGACCCAGTGCGTAGGGTTCGATCGAGAAATCATCCGGCCCGTCTTCACGCATATAGTGTCGAAGCTGTGAATCGCTCATTGGCACGTACGGATTGCCGCTGCCAGCCTTGCGCCAGAATACCCGGTAGTAGCGAACGCCGAGATCGGTGCGCAGGTCGTGATCAAACTCGAAGCGAAATCGCAGGTAGCCGCCCCAGGGTGCGCCGTTGTCGAGCAGACCCAGATTCTGGGCCGTGGCCGATAGTTCGCTACCCACGCCGTGAAGGCGTGCCAGTGACGTATTGCCAACGGCCATGGCCAGCACCCAATGTGAGGG
This sequence comes from uncultured Wenzhouxiangella sp., assembly GCA_964523755.1. Taxonomy (GTDB): domain Bacteria; phylum Pseudomonadota; class Gammaproteobacteria; order Xanthomonadales; family Wenzhouxiangellaceae; genus Wenzhouxiangella. Next base: position 17,692 of record CAZFYM010000040.1, on the reverse strand, counting down.
GGCGATGACCGGCGAACACGGCGGGCAAACCTTGGCAAACGGACTGGTGGTTACCAGCTTGACCTCGCTGCCGCAGACATAATTCCACCGCGTATGGCAGGCAATCGGAGTCGGTGTATAGATCGGGATCCGCCAGAATGCGATGCGGCGATAAGCCTTGAAGTACAGATCCGGAATGTCGGAAGAACAGCCACGGTAGAAAATGGCCCGGAAGTGCCCGCACTGATCCGTCGTGACGGTCGCAATACGTTTCGTCGTTACTGCTGCCGGCCAGAGAAAACACAATAGCGGTCGCACCACATTCGGGTGGGCAATCATGGCCTCGCGCAAGGCGGAGCTGCCAATCGAGGCCGCTCGTACCAGTTCGGGCTGATCCATCACGCCGCGAAATGCGGCGGCCGCCTCTTGCCGTCCGACGATACGTTGTTCCTGACCGGTAAACTGGAACTGTCTGAGCGGCCGCTTTTCAGACTGACTTGCGCGTTCGAGGGTTTCGGCATCCTCATACTCCCCAGCCTGAATCAACTGATCGAGACGATCGAATGGCCCAAGCGTGGGTGGTCGGCAAAGAAATGGATCGGGACTCGGGTCCGGCAACGGAAAGCGAATGATTTCACGCAGATGCTCGAGAATATAATCTGGTATCCGCGGCAAGATCAGCGGCAGCGGATCGACTTCGTAGATTTCGACTTCAGCCCCGCAAACCGGAAATTCGGCTGATGTATCACCGGTGTTGACCCGTTTGACCAGCGTACCGCGAACAACGCAGAAGCGCAGCCAGCAGTGCCACTGTATTCGGTCAATCGGCACGACAAGACGGTCCAGTCTCTCGGGCCTGATCATGCGCTCGGCCGCCTCCAGGCGAATCAGCGCTGATAGCAACTCCGCGTCTTCCAGATCAAGCCGGGGACCAACCAGCACACGGACTTCACCCGGTTCCCCGGAAGCTCGCAGCTCCAGCCGGACTGCCTTGCCGGCCTCGACATCGCTGCGGCCGATCAATCTTCCGCCACTGCTGAAAGCATAGGCAGCCAGAAGAGGAGACTCTCCTTCAGGCCCGACATCGACAATCTGTGCCTCAATCTGCACACTCAGGCCCTTTTTGCCTGCAGCCTTCTTGCCGGTCTTGCGGCGTTTTGTAGCCATGGTTCCACTGCTCCTTGATGATGAATCGCATGCCTGCCAGCACGTCGGTGCGGGCCCGGTATGGATAAAACGCATAGGAGCAGAATTTCCCTCACCGGGAAATGTGCAAGGGGTCTGTGCGGTCACCCTGTGACCGCAAGGGAGATTTAACGACTGACCATGAAACGACTGCGAAATCCGGTGGAGACTTTGATCATGTCCTGTGGAAGCAGATGCAGCGCCCTGGACGACAGGAAATCGGGAACGGATCCGTAAAACGCCTCGGCAATTCCACCGGCAATACAAGCCTGAGTATCAGCATCGCCACCCAGTGATATCGCGTTGCCGATCGCGCTCTGATAGTCGGTTGATTCCAGGAAGGCAATGATCGCTTCGGGCACGCTGCCCTGGCAGGACACGTCAAAGTGGTAATGCGGGCGAATCTCGTCCAGTCGGCGATCCAGATCGTAGTCGAATTGTTCGCTGATTCGTTGCTTGATGCTTGACTTGCTCTGACCATCCCGCGCCAGAAAAATCGCCAGCGCTGTAGCCTGCGCACCCTTGATACCCTCGGGATGATCGTGAGTAATGGCCGCCGAGCACCTGGCCTGCTCAAGCACCTCATCCTCGTCGTTGAAGGCAAAACCGACCGGACTGACCCGCATCGCCGAACCGTTGCCCCAGCTGTTGTAGGGGGCCGGATGGTCTGACGCCAGCCACTGGAAGAACGATGCTCCGTAGCCGGCATTTGGATAGCGCCGACCGAATTCACGCACAGTCTCCTGATACGGTCGACCCGAAAGGATCGCATCAGCCACGGCCACCGTCAGCACCGTATCGTCGGTAAACCGGCAGCCGGGTGCAAACCACTCGATCGCCGTGGTTTTGACCGGCGAATGCTCATACACCGAACCGATAATATCGCCTGCAATTGCTCCCAGCATCAGATAGGAATACTCCTTGTCCAGACCGGGCGCAACAGTTTGCCTGGCCCGGATTCTCTGCTTCTAACAATCGCAGACCTTCCAGGCGGTTGTCAAACAGGTACTTGAAACAGGCACAATGACGCCTACTGAATCCAACGCGAGATCGTCATGTCATCTCAAAATATCCCCAATGCAGAAAACCGCAAAGGCGAGCTCGGCAATCGCCGTCTGTTTCCCGACCTCAAACCCCGTGTATATGCCAATCACGCCTCGCTCTCACCGCCGAGTTTGCCCGTGCGTGAGGCGGTTCAGCGCTCACTCGATGGTTATGCCAGCAAGGGCATGGCCTGGTATACCGAAGAACTGGCTTGCCGGGATCGGCTGCGCGGCCAGTTGGCAAACCTGATCGGTGCACGATCCGAAGATCTGGCACTGATCGCCAACACCTCGGCCGGGGTACTGGCCGCGGCCCTGTGCCTGCCCTGGCAGCGCGGCGACCGGGTGGTGGTCTTTGACGGAGAATTCCCGACCAATATCACGCCCTGGCAACAGGCGGCAAGACACCACGGGCTGGAGCTGGTCTGGATGAAAGCCGAGGATTTCCGTCTGCAGCGCGAGCAAGCCCTGGATCAGCTGGAAGATGAAATGCGCCGCGGCGTGCGCCTGGTTGCACTCAGTGCCGTGCAGTTCACGACCGGCCAACGCATGCCGCTGGAGGCGATCGGCGAGCTGTGCCGCCTACACGGTAGTGAATTGTTTGTCGATGCGATCCAGGCCATGGGCATTGTGCCGCTGGATGTTCAGGCCATGGGCATCCACTATCTGTCGTCCGGCAGCCACAAATGGTTAATGGGGCCGGAAGGACTGGGCTGTTTATATGTCGAACCGGAGGCAGCCAAGCGCCTGGAACCCAACGTGGCCAGCTGGCTTAGCCATGAACAGCCGTTCGCCTTTCTCACCGAAGGTCCCGGTCATCTGCGTTACGACCGCCCGTTCCAGCCCGGCGCGCGCATGGTCGAGGCCGGTACCTTCAATACCCTTGGCGCTGCGGGCCTTGAAGCAAGTGTTGGATTGATCGATCAGTTGGGTGTGGCCAACATTCTGGCCCATGTCCAGGCCTGGCACGATGCCGTGGAGCCTGGCCTGATCGAACGCGGCTTCACCAGCGCCCGCATGAAGGATCTAGATGGCCGCTCCGGATCACTCAGCTTGCGCCCGCCCCACGGACAGGCCCCGACCTGGGCACAGGCGTTGGCCGAACACGGCATCAGCTGCGCCAGTCCGGACGGCTGGCTACGCCTGTCGCCAAGCTGGCCCAACAACCTTGACGAAGCCCGGATCCTGCTTGCTGCGGTTGACGAAATTTCAAAGAACCTCTGAACAAGATCGCGCAGGCGCGATGCAGCCTCGCGCCAAACAATCGCACCTCCAATCCAATCTGCAATGCAAGACTTGTTCGCTATTCTCGGGTTTTGAGAATAGATTAGGCATAATCGGTATCCATGACCGATGATTCCCGACTGATTCTGACCCCGACCGCGCGGCTGGCGCGGGTGGAAAACCAGCGCCTGGCACAAGATCAGGTCGCCAACGGACTGACCGCCTGGCACAAACCGGTCGTCCTGAGCTTTTCGGCCTGGTTGAACCAACTGCGCGACGACTGGTTCTTGCTGACCGAAGATCAGCGTATTCCGATCAACTCGGCCCAGGCGCTGGTGCTGTGGCAGGCGGTGATCGACAAGGATATTTTTATCGGCGAACCCAAAGTCGCCGAACTAGCCCAGGCGGCCTGGCGCCTGACCCATGAATTTGAACTGGACCCGCCGGCGACTTGGGCGGTGCTATGGATGTCCGAGGACAACCGGCGCTTTCGCGACTGGGCCGGGCGCTTTCGCGCACTTTGCGATGAACGCGGTCTGGTGGATGAATGGACCTTCGCCGCTGAATTGCCGGCATTGATCAAGGCCGGTGCGCTTGAAATCCCGCAGTCCATCAAGCTGTTGGGATTTGATCGACCGCTGACCCCGATCCAGCATCGAATCATTGCGACGCTGGAAGCGACCGGTTGTTTGATTGAGAAAATCAAAACCAAGGCATCCGGATCATCAACGCCGACAATTACCCGCTTTATCGAGCCCGATGAGGAACTGCTGGCTGCCGCCCGCTGGGCGCGCCAGCGGCTTCAGGACAACCCGGACCAGTCCATGGGTATCGTGATTCCCGACCTTAAGGGCCGGCTGGAGCGGGTCGAGCGCATTTTTCGTCAGGTCTTCGATCCGCCCGGTTTTGCCCTGGCCGACGCCGGCCCCGAAGCCTGGCATATCTCGTTGGGACATCCGCTGGCAAGCTGGCCGCTGGCCAGCCATGCGTTGCTGATACTGGGGCTTGATCCGTTGCGCATCAGCCAGCCGCAGGCAACCCGTCTGCTGCGCTCGCCGTTCATCGCGGGCTGGACAGCCGAACAAAGCACCCGCAGCCACATTCTGGCCCGCCTGGCGCGATTTTCGCCGTACTGGATCGACGCGCGGGAAATCGCCCGCCAGGGTATGGAGCACGGGGCCGAAACCCTGGCCGGAGGACTGGCGTCCTGGCAGGGTTATCGGCGCAGGACCACTGACCGGGTGACACCCTCCGAATGGTCGCGGCGATTCCAGGAAGAGCTTTCGACCCTGGGATTCGGTCGCGGGCGCACGCTGGACAGCCGCGAATACCAGGTATTGCAACGCTGGCATGAACTGCTGGAATCCTTCAGCGAGCTGGATCTGGTGATCGAACAGCCGCTGTCACGCAATCGGGCCATCCGGTATCTGAATGAACGCGCACGCTCGGCGATTTTTCGCGAGCGTGATCCAGGGGCTGCGGTGGAAATCCTGGGTGTTGAAGAAGCGCTGGGCACGTCTTTTGATGCGCTATGGATCACAACGATGGACAGCGAGCACTGGCCGCGTGCAGCGCGGCGTGATCCGCTGATTCCTGGCCCGGTCCAGGCCCGGCTCCCCCAGGCCAACGCCAGCGCCTGCCTGGAACAGGCCCGACTGGAGCTTGACAGCCTGATCAGGGCCGGCACGGACGTGCAATGCAGCTTCGCCTGCGGCAGCGGTGAGCAGCCCATCGAGATAACACCGCTATTAGCGAAAAGTACGGTCATCGATGCCGAAGCAGCCGAACCTGTTGAGCCCGTCAAACTGGAAAGACTGGCCGACGACCGCCGTGCGCCGCCCGCCGAGAGCCGCAAGATTCGCGGCGGCACCGGTGTGTTACAAGCCCAATCCGACTGTCCGTTTCGCGCCTACGCGACTCAGCGCCTTGGTGCCACGGACCTGACCCCGCCGCGCCCCGGCCTGGACGCCCGTGATCGCGGCAGCCTGCTGCACAGCGCGCTGGAATATTTCTGGCGTGAACTGCCCGACCAGGCCGCACTGTTGGCGCTGGGCAATGATGAGCTGAAGCATCGCATCAATCAGTCGGTCGCAGCAGCACTTGATTCTTACAGCCAGCGCCATCGACTGGGCATGAGCAAGGCCAGCCAGGCGTTGGAGGCCGACTGCCTGAAACAGGCCATGGGCGACTGGCTGGACCTGGAAAAGCAGCGTGCGCCATTTCAGATCAGGCAGCTCGAAGCCCCGGTCACGCTGACATTCGGCGATCTGGAACTGTCTGGCAAGATCGACCGCATCGACGAGATCGACGGCGGCGGCACCATTGTGATCGATTACAAGACCGGCCACAGTGGCAAGAGCGGCTGGGTGCCGGATGAGCGCCTGGGCGATGTCCAGTTGCCGGCCTACGCGGTCAGCCTGACGCCGAAGCCGGCCGCGCTGATGTTCGCCCGCATCCGGCCCGAGGCCATGAGCTTCGACGGCCTGGCCGACGTCGATCCGGGCATCCCGGGCGTTGAGGTGATCGGATCCATCAAACGGCAACCGTTCAAGCAATTCGAGTCCTGGGGGGACCTGATGGCCGGCTGGCAATCCAGCCTGGAAACTCTGGCCGCCCATTTCGTCCGTGGCCAGGCCGAAGTCGACCCTCGCAGCCCAGCGGTCTGCCGCTATTGCCACCTGCACAGCCTGTGCCGAATCAACGAGCGCGTCGCTCTCGCCGACTCTGAAGAGGATGCCGCATGAGCACGCGAAACAGGTGTACAAGAGGTGTACAATTGAATCATGAGCAAAACGCGAACCAATATCCGTCTCGACGACGCCAAGTTGGCTTTGATCATGCGTCGCTATGGTCTGCGCACCAAGACCGAAGCCGTCGATATGGCGATCGACCGACTGGCCGGCATGCCCATGACGCGCGAGGAAGCGCTGGCCATGCGGGGTCGTCATGCCATTGACACCATCCCGGAAGACACCCGCCCGCGCGGCGACGCCGAACCCGATTCTGGTTGACTCGTCGGCCTGGGTGGAGTTCGACCGTGCTACCGAAAGCCCGGCTGACCTGCGCCTGACCGAGTTGATCGACACTGGCGGACCGGTGGCTGTCACTGATCCTGTGGTGATGGAAGTTTGTGCGGGCGCCCGCAGTCAATCGCACGAATCAGACTTGCGCAAGCTATTGGGCGGTCTGATGTTGCTGCGATTTGATGCGGCTGTGGATTTTGATGGAGCGGCCCGCATTTACCAGCTATGCAGAAGCCGAGGCATCACACCGCGAGGTTTGATCGATTGCATGATTGCCAGCGTGGCTGTGCGAACAGGCGCTTCGCTGCTGGCATTCGACCGCGATCTCGTATCCATCGCCGGTGTCATGAACCTGAATCTGGATCCGGCCTGCCATGACTGATGTGACCCAACGCCAGCTCGCTGTCGATCCTGAACGCTCGGTGATTGTCCAGGCCCCGGCCGGTTCTGGCAAGACCACCTTGCTGGTCGAACGCTATCTGGGCTTGCTGGCCGTGGTCGAGGAACCGGAAGAAATCCTGGCGATCACATTTACCCGCAAGGCCGCCGCCGAGATGCGCCATCGCATCCTGAGCTTTCTTGACCCGACGTTTGCCAGCAATGAGCCGCATGAGCAGGCCGCGCTGGCCAAGGCTCGCGCGGTGGAAGACAAAGTCAGCGAGTGGGGCCTGCGCGACAATCCGCAGCGCATGCTGATCCGGACCATCGACAGCTTCAACCACTACCTGGCCCGGACCATGCCAGTGGCCAGTCAGCTCGGGCCGGTGCCGGCGCCGGCCGAGAACACCACCGCCCTGTACCGTGAGGCGGCGCGGCGCGTGCTGGCCGAAATCGACAGCAAGGACCCGCTGGCCAATGACCTTCGCACGCTGTTGCTGTGGCGCGACCATCGCAGTCGCGATATCGAAGATCTGTTGGTCAGCCTGCTGGGCAAGCGCGACCAGTGGCTGCGAGCGCTCGGCGTCACCGGCACCCCGGACCGAACCGCGCTGGAAGCCGTACTGAAAGAGCGCGTGGTCCATGAACTGCGCCGGGCCAGCAAGGCGCTGAACGATGCGCTGGTCGACGCCGGCATTGCTGTCGATGAATTGGTCGGGCTGCTGCGCTTTGCCGCCGATAGCCTGCACAACGACGGACGCGAATCGCTCATTACCCAATGCGCCGGCATGACCGCCCTGCCCGGTGATGATCCGGTGGATCTGCCACTGTGGCAGAGCCTGGCCGATGCGCTGCTGACCAAGAATGGCGAGTTCCGGCGTTCCATCACGATAACGACCGGCTTTCCCCCCAAAACGCCACAGAAGGATCTGATGGTCAGCCTGCTTGACCGCATTGGCCACAACGTCCACCTGGCCGAGCTGGTCCACGCCGCCAGAAACCTGCCCGACCCGCATTATCAGGACGATGAATGGGCCGCGCTGGCGGCGCTGGTACGGGTGCTGGAGCGTGCTGCCGGCGAGCTGGAGCTGGTCTTTGCCAGCGCCGGCCAGACCGATTTCGCCGGCCTGGCCGCCGCCGCGCTGCGCGGGCTGGGCGACCAGGAAAGCGGCTACACCGATCTGGCCCTGTACCTGGACAAACGCATTCGCCATATCCTGGTCGATGAGTACCAGGACACCAACTGGGCCCAGTACGAACTGCTGGAAAAGCTGGTCGGCGGCTGGCAGCCGGACGAGGCGCGCAGCCTGTTCCTGGTCGGCGACCCGATGCAGTCGATTTATCGATTTCGCGAAGCGGAAGTCGGCCTGTTCATGCGCACCCGCGCACAGGGTATTGGCGACCAGAGCCTGGAATCGCATCAGCTCACGCGCAACTTCCGCTCGCGCCGCGAGATCGTCGACTGGGTCAATGATCGCCTTGGGCCGATCTTCCCCCACACCGAGAACATCTCGGCCGGTGCCGTCGCCTATGCCCCATCCGAACCCGGACGCGGTGATGGCGGCCGGGTCCGGGTGCTGGCCCGCCCGAACGCCACCCAGGAAGCTGAAGCCATTGCCGAGGCGATCGGCCAGGCGCTGGATCAAAACCGCGACCAGCCCGACTACAAGGCCGCCATTATTGTCCGCGCCCGCGGTCACCTGGTCGAGATTCTGCCGGCACTGAAACAACGCGGCATTGCTTATCGCGCGGTCAAGCTCGATCCGTTGACCCAGCGCCCGGTTGTTCAGGACCTGCTCGCCCTGACTAGCGCCATTCGCCAGCCAGCCGACACGGCCGCAGCACTGGCCGTATTGCGCTCGCCCGTGTGCGGCCTGAGCCTGGCCGATCTGACTGCCCTGGCCGGCGATGGCCGGCAGTTGAGCGATCACGACGCGCTTGAGCGACTGAACGGCGATGCCCGCGCTCGCGCCACCCGGGTTCTCCACGCCCTGGCGGACGCACAAATCCAGTGGCAACGCCGGCCGCTGCGCGATCTGGCCGAAGGCGCCTGGCATCGTATGGGCGGCCCGCTTTGCTGTGAAAGACCTGTCACCGATGTGAAAGAAGCCCAGGCGTTTTTCGATGCGTTGTCAGTGGCGGAAAACGAAGGTTTGCTGGATGACTGGAACGACTTTGTCGAACTACTGGACGGCCGCTTTACCGAGGGCGATCCGCCCAGCGATGAGGTCAGACTGGAAATCCTGACCATGCACGGTGCCAAGGGCCTGGAGTGGGATCTGGTGGTGCTTCCCGGCCTGAATCGCGGCACCCGCGGCCAGGATCGTGAGCTGCTCAACTGGCTGCCATTCACTCCGGACGAAGGCGACGAGCAGGTGCTGCTGGCACCCCTGCGCTCGGCCCGCCAGGCCAGGGACCCGGCGCTGAACGAGCTGATCCGCGCCGAACAGAATAACCGCGACGGCTACGAGCATCAGCGACTGCTTTATGTTGCCGCCACCCGCGCGCGCGAGCAGCTGATCCTGTCGGCCTTTCTCGACCCGGCCCGGGACGACATCAAACCGGCTGCCGGCAGTTTGCTGGCCGATCTTTGGCCAACCGTGGGTGGCGAGTTTCTCGACTCTCTGTCCGAGTCCGCTGCTGACTCACCCGTCGATAATGACCAGTCGGTTTCTCCAACCCTGCCGGACCAGTCCATCCGTCGCTCACCCTGTGGCTGGCAGCCCGCTCAGCCTGCGCGCCTGGACTGGACACCCCGACTGCCGCCGCGTGAGCGTGATATCGAAATTGAATTCAACTGGGCCGGTATCCAGGCCCGGCGATCCGGTACCGTGATTCACCGATTGCTGGAACGGGTCGGCCGGATCGGCATCGAGAACCTGGATCAGGCGCAGCGCGACCGTTTGCTCCGACGCATCCCGGCTCTGCTCCGCGCCATGGGAAGCGGCCTGGCTGGCGTCAATGAAGCCACCCCCGAGATCGCCCGCGCGTTCGAACGCACGCTCGACAGCGAGACCGGCCAGTGGATACTCAGCAACCGCCACCACCAGGCTGCTTGCGAATTGCCCATCAGCGGCCTGCTCGACGGCCAGCTGATCAACGCCGTCATTGATCGTACTTTTATCGATCAAGATGGTACCCGCTGGATCATCGACTACAAATCCGGCTACCACGAAGGTGGCAACCTCGACAATTTCCTCCAGGAAGAAGCCACCCGCTACGCCGTTCAGCTCAGCAACTATCGCCGCCTGTTCGAGCAAATGGGCGAGACCAACATCAAAACCGCGCTCTACCTGCCACGGCATGGCCGCTTGCAGGAGGTCTGATCCAACTCGCCCGCGCCGCTTTTATGTAGTAACATTACTACATCGAATTCCGGAGCCACTCTCATGACTCATATGATGACGAGCCGCGACTTCAATCAGGCTGCCAGCCGAGCCAAGCAAGCGGCAAAAGATGGGCCGGTTTTTATTACCGATCGAGGTCGGCCGGCTCATGTACTTCTGAGCTACGAACATTACCTGCGCCTGATCGGCGACAAGCGCTCGCTGGCGGAGGTATTCGGATCACCGGCAGGCATCGAGAACATAGACCTTCCCGCGCCGCGACACGACGAAATGGCCAGGGTCGCTGATCTCGACTGATGTACTTGCTCGATACCAACGTGGTGTCGGAATTGCGCAAGATTCGCGCAGGCAAAGCCGACACCAATGTCGCGGCATGGGCTTCTCAAGTGCCGCCAGCGCAATGCTTTTTGTCAGTCATCACGTTGCAGGAGCTGGAAATCGGTGTCCTGTTGATCGAACGCAAGGACCTTCGACAAGGAGCGCTGCTCAGAACCTGGCTGGACCAGCACGTGTTGGCAGAATTCACTGATCGGCTGCTGGACGTAGACCCCGTTATAGCAAGAGCCAGCGCCAAGCTGCACGTGCCCAATCCGCACCCCTTCCGCGACAGCCTGATCGCAGCGACCGCCCGGATTCATGGCCTGACACTGGTCACCCGAAACGTCTCCGGCTTCGAAACCAGCGCTGTCACCCTGATCAATCCGTGGCAACCCTGACGAAAATCTGACTCGCTCATACTGCCGTGATACTCGATAAGGAGACAAATACTCGGTAAACCCCAACGTCAATGCGACTTGCCGTAATTACCCTACTCGCCCAACAAGTAGGTTTCCAGGAAAAGCACGACCGCTTCGCTGTACAGATCGCGGTTTTCCTTGCGGCGGAAGCCGTGGCCTTCATTGAGGGCATTCATGTACCAGACCGGGCTGCCCTGCTCGCGCAAGGCGGCGACGATCTGCTCGGCCTCGGTGACCGGTACTCGAGGATCGTTCTGACCCTGAACCACAAACATCGGAACGTTCATTTTCTCCACATGATTGAGCGGGCTGATGGCTTGCAGATGCGCCCGCATCTCGGGATCACGCTCATCGCCGTATTCGACACGACGCAGATCACGGCGGTAGTCCTGGGTGTTTTCCAGAAAGGTGACGAAGTTGCTGATGCCAACGATATCGACCGCGGCTTTCAATCGATCGCTGTAGTGCACAGCACTGGCCAGCACCATATAGCCACCGTAGCTGCCGCCATAGACCGCAATGCGATCAGCATCGAGATCAGGCTGGGTCTCGATCCAGTCCAGCAATGCACCGATGTCTCGGACCGAGTCCTCGCGCAGCAACCCGTTGTCGAGCAACAGATAGCTTTTGCCATAACCGGACGATCCGCGAACATTCGGACGGATCACTGCGACCCCCAGACGATCCATCCACATCGGATAGGTGCTGCTGAAACCCGGGCGCGACTGACTTTCCGGCCCGCCATGGATCTGGATGACCACCGGGTGCGGGCCTTCGCCTTCCGGTTTGTAAACAAAGGCGGGGATCCTGCGTGGTTGGCCATCCACTTCGTCGAATGTCGGGTAGTCAATTAGCTCCGGCAAGGCAAACTGCTCGGTATTCAGACCGCCGACTTCGCTGTAGGTCCACCGGGTCAGGTCGCCACGGGTCCAGCCCAGCACGTAGACATCGCTGGGTGTACGCGGGTTATTGATCACCAGACCAAGCCGCTGACCATCCGGATTGAAGCTCAACCCGCTGATCAGGCCGAGCGGCAAATCAGCAACTGGCTGCACCTGATTTGAAGTCGTTTCCAGCCGATACAGTCGGCTGATACCCCCTTCGTTGGTCACAAAAACGGCGGTACGACCATTGGGCGCCAGTTCAAAATCGCTGACAGACCAGGGAATATCAGCTGTGATCAGACTGCGCTCATCCGCTGAATCCAGTCCCTGCCAGGCCAGATGGGCAAACTCAGCACCAACATCCGTGGCAAAAAAGAAGCCGCGGTCATCGCCGTCAAAACCATAGGCCAGGTTACGCGAGGGCTCTTCATCGCTGCCGAGCAGGCGGCGAGTCTGACCACTTTCCAGGTCAAGCAGATGAATGCGTGAATCATTGACGCTGATGTATTGCTGAATCAGCAGGTGCTGATTGTCATCGGAAAATTCAACCGGCCCCCACCAGGAGCCATCGGGCGATTCAAGAATCAGCTTGGGTTCTCGCCCCTGTTCGAAATCCATCAGCCAGATATCGTTCGAGCGACCGTTACGCCGGGTTGACTGGAAGGCCAGGAAGCGGCCGTCCTCGGACCATTGCAGGCCACCGTTGCGCGACTCGCCATCGCTGATCATTGTGTGACTGCCATCATTCGGGTCGAACAAAAAGATCTGACTGAATTCGTTACCACCTTGGTCCATCAAAAAGGCCAGGACGTCACTGCCGGGGCGACGAGTCACCTGCCCGACCGGCTCGTCAAACCAGCTCAACTGCCGACGCATGCCACCGGGTCCATCAACCTGATGAATCTGGCTGACTTCGGCGAAACGGGTGCCGATATAGATGGCCTGACCATCTTTTGTCCAGTCCAGCAGGCTGGCCGAGCGCGTGTTCTGATAACGTCTAAGTGATTCGCGGATTTCAGCCGGAATCTCCGGCACATCCTCCATGACCACATTGCCCGAATTGGCCGTCCGGCGCTCAATCTCGGCCAGTGCGGGCAACGCGGTCGAAAAACCAAGAACCAGGCTAATGATCAGAATTGAAAACCGGCAAGGCATATCGTTCTCCAGCGATTGAACAGTCAGCTGATTATAGCGTTTGCACAGTCACCGCCCGATGACATCCGCTATTTCCATTTTCCCGACAGCATCCGCGATTCAGTTACGGCACTAATCACGGGCTCGGAACAGCGACGCTTCGTTCGATCGATGTCGGCACCCGCTCGGCGTCACTCTCACCGACTTTCGATGGTGAGTTGTATTACCACCAGAGCCCGAACACCCAACCAATTTCCCAACGCACCTTGCCGGTAACGCTTGACATCCAGTTATCCGCACGGCGCGACTGAGCTTTAATATAAAACAAGCCGAACAAGGAAGACCAGAATGAAAATCATGTTGAATGGCTTGGGTTTTTTTGTGCTGATGATTGCCCCGATGATCCTGATCGCGGTCAGCCAGAAAATCCTCAAAGGTCAGATAATCGGCCAAGCTGATGCGATCACTGAAAACCTGCACGCTCTGCGCAGCAAAGCCACTCACTATCCGGATATGCCCAGGCTGGAATGGGGGATGCGACACATCGCCGATAACCTGGACCCGGTCACAGCCGCTGTAACGACCATGCGTTCTGACCTGGCCGATTCAGCGACGACAGATTCGTCACGGCCATCAGGCGTTCCGGCCTGGTTCTGGCCAGGGATGATTATCTGGCTGCTGACGACATTGGCCTGGTTTGCCTGGCAAGCACGGTCCATCGGACGCGATCAATCGGTCTAAGCAGATCTGATTACAAGCTGATATCCGGGACCCTTACCCAGCCTTCCATCAACACCCGTGCGCTGCGGCTCATGCTGACTTTTTCGATCACCCAATCGCGACCAGTCTGATGCGCAACTGCACCCACCTTGAGCGTGCCGGAGGGATGACCAACGTGCACGTCGGCACGCTGGCCACCGCCAGCGGCAAGATTGACCAGGGTACCCGGAATGGCCGCAGCCGTCGCGATCGCAACTGCGGCCGTGCCCATCATGGCGTGATGCAGTTTGCCCATGGACATGGCGCGCACATTCAGATCGATATCGACCGCTTTGACCGCCTTGCCACTGGACGCGACATAGTCGACCGGTGGTGAAACCCAGGCCAGTTTAGGCGTATGCTGACGCTGCTCGGCCTGCTCAATGTTCTCAATCAGCCCCATCGCTTTGGCACCGTGGGCACGCAACACTTCCAGGCGGGAAAGCAACTCCGGGTTGTCATTGATGGCCGGCTGCAGCTCAATGCCACGCAATCCGATATCGGCCGCATTGAGGAAAATCGTCGGAATACCGGCATTGATAAAACTGGCTTTCAGCCGCCCAAAACCCGGTGCATCAAACTCGTCGATGACATTGCCGGTCGGCAGGACCGCACCGTCACCAGACGGATCCATAAAATCGATCTTCACTTCGGCTGCCGGAAAAGTGACGCCGTCGAGCTCGAACTCGCCGGTTTCCTGCACCTCACCATCAACGACAGGAATATGCGCAACGATGGTCTTTTCGATATTGGCCTGCCAGATGCGAGCGGTACAGATGCCGTTGTCGGGAACACGGGCCCGGTCGACCAGTCCGTTGGTGATGGCAAACGCACCAACCGCTGCGGTCAGGTTACCGCAGTTGCCGGACCAGTCAATGAACGGTTTATCGATCGATACCTGACCAAACAGATAGTCAACGTCGTGATCCGGTCGCTGACTGGATGACAGAATCACCGTCTTGCTGGTACTGGAGGTTGCCCCACCCATCCCGTCAGTGTGCTTGCCGTAGGGGTCCGGGCTGCCAATCACTCGCAATAGCAAGGCATCACGCGCCTTGCCTGATACACGCGCCGCCTCGGGCAGGTCATCAAGCCGAAAGAAAACTCCCTTGCTGGTGCCCCCACGCATATACGTGGCCGGAACTTTAAGTTGTTTTGTATGCATTGTTGTAACGCATGGTTAGTGGTTGCAATGATCGAACGATTTATTCAAGCTGCAGCGGAGTCTTCGAGAAAGTCCTGGGCGAAGCGCTGCAGCACACCGCCAGCCTGGTAGATCGATACCTCTTCGCCGGTATCCAGACGGCAAAGTACCGGAACTTCCACCGGCTGGCGGTCACGGCGATGAATCACCAGAGTCAGTTCGCTACCCGCGGCGGGCTTACCAAGCACATCGAAGGTCTCGCTGCCATCAATTTCCAGCGTCTTGCGCGTAGTACCCGGCTGGAACTGCAGCGGTAACACGCCCATTCCGATCAGGTTGGTTCGATGAATTCGCTCGAAACCTTCGGCGACAATCGCTTCCACTCCCGCCAGGCGCACGCCCTTGGCCGCCCAGTCACGCGATGATCCCTGGCCATAATCTGCACCCGCGATGATGATCAGCGGCTGTTTGCGCTGCATGTAGATCTCGATCGCCTCCCACATGCGCATGACCTTGCCATCAGGTTCCAGGCGGGTCAATGAGCCCTGCTTTACTTCCCCGCCGACCACAGCCATGTGATTGATCAAGCGCGGATTGGCGAAGGTGGCGCGTTGCGCGGTCAGGTGGTCGCCACGATGGGTGGCGTAGGAATTGAAGTCTTCCTCGGGCAGGCCCATTTTCGCCAGATATTCCCCAGCCGCACTGTCGGCCATGATGGCATTGGACGGTGACAAGTGATCGGTGGTGATATTGTCGCCCAGCACGGCCAGGGGCCGCATGCCGGCCAGTGATGGTGCGGAGGCCAGCGCACCCTCCCAGTAGGGCGGACGACGGATATAGGTGCTTTGCTCACGCCAGTCATACAAGGGATCGACTTTCTTGACGCGCTTGTAAGTCTTGTCGAACATCGGCTCGTAGACCTGACGGAAATGCTCCGGCTTGACGCTCCGGGCAACGATGGCGTCGATCTCCTCGTCGCTGGGCCACAGATCCTTCAAGGTGACCGGATTGCCTGCGGGATTGTGGCCGAGGACGTCCTTTTCAATATCGAAGCGAATGGAACCGGCGATGGCGTAGGCCACGACCAACGCCGGTGAAGCGAGGAAAGCCTGCTTGGCATAGGGATGAATACGGCCGTCGAAATTACGGTTACCGGACAGTACAGCAACCGAGTACAGATCACGGTCGATGATTTCCTGTTGGATCCTCGGTTCCAGCGCGCCGCTCATGCCGTTGCAGGTGGTGCAGGCGAAAGCGACGATGCCGAAGCCCAGTTTTTCCAGTTCCGGTAACAGACCCGCCTCTTCCAGGTACAGTCGTACGGCGATCGAGCCGGGAGCGAACGAGGATTTCACCCACGGCTGGCGGGTCAGGCCCATGGCGTTGGCCTTTTGCGCCAGCAGGCCGGCAGCGATCACGTTGCGCGGATTGGAGGTATTCGTGCAGCTGGTAATGGCAGCGATGATGACCGCGCCATCGGGCATGGAGCCATCAGAGGGCAGTTCGTAGGGCCCGGAAATGCCGGCCGCCCCCAAGTCGCTGGTGGCCACACGCTTGTGCGGGCTGGACGGCCCGGCCACGTTGCGCACCACCCGGGACAGATCGAATTCCAGCACGCGCTCATACTCGGCACCGGCAATATCATCGGCCCACAGGCCGGTATGTTTCGCGTAGCCCTCGACCAGCTTGACGTGGGCGTCCTCGCGACCGGTCAGCTTGAGGTAATCGATGGTCTGCTCGTCGATATGAAACATGGCCGCTGTAGCACCATATTCCGGGGTCATGTTGGAAATCGTGGCCCGGTCGCCCACGGTCAGGGTGCGCGCACCCGGCCCGAAGAATTCCAGCCAGGCACCGACCACCCGCTCATTGCGCAGAAACTCGGTCAGGGCCAGGACGATGTCGGTGGCGGTCATGCCCGGTGCCGGCTTGCCGGTCAGCTTGACCCCGACAATGTCGGGCAGGCGCAGGTAAGAGGCCCGACCGAGCATCACACTTTCGGCCTCCAGGCCACCAACGCCAATGGCAATCACGCCCAGAGCGCAGACATGGGGAGTGTGCGAGTCGGTCCCGACCAGGGTATCGGGAAAGGCGACGTCGTCACGCACTTCCACCACCGTGCACATTCGCTCCAGGTTGATCTGGTGCATGATGCCGTTGCCCGGCGGGATGACGTCGACGTTGTCGAAGGCTTCCTTGGTCCAGTTGATAAAATGAAAGCGATCTTCGTTACGGCGGTCTTCGATTGCGCGGTTTTTTTCGAACGCATTTTTTTCGAAACCGGCATGCTCGACAGCCAACGAATGATCGACGATCAACTGGGTCGGTACGACCGGATTGACCTTGGCCGGATCACCACCCCTGGCCGCGATCGCATCGCGCAATCCAGCCAGATCAACCAGCGCAGTCTGGCCAAGAATATCATGACAAACGACCCGGGCCGGAAACCACGGGAAATCCCGCTCGCGCTTGCGCTCGATAATCTGCTCAAGGGACTCGCTCAAGTCCTGCGGCTGGCAGCATCGAACCAGATTCTCGGCCAGCACTCGCAAGGTATAAGGCAGAGAATCCCAGGCACCCGGCGACCGGCGATTAACTGCCTCTCGGGCGTCGAAATAGTCAAGCCCGGTGCCGGGATATCGTTTGCGGTAGTGCGAATTCATGCTCAGTGCTCAATGTCAGAATGCAAAGCGACATGATAAGGGAAGCAGCGATGAATGACCGTCCCGAGTTCAATCAAAGCTGACTGATATCGTATACCCGCGAGCGAGGAGGAGGTTTATGCGTAATCAGGAAACGTTAAGGGCCCGCGCAACAATAACTTCCGAGTTTGCGCGCCCAGTGGTGCGTCGAAT
>CAZFYM010000039.1:14120-32535 GCA_964523755.1 uncultured Wenzhouxiangella sp. | reverse complement strand
AATGCCGACGACAGCTTTGACTGGGTGCTGGGTTACAAAGGCAACGTTCAGTACGTGATGATCAAGCAGTATGACGACGCCGCCGATCGCGGGATCGAGGCCGATAATCTGAATGCCAACAACGATTCGCTGCCACGTTCGCGTCCGCGTCTTGCCAACTTCACCATCATTGGTTCCGAAGCCAGCGACGACGGAGTCCTGTTGCGCCGCGGTACGGCAGCCGAAATCGCCAACTTCATCATCACCAATGCCGGCAACGCCTGTTTTGATCTGGATCAGGATGCTACGTTCACCCAGGCTGATATTGGCGATCTGACGGTGCGCAATACCGTGATCGGTGGATGCGCCGGCGGAACGTTTGCTGATGATGCTGCTGATCCGTTTGCGATTTCATCCTGGTTTCTCGCCCAGGACGGCAATGTCGAAGCTGATGCGATGCTGAACAACACGATTCCGGCAGCTGGATCCCCGGCTCTCGGTATTGGCAGCGTGCCATTCAACGACCCGTTCTTCGACAATGTCGACTTTGCAGGTGCGGTTCGTGATGCCAACTCCGATTGGACCAAGGGTTGGACGGTTGGTCTCGATCGCAATGCTCCGATCGGTCAATAAGGCGTTCCGGGTGACCTGAAATGATTCGTTTCGGGTTTCGCTGGAGCAGTATCAGGCGCCGCCCGTCCTCGGGCGGCGCTTTTTTTCCAGGATCCGGCTGACTGTAACTGAACTGTCATAGTTTCTTAATATAGTGCGCCCGTACCACCCTTTTCAGGGCCATAGAGGATCGAGAATATGTTCAAGAGAATTTCACAACTGATTGTTTGTGCAGCTATTTCATGGAATGTGAGTGCCGAGGTCGGAGTTGACCCGGAATTGCCAAGCTACGAACCGGTATCGGGGATCTCCGGCAATCTGTCATCGATCGGTTCGGACACGCTCAACAACCTGATGACGCTGTGGGCCGAGGAGTTCCAGAATTTCTACCCCAACGTCAATATCCAGATTCAGGGTGCCGGTTCGTCGACCGCACCGCCGGCCGTGACTGAAGGCACGGCCAATTTCGGACCGATGAGCCGCCTGATGCGCTCGTCCGAAATCCAGACCTTTGAAGATCGCCACGGCTACCCGCCGACCGCCGTCGGCACCTCGATCGACCTGTTGGCTGTGATCGTGAACAAGGACAACCCTGTCGAGTGCCTGACCATGGAGCAGATCGATGCGATCTTTTCTGTCGGCCGCCGCTGTGGTGGCGCTGAAAACATTACGCGCTGGGGACAGCTTGGCCTCGAAGGGGCCTGGGCCAATCGGGATTTCTCGTTGTACAGTCGCAATGCGGTCTCCGGCACCTACGGCTATTTCAAGAACAACGCACTGTGCGGTGGCGATTTCAAGCCCTCGATCAATGAGCAACCGGGTTCTGCTTCGGTTGTTCAGGGCGTCAACGAATCGCTCAACGGCATCGGCTATTCCGGTATCGGTTACATGACCTCCGGCGTGAAGCCGGTAAAATTGACCCAGGTCGGTGACGATCAGTGTTTTGAACCCAGCAAGGAAAACGCTCTGTCTGGCGATTATCCGCTGGCCCGGATGCTTTATGTGTACGTGAACAAGAACCCCAATCGGGATCTGCCGCCGCTGGAGCGCGAGTTTTTCCGCATGGTCCTGTCGCGCCAGGGTCAGCAAGTCGTGGTTCGCGATGGCTACGTGCCGTTGCCGGAAGTTGCGGCCGCTCGCATTCGGGCCGAATTGGGTCTGTAACCCGTTCGTCTCAAGTGTGTTCCGGGTCTCCATCCAACTGGCTGGAGGCCGTTTTTCTGCTCTCGGACACTGACTTCATCAGGCCCCGCTCATGACGACGTCCAGTAACAATCCGGAATCATCTTCGCAGTCGCATCTGCCTTCTGCGGAGGCCATGGCCAGGCGGCGCCGCCGGCGTTATTTTTCTGATGGTGCCGCTCGCTGGATGGTTCGTGCCGGTGGCGGCGGCGTGGTACTCGCGCTGGCCCTGATCTTCGTCTACCTGTTCAGTGAGGTGCTGCCGCTACTGAAGGGAGCATCAATCGAGTCCAGCACCACGTTGAGCGTACCGGGTGCGGATGCCTCCGAGTCGGTGTTCCTGGGGCTGGAGCGCTATGGTGAGATCGGCATGCGCTATTCGGCCGACGGCACTTTGCGCTACTTCCGGCTGGCCGATGGCGAACTGCTGCGAGAGGTCAGGCTGTCTGTCCCCGAGGGTGTTGTCATCACCAGTATCGGTAATGGCGAACCGCGCTCGCGCTTGATGGTGTTCGGATTGAGTGACGGCACGGCTGTCATCATGCGCCATGACCATGAGCTGCAGTTTCCGCAGGAGGGGGTTCGAGTTGTCGCGCCGGCACCGGTGTTTCCGGTCGGTGAGGCACCGGTCGTGGTTGATCCACAGGGTCAGGCGCTTTCTGCGGTCACCGTGCAACAGGCCCGCGACGATACCGGCGTGGCAGCCCAGACCGCCGATGGTCGGATGTTGCTGGTGCGCTATCGGGTCAGAACCGGATTTCTGACCGGTGCCCGGGAGGTTCAACGTCAGAACTGGGAGTTGCCGTCTCACCCGCAACAGCTCACGCATCTGCAAATCAGCGCAAATTTGTGGAACCTGCTTGGTGCCGATGAACAAGGCGATCTGATTTACTGGGATATTTCCAATCCTGGCCAGCCCGTTCTTCGGGATCGGGCCCGGGTCGTTTCCGGTGACGAGAAGCTCACGGCCCTGCAGTTTCTCAACGGCACATTCTCGGTTGTTGCCGGGACCTCCGAAGGTCGTCTGTCGCAGTGGTTCCTGGTGCGCGACGAGTCCGAGGATGCCGGTGACAACATTTTCTATCTCGCCAAGGCGCGCGATTTCAAGCAGCATCCGGGTGCCATCACCGCCATCAAGCCCGAGTACAACCGCAAGGGATTCGTTGCGGTGGATGACCAGGGTCATCTCGGGATTCATTACGGCACCTCATCGCGGACATTGCTGCTGACCGAGCTGACTGACGAGCCGCTGGTGGCGGTGACGGTTTCACCGGTCAATGATCAGATTCTCGCCGAGGATGCCGGGGGACAGTTGCATCTTGTTGATATCTGGAATGAGCATCCCGAGTCTTCATTCGGTGCGCTCTGGAACCGGGTCTGGTATGAGGGTCGGTCCAATCCGGAGTACGTCTGGCAGGCTTCATCGGGATCCGACAGCTTCGAGCCCAAGTACTCGATGGTGCCGCTGACCATCGGAACCTTGAAGGCCGCGTTTTTTGCGATGTTGTTCGCGATGCCGCTGGCCATTGCCGGCGCGGTTTACACCGCCTACTTCATGTCGCCGCGGATTCGCGGCGTGGTCAAACCGACCATTGAAGTCATGGAGGCATTGCCCACGGTCATACTCGGTTTTCTGGCCGGTCTGTGGCTGGCACCGTTTCTGGAAAACCATATTCCGGTGGTGTTCACCACGCTGGTGGGTTTGCCGCTGGCTTTTCTGCTGATTGCCTTTGGCTATGCGCAGCTGCCGCGCCATATTCGCACCCGGGTTCCACCGGGTTGGGAGGCAGTCATCCTGATGCCGGTCATTGCCCTGGTGGTGTGGGGGCTGGTCACTCTGTCGCCGCTGATCGAAATCTGGTTTTTCAACGGCTCCATGCGTCAGTGGTTCACCGATGTCGGTATTCCTTACGATCAGCGTAATGCACTGGTGGTCGGTATTGCGATGGGTTTTGCGGTGATTCCGACGATCTTTTCGATTGCCGAGGATGCGGTGTTCACCGTGCCGCGTCATCTGACCCAGGGCTCACTTGCGCTGGGTGCCACGCCTTGGCAGACGGTGACGCGGGTCGTGCTGCTGACGGCCAGCCCGGGCATTTTCTCGGCGGTCATGATCGGTTTCGGCCGGGCAGTTGGAGAGACCATGATCGTGTTGATGGCCACCGGCAACAGTCCGGTGCTCAACTTCAATATTTTCGAGGGCATGCGGACCTTGTCGGCAAACATTGCAGTTGAGTTGCCGGAAACGGCGGTCAATTCGACCCATTTCCGTATCCTGTTCCTGGCAGGCCTGGTGCTGTTTGCGATGACCTTTGTTGTCAACACCATTGCCGAAGTGGTGCGTCAGCGTCTGCGCGCGCGCTACAGCAGTCTTTGAGGATCCGTAAATAATGAAATTCAAAGCCTGGGTAAAAACCGGCGACCCCTGGATCTGGCTGATCGGCGGCGCGCTTGGTATTTCCGTCATCATGGTCGTTGGGTTGCTGTCCCTGATCGCAGTTCGTGGTTTCGCGCACTTCTGGCCGGCCCCGCTGGTCGAGGCGGTCGTCACCCAGGCAGACGGCAGTCAGGAACGGGTACTGGGAGAAGTGGTTGAAAGTGAAACCCTGACGGCCCAGCGAATTCGCGAGTCCGGTGAGATTGTCGAGGAAGACGAGTTGCTGATAACCCGCTACCTGTTCAAGGTGGGTAACCGGGAACTGGGCAGCCGCGATTTTGTCTGGCACCTTGATCCGACCCTGGGTGAGTGGTCCTATCCGGCAGACGCCATCATGCTGGAGCGGCGCGAGTGGGGTAATTTCTACGGCTTCGCGAAACGGCTTGAGCGCGATGGTCAAACAATTTCCGACGGGGACGGTTTGTGGGATCAGCTTCAGGCGCAGATTCGTGAGTCCAGTGTACTGGCAAACGAAATTCGCCAGATCGAGAATGTCGAGATCGGACGGATCAACAAGGCGCTGGAGCAACTTCGGCTGCGCGAGCGTGGCCTGGACCAGAACCAGATCATCGGAGCCGAGCGTGAATCGGTCATGGCCGAACTGAACAGCCGCCGGGCAGCGCTGGAAGAAGAGTATGAAGTGCTGCGCGTCCGTCGGGATGAGTTGCGCCGGGAGAGCCTGCGTGAAGTCCTGATTGCTGAGACGATCAACGGTGTCGAGACCTCGATTCCTGTTTCTCATATCGTGATGGCTTCGCGCAACAATGCACTGGGGCTGGGCGGGAAGCTGTCCTTTTATGGTCATCGAGTCGTCGATTTCCTCTCGGGCTATCCGCGCGAGGCCAATACCGAGGGCGGCATTTTTCCGGCCATCTTCGGTACCGTGGTCATGGTCCTGATCATGTCTGTCCTGGTGACCCCGTTCGGCGTGCTGGCCGCGATCTATCTGCGCGAATACGCTCGTCAGGGACCGGTGCTCAGGATCATTCGGGTATCGGTCTATAACCTGGCCGGCGTCCCATCGATTGTCTTCGGGGTCTTCGGTCTGGGCTTTTTCGTCTACCTGGTCGGTGGCAGTATCGACAGCCTGTTTTTCCCCGAACGCCTGCCGGCACCGACATTCGGCACGCCGGGCCTGTTCTGGGCCTCTCTGACCCTGGCCTTGCTGACACTGCCGGTGGTGATCGTGTCGACCGAAGAGGGCCTGGCAAGAATTCCGCGTACGATTCGCGAGGGTTCGCTAGCGCTGGGTGCGACCAAGTGGGAAACCCTGTGGAAAGTCGTCATACCGTTGTCGGCACCGGCCATGATGACCGGACTGATCCTGGCCGTGGCCAGGGCGGCCGGCGAGGTTGCACCGCTGATGTTGGTCGGCGTTGTCAAACTGGCACCAAGCCTGCCGGTGGATGGTGAGTTCCCCTACATTCACCTGGAGCGCAAGATCATGCACCTGGGCTTTCATATTTACGATGTCGGTTTCCAGAGTCCGAACGTCGAGGCGGCCAGGCCGCTGGTCTATGCCACGGCGCTGACCCTGGTGCTGTTGATCCTGATTCTGAATCTGACGGCGATTGCGATTCGTAATCGTCTGCGCGAAAAGTATCGCTCAGAGAGCGATTAGAGGACGTCAAGTCATGAATATGAATTCCAATCCGGAAGAGAAAATAACCGTCAGCGCCGGTACCTTCGACCAGGAACGCCGCCGATTGAATGTGGATCGTGAAAAGATCTGCATCGAAGCGCGCAATCTGAATCTTTACTACGGCGATGTGCAGGCATTGAAGAATGTCAATCTGCGCATCCCCAAGCATCGGGTGACGGCGTTCATTGGTCCCAGTGGTTGCGGAAAATCCACCCTGTTGCGCTGTTTCAACCGGATGAATGATCTTATCGATACCTGCCGGATTGAAGGCGATATTCTGATCGACGGTCAGGACATCAACAGTCGCGATGTCGATGTCGCCGAGCATCGTCGCCGGGTAGGAATGGTCTTTCAGAAACCCAATCCATTTCCGAAGTCCATTTTCGAGAACGTCGCCTATGGCTTGAGGCTGCAGGGTGTCAACGACAAGCGTCGACTGGCCGAAGTGGTGGAGAACGCGCTCCGGGCGGCCGCGTTGTGGGATGAAGTCAAAGACCGATTGGACGACAATGCCTTTGGCCTGTCCGGTGGTCAGCAGCAGCGTCTGGTCATTGCACGCGCCATTGCCATCGAGCCGGAAGTCGTTTTGCTGGACGAGCCGTGCTCGGCGCTCGATCCGATCTCCACGGCCAAGGTCGAAGAGCTGATCATCGAGCTCAAGGAGCGGTTCACCATCGTAATCGTTACCCATAATATGCAGCAGGCCGCTCGCGTTTCGGATTTCACCGCCTACATGTACATGGGCGAGATGGTCGAGTTCGACGATACGGCACACCTGTTTACCAATCCGCGCAAGAAAGCGACGGAAGATTACATCACCGGGCGTTACGGCTGATTTTTCCAGCCGGATTCAAGGGGCCGACTTTTTGGGAGTATCCTAGAGCAATGGACAAGCAGTTCGATCAACACATCTCACGCCAGTTCAACCAGGAGCTGGAGATGCTGCGCCAGGATGTCATGGCCATGGGTGGCGTTGCTGAAGAAATGGTTCGCGACGCGATGGCTGCCGTCGTCGATGGCGATACGGCCAAGGCTCAGCGAGTCATCGACATGGATGACCAGGTCAACGAGATGGAAAAGGAGATTGACGAGCAGAGCACGATGATTCTGGCTCGTCGTCAGCCCACCGCCAGCGACCTTCGGCTGGTGCTGGCGATCATCAAGACTGTCAATGATCTTGAACGGGTCGGGGACGAGGCCGAAAAGATTGCCCGGATGGCCGTTCGCCTGGCCGATGTCGACCGGCCGCGCGGCAATTACCAGGAACTCGAGACCATGGGCAATACCGTGCGCTCGATGCTCCACGACTCACTCGACGGTTTCGCCCGCATGGTGCCGGAAATGGCCATTGCACTGGTGCGTGAAGATGAAAAGGTCGATGTTGAATACGAAGGCCTGCTTCGCCAGTACTACACCTTCCTGGTCGAGGAGCCGCGCAACACCCGACGTGTGCTCGACTGCATCTGGATTGCCCGTTCACTGGAACGCATCGGTGACCATGCCAAAAACATCGGTGAGTACATCATCTACCTGGTCGAAGGCAAGGACATGCGCCACGCCTCCCGGGAAGAAATGGAGCAGACGATTGCGGAAGGGAAGGAATGAAAAAGACCGGTTTAGGGTTTCCGGTTTAGGGTTTCCGGGAATTCTGGGGCGTTCTCAGGTTTTGAGAACGGGTTATGGTTTCATGCCGCTAACGATACTGTTGACGGAGAAAAGCCATGCCCCAGGCGATCGAGAAAAAGCAGAGCCAGCGGATGCCAGCCGTCATTTCCACGCTGCGAACCAAAATTTTGCTGCTGGTAACGCTGGCTCGCGAGCTGGTCGCGCTTGTCTCCATGGTGGCCGCACTGGGAACCGGTTTTCTGTTTCTGGCCAGCGCCTTGTCAAGCTTCAACTAGCGAGACCCATTCCCAGAACCGCTTTTCCGTAAACCGGAAACCGGAAACCGCAAACCGGAAACCGTCTTTTCATTCACGCCGCCTCTTCCACCGCTTTCACGGGCCCATTGATCAGCGCGTCGCGGGTGGCATCGACGAGCAGGTTGACTTCAGCCGAGGTGATACCGAAGGTGGGGGTGTAGCGCAGGGAGTTTTCGCCGCCGTGGATGACATTGATGCCGTTCAGGCGCAGATATTCTTCCGTGGACCGGGCACCGTAGGCTTTGTAGCGGTTTTTGTCGAGTTCGACCGAGAACAGCAAGCCGGTGCCCTGGACCTGGGTAATACGGCCGTCCAGCTCGTCCTTGAGCTGGTTGAATTTCTCGATGATTTCGCGTCCGCGCTCGACGATGTTGGCGCGAAGTTCCGGCGTGATCGCATTCAGGACCGTGGTGCCCACGTCCAGTGCGCGGGGATTGGCGGTCATGGTGTTGCCGTACACGCCTTTACGATAAAGCCCGGCGGCGCGTTCGTTCATGGCCAGCACTGACAGCGGATATTGCCCGGCATTCAGGGCCTTGGAGTAGGTCTCCATATCCGGAGCTTCCAGACCCTCAAAGCCGGGGTAGTCGACAATGGACAGAACGCCCTGGCTGCGCAGGCCGGCCTGGATGGAGTCCATCAGCAGTAGCGTTCCATGTTGTTGGGTCAGCTCGCGCGCGGCGGCATAGAACGCCGGGCTGATGGCGGCACCCGGATTGCCTTCGCCCATTACCGGTTCCATGAACATGGCTTCGATAAAAACCTGCTTGTCGTCAGTCCATTGAAACAGCTTTTTCAACTGGTCGATATTGTTCGGCTCGACGGTCAGCAGGCTGTCTTCGTCACGGAAGGAAGCCAGATGCCGGACATAGGTTTTGCGGCTGGAGTCCGAGTAGCGTGCTGGCCGGTCGGTGCGGCCATGAAAGCCGCCACTGAGCGACAGGCGCTGGATCTTGTAGCCGGCCTTGGGACCGCCGGGGTCGGTCATGTGCTTGGCGTTGATATCGGCAATGCGACCCGCCACGGTGACCGATTCCGAACCGGAATTCATGCACAGAAAACGATGGAACGGGCAACCATCATCCCTGCGATGACCGATTTCCCGTCGCAGGGTTTGTGCGAACTGCAAATGGGAAAAGCACGGCGTCATGACGTTGGCCATGACATGCGGCTGGGCCATGGCTTGCAGAATCTTGTCGGGCGCATGACCGAAGCCGAGCATGCCGTAACCGCCCGAATCATGCAGTACGGCACCCTTGGCGGTAATAATCCACGGTCCGCGTCCGGCCAGAGCGACGTACGGGTTGACCGCATCGTCGGCGTAGAAGTTGACATAGGCGGCCTGCAGCGCGTCTTTCTGTTCAGCTTCGTCAGCCCGGATCAACTCAGGATAAGCCGCCTGCCAGCACTCGATCACTCCCAGCGCATCATCCACTGCCTGCTCAAGGCGCGTGTCCATCTCGGCAAAGCGCAGAATAATGTCGTCGGACAACCCCGTGGTCAGCGGCTTGCCGCCGATCTGGCGCAGCGTAAACAATTTATCGAGAACGGACATGGTGATGCTCCTGAGCGTATTCCGGGAAGCCGAGTATTGTACCAGCCCGTTTGCTAGGGAAAAGGGGAAAAGGGAAACGCGAGAAATGCTTTTCAGGTTTTCTGGTGTTGGGACAGGGCCCAGGTGGTGTGTTCTCGGACGATGGGGGATTCGTGGTTCAAGCGGGATTGAAGGGAGTTTATGACGCCGGGGGTGGTTGGGGCGTTGCCCAGGGCGACGGCGATGTTTCTTAGCCAGCGTTCATGGCCAATGCGGCGGATTGCGGTGCCTTCGGTGCGCGTCAGGAAGGTGGCTTCATCCCAGGCGAACAGATCGACCAGGTCGCCGGCATCGAGGTCCTGGCGCGGGCTGAAATCATCGACCCGGGAGAACTGCGCGTAGCGGTTCCAGGGGCAGACCATCTGGCAGTCATCGCAGCCATAAATGCGGTTGCCCATGGGCTTGCGAAATTTTTCCGGGATGGCTCCTTTGAGTTCAATGGTGAGATAGGAAATGCAGCGTCTGGCATCGAGCTGGTAGGGCGCGACAATCGCCTGGGTGGGGCAGATATCGATGCAACGCCGGCACGATCCGCAGTGATTGGTGACCGGCGGGTCGGGCGGCAGGACCAGGTCGGTGTAGATTTCGCCGAGAAAGAACCACGAGCCCGCCTGTCGATTGAGCAGGTTGGTGTGTTTGCCGATCCAGCCCAGTCCGGACTTTTCGGCCAGTGGCTTTTCCAGTACGGGTGCCGAATCGGTAAACACGCGATGACTAAAGGAACCGAATGCATTTTCAATCCGTTGGGTCAGTTTTTTAAGTCGATTGCGAATGACCTTGTGATAATCGCGTCCCAGCGCATAGCGTGAAATACAGGCCTTGTCGGGCTGGTCCAGCAGTGCCTGGACCGGTGTGGCGTCGGCCGGCAGATAGTCCATTCGCAGCGTGATGACCGAGCGGGTGCCCTTGTGCAGCAAGGGCGGACGGCTGCGTTTTCGGCCATGGGCACCCATCCAGTCCATATCACCCTGACAACCGGCGGCCAGCCATTGGTCCAGCCGGGCTTCATAGGCGCTCAGGTCGGTATCGGCGATCCCGACCTGGTCAAAGCCCAGTTCCTGCCCCCAGGCTTTGATCTGGCGGACCAGCTCGTTGCTTTCAATGTCAGTCTCAATGTCTGTCACGATGTCAGTCGCAATCGGCACATGTCTATAATCAACGCCATGAAATACAACAACGGATTATATCGGGCCGAGCAAGTGCGCGAGCTTGATCGCCTGGCGATCGAAGTGCACGGTATTGCCGGCTATGAGCTGATGCAGCGTGCCGGGCGGGTCGTTTTTGAGGGTATGCGCATGCGCTGGCCCGAAGTGCGTCGGCTGACGGTGGTCTGCGGTGGCGGCAATAATGGCGGTGATGGCTACGTCGTTGCCAGGCTCGCTCTGGATGCCGGGCTGGAAGTCCAGCTGATTGCGCTGAAATCCCCTGAGGATCTGACTGGGGACGCATCACGGGCCGCCCGGGCCTGGCTGGAGGCAGGTGGTGCTGTCGAGTCAATGGATGTCGGTATTCGCGGGGAGCTGGTCATTGACGCGCTACTGGGAACGGGATTGAACAGCGCGCCGCGTGGTGACCATGATCGGCTGATCAGAATGATCAACGACTCGGCTCTGCCGGTCATCGCGGTGGATGTGCCCTCGGGCCTGGATTCGGATACCGGTTGTGCGCCGGGTGCCTGCATCCGTGCAGTTGCCACCTTCAGCTTTATTGGCCGTAAGCGTGGTCTGTACACAGCCCAGGCTGGCAGTTACTGCGGTAGTCGAGAGTTTGACGACCTGGGCGTTCCCTCTGAGGTTTACCAGCAACAAGCTGCGGATGCGGACTTGATGGATTCAACGTGGCTGCCGCGTTTGTTGCCCTCCCGTCGGACAGATACCCACAAGGGCGATCTGGGCCATGTTCTGGTTATCGGCGGAGACCACGGCATGGCCGGAGCGCCAATTCTGGCGGGCCAGGCGGCCCTGCGCAGCGGCAGTGGGCTGGTGACGCTGGCAACCCGGCCAACGCATGTTCCGGCAGCCGTCGCCGTTCAGCCGGAGCTGATGGTGCAGGCGATCGATACGCCGGGTGAGCTGAATGCGCTGCTGAACCGGGCCGGCTGCCTGGCATTGGGTCCCGGACTGGGACGGTCGGACTGGTCGCATGAGCTGATCAAACTTGCCACGGAAGCGGCTTGCCCCATCGTGCTTGATGCCGATGCCCTGAACTGGCTGGCCGATCATCCGATTGAACACCGGCGCCTGATTCTGACTCCGCACCCGGGCGAAGCTGCGCGGTTACTGAAATGCCGCGTGGACGATATCCAGAAAGATCGCTTTGCTGCGGTGAATGAACTGGCCAGACGATTTGGTGCGACGGTGGTGTTCAAGGGTTGGGGAACGCTGGTGGCTTGCCCTGGCCGCAAGGTGCAAGTTTGTCCCTATGGCAACCCGGCCATGGCCAGCGCCGGCATGGGCGATGCCTTGACCGGCATCATTGCCAGTTTGATCGGGCAGGGCCTGGATGATTTTGCAGCGGCCAGCGCCGGCGTGCTGTTACATGCCCTGGCCGGTGATCAGGCCGCCCGCAATCGACGCCAGATTCTGGCCTCGGACCTGATCAACGCGCTATCCCGGGTGTTGCCCCGATGACTGAAAGCTTCACCCTGGCCAGCGAAGCAGACATGCTGGCTTTTGGCCAGCCGTTGTCCGAGCGCCTGAGTCGCAGCGGGGTGGTGTATCTGTCGGGTGACCTGGGGGTGGGCAAAACCACACTGGTGCGCGGACTGCTGCGGGCGATGGGTTTCGAAGGGCGGGTTAAAAGCCCCAGCTATGGCTTGATTGAAACCTATGAACTTGAACATCTGACCGTTCATCATCTGGACTTGTATCGTCTGGGCCATGCTGAGGAAATCAACTATTTGGGGCTGGAGGATCTGTTCGAGGGCCCGACCCTGATGTTGGTTGAGTGGCCGGAAAAGGGAACGGGATACTTGCCCGAGGCGACCATGAGAATCCATATTGAAGACTTGCCGGATGGATCGCGACGGGTTTTGCTGCCTGATTGCTGAAATTCATGGTCCCGGCTCTGACTTGACTTGATATGGATGGGCGGATATTCTGCCGAAACGTCTAATTCACTAATTGAGGATATCGTGATGCGAATACTCGCTGCCTGTTTGTGCCTGCTTGTTTGTCTGCCGGTAATGGCAGAACAGGAACCGGATGATCGTTCCATGGACTTCCCGGGTTGTTACGATCTCAATGTGACTCGTCAGGCCCTGGCGGGCGACAATACCGCGTTGCAGCAACTTGATGGTTGTGCCATGCGTTGCAGCAACTGTGCACTGGCTGTCGCCGCGATCTCGCGACAAGCGAACCAGTTGGAAAAAGCGGTCGAGTATTACGAGCGGGCGGTCAGCATGGGTAATACGAGTGCCCCGCTGGGCTTGATTGAAGCTTACAGAGCCCTGGAAGATACGGTTGAAGCCTTTGCCTGGAGTCAGTTCCATTTACTGAGCACTCATGACGCCGAGGAGGTCCTCGCCGGAGAGGCCCAGGGTACTCTGGCCTTCGAGATTTTGCTCGAGAGTGCGGCGGCACTTGAAGGAGACCAGATCGCCCAGGGCGAGACACGAGCCCGGGAAATTATCGAACAATGGCAGATTAAATCAAAATGTACCGGGTTGGAACAGGTCGGGGAGACTTTTGACGAGTGCTCATCCCAGTGGGGAGTGACTCCGGTGCGCAGAACCCCGCCGCGCTATCCCACAGAAATGCGCACATTTCCGCCAAAACCGGGGTGGGCAGTGGTCAACCTCATGATCAACCGGGAAGGCAGGGTGGTGGATGTCCTGGCGGTCGATGCTTCCCATCGAACTTTTGCCAGGGCCGCTGAGCGGGCTGCCCGGCGCTGGCGATACGAGTTGCACGATTCACAGCTCGCACAAACCATCCGAAAAACCTACGTCGTTGAATTCATAATTCAACCCTGACAACACGATTGATCGATGTCTGGATCCAACGAATCCTCTGGTCTGTATTACAATGGCGAGTGGATAACGACCGCTGGAAACCGGAACCATGGCTTTTGTTGATTCATCGGACCTGATAACTGATGTCGAAGCGTTGCGTGAGCGCTCGAAGCGGGATGGCTACCTTTATTTCCGGGGGCTTTTGCCGAAACAAGAGGTTCTGGCATTGCGCAAGCAGTTGGTCGCGTTATGTGAAAAGTATGATTTCTTTGCTCGCCCGCCGATAGGTCCGGCCGGGGAAATCGACGCCGAACGCATGGGCCCTTATTATGCTGAAGCCTATTGTCTGCGTCAGGTCCATGGCATACCCAAGCATCCGGCCGTCCTTGATGTATATCGACGCCTGTTCGGGCGCGATCCGTTGCCACATGCGCGCACCGTTCTGCGAACCATGCCGCATGGCACCCGGCAAGTCTGGCCGGTGCACCAGGATTACCCCAATGTAGCCACTCATGACGAGGTATGGAATTCCTGGATACCGGTCGGCGATTGTCCGGAAAAGCTCGGTTCACTGGCGATTCTGGAGGGTTCGCACAAGCTCGGACCCACGCGCTCGCGCCGCCTGGCGGACAACGGCCTGGTGATCGACGAACCGCCTGAGGGTTGCAACTGGTTGAGCCAGGATCTTCAGTGCGGTGATGTCCTGATGTTCAATTCCCTGACTTTCCACAAGGGCCAGTCAAATCTATTGCCGGGTCAGATACGACTGTCGCTTGACAATTGTATTCAGCCCTGGGATACCCCGTTCAATATTGGCAGTTTCGATCTGCACAGTGGTGACTACGGGCTTTACAATCGCGACCGGGACTGGGATGAAATCTATCAGTCCTGGTCCAGCGACGATACGCTGAAGTATTACTGGAAGAAATTCCCGGTGAAGTTTGTCGAACCGCTTGATATGCCGATACATCGAGTATCGACCGATTAGCGATATTGTGCCGCCAGGGCGTCCAGGTCGGCGCGGGCATCCTTGCTCAGGTAGGGAGCGACCAGGCTCATGACCTGTCCGACCGCCCGGTCGGGGTGAGCTTCGGCGTCGCGCTCCAGAACCTGGTCAAAGGCCAGCCAGCAGGTGCTGATCAAGACGATGTTGCGAACCAGTGCGTCCAACTCCTTGTCACTGGCAGTCAATTGTCCGGATCGGACCATGCCATCAAGCAGACCGCGCGCGGTTCCCATTGAAAGGTTGAGAATGCCGCGAAAACGCTGGTGTACTCCACGATAGCGGGAACACAGGTCGGTCAGATCGCGGTAAAAAAAGCGGAACTCCCCTATTGTTTCAAAAGCCAGGTGCAGAAACAGCCAGATGTCCTCGATTTCGGGATCGCGTTCATCGGGGGTGGCCAGCAGGCTGAGCATGCGGCTTTCATAGGCCGCAAACAGGCCTTCGATCAGATCACCCTTGGTCCGGAAATGATAATGAAGGTTGCCCGGACTGATATCGAGCTCATCGGCGATCCGATTGGTGGTGATATGCGGTTCGCCCTCATCGTTGAACAGCACCAGGGCCATGGCCAGAATGCGCTCACGCGTGTTGCGGGCCATGAGATACAGACTGCCAGGCGGGGCGCGCGAGTCGCTAGCCCCGCAGCGACTCGACCAGATCGACGTATTTCTGCCGCGCCTCGTCCTGGTCCATTCCCTTGAGTTTCTCCCAGGCTTCGTACTTGGCCACGCCGACAAAGTCGAAAAAGCCGGGTTTGTCGCCGCTGACATCGCCCTTCGAACCCTGCTTGTACAGGGCATACAGGGTCAGCATGGTGTCGTTATCAGGTCGTTCAGGCAGTTTCTGGGCAGCGGCAGCCGCTTCTTCGAATTGCCGGTCAAGGTCACTCATCAATGGTTCTCTCTCAATTCCATCAGCAGGTCAGGCATTTCTAGCACGAGCCAGCTCAGGGGTCAATGCGAGCTGGCATGAAGCTCGCATAAACGGTATCTTATTGAGGAACGATTCCATCCTCAAGCAATCACCAAGGGAGTGATGCCTCAATGAGTTACTTTGTCACCGGCGGTACGGGATTTATCGGCCGCAATCTGATCGATCAATTGCTGAACCGCAAGGGGACCATTCATGTGCTGGTGCGCAAGGGGTCGAAAAAGAAGTTCAATGATCTGGTCAAGGAACGCTGGTCGGATCACGCCCGGCGCATTGTGCCGGTCAGTGGGGATCTGACCAAGCCAGTACTGGGACTGTCGTCGGCCGACCTGAAGAAGCTCGACGGCAAGATTCGGCACTTTTTTCATCTGGCGGCGATTTACGATATCAGTGCCGACGAGCAGTCAAATCAGGCGGCCAATATCGACGGCACCCGTCATGCAATTCAGGCCGCTGAAAAGCTTAATGCCAAATGCTTTCACCACACTTCCTCGATAGCAGCGGCTGGCCTGTACCAGGGAACCTTCCGCGAGGACATGTTCGATGAGGCGACCGGTCTTCATCATCCCTATTTTCGTACCAAGCATGATTCGGAAGGACTGGTGCGCCAGCATTGCAGTATTCCCTGGCGGGTCTACCGGCCCGGTATTGTGGTCGGGCACTCCAAAACCGGCGAAATCGACAAGATTGACGGACCGTATTATTTCTTCAAGCTGATTCAGAAAATGCGGCGCATGCTGCCACCCTGGGTGCCCACGCTGGGTCTGGAAGGCGGTCGCATCAACCTGGTGCCGGTCGATTTTGTCGCCCGGGCCATGGACCATATTGCGCACAAGCCGAAGCTCGATGGCCAGTGTTTTCATCTGACCGACCCGAATCCCCAGCGGATCGGCGAGGTCATGAACCTGTTTGCCCAGGCCGCCCACGCGCCGCTGATGTCGATGCGGGTCGATGCACGCCTGTTCTCGTTTATTCCGGCACCGGTCAAACAGGGGCTGGGCATGCTGCCGCCGGTACGGCGCATCATTAATCAGGTGCTCAGTGACCTGGGTATTCCGAAGGATATGCTGAGCTTTTTCAACTATCCGACCAAGTTCGACACCCGCGAAACCGAACGGGCACTCAAGGGCTCGGGCATTGCCGTGCCGCCGCTTGAGGACTACGCCTGGGTTTTGTGGGACTACTGGGAACGCCACCTTGACCCGGAACTGTTTATTGACCGCTCGTTGTCCGGTCAGGTGCGGGGCAAGAATGTGCTGATTACCGGTGCGTCATCGGGGATTGGCAAGGCAACCGCGCTGATGATGGGGCGAGCCGGAGCCAATGTAATCATCGTCGCCCGGGGCGAAGAAGCCCTGCTGGAAACCCGCGATGAAATCGAGGCCGAGGGTGGCAAGGCTTTTCCTTATCTGTGCGATCTGGCCGACCTGAAGGATGCCGAGCGTCTGGTCGAGCAAGTGCTTGGTGATCACGGCGTCGTGGATATTCTGGTGAACAATGCCGGTCGGTCGATCCGGCGCTCGATTGCCTTGTCCTATGATCGCTTTCATGACTTCGAGCGCTGCATGCAGCTTAACTATTTTGGCTCTCTCAAGCTGATCATGGGCTTTCTGCCGGCCATGACCGGGCAGCGGCGAGGTCAGGTCATCAATATTTCGTCGATCGGCGTGTTGACCAATGCGCCGCGCTTTTCGGCCTATGTGGCATCCAAGGCGGCGCTGGATTCGTTTTCGCGCTGTGCGGCATCCGAATTCAACGATACCGGGATATCTTTCACCACGATCAATATGCCACTGGTGCGCACACCCATGATTGCGCCGACCAAGATCTATGAATCCGTGCCGACCATTACACCTGAAGATGCGGCCGATATGGTCAAGCAGGCAGTGATCTTCCGGCCACAGCGGATCGCAACCCGACTGGGTATCTTTGCCCAGGTGCTGCATGCCGTGGCCCCGAAGAGTGCCGAAATCGTGATGAACTCGGCCTTCAGAATGTTCCCGGATTCGGCGGCCGCCAAGGGCCAAGCGTTGGGCCAGGATGACAAACCGACTCAGGAGCAGGTGGCATTTGCCTCACTGATGCGGGGCATCCACTGGTAGGGATGAAATGCGAGACTTGACTTTATAGATCGAGGAAGCTAGCCTGCGCAAAGTGCAGGGTTATAGTTTGATATAGCGAGGGATTGGCATTGAATACTATCAAAAGTTTTCAGATGGTTGTGGTCGGGCTGTTTTTGCTGTCGGCTGGATCAGTTTTTGCTTCCCATATTCCGGGTGGAGCTGAGCCCGTCGAATATGATGGATCGGCCCTTCCACCGCCAGTGACCGGGTCGATTGGTTTCCTGGCACCCGTTGATGGTTATGACTGGTATTGCGCTCAAGTTACCACCGGGCAGCAGGTGGATGTTACTTTGACGCGAACTTCCGGTGATCTTCTGCTGAACGGTGGCGCTCTCAGTGGGTTGGCGCCGGCAGGTGGAACTTTCAGTGATATCAGTGCCGGATTGATAGTTTCCACCAGTAATTTTGTTGACCCTGACGTGAGCTATTCCTTTACGCCAACAAGTTCAGAAATCGTGACATTATTCGTTTCGACCTGGGATGGTCAAGATGGTGGTGATTACAGTATGACAGTGACAGGTGCAACAGCGGCATCCTGTGTACTCGGTGGGGCACCAGCTTTTTCGGTCCCAAGTCTTTCAATTCATGGATTGATTCTTCTTACTCTCTTGTTTGCGATTGTGGCATTGTTGGCCGTCAGACGATTCGCATAATAGATACGGCTAGTTTCCGGGCTTCTCAATAGTCCAGTTCAACTTTTCAAAAAGCGCGCGAAGCATTCTTCGCGCGTTTTTTTTGGCCTGTGGCGCTCGAGTCTGGTAGGCGGTTGAGGTGTTATGTGGCGTGTTCGTGTGAGCCGTTAACGCAGCAGCCGATCCAGTCGGTCCAGGCTGCGGGCCAGGGAGTTTCCCACCGGTGCCAGGTAGGGAGCTTCCTGTCGCATCGCGTCCTGAAAGCTGCGCGTGGTTTCCAGCAGGCGGCGGTTCAGTCCCAGGTCATAAGTGGCCAGGAACGGTTCAAGCTGATCAGCCCGGGCCAGAAATTCGGCACGCGTGGTCTGGTAGGCGTGATTGACCAGCTCGGCGCGCGAGGCGTA
>CAZFYM010000039.1:240-14110 GCA_964523755.1 uncultured Wenzhouxiangella sp. | reverse complement strand
TGAAGATATTGGTAAAAAACATCTGCTCGTCATTGCGATTGGGCTCGATCAGCATCATGCCGACGGCCGGATATTCTTTCTCGTAGTTGGCCATGCCGACCTGCATGCGCGATTGAATCAGTGCGCGGAATGTCTGCGACAGTACGGCCGGCAACCCACCCTTGACCATGCGGCTGCTGTGGTGGTCGTTGGCCAGGGCACCGTCGCCATCGTAGGGTACCAGTGGATTGATCGCGATCAGCAGATCAGCCCCTTCCTTGAGCGCTACGGAAGCATGCAGAGTGCGGCGCAGGGCACCATCGACATAGAATCGCCCATCAATTTCTACTGGCGGATACAGGCCGGGCAGGGCAGCCGAGGCCTGGACGGCGCTGGAAATCGGCACATGGTCCAATCCCGGTTCGCCAAAGCGAACGACCTGGCCCGAGTCCAGTTCCACGGCGACGATTCGCAGCCGCGCC
Organism: uncultured Wenzhouxiangella sp.; assembly: GCA_964523755.1. Taxonomy (GTDB): domain Bacteria; phylum Pseudomonadota; class Gammaproteobacteria; order Xanthomonadales; family Wenzhouxiangellaceae; genus Wenzhouxiangella. The sequence continues at coordinate 13,649 of CAZFYM010000039.1, read as the reverse complement.
TGCAGCTGGCGGAAATCATTGCTCCGGCCCTGACGAGACAATACCCGGGCCAGAAACTGCTCAATCCTGTGATTGTCAAATACGCCCGTTGGAATCAGGCGGGCGATGCCCTCCAGGCTTTCCAGGTGGGTCAGTCGCGAGGGGTGACGAATCGCCTCGCCGATCATATCGATCACGACCGAGGGGATGGCCAGCGCGCGCGACAGGTATTCTTTCAGGGCCGGGCGCAGAAACAGCTCGGGTTGAAAATTGAATTCGGCATTGGGCGCGCCCATGAAAATGCGCCCCATCTGGATGGCGGTTACCCGGTTGGCCAGACTGGCGCTGAGGAATGAGCCTGAACTGACGCCGACATAGACATCCAGATCATGCATGTGAATGCCGTCGATGGCCTCGTCAATGGCCTGCAGTGCACCGAGTTCATAAATCGCGCCGAGCGGGCCACCGCCGGCAATGGCCAGGCCGACAATGGGCTGGCGGCCGTCGGGTCGTGGAGCAGAAGCGCTGGTCAGTTTCAGCATGAAAATTTTCCCCTGTGGCAATCGTCGGTGGCTCGGTAGTCGAGCCGGCATTGCGACGAGTCAGCAAGACTTCATTATAATCCACCGGAATCAACACAACCGTCCTGCAGGCAATCAGTTCAGATATTTCTTATATAAGGCATTTTATTGGATGACAGCGCAACTTAATGAAAAGGCTTCTGATTTTAAGCTCAAAGATGCCGATGAAAAAACGTTTCATCTAAGCAAAGAGGCTGGCAAACGATTGTTGCTGGTTTTCTACCCGGGTGACAATACGCCCGTTTGTACACGCCAATTGTGCGATTACCGCGATGGCATTGAGCAATTTGCCGAACTGGGCGTGACGGTGGTGGGAATCAGTTCGGATGACGCCGAGTCGCACCGGCGTTTCCGCGAGCGTCATCAGCTGCCGTTCGTATTGCTGAGTGATACGGATCTCGCCGTTGCCGAGCAATACGGATGCCGCGCGATCGTGGGCATGAAGCGTGGTGTGTTTTTGCTCGACGAGCAGCAAATCATTCGCTATCGTCATGTCGAGTCGGTCGCGATATTCCGACGCAAGCGCGAAGAGCTGATCAAGGCAATTGCCGAGATGTCATGACAGCGGCACTTGAACATCTGAAGCGGCAGATTCTGCGCAATCAGCAGGTGGCTGCCCGTCTGGAGCAATTACCTGATTCGGTCACGGCATCGTTGCATCGATTGCAGGAGTGGCAGCGATTGCGCCTGGATGCAACCTACGCTGACCTGCGTAACTCAGCCCGTTATCGCCCCGCCTGCGAGTTCTTTCTCGACGAGCTCTATGGAGGGCGCGATTTTCGCGAGCGCGACCGGCAACTGGCCCGGGTTGTCCCGGTCATGCGCCGTTTTTTGCCGGATCATCTATTGCTGGCCGTAGGTGATGCCATGCAACTGCAGGCGGTCAGCCTGGAATTCGATCTGGATTTGGCCGAAATCCTGGTTGATTGCCAGGCTCTGACCCAGCCGGACTATGCGCGTGCCTACCGCCAGCATCAGGTCTGGGAGGCCCGGGATGAGCAAATGGGTCTGATTCAGGCGCTGGGCGAGCTTCTGGACGAGATAGTGCACAAGCCCATGGTGCATCGCCTGGTTCAGATGATGCAGGTACCGGCCACACTGGCCGGCTTTGGTGCCTTGCAGAGCTTTTTGCGTCGGGGGCTTGATGCGTTTGCCAAAATGGACGGGGCGGAGCATTTCCTGTCCACCATCGACTCGCGCGAGCGCCAGGCGCTGGCGGCCATGAAGGACGGCAGCGACTGGCCGTTCGAACCCTGGATCGGCCACTGGCCAGAGGCTTGAACTCACTGCGAAGTCCAAAAGGCACTAACCGCAAAGACGCAAAGAACGCGAAGGTTTAATTCAAAACAACTTTTACTTTGCGAACTATGCGTCTTTGCGGTCAGTCGCCTATTTTGTTCTGTTTGAACTTGCCGTTGCGAAGTGGCAAGTCGATACTTGCACTCAACTCGTCCAGCGATGGCAGGGGGCGCGACTTGAGAGCATCCTCGATCAGACCCGGTTCGAGATGCGGCGCGAGCAGTCGCAGAAATTCGCCGTGATAGGACGTCAGCAGCAGGTCACGACGGTAGCCAATCCAGGTCGTCAGGCGCGGCAACAGGTGACTGGCACCGATCGCAACCAGGTCATCATCTATACCGTCCTCGATCGCCATGGCGGCGACAATGCCGACGCCGAGTCCGTTGCGCACATAAGTCTTGATGATGTCCGAATCGCGCGCGGTAAAGGCTATCGTCGGCTCGATTTTTTGACCGGAAAAGGCGTTCATCAGCGATGATTCAGGGCGGTCGCTGAACAGGTAGGTAATCAGCGGATACCGCGCCAGTGTGGCCAGGTCCAGTGCGTGATCCGGCTGTTGCGTCAATGCGACCAATGGATGATCGCGGGGCACGATAACCACCTGGTCCCAGCAATAGACCGGCAGTTGGACCATGTCGCCAAACAACTCGCTACTGCCGGTTGCCATGGCGAATTCGGCCTGACGCTCACTGACCATGCGAGCAATCTGTTCAGAGGTGCCCTGATGCAGGGCAACGCTGATATTGGCAAATTGCCGGCGGAACGCGCCGAGGATTGGTGGCAGCAGGTAACGAGCCTGGGTCTGGGTCGTTGCCAGACTCAGGCTGCCCTTGACTTCACCGCGAAGTTCATCCGATAACACCTTGATTTGATTAACTTCATTTAATACCTTGCTTGCGCGAGCGACCACTTTCTCACCGGCCGGCGTCAAGGCCTCGATCCGCTTGCCGCGGCGTATGAACAACTTCAAGCCAAGCTCGTCCTCAAGCAGTCGAATCTGTTTGCTCACACCCGGCTGTGAGGTGTAGAGTGCGTCGGCTGCCGTCGTGATATTCAGGCCGTTGTCGACCACCGCCGTGAGAAAACGCAATTGTTGCAATTTCATGCCGGTTTCCCGTTTGATTGAAACGTCAATAACGAAGCGATTGACCAATCAACGCGGGATGGATTTATTCAACTGGAGGGAGGACGACAGGCGTCGACCGCTTTAGCTGAATTTATCAAGCGCCCGCAAGCTGGTTCAAATCGGCGCGTCTTTATCTAATATTCCTGCTCAGGACCGAGATGTCAAGACCCTGATGGTATTTTGGCGGGCCAATCAGTCCTTGCTGATCGGTTCGGTCGCACCGATGGCTGGACCCTGGAACAGGCTGGCCCCTGCCTGGCCCTGGCTCTCGATCAGCGTTTTATCATCGATCTGGTCAACGATGATGCGGGTGCCCGGACCGATCACGCCGACAATTTCCGAAATCACGTCCTTGCCCTGCGTGGCAGACAGTCGCAGGTAGTCCAGGCAGCCCTTGAACAGGCCGATGTGCGATTTTTCAAGGCCGATCCCCAGCCCGCAAATTTCGATATCGCGACGCGCCAGCTCGCTTTGAATCTTCTTGACTTTTTCACCGCGATCGAATGCGGCCAGCGGCAACTCGCAAACCAGTGCCAGGTGACGAAATCGTTCAGCCAGTTCCAGCCATTCGTCCATCAGCAAATCAATGTCGTCGCATTCGACCGGATGAACCTGGAGGATGAGATTGGACTGTAAATCGGCCTTGTCGGCCAGTTCAAGGCAGATACGTCGCGCCATCTGGGCCAGGCGAACTTCTTCTCCCAAGTCCTCGGCCAGTCGATACAGGGTGGCAGAATCAGCTGCCAGCCGTGGATGCGTGCTGCGCGGGCGCAGGCTGTAGGCCAGCGGTGTGCCGCCGGCTGTGGTGATGACCTGACGCACACCGGTGATCTGCTCGTCGTTGAGCATTTCGAAAAACTCCGGTGCCTGAACCGGAAAGCCGGTTGGCAGGGCAGTAAAACCGACGATGGTATCGCCACTGGCGCGCCGTTCCGGGGCCTGCGGAAGGGGCAAGGTCGATCCGCTGGGCTGTCGATACTGCAGGGTGAATTCGTGGTTGGCAAAATGAATCGTGTCGCCGACGCGCACCCCGGTGGGCTCCTCAATTCGTTCGTGGTTGACGAAAGTGCCGTTGGTGCTGTTCAGGTCGGTGACCAGTAAACGATCGTCTTGTTGCTCGAATCGGGCGTGCTCGCGCGAGATGCGATCAAAGTCCAGTTGCAGGCCACAGCTCGATCCCCGACCCACCGTGCACGGCAGAACGCCCAACGCGTAGCGCTGGCCATCGCCTTGGCTGTCTTCGCCGGGTTCAAGGTAGAGATTCAGATCGGACATCGTGCCAACTGTCTGAGCATGGTGCCAAGTCTAGCGCCAATTGATACCCGAGGACAATCTGTTGACTGATCAATTGCCTGGACCATCGCTCGTATTGGCCGGGCTTATAACAAGAAGTTCGTTGACCCGCCCTTGAGTGCATGGCTAAAGTAAGCGCGTACGACTCATCGAGACCGACCGAGGGACAGGCCCTTAGACGTCGGGGCAACCTGCCACGATCACCGATTCATTCGGTCATCCAGGGCAACGGTGCCAAATCCTGCGGATGCCAAGAAGCTTCGGGCAATCCGAGAGATGAGTGGAAGTCGCTTTCCGGTCGACTGCCTTGGCAGTTTCTGGTCAGAAGCGCCGACACACTCCCGAGCTCTCTCAGTCATCCGCCGTATTGATCGATGCGTCCTGGCTGATTTGAACATAACGGGAGACCACCATCATGAATCATGCTGCTTGTTGCCAGAGCAACCTTGCTGCCAATGTTTTGCCTCCGCCATCTTCCTCCACGGTGCTGATTGATGAGCGGCTGGACTGGTCATTGACCAATCCGCAGGGTGGCCAGCGCGAGATGCCGATTCACTATCGTCTTCATGGCCGGCTGGATGGCCCGCTGCTGGTTGCTCTGGGCGGCATCAGCGCCAATCGCCAGGTTCAGTGCTGGTGGCGTTCGCTGTACGGTAGCAATCAGGTGCTTGATCCTGATCGTTACTTGATCCTCAGCATCGACTGGCTGGTCCATCCGGCCGGGATCACGACCGCTGACCAGGCCGACGCCTTGGCGGCGGTGACCGATCATCTCGATCTTCCGGCCATTGATTGGTTGATCGGAGCCTCCTACGGTGCCATGGTCGGGCTGGCTTTTGCCGAGCGGCACAGCCAGCGCCTGCGCCGGCTGGTCGCGATCAGCGGTGCGCATCGCTCCCGCCCGAGCAGTACGGCGCTGCGTCAGATCCAGCGCGATATCGTGACGCTGGGCTGCGAATCTGGCCGACCGGAGCAAGGCGTGGCTCTGGCCCGCGCGCTGGCTTTGACGACTTATCGACCAGCGACACTGTTTGATCAGCGCTTTGGTGGTGACCGGCCCGAACAGATTCGCCAGAACTTGAGGCAGTATCTGGTTCACCAGGGCAGAACTTTCAGTCATTCGCATGATGCTCAGCGTTATCTGTGTCTGAGTGCCTCGCTGGATGCTCATGATGTCGACCCGGCCAGGATCCGATGTCCTGTCGATTTGATTGGCGTGGACTCCGACCATCTGGTCACTCCGGAACAACTGGCCGAGCTGGCCCGGACAATAGGTCCGGAATGTCGCCTTCACATCCTGAAATCCGCTTTTGGCCATGACGCTTTTCTCAAGGAATTCGCGGCACTCAGTGCCTTGCTTTACCAAATCGCAGGCCGGGAGCTGTTGTCATGAGCCATGCACAACTCGCTACCCTGGCGGTTCGGGCAGGGATTGAAAGTGACCGGCAGTTCGGTGCCGTAGTACCCCCGATCTGCCTGTCGAGTACCTTTTCCTTCGCTGGTCTGGGTCAGCCACGCCAGCACGACTATAGCCGCTCGGGCAATCCGACTCGCGATCTGTTGGCTCAGGCACTGGCCGAGCTGGAGGGCGGCCGTGGTGCCACCGTTACCGCAACCGGCATGGGAGCGATCACAACGGTGCTGCAATTGCTGGAGCCCGGCGACCGTCTGGTCGCTCCGCTGGATTGCTATGGCGGTACCTTTCGACTATTTGAGGCGCTGGCTGGTCGGGGCGCGTTTGGCCTTGACTGGGTGGATTTTCAGGACGAAGCCAGTTGGCACCCGGCGCTGAAGAATGCGCGCATGGTGTGGCTGGAAACGCCCAGCAATCCCTTACTCAGAGTGACCGATATCGCGCGCGTGGCCGCCGCTATCGATCGTGGCAAGACCCTGCTGGTGGCCGACAACACCTTTCTGTCGCCCGTGCTGCAACAGCCGCTGGTGCTGGGCGCTGACATCGTCGTTCATTCCACGACCAAGTACATCAATGGTCACAGCGATGTGGTCGGTGGCGCGGTGGTGGCGGCTGACCAGGCCCTGGCTGACAAGCTGGCCTGGTGGGCCAACTGTATTGGCGTGACCGGCAGCGCTTTCGACGCCTGGCTGACCTTGCGTGGCTTGCGTACCTTGCACGCGCGCCTGAGCGTACAGCAGGCCAATACCCTGGCCCTCATCGACCAGCTCCAGGCGCATCCGGCCGTTGAACGGGTTTATTTCCCGGGACTGGCCGACCATCCCGGGCATGCCATTGCGCGACGCCAGCAGCAGGGTTTCGGGGCCATGGTCAGTTTTGATCTGGCCGGCGGCGAGCCGGCCGTCAGGCGATTTATTGATGGATTGAAGATCATGTCGCTTGCCGAATCCCTGGGCGGTGTCGAGACACTGCTGGCCCATCCACGCAGCATGACCCATGCGGCCATGTCAGTGGCTGATCAGGAGCGCGCCGGTCTGAGTTCGGGACTGTTACGCCTGTCGGTCGGGCTGGAATCCATTGAGGATCTGGGTCTGGAGCTGGCCGCCGCGCTGGACCGGGCTGATAACTGTTCCTCCGTTACGGGTATTGCTCATGCAGCGCGCTGAATCGCTGGCCCCTGCAGCCAGTTGGTCAAACGATCTCGCGCTTGCGCTGATCGGGCCGGGCCGGGTCGGAGGCCGCCTGCTGGAGCGTCTGATTCCGGGCCCGGCCGGATGGCGCCTGACCGGGGTGGCCAATTCCACCCGGATGCTTGGCTGGAATCACTCGCCGGAAGTTTTTGCGCCGGAACAGCTGCGAGATGCCGGACTTCCAACCGATCTGGACCAACTGGTTGCGGGTTTGCTGAGGCAGCCGGCCTCAGCTCACGTCATGGTGGATGTGACCGCCAGTCGTCAGGTTGCCGCCCGCCATGCCGACTGGCTGGCCGCCGGTATTGATGTGGTCACCGCCAACAAGTGGGCCCTGGCAGCACCCTTTGAGGATTATCAACCACTGAGACAGGCGATCGTGCAACAGCAGGGTCGCTATGGTGCCAGTGCCACGGTAGGCGCAGGTCTGCCGATACTGGAAACGATTCGACGTCTGCGGGATGCCGGCGAGCACATTCACGCGATCAGTGGCGCGCTGTCCGGCAGCATGACCTCGATTGTTGAACGTATCGAGGCCGGTCTGCGCCCGTTTGATGCGATCCGGGCCGCACATGCCGAAGGCCTTACCGAGCCGGATCCACGGGCCGATCTTGACGGCCTGGACGTGGCACGCAAGCTGGTCATCCTGGCTCGTGCAGCCGGTCGGTCACTGGAGCTGGGCGATATCGAGATCAACAGTCTGGTACCGCCATCGCTGAAAACGGTTCCGCTGCCCAAATTCCTGAAGGCGGAGACTGCCATCAACCATCATATTGAGCAATCTCTTGCCGGGCTGCCCGGAACGGGCCAGGCCGTTCGTCACGCGGGTTATCTTGATGCTGACCACAGAGCTCGGGTTGGGCTGGTTCGGGTCAATCCGGATCATCCGCTGGCGGCACTGTCAGGAACCGCCAACCTGGTCAGTATTTACAGTGACAGCTACATCGAGCTGCCGCTGACCATTGGCGGCCCGGGGGCCGGTATTGAGGTGACCGCGCTGGCCTTGTGGGGAGATTTGATCAGGCTGACCAGCAAAACAACTGATATTCAGCGGATTCGGGCAACCTGGCCGCTGAGATCAAACAAGCCATGAGCGGCGGTCAGCAGACGGGCCGGTGAGTCGTCGCTGGTGACGTCCGGAAACTGAATACCGAAGCGCACCGACAATTCGACTTCCTGGCTGGCAAAGCGCACCCTGGAGCCGGTCAGCGAGCGACGCAGTCGGCTGACCAGGTTGCGTGCGCCAGGCTTGTGCGTGCCCATCAGGATCACGCTGTAGAGATCATCGGCGGTTCGATGCAGCGAGTCTTCCTGGCGCAGCTCGCGATGCAGAAAATAACGCAGGTTGCGCATGATCGCCTCGGCCAAAGGCTTGCCGAAACCCTGCTGCAGAACCCGATAGTTGTTGAGTTTGACGTGCATCAGGGCCAGATCGAGGTTCTGGCGCATGTGAAAACTGAAAGCCTGCTCGATGCGCAGGTAGTAATACTCCGGCTCGGGCACATTGCTAAGCAATCCGGAATCCGGCGGATAGTCGGCTTCGTGGGTAATCAGGTGGGCATCGGGCAGCTCGCCTTCCAGGTGAACCCGCAGTGCGCCGGTCAGATCATCGGCACTGAACGGCTTGGGAATAAACGCCGTGGCCCCGGCATCCAGCGCCTTCTCGCGGGCATTGGCTTCTTCGTTACCGGTCACGGCCAGGACAGGCAGTTGTCTGATCAGGCGATGCGGGCAGGCGCGAATGGTACGGATCAGTTCATGCCCGTCCATCACCGGCATCATCAGGTCGGTAAATACCAGCTCGATATTGTGATCGTGATTGAGGCGCTGCCAGGCGTCTTCGCCGTTCTCGGCCATGACCAGATCGCATTGCCCGGACAGAAACTTGCTGCCGGCATAACGCATAAGGCGGGAATCGTCCACAAACAGAACGCGTCGCGTCGGTGGTGCCTGTTTTGTCGCCTCAAGCATTCACTGCCCCTGGTCGGCTGTCTGTTCGCAGTTCAGCCAGCACTCCCCCGACTGCTACGACCCCTTGTACCCAGGAACGCCTGATCCGCAGTTACCAGAACTAAAACGCTCCAACCCCCATTGTCAGGCAAAGACGTTTGGTATTCAAGCCGATTCTGTCGGGCAATTCACACCGCCTGTCCTGAACTGTCGCAGAATTGTCGATAGCCGCTCAACCAAATATGCCATGGATAAACCATCCGCTACGCGGTTTGTGTTCATGGAAGATCCACATACGGCGTCCCTGGTGGTCGCGTGCGATCCAGTAGTCGCGGCGGCAGTCCTGGCCATCCCACCAGCCGGTTTCGATGCGTTCCGGGCCGTCCTCCAATTGCATGTGTTCCTGGCGGCAAGGGCGCGGTGACGGCAGCAGCCAGGTGGGCCGGGGACGCCATTCCTGGCAGGGCGCGGTGGTGCCCGGAGCCACCCAGGCCCAGGATTTTTCCGGTCGATGATCTGCTCTTGGTGCCAGGCTGGCCAATCCGTCCTCACCGAGTCGCGCGCTGAGCCGGTCGAGCAGAGCAGGCCAGGCATCACTGCGGTTGCTGCCGCTGAGCAGATCAGCCTGGGTCGGACGGTGCTCGCTGGTGCTGTCGGCCTTCAGATCAATGGCATCAATATCGCCGGCCAGATGCAGCTTGTCGAGTTTCAGTCCGATTAGTTCGAGCAGGCGTTCGCGATCAAAGCCGGGCCGGGCCAGGCCGATATCAAAGCGGGTGGTCGGGCCACCATCTTCCCGCATCAGCTGGATAAATAGCCGGGTCAGACCCTGATCGCGTACTTCCAGCCAGCGGCCCAGATTATCCAGCGCGCGATTGAAAACGAACATCAAGGCTTCGCTCGATGCCGTGGCCACTGGCAGCTCCAGGTGCAACGAGAAGTGTTCGGTGGGATGCCAGTTGACCAGCGCTGTGTCGATCCGGCCATGCAACTGATCCAGGTAACGGTTCAGCCCGGGACCGAAACGACGCGCCCGATCGGCGACCGGCAGACGCATCAGGTCACCGACGGTTCGCAAACCGCAGCCGTTGAGTGTCGCAGCTTGTCCCGACGGCAGGATCAGATCATCCAGAGACAGCCCGGCGAGAGCTCGAACCAGCGCTCCCTGTTGGCTGATGCGCCGGTCCAGCCGGGCCAGCAGACAGGCTGCTGCGGCTACCGGTGCCAGACCGATTCGGGAGTGCAGACCTTGATCAACCAGATCCTTGCGCAGGCTGTCCAGCAATGGTTCGATACCGCCGCGCAGTCGCCGGCTGCCACCGACTTCCAGCAGCACGGTATCGGGCGGGGCGAGAACCACTTGGTGGCTGTGTTGATATGCTGCCAGCGCAATCTGTGCCAGGGTGCTGGCTTCGGCTTGCCGGCAGCGCGGGCGGCTGTGCAGCTGCGGCAGAATGGCCAGGGCGTTGCTTAAACGCTGACCCGGCCGCACACCGGCCTGGCGAGCCAGCCGGCTGGCCTGCAGAATGCGCGCCTGTCCGCGAACGGCTTCATGCACGGCGACCGGTCCGGCACCTGGCGCAAGCTGCCAGACAGCGCTTAGCGGCAGCGCCGGACAGCAGATCCCCGCCCAGAGTGTGCGCCGGGTCAGGCTCATGCGGGCTGGGGTCGGGGGTGCAGTTGAACGACATTGCCACGCCCTAGATGCAGGCGGCTTGAGTCACCCCGGCCACGCAGCAGCACCAGTTCTGGTCCGGGGTGGATGGCCAGACGCAGCGCGGCCAGCGATGGCGGCTGCTGCTGGCCGGGCCGGTAGCAGACAAACACCGGGGCCTGGCCATTTTCAGCCGCCAGTTGCAGGCGGCGGACTGCACGTGCCTGGGGTGAACTGGCCGGCGGCCAGACAATGACCGCGCCGCACAAACCGCTTTTGAGACTTTGTTCGGCAGCCCAGAACGCCTGGTCGGGTTTGCGCACTACGATCAGGCGCTCCAGGGCAATACCGCGTCGAGTCAGATGCTGAGGGCAGGGTATCCATGGCGGGCCGGCCAGAATCACGGGCATGCCCTGGCGGGTCCGGTCGGCAAGCAGCGGTAGCAGCAGGGCCAGCTCGCCGAGGCCCAAATGCGTCGGAAGCAGTTCGATCAGACGCCCGCTGGGCCAGCCACCGGCCGGCAGCCAGGCATCCAGCTCGGCCCGGCCACTGGACAGGGCTGGCCCGACCGGCCGCTGGCGCCCTCGCCACACATCAGGACGTGAGTTCAGCAGAGTCTTAATCGGTTGAGAAGGTGTTGATTCATGCATTTGAGGCTGCTCCGGTCAGGTGATGCGGGCCGGAGCATTGCCCCGGGATCATAATACTATACTAAATTACAGTCTTCGCAAAACCTGAGAACCCGGTGGCGCTCCAGATGGGATCAAGCCGGACGGGTTCTGATGAATCTGGGTGAATTCGGGCCAAAGTCATGAAAGTGTGAATTGCTCTTGTTATTCTCGGGTGTTGTTTGCTGGTTAGGTCGCAGCAGGAGTCGCCACGTCATCAGCAATGCCATGGCTTGAGATAAACCAAGGAGGTATCGCCATCAGTAACGCAAGCAGTCGCAAGGTCGAAGCCCAGCAGGATTTCGGCAAGGACCCTGTGGAGGTCCGGGACACTGATCACTATCAGAAAGAGTACGTTCATCGCTTCGTCGACAAATGGGACGAGTTGATCGACTGGAATGCACGCTACGCCAGTGAAGGCGATTTTTTCATTCGTCTGCTCAAGGAACGCGGTGCCAGGCGGGTACTTGATGTGGCCGCCGGTACCGGCTTTCATTCAGTTCGTCTGCTGGAGGCCGGTTTTGAGGTGTGTAGTGTGGATGGTTCGGTCGAGATGCTGGCCAAAGCCTTTGAAAATGGTCGACAGCGCGGGCATATCCTGCGCACCATCCAGGCCGACTGGCGCTGGCTCAATCGCGATGTTCACGCCAGCTACGATGCGGTCATCTGCCTGGGTAATTCCTTCACCCACCTGTTCAGTGAAAGTGATCGGCGCAAGGCCCTGGCCGAGTTTTACGCCGTACTCAAGCACGACGGCTGCCTGATCCTCGATCAGCGCAACTACGATACCATTCTCGACGATGGATTTTCCACCAAGCACAAGTTCTATTACTGCGGCAAGCAGGTGAGCGCCGAGCCCGAGCATGTTGATGAGGGGCTGTCACGGTTCCGTTATACCTTTCCCGACGGTTCGGTTTACCACCTGAACATGTTCCCGCTCAGGCGCGACTACACCCGTCGCCTGATGCAGGAAGTCGGTTTTCAGAAGATCTCGACCTACGCCGACTTCGAGGAAGACTCGCCCCAGAACGATCCGGACTTCTTTATCCATGTGGCCGAGAAGAAATACCAGGGCGGCGATGACGAAACGCTGAACCTGAGCGAGAAGACCAATCTGGACAAGGGGGACGTATGAGCGCACAAGCCTATTCCGACGTCGTGCAGACGGCACGTGACTATTACAACAGCGACGATGCGGATAATTTCTACTTCCATATCTGGGGTGGGGAAGACATTCATATCGGCCTGTACCAGAGCAGCGATGAGCCGATTGCCGAGGCCAGCCGGCGTACGGTTGCCCATATGGCCAACTGCTTGAGTCCCCTGACCGCCGACCATCGGGTACTCGACCTGGGGGCCGGCTATGGCGGGTCCATGCGCTACCTGGCGCAGAAGTTCGGCTGTCAGTGTGTCGCTTTGAATCTGAGCGAAGTCGAGAACGAGCGTAATCGCCAGATGAACCGTGAGCAGAGTCTGGATCATCTGATCGAGGTGGTTGACGGTGACTTTACCCGGCTGGATTTTACCGATGGCCAGTTCGATGTGGTCTGGTCACAGGATGCCTTCCTGCACTCCGGCGAGCGCGAACGGGTCTGCGCCGAAGCCGCGCGCGTACTCAAGCCCGGTGGTCAACTGATTTTCACCGACCCGATGCAGGCTGACGACGCCCCTACCGACCAACTCCAGCCAATTTACGACCGCATCCACCTGGATTCGCTTGGATCACCGGGTTTCTACAAAACTACCCTGGCTGCACTGGGCCTGGAAAACGTCGAGTTTGAAAACCATAGCGACCAGTTGCCGCGCCACTACGCCCGAGTCCGCGAACAACTGATTGCTCACGCCAGCAAACTGCTCGAACGCGGTGTCAGCCGGGATTACATCGAACGCATGCAAACCGGCCTCCAGCACTGGGTGGACGGTGGCCATCAGAACTATCTGGCCTGGGGTATCTTCACTGCCCAGCGTCCGAGCTGATACCCGAAAAAGAGCCTCACGCAGAGGCGCATATGTCGCAGAGGATACCAAAGGCTGTATTTCAACGGTTGAGTGCAGTACAATGCCCGGCTTGATTTGACAAGCATGATTGGTTGAACAGACTCGCCTTTGAAGTAGCTTGAGAAGTCCGAGTTAGTAGTAAAGTGTAACGCCAGGTTTTGGAGAGGTGCCGGAGTGGTCGAACGGGCTCGCCTGGAAAGTGAGTGTACGGGTTAAACCGTACCGAGGGTTCGAACCGAGCGAAGCGAGCTCGCTGG
>CAZFYM010000039.1:0-230 GCA_964523755.1 uncultured Wenzhouxiangella sp. | reverse complement strand
TGGAGCGATAGCGACAGCCCGCAGGGCAAGCCGCCAGAGGCGGCGCAGCAATCCCTCCCTCTCGCGGTTCGACAGAACCGCCCGCCGAAGGCGGTGTAGGCAGTTAGAATTGAAGTTGCAGTACCAGGTTTACGGAGAGGTGCCGGAGTGGTCGAACGGGCTCGCCTGGAAAGTGAGTGTACGGGTTAAACCGTACCGAGGGTTCGAACCGAGCGAAGCGAGCTCGCTGG
>CAZFYM010000038.1:10356-33203 GCA_964523755.1 uncultured Wenzhouxiangella sp. | reverse complement strand
GGAGCCGGTCGACGCATTTATTGATGTGGCCGCCCGGCTGGCTGAGCTGGTGCATGTTCCGACCATCCTGGGTCAGGACCGTGCACGAGGGTTCATTCTGCTGGAAGATCTGGGAGACCAGCCCTATCACCACATGATCACCTCGGACAACGCCGATCAGCTGTTTGCTGATGCGATGCAGGCTTTGTTGGTCATGCAGACCCGGGCCAGCACCGACGCCCTGCCCGCCTTTGATGCCGCCCTGCTGATGCGCGAGCTGGACTTGTTTGTCGACTGGTTCGTGCGCCGGCATCTGAACGTGGAGCCGACCGATGACGAACTCGACACCTGGGACCATCTTTCGGCAACCCTGATTCGCTGGGCGCTGGACCAGCCACAGGTGTTCTGCCATCGCGATTTCATGCCGCGCAACCTGATGCTTGCCGAACCCAATCCCGGCATTATCGATTTCCAGGATGCTGTTGTCGGGCCGATCAGCTATGACCCGATCTGTTTGTTTCGCGATGCTTTTTTAAGCTGGCCGGAGCATCAGGTTGACCAGTGGCTGGAGGATTATCGTCAGCAGGCACTGAAGGCCGGTTTGCCGGTGCCCCAATCCGCTCCATTGTGGTGCCGCACCTGTGATTTCATGAGCGTTCAGCGCCATCTGAAAGTGATCGGCATTTTCGCCCGGATCTGCCATCGTGATGGCAAACCAAAATACCTGGACGACACCCCGCGTTTTTTCGACTACTTGGCCCATGCCATCGGCCGCAATCCGGAACTGCGCGAGCTGGAGTCACTCATTCAGACCTGGCGGGCACGATCAAAACAATCTTGACTATGATCGGGTTCCGGGTTCCGGGTTTTCCCCTTTCCCCTTTCCCCTGGATCCATGAAGCCACCATCATCTCGCCCCAGCCGAGCAGTTCTTCGGCATTTGGCGAGGTCGTGGCCTTGTCCGGAACAACCCTGCTTGTCGGCGCATCAAACGATAACGCTCCGGGCGGTGGCAGGGGTGGGGCCTACCTGTTCATCGATGAGTTTTCGTTCAGCCTGGCGCTTTCCGGCCCGGTGCTTTTTGTCGGTGCACCCGGTGCCAATCGGGCCACATTCTTTATGTGCAATGCTGCCGGCGGATGGACCGAGCTCCAGAGCCTGATCACGGCTGACCCGAATAACACGAACTTCGGCAAGTCGGCGGCATTTTCCAGTGGCTACGCGGCCATCGGTGCACCCCGCTGGCCAAACACATCACTCAGCGAACGCTGGGGTGCCGTATCCCTGTGGTTCAGCGAGCCGGTAGTTCGCTGCGGCGGCAACCTGGACGGTATCTTCTGCGATCGTTTCGAATCGGTCACGATCGATGGCGACAACCGGATCACGGTGCGCGGCACCGGCAATGCGCCGGTTTTCTATGCCAAATACAATCAGCTCTGGGAAGCCGACACAGTCACCGTGACCGGCCTGACCGTGACCCATGGCGGGGCCTGCGCGGCGGCGGCATCGTGTCGCGGGCGCGCGTCCTGAATGTCGTCGATTCGACCTTGTCCGACAGCGTTGTGTCCGAAGGCGGTGGTGCCATCTGGCATGAGTCGTCGTCGATGTACGGTGCGCTGAATCTGTTCAGCAGCAACGTCACCAACAACGCGGCCACAGGCTATGGCGGCAAGGGTGGCGGCAAGGGTGGCGGCGTGGCCGCCGTCATGGCCTTTGGCTCAGTGGTTGTCACAGACTCAATCTTCGATTACAACCGGGCCGACTACGGCAGCGGCGGCGGCGGGCTGAATGTCCAGATCAACAACCTGGCCAGTCTGGTTGTCCAGAACAGCCATTTTCTTTACAACAGTGCCGGCTACGGCCCGGGCGGCGGCTTATCGATTCATGCCGGCGATACGGTGGATGTTGCGATCAGCGGGACAACGGTAACGCGGAACTTCGCCCAAGCAGGCGGTGGCGGTGTCTACCTTGCGGGTGATCAAGCAAGTTTTTCTGTCAGCGGCAGCGACCTTGGCCTGAACCAGGCCACTTCCAGCGGCGCCAGCGGCGGCGGACTGCTGGCCTATCTGGACAATAGTGAACTGCATCTCAATGCTGCGTCTTTTATTTACAACTACAACAATGGCAGCATCACCTCCGATGGGGGAGGTGCCTATGTTCGGGCAACCGACAGCGAACTGACCATTGAAGCTTCAAGCTTTATTGGCAACCAGGCCCGGGGCTGTGGTGGCGGGCTGGACATCAGCGGCCAGCCATCGCTGGTCAGCATTGGCGGTTCGCGCTTTGTCAACAACTCGGCTTATGTCTGCGGCGGTGGTGTCAATCTGGTCGCAACGACCTTGCAGAACGCTCTGGTTGAAATCAAGTACAGCGAAATCAGCACCAATGTGGCGGCAGGCAATCTGATTGGCGGCACTTTTCGCGGCGGCGGTGGCGTGAATATTGCGCTGGGCGACGACAGTCTGTTCAGGCTGCAGAACAGCACTATATCGACCAACGTCGCCGGACAGGAGGGTGGCGGAGTGTCGCTCAATGGCAGCATGACGGCCGAAATCAAGTATTCGACCGTGGCCAATAATCGAACCATGGATCAGGGTGCCGGCATTTACAACGGCGCATCAGGCTGCATCATTGACAACAGTATCCTCGACGGCAACTCGACGTACAGCCCGATCTCGCAGGAAATCTGGGGCAGCGTCAACTGTGGTGTCAGCAACAGTTTGATCACCGCTGCCACAACCTCCCTGTTCGACGACAATGGCGGCAACGTACTCAACCAGGCTGCCTTGCTGGCAGCCCTGGCCAATAACGGCGGCCCCACCCGTACCCATGCCCTGCTTCCCGGCAGCCCGGCGATCGATGCCGGAAGCGTCGGTCCGATCGTACCTGATCATGATCAACGCGGCCCCGGCTTTCCCAGGGTTCGTGGCAGCACTATCGACATGGGGGCGTTCGAAAGTTTTTCAGATTTCATTTTCAGGGATCGCTTCAACGCAAACCCCTGAAGTACTTTGGTCAAGGCGCTATGCTTAACCACCATGCGCGCAATGATTCTGGCCGCCGGGCGCGGCGAGCGGCTGCGGCCGCTGACTGATGTCACACCGAAACCGCTGATCGAGGTCGGCGGCAAGGCGCTGATTGTCCATCATCTGGACAAGCTGGCAGCGGCCGGGGTGATGGATGTGGTGGTCAACCTGGGCTGGCTGGGGGAGCAGATTCCCGAGGCGTTGGGGGATGGTTCACGCTGGGGAGTTTCGATCCACTACTCGCAAGAACCGCCGGGTGCCCTCGAAACCGCCGGTGGCATTGTTCATGCGCTTGATCTGCTGGGTGATGATCCGTTTCTGGTTGTCAGTGGCGATGTAATGACGGACATTCCGTTGGCTGGTCTGCTTACCAGGCGGCTGTCGGGGCCGGCTCACCTGGTCATGGTGGACAATCCACCGCATCATCCGGATGGCGACTTTGCGCTTGATGGTAATCGCTTGACCCTGGACGGCCAGCCACGACTGACCTTCAGTGGTATCGCGGTTTTTTCACCGGGATGGTTTCGGAATTTGAGACCAGGGCGGCGCGCCTTGCGGCCGTTGTTCGAGCAGGCCATTGGCGGTGGCCTTTTGACCGGGGAGTATTTTGGCGGGTACTGGTCGGATGTCGGGACGCCGGAGAGGTTAGAAAAGGCGCGAAGGCGGAAAAGATAGGTTCAAGGTTCAAGGGTTAGTCCGGCCGGGTGGAGAGGTTGGAGTTGAGGACGGGGAGGCCCTGGTCGTTTGACAGTTCTTCGACTTTGGCCTTCAAAGCCGGGACGGCCTGGATCAGGGCGTGGAAGATGACGTTTTGTTCGATCACACCGAACAGGGTTTCGGCACCGGGGCCGCTGGCGTAAACCGGGACGTCCTCGGCGGTGTGGCTGGATGACCACAGATAAACGGCAGACTCCTGGCGGTAGGACGGCTGGGTCGGGTCTTCGGTCCTGAAATCCGGACGATTGCCGCCGCGGTAGCCCGGTCCGGTGGCGTAGCCCAGCACGGTCAATGGGCGCTCCTCATTGTCGGTCAGAGGCGCGGCTCCTTCGCCGTCATCAGCAGGTCGCAAGGCCAGACCGGCGATCGGATTGCCGCGCTGGCCGTAATTGCCGAAGGTCAGTGCATGACTGTGGTCGGCGGTGACAACGATCAGCGTATCAGCCGCGTCAGTCAGCTCCAGGGCGGCTTCGACGGCATGGGCAAAAGCGATGGTATCAGTCAAGGCACGCCAGGCGTTATTGGCATGATGAGCATGATCGATCCGACCCCCTTCAACCATCAGGAAAAAACCCTGCTCGTTTCGCGCCAGGCGTTCAATGGCCAATCGGGTCATGTCAGCAAGGGACGGCTCGCCGCCCTCGTCCCCGGGCCGGTCGTGCTCGTACTGCATGTGGCTGGGCTCGAACAGGCCCAGCACCGGCCCGTCACTGTCGGTCGGAATCGCCTGAAACTGGGAGTTGTTCCACACATAGTGACCATCGGGATGGCGCTCCTGCCATTCGGCGGTCAGATCTCGACCGTCAGAACGATGGCCCTTCAGCTCCGGATACTCCGGGTCTTCGATGTCGTCAGGCAGGAACGCGCGACGACCGCCGCCCAGCGCGATATCCAGTCCGCGACCCCGCTGGTATTCGATCAATTGCCTGGCAATGTCACGACAGCCCGAATCCCTGGCCTTGGGCGGCAGGCCGGTGTCGGACTCCCAGGTGCGTTCAGGTGCACGGGCATAAAGGGCCGCCGGCGTGGCATGTGTGATACGGGTGGTGGTCACCAGACCGGTACCCAGGCCGGCCAGTGCGGCCAGATCGAGCAGCGTGACCCGCTCGCTGCCAGCCATGGACGCACAGTCGCCGCGTCGTGCACGCTGATCGACGGCAATGGCACCGGCAAAGGTTTTGACCCCGGTGGCCATGGCCGTCATGGTACCGGCCGAGTCCGGAGTCTGCTGATTGGTGTTGTAGGTCTTGGCCAGGGCCAGATTCGGGAAGTTTTCGAAAACCAGCGAGTTCTCCTCACCCGACTCGCCACGCATCTGTCCCTCGAGAATTCGTGCCGCCGCCACGGTGGCCAGACTCATGCCATCGCCGACGAACAAAATGACATTGCGCGCGGGTCTGATGGGGTCACGTTGATTGCGGCGCTGTTCAATCAGACGCTGGCCATCACGATACCAGGTCTCGGGGGTTTCCAGTTTGGCTGGCGGGTTGACATCACTGGCTGTCGAAAGCCCGGCGACCGGATTGTTGCCGGCCATCGCGGTAATTCCGACCACTGAACCCAGCAGCACAATCACACGTTTGATCAAGGAAATAGTCATCCTCCCATTCTAATGTCATAGATGACGGACGGGTGACAGGGTCATGGAAAAACTGATCTGAACAACCAACGAAGTCGAGAATTTTCTTGTGGTCCGATTTTTTTGCCATGAGGTTGGCGAATCCATCATCAAACGGCTACACTCAGCAGGTCAAACGCGAGGGAATAGCATGACGGTCACTATCGGCATCGTAGCTGAAACCACACCCGGCGAGCGCCGGGTTGCACTGGATCCACCCACCGCAAAAAAGCTGATCGAGGCTGGCCATCGACTGTTTGTCCAGTCCCGGGCGGGCACTGAAGCCGGGCATCCGGATCAGGCCTGGGAAGGCTGCGAGCTGGTCGACAGCACCGAGGCGCTGGCAGAGGCCGCTGACATCATCGTTAGCGTGCGTCGGCCGGATGCCGCCCTGCTTGGCAAACTGAAACCTGGAACCGTCGTGATCGGTCAACTCGCGGCACACCAGAATTTTGATGAGCTGAAAGAGGCCGCCAATCGTAATCTGTCGCTGATCAGTATGGAGCTGGTGCCGCGCATTACCCGGGCCCAGGCGATGGATGTGCTGTCCTCGCAGGCAACGGTGGCCGGCTACAAGGCGGTCATCATTGCCGCTGATATTGCGCCACGCCTGTTTCCCATGCTCACGACGGCTGCCGGCACCCTGCGCCCGGCCAAGGTTGTCATCATCGGTGCCGGCGTGGCCGGTCTACAGGCGATCGCCACGGCGCGGCGCCTGGGTGCTCAGGTCGAGGCCTACGATATTCGCGCCGCCGCCAGAGAACAGGTGGAATCACTGGGTGCCAGGATGATCGATACCGGCGTGGATGCCGAAACCGAAGGCGGTTACGCGCGCGAGTTGACCGACGACGAGCGTGCCCAGCAGGCCGAAGCGCTGGCCCGCCATCTGGCCCGTGCCGATGCGGTGATTTCAACCGCGGCCATTCCTGGCCGGCCGGCACCCAAAATCATTTCCGAGGCGATGGTCGAGGCGATGCAGCCGGGCAGCGTGATTGTCGACCTGGCCGCCGAGTCCGGCGGCAATTGCGAGTTGACACGGGCCGGTGAAACCGTCAACCACAACGGCGTGTTGATTGCCGGTCCGACCAATCTGCCGAGCCGGGCCGCATTGCATGCCTCGGAAATGTATGCCAAGAACATTTTCAACCTGCTCAAGCTGCTGATCAACGAGAACGGCGAGCGGGTGATCGATACCGATGACGATGTCATCGCCGGCTGCCTGCTGGCCCACGACGGTTCCATCGTCCATCCCAAGTTTCAGTGATACAAGAGAAAAGCATCACGCGGAGGCGCAGAGAGCGCAAAGGTCGCAGAGAAAAAATGAAAACCTACTAACCGCGAAGACACGCGCGAACGTTCTTCATCAAGGGGCTTTTTGCCTGCGGCAAGCCACCCCTGGACTCCGAACTGCGCTAAAAACGCTAAGAGTGAAGAGCTTTTATAAAACCTTTGCGTCTTCGCGTCTTTGCGTTCAAAAGGTTTTGGTTTGCACTGCGAGAAAACGATTGATTGGTGACGGAATTTACCTGGGAGAGATTATGGAAGGCTGGGTTGCACTGTATATTTTCATGCTGGCGGCGTTTACCGGGATCGAGGTGATTTCGCGAGTGCCGGCGATTCTGCACACGCCCCTGATGTCCGGGTCGAACTTTATCCACGGCATTGTGCTGGTCGGGGCCATGGTGATTCTGGGCATGGCTGACACCACCGCCGAGCTGGTGGTCGGCTTTATCGCCGTGCTGCTGGCGGCCGGCAACGTGGTCGGCGGCTATGTGGTCACAGAGCGCATGCTGGAAATGTTCAAGGCTTCCGGCCAGAAAAAGGATCAATCATGATGCCCGGCGTCGACTTTATCGTTCCCGCGGCCTATTTCATTGCCGCGGTGATGTTTATCTACGGCCTGAAAGCCATGAGTTCGCCAGTCACCGCGCGACGCGGCATCCTGTGGTCAGGCGTGGCCATGCTGGTGGCCATCCTGGTGACCTTTATCCACCCCAAGGTCGAAGGCAATTACCTGCTGATGATCATCGCCATCGGCCTGGGTTCGATTGGTGCCTGGTGGACCGCTCGCCGGGTGGCGATGACCGACATGCCACAGATGATCGCGCTGTATAACGGTATGGGCGGCGGCGCGGCTGCAGCCATTGCCGCGGTCGAGTTGCTGAAACTCTACAGCGGTCAGGTCACGATGGATATGGCCACGATTATTCTGGCCGTGCTCGGCGGCATCATCGGCTCGGTGGCCTTTACCGGCTCTTTGATTGCCTTTGCGAAACTGCAGGGCTGGATGCGCAAGACCTGGCGCTTTGGTGGCCAGCAACTGATCAACCTGATCGTGTTTGCTGTCACGCTGGTGCTCGGTGCCCTGTTGATTATCCAGGGACCGGATCCGCTGCTGCTGACCTTGTTCTTTGCCTCGGCGCTGCTGGCCGGCATTCTGGTCACCGTTCCGATTGGCGGGGCGGACATGCCGGTAGTGATTTCACTGTACAACGCGCTGACCGGCCTGGCTGTGGGTTTCGAGGGCTATGTGCTGCAGAACCCGGCCATGATGATCGCCGGTATTGTTGTCGGCGCGGCCGGCTCGCTGCTGACCCAGTTGATGGCCAAGGCGATGAACCGATCGCTGACCAACGTGTTGTTTGCCGGATTCGGCAAGGTTGACGAGGATGCCCAGGGCGGCGAGACCTCTGGCGAAATGCGCGCGATCGACGCTACCGATGCCGCGATCCAGATGGCCTACGCAGAAAAAATCATCATCGTACCCGGTTACGGCCTGGCCGTGGCCCAGGCCCAGCACAAGATCTGGGAATTGACCCAATTGTTGCTGTCGAAAGGGGTCAAAGTCAGCTTCGCCATTCACCCGGTCGCCGGTCGCATGCCCGGCCACATGAACGTGCTGCTGGCCGAGGCCGGCGTGCCGTATGACCTGATCCACGATCTGGAAGACATCAACGCCCAGTTCCCGACCACCGATGTGGCCCTGGTGATCGGTGCCAACGACGTGGTCAACCCGGCCGCTCGCAAGGATACCTCGAGCCCGATTTTCGGCATGCCCATCCTGGATGTCGACAAGGCGCGCAACTGCATCGTGGTCAAGCGCGGCCAGGGCACCGGCTTCTCCGGCATCGAAAACCTGCTGTTTTTCGAGGACAATTCGCGGATGTTGTACGGCGATGCACAAAAAGTCGCGCAGCAGTTGATTGCGGGAATCAAGAGTTTGGGGTAGAAGAAGGGAAAAGGGAAAAGGGAAAAAGGGAAAGTACGTCCTTTTTCCCTTTTCCCTTTTCCCTTTACCCAGCCTTTGAAGTGTGTTACTGTTGTATAACACTATGCATCAATCAAATTTGGAGTTTTCATCATGATCCGCAAGTTTATTTTGTTTGGTTTGACTGCCCTGTTGCTTGCCGCTTGCGGCAAGGACGAGGCCGAGCAGGCCGCTGGCACCTCGGTTTCCCGCAGTTCGGGCGACCTTGAACGCAACATCCTGTTCGAGCGGATTGACGCCGATACGATCTACCTGGCCGCCAATCTGGAGACATTGCCGGACAGCCTGGTTGACAAGTTCCTGCAACCGCTGGCTGCCATGGGCGAAATGAACGCCCAGACTTACGGCAAGTTGGCCGAAGAGATTGCATCGGAATCACCGTTGATGGCGGCGCTGGCGCGGGAGCTGGCCCAGATCGACGGGCGCGAGGCGATCGAAGCGCGTGGTATCAACAGCAACGGCTTCTGGGCCCTGCATGCGATATCGATCTATCCGATGTTTCATATCGAACTGATCGATCCGGCGGCTTTCGACGCCATGCTGGAGCGAGTCGCCGCCGAATCGGGCACGCCGTTGCCGACCCGTGTGATCGATGACCAGGAAATCATCTGGTCTGGGCTCGAGAGCTTTGGGCTGGCCATTCACCATAATAATGGGATTGCAACGGTCGCCGTGGTGCCCGACAATGACTTGCTGCTGCGCCGGGTAGCCAACCTGGACCAGCCGGCACAGGCCTATGATCCCTCCGACCTGGCCGATTTCAACCAGGGGCGCGATTACACCCCGAACGGCAGCGGTTTTCTGGAATTTGCCGGTCTGCTCGAACGCCTGATGGATGCCGATGACGAACTGATCGCGCCCGGGCGCACGGCCATGGATCTGAATGCCCTGATCGGCGATGAAATCTGCCGGGCGGAACTGAACCGCCTGTTCGAGATTTTTCCGCGGATCAGCGCTGGCGTGACCGAAGTCAGTAATCGACGCGTGGACGCCAATATGGTGTTTGAAACCGAGGCGGCTCTGGCAGAAAAAATGGTACCCATCGGTGAAACCCCGGTCGGACTGCGCTCGGGTGAAACCACCGTGCTGTCCGGCGGGATTGCCTTCGACATGGTTTCGGCGCGTGATTTTGCCCGGGAAGTGGTGGCCGGCTGGGTTGACAGCCCGCCCCAGTGCGATTTGTTTGCCACTATTGCCGAGAAAGCCGGCGACTGGCAACGGGCACTGAATCAGCCGATTCCGCCGGTCGTGACCAACATCCAGGGATTCCGGTTCAACCTGAGTCAGCTTGATCTTCAGGGCAGCATGAATGTCGAGGGTGCGGCCGGTACGCTGGCTCTTTTCGTGCGCAATCCGCAAATGCTGTTGGGCATGGCCCAGATGTTCTCGCCCGAATTGGCCGCCCTGGAGCTCAAGCCCAATGGCGAGCCCAAGCCGCTGCCGGCCGGGCTGATTCCGAACTTGCCTGACTTGCCCGCCTTTATTGCTCTGGGTAATGCAGCCATCGGACTGGCCGTTGGCGAAAACGAAAAAGACGGATTGCCGTCGGCGCTGGCCGCCCAGGACCCGGACTCGGCAATCATGGGCTACACCATCGATATTACCGGCTACGGCCAGTTGCTCGAAAAGATGATGGCAATGATCGCAGAGGAAAACGACGGCTTGATTGATGAGGATGAATTGCCGCCGCCGGACTTCATGGTCAGGCTGGGCGAGTATTACGACAAATCCAGCATCTTTATCAACCTGACCAGCCAGGGTATCGTCATCAGCAGCAGTACGACCTTGAAGCCTTAAACCGCATGTGTTCAATTCTGGGATTGTTCGATATCCCCGCAGGCCAGCGCGGCCTGCGGGGAATTGCTTTGGAGGCTTCGCGACGCCAGCGCCATCGTGGACCTGACTGGAGCGGCATTTACGTTCACGACCGCGCAATCATTGCCCACGAACGCCTGGCCATCGTTGATATTGACTCCGGTGCCCAGCCGCTGGTCACTGTCGATGGCCAGCAGGTGCTGGGGGTCAACGGCGAGATCTACAATCATCGCGAACTGCGCGCCGAGTGCCCCGATTACGCTTTCCAGACCGGATCGGATTGCGAGGTCATCCTGGCCCTGTATCGTCAGTACGGTTCCGATTTTCTGCATCGACTAAATGGCATCTATGCGTTTGTCCTGTGGGACGAGGCGGCCGGACGCTATCTGATCGCGCGTGATCCGATGGGAGTAATGCCGCTGTACTACGGCCGCGACGAGGACGGCATGCTATGGGTCGCCTCGGAAATGAAAGCGATCGAGCCGCGCTGCAGCCAGGTCCAGACCTTTCCGCCCGGCCATTTGCTCGACAGCCGGGACGGCATGGTCAAGCGCTGGTATCAGCCGGCCTGGCGCGATTTCGAACAAGCGACCGATTCGGCCGAAGCCGGCAAGCTGCGGACGGCGCTGGAGGAGGCTGTTCATCGCCAGATGATGTGCGACGTACCTTACGGCGTGCTGTTGTCCGGCGGGCTGGACTCGTCATTGGTGGCAGCCATTGCCAAGCGCTACGCCGACCGGCGTGTTGAGTCCGACGACACCGAAGACGCCTGGTGGCCCCGTTTGCACTCGTTTGCCATCGGTCTGGAGAACTCCCCTGACCTGGCAGCAGCCCGCATTGCCGCCGATGCCATTGGCACCCAGCACCACACGTTCAAATACACGATACAGGAAGGTATCGACGCGCTCGATGATGTGATCCGGCATATCGAGACGTTTGATGTGACGACTATTCGCGCCTCAACGCCCATGTTCCTGCTGGCCCGGCGGATCAAGGCCATGGGTATCAAGATGGTGATGTCCGGCGAAGGTGCCGATGAAATCTTCGGCGGCTATCTGTACTTCCACAAGGCACCGGATGCCCGGGCTTTTCACGAAGAAACCGTGCGCAAGCTCGACAAGCTGCACCTGTACGACTGCCTTCGGGCCAATAAATCCATGGCCGCCTGGGGGGTGGAAGCACGCGTGCCGTTTCTTGACCTGAAATTTCTCGATATCGCCATGCGCCTGGATCCGGCAGCCAAGATGGCCGGCGGGGGCAAACCGGAAAAAGCGATTCTGCGCGAGGCCGGACGCGGGCTGTTGCCGGATGACATCCTGTGGCGCCAGAAAGAGCAGTTTTCCGACGGCGTCGGCTACGGCTGGATCGATGCCCTCAAGGACCATGCCGAATCGCAGGTCAGTGACCGTGAGTTACTGGAAGCTGAACAACGTTTTCCCCTGAACCCGCCAATCACCAAGGAACAGTATCTTTACCGGCGAATTTTTGAGCGTCATTTCCCATCCCAATCGGCTGCGGCAACCGTCCCGGCCGGCCCGTCCATCGCCTGCTCCACCCCCGAAGCCCTGGCCTGGGACGAATCCTTTGCCGCCATGGCCGACCCTTCCGGCCGCGCTATTCGAGGCGTGCACACGAAGAGTTATTGAACCGCATATTTCATGAGTTCCGCATGATCAGATTGGCGATTGAGAGTTCGACCGAGTGTTGTTCCGTGGCACTGGATGTCAATGGAGCCATACTCGATCGCCTGGCGGTTGAACCGCGTGCGCATGCACGTCTGATTCTGCCGTGGGCTCGAGCATTGCTGGATGAGGCCGGGATGGGTTTTTCTGATCTCGATAGCCTGGTGGTCAGTCGCGGGCCAGGCGGCTTTACCAGCCTGCGTATCGGGCTGGGCGTCGTCCAGGGCCTGGCGCTGGCTCACGATCTTCCGGTCCATCCGGTCTCCAGCCTCGATGCTCTGGCCCAAGGTGCCGACCCCGAACGGAAAATCACCCACCTGCTTGCCCTGCTCGATGCGCGCATGGGCGAAGCCTATGCCGCCTGGTTCAGCATCGAGCATGGTCAGCGCGAGCGCATCGGCGATGAACTGTTGCTGCCGCCTGAACAACTGCAATGCCCCTCGCCCGGCCCGTGGCAGGCGGTTGGACCCGGCGTCGCCAGCTTTCGCGAGATACTCGCGACCAGCCTGGGATCAGCGGTCCGGCACCCTGTTGAAAACGAACCAGCCACCTGGCCCACGGCCCGCGCCCTGCTGGCACTGGCGAATCATACCAACGCTATTCCCGGCTATCGAATCACGCCAACTTACCTGAGAGACCAGGTTACAGGCTGAATCAAACACAGTCGACACAACCTTTAACAAATCGCTTTCTTTGGCGGTAACATTGCGTGACACATTCGGCCAATGCATATCGAATGTTTCTGACTCTTTCCTCCCGCATGGAGCCTGACTGATGAAATTCCTTGCCAACTTCCCCAACTCTGGCATCCGTATCGCCAGCACGCTGCTGCTTGTCGTAGTAGGCATTTCCGCGTTTGCCCAGACCGAAAGCGAGCCCGACGCCCCGGCCCCGGCTTCCCAGCCAATGTCCGGCGAACGACTGGCCGAATTGATCGGAAAACTTGACCCGGAGGTGGTCCAGAACGGCAATAGCCTGCAATTTTCAATCGGCGAGCGTCCACACTTCGCTGTCTGGGACTCCAGCGCTGACAGAATGCGCCTGTTAAGCCCCATCGGCGAGGTTGACATGCTCGGGGAAGCCCTGATGTTTCGTATGTTGCAGGCCAATTATGACTCGGTGCTGGACGCTCGCTATGCCGTCGCCCAGGGCCTGGTCTGGAGCGTCTTCGTGCATCCACTGTCGAGTCTGGAAGAAAAATTCCTGGCATCGGCGATCAGCCAGGTGCATATGGCGGCCGAGACTTTTGGCAGCACTTTCAGTTCCGGCGAACTGATTTTCGGCGGTGGCGACAGCCAGGAGCAGCTCGATGAACTGGAAGAAGCGCTGAATCGCCTGCTCAACCCGACAACCTGAACCCCTGAACCAGACGACAGTGACTCTAATGATGCAGGCAGAACCGCAATTATCCGGCGTTTCTTATCCGCCGGCCGCCGAGCTGGTTTACGACGACGCTGTCAAGGCGCGCACCGATCATCTCTATGATCGGGTCAGGGATGTGATCCCGGAAGTTGAGTGGCCAGCTCATGCGCCGCTTGTCGATGCCATCAACCGGCTTAAA
Source organism: uncultured Wenzhouxiangella sp. (assembly GCA_964523755.1). Taxonomy (GTDB): domain Bacteria; phylum Pseudomonadota; class Gammaproteobacteria; order Xanthomonadales; family Wenzhouxiangellaceae; genus Wenzhouxiangella. The sequence goes on along the minus strand of CAZFYM010000038.1, from coordinate 19,537 downwards.
AAGGCACGCAATGCCGTGATCCTGGCGCACAACTACATGACCCCGGAGATTTTCAACTGCGTCGGCGATATCACCGGCGATTCGCTGAAACTGGCCCGGGTGGCCGCCCGCGCCGAACAGGATGTGATTATCCAGGCCGGCGTGCATTTCATGGCCGAGACAGCCAAGATTCTATCGCCGGAAAAAACCGTCCTGATGCCCGATCAACTCGCCGGGTGTTCGCTGGCAGAATCCATTACCGGGGAAGACGTGCGGCGGATTCGCCAGGCTTACCCAAACTACCCGATCATCACCTACGTTAATACATCGGCCGAGGTCAAGGCAGAATCGGATATCTGCTGCACATCCTCCAACGCCGTGCCGGTCGCCGAGGCGATTGCGAAGCAGTGGGGCTGCGATACGGTGATCTTTATCCCGGATCAATTCCTGGCGCGCAATGTAGCCAGTCAGACCGATCTGAAGGTACTGACCTGGAACGGCGAATGTGAAGTCCACGAAAAGTTTACCCGAACAGAAATCGAGCAACTGCGCCTTGAACACCCCGATGCCATCATCATCAGCCACCCGGAATGTCCGCCGGAAGTGGTCCAAGCCTCTGATTTCGCCGGCTCGACCGGCGCCATGATCAGCTATGTAGCCGACCACCGCCCGCGTGAGGCCATCCTGATCACCGAGTGTTCCATGAGCGACAATGTGGCGGTGGCCAACCCCGCTACCCGCTTTATTCGTCCGTGCAACCTGTGCCCGCACATGAAGCGCATCACCCTGACCAATATCTACGACGCATTGCGGGAAATGAAGCATCGCATTGAGGTTCCCCCGGAAATCGCCCAACGCGCACGTCAAAGCCTGCAAGCCATGCTGGATCTGCCAACGCCGGACAAACCGCCGGCATTTGACCCGACCCGGCACGAACAAGCGGCACCATTTGTCCAGATCTGATAGTCATATCCACCGGTCGACAGCATGGGCCGAGCCGGTATTCGCGCTCGGTTTCCCCGACCCGACGATCCTGCACAAGCGAACAGATAGTGCATAAGATCTCCCTGACGGTCAGCGTTCAGAACCGGTTTTGTTTGAGAACCTACGGCATTCTAACGCTGACCAGTGGCCTGATCAGCGATTGAACAATCGTCTGGCTTTCAGATGTCCGTCGCCATCACTTTCGCCGATGCCAATAAATCCGATAGCGTCATAAACACGCACCAGTCCGGGTGGGCAATTCTGGATAGCGGCAAGCTTCTGACCTTGACTCAGACGGCCGGACTGGATCGAATCAAGCTGTACTTCAGGAAGATGCAGCAATGCCTGGTCAGGCGGCAACAACAGCGCCCTGGCTTCGTCGGCGCTCAGGCGTTGCAGCGCTTCCAGTGTGACGGCCAGATCGAGGCTGAACGGGGCGCTTTCGGTGCGGCGCAGTGCGCTCAGATGAGCACCGCAGCCGATAAGCTGGCCAATATCGCGAACCAGTGATCGGATATAGGTGCCTTTGGAGCAGCGGACATTCAGGCGCAGTTTTGGCGTGCGCCAGTCAAGCAGGTCCAGCGTGTGAATGGTCACGCGACGTGGTGGGCGTTCGACCGTCTCACCCTGGCGGGCCAGTTTGTAGAGTCGTTTGCCCTGATGCTTGAGCGCAGAGTGCATCGGAGGAATTTGCTCGATCGGGCCGCGCAAGCGATCCAGGACTTTTTCGATGTCTGACTGATCCAGATCGGGGACCGGAAGATTCTCCAGGGCCTGGCCATCGGCATCCTCGCTGTCGGTGGTCACGCCCAGCGTGGCTTCGGCCTGGTAGGCCTTGTCGGCGTCGAGCAGAAACCCGGATACCTTGGTCGCCTCACCGAAACACAGTACCAGCAATCCGGTAGCCATGGGATCCAGCGTGCCGGTATGGCCGGCCTTTTTGATCCCGAGCAGGCGCTTGGCGCGACCCAGGGCCGCGTTGGAGGTCAGTCCGCAAGGCTTGTCCAGCAGCAGAATGCCCGAAGGCAGCGACGCTGATGCGCCGGTGCTCATGAGCCCGTCAGACAAAGGCGCTGACGCACAGGCTGATCAGGCCTCCCGAGAACACTCCCAAGCCCAGCACGGCAACACCGTTGACGGTCAACATTGCGCGGAAGTCGACCGGAGCGGTAATCAGCGAGTTGTCTTCCGGCTCATCGAAATACATCAGTTTGACGATTCTCAGATAGTAGAACGCGCCTATGACCGACGTGATGACCGCCAGCACCGCCAGCCAAACGAAACCGGCCGACAAGGTGGCCAGAATCACCTGCCACTTGGCGAAAAAGCCCAGGAAAACCGGCACACCGGCCAGCGAGAACAGGATCATCAGCATTAAAAAGGCATGCCAGGGGTTGCGCCGGGCCAGGCCCTTGAAGTCATCAAGCTGGTCGGCTTCGCGATCACCATTGGAGACCAGGATCACGACCGCGAAAGCCCCGGCTGACATGATCGCGTAGGCAATCGCGTAGAACATTGCGGCCGAATAACCTTCGGGCGACCCGGCCAGCACGCCCATCAGCATGAAGCCCATATGCGAAATGGTCGAATAAGCCAGCATGCGCTTGATATTGGTCTGGGCGATGGCCACGACATTGCCGAGAATCAGGGACAATGCCGCCAGCACCGCCAGCATCAGTTGCCAGTCATCGTGCAGGCCGATCAGACCGTTATCCAGCAGCCGAATCGCCAGCGCCAGGTAGGCCAGCTTGGGCACCGAGCTGATCAGTGTGGTAATGGCCAGCGGTGCGCCGTGATAGACATCGGGCACCCACATATGAAACGGAACGGCACCGATCTTGAACGAAATACCGATAACGATAAACACCAGACCAAAGGTCAACAGCATCGAATCACCGGCACCACCGGTCAGGCTCTGGCGGATCACTGAAAGCTCCAGTGTACCCAGCGCGCCGTACATCAGACTCATGCCGTAGAGCAGCAAACCGGAGGCCAGCGACCCCAGAATGAAATACTTCATTGCCGCTTCCGAGCCGAAGCGCGAATCGCGATCCAGCGCGACCAGAGCATAGGTCGACAGTGCCAGCAGCTCCAGACCGAGATACACGGTGATCAGGTTAGCAGCCGAAATCATCACCATCACGCCGAGCAGTGCAAACAGACTCAAGGTGTAGAACTCGCCCTTGAACAAGCCGAAGCGCCGCAGGTAGTGCTTGGCATAAACAAACACGCCCGTCAGAATGACATAGCTGAAGACTTTCAGAATGTCGCCAAATCGATCACGTATAAAGGTGCCGGAAAATGCGTACTCCACCTCACCGGCCAGCAACATCACCGGCAGCGTAAGAATCGTCGCGAATACCAGTGTCAGCACTGCCAACAAATGGGTCAACCCGCGCCGCTCATCGGAGATAAACAAGTCCGCCAGCAGTACCACGCAGGCCATGGACAGCACAAAAATCTCGGGTAGTGCCAGTTGTAGGTCAGCTACGGTCATTGTTTTCGTCTTTCCTCAATTTGATCGGTTCGTGCCTTACTCGAAAACTTTATTCGGTTTCCGGGTTCCGGGTTCCGCGGGTGGCTCCGTTCAAGCTTTTCCGGAAACCGGAACCCGGAAACCGGAACCCGTGTTTTCCCTAACCCAACTTCGACACCATGATGTGCTCAACCAGATTCTGGACCGAGACTTCCATCATGTTGATTAACGGATACGGCCAGATACCAACACCCAGGACCAGTATCGCCAGGGTGGTCAGCATGATCCATTCGCGCACCCCCAGGTCTTTGAGGACGGCCACATTGTGATTGGCCACCTCGCCATAAAAAACGCGCTTGACCAGCCACAGACTGTAGGCCGCGCCGAGCAGCAGTGTGGTGGCGGCAACAAAGGCGAACCAGAAGTTGGCATGGAAGGCGGCCAGGATGACCATGAATTCTCCAACAAAACCGGAAGTACCCGGCAAACCGGAGTTGGCCATGAAAAACAGCACAGCGAACATCGCAAACCAAGGCATGGTGTTGGCGACACCACCATAGGCCGATATCTCGCGGCTGTGGACCCGGTCGTAAAGCACGCCAACCGCCAGGAACATCGCCCCGGAGATAAAACCATGCGAGACCATCTGCACCATCGCGCCGCTGATACCCAGACCGGCACCGGTAATATCACCCGTGTTGCGCTGAATCGCAAAGGCCAGAAACAAACCCAGCGTGACAAAGCCCATGTGCGAGATCGAACTGTAGGCAATCAGCTTTTTCATATCGGACTGGGCCAGGGCGACAAAGCCGATATAGGCAATCGCGACCAGCGACAGACCAATCACCAGCCAGTCCAGTTCGGCCGCGGCGTCCGGTACGATCGGCAGCGAGAAACGCACCAGCCCGTAACCGCCGATTTTGAGCATGACGGCGGCCAGCACCACTGAACCGCCGGTGGGTGCTTCGACGTGCGCATCCGGCAACCAGGTGTGGACCGGCCACATCGGTACCTTGACAGCAAAGGCAATGAGAAAGGCCAGGAAAATCCAGATCTGGGCCTGCAATGACATGGGCAACTGGTGCAGATCGGCAATGGCAAAGCTGCCGCCTTGCAAATACATCCAGATCAGCGCAATCAGCATGAACACCGAGCCGAAGAAGGTGAACAGGAAAAACTTGATGGTGGCGTAGATCCGGTTCGGCCCACCCCAGATACCGATGATCAGGAACATCGGCACCAGCATGGCCTCGAAGAAGACATAAAACAGCAGCGCATCGAGGCTGGCAAACATGCCCACCATCAGACCCTGTAACACCAGGAAGGCAGCCATGTACTGGTGCGGCCGCTCCTTGATCAGCCAGCCGCCGATCACGACCAGCACCCCGATCAGCGTGGTCAACAGTATCAGCGGCAGAGACAGGCCATCCACGCCCAGGTGGTAATGAATGTTGAACGCCTGAATCCAGACGGTCCGCTCCTCGAACTGCATCGCGGCAGTCGAAGCATCGAAGCCGGCATACACGACCAGCGCCAGCAGAAAACACACCAGCGCCGTGATCAGGGCCAGCGGACGAGCCAGGTCGGAAAATTTCTCGCCCAGCGCGATCAGCAATGCACCGCCGACCAGCGGGATCCAGACCAGGAGACTGAGCAGGGGCCAATCAAACATGAATCATTTTCCCCTTAGCGAAGCAGGACAAAGGCCGCGAGGATGGCCACCAGGCCAACAATCATCGCGAACGCGTAGTGAAACAGGAACCCGGACTGGGTCTGGCGCATCAGGCGGGACAGCTTGTCGACCACCCGGGCCGAACCGTTGACCACGACCCCGTCGATCAAAAACCGATCACCACCACGCGACAGCCCGGCAGCCACCAGCAAGCCACCGCCGGCAAATACCTTTTGGTACAGCTCATCGAAGCCGTACTTGCGATCCAGCACGATCCACAATAGCTTCGCACGGGCCTTGACTGTATCGGCAAGCCCGGGATTGAACAGGTAGACATAGGTCGAGATGGCCACACCCAGCATCGCCAGCCCGAACACCGGCGTGACAAACCCGTGCAGTCCGAAGGCAAATGGCCCGTGGACCTTGTCAGCAAGCTGGGCGACAACATCATTGGCGGTGCGCACGGTGATCGCATCGGACAGCGCGCCGCCAAACAGCAGCGGCTCGACCGTGAAATAGCCGATCAGAACGGACGGGATGGCCAGCAGGATCAGCGGAATGGTAACGACCAGCGGCGGTTCATGGGCATGACTGCGGGTTTCCTCGTCCATGCGCGTCGGGCCATGAAAGGTGAGATACAGCATGCGGAAGGTGTACAGCGCCGTGACCAGCACCCCGGCATAGACCGCGAAGGTGGCAAAGCCGGCACCGGGCCGCTCGACCAGCTTGACCGCCTCGATAATCAGGTCCTTGGAGTAGAAGCCGGAAAAGAACGGGAATCCGATCAGGGCCAGCGCGCCCAGCCAGGCGGTAACGGTGGTAACTGGCATGTACTTGCTCAAGCCCCCCATGTCACGCATGTCCTGCTTGTGATGCAGAGCGATGATCACCGACCCGGCGGCCAGGAACAGCAGGGCCTTGAAAAAGGCATGGGTCATCAGATGGAAAATAGCCACCGAATAAGCCGAAGCACCCAGTGCCACGGTCATGTAGCCCAGTTGCGACAGGGTGGAATAGGCCACCACTCGCTTGATATCGCTCTGGACTATGCCGATCAGGCCCATGAACAGCGCGGTGATTGCACCAATGACCAGGATGAAACTCAACGCCGTGGCCGAGGCTTCAAACATTGGCGACAGCCGCGCCACCATGAAGATGCCGGCAGTGACCATGGTGGCGGCATGGATCAGCGCCGAAATCGGTGTCGGGCCTTCCATGGAATCGGGCAGCCACACATGCAGCGGTACCTGGGCCGACTTGCCCATGGCGCCGATAAACAGGCAGATGCAGATCACGGTCATGACCTGCCATTCGGCCTGACCGAGGATATTGATGGTCAGACCTTCGACTGCCGGGGTTGCAGCAAACACTTCGGCATAATCCAGCGAGCCCATATAGAACAGTACCGCGGCAATTCCGAGCAGAAAACCGAAGTCACCGACCCGGTTGACCAGGAAGGCCTTGAGATTGGCCTTGACCGCCGAGTCCTTCTTGAACCAGAAGCCAATCAGCAGATACGACACCACACCCACCGCTTCCCAGCCGAAAAACAGCTGCAGGAAGTTGTTGGCCATGACTAGCATCAACATGGCAAAGGTGAACAGATTGATATAGGAAAAGAAGCGCTGGTAGCCATCGTCATCGTGCATGTAACCGATGGTGTAGATATGCACCATCAACGAGACAAAGGTGACCACCACCATCATCAACGCTGTCAGGCTGTCGACCAGAAAACCAATCTCGAAGCGAATGCCGTCGGTCACGGCCCAGGTATAGACCGAGTAGTTCAGTACCGCCAGATCATTGAAAAACACCTGCCAGGCCACGAACGCCGACAATACAAACGACCCGGCAACGGCCAGGATCGTGACCCAGTGGGCACCGGTCCGGCCAACCTGGTGACGGAACAAACCGGCGATCAGGCAGCCCGCCAGTGGCAGCAGCGGAATCAGCAGAAGTATGGTCTGGATACTCACGATAGTTCTAGCCCTTCAGATCGGCAATTTCTTCGACGCTGATCGAGCTGCGATTACGGAACAGCACCACCAGAATCGCCAGTCCGATCGCCGCTTCAGCAGCGGCCACGGTCATTATGAAAAACACAAATACCTGTCCGTCAATGTGATCAAGAAATCGCGAGAACGCGACAAAATTCATGTTCACCGCCAGCAGCATCAGCTCGATGCACATCAGCAGAATCAGCACGTTCTTGCGGTTGAGAAAAATACCGGCCACGCTGATGCTGAAAAGCGCCGCGCCCAGAGTCAGAAAATGTGCCAGTGTCAGCATGTCAGGATTCCTCCCCTTCCGAGCTCATCTTGACCAGGCGAACCCGCTCGGAACGCTGGATGCGAACCTGCTGGCCCGGATCCTGATATTTGGTTTCAGGCCGACGCCGATGGGTCAGGGAAATGGCTGCAACGATCGCCACCAGCAGCAAGACAGCGGCAATCTCGAAGGCATACAGATAGGTGGTGTAAAGCGTTTCGCCGACTTCGCGGGTATGGCTGTAGCCTTGCGGATGCGGCTCGGGCATGACCTGAAGCTCCATGCCGCGGGTCCAGATCACCATGAGCAATTGCGCGGCCATGGCCAGCGCCACCAGCAAGCCAACCGGGAGATAGCGGGTAAAGCCTTCCTTGCGCGGATTGACGTTGACATCCAGCATCATGACCACAAACAAAAACAGCACCATCACCGCGCCGACATAGACCAGCACCAGCACAATGGCCAGGAACTCCGCCTGCAAAAGCATCCAGATACAGGCTGCCGAGAAAAACGACAGCACCAAGAACAGCACCGCGTAGATCGGGTTGCCGACGGTCACGACGCTCAACGCCGAACCGATCAGCACGGCACCGAACAGGTAGAACGCGATTTCAACTATGGGCATGCCTGACTCTCTATGTCCTTGACAGGTGACCGGCGACTCGATGAACCGGGCTCCTGAAATCCAGTTAACGGTAGGCCGCATCCTGCTGACGGGCGGCAGCGATCCGGCTCTCGTAGCGATCACCGATGGCCAGCAACTGCTGCTTGTTCACGATGTGCTCACCACGGTTTTCAAAATGGTACTCACTGATGTCGGTTTCGACGATTGAATCGACCGGACAGGATTCCTCGCAGAATCCGCAGTAAATGCATTTGAATAAATCAATGTCGTAGCGTGTGGTCCGGCGAGTCCCGTCCTCGCGCTGATAGGAATCGATGGTGATGGCCAGGGCCGGGCAGACCGCTTCGCACAGCTTGCAGGCAATGCAGCGTTCCTCGCCGTTGGGATAGCGGCGCAGTGCGTGCAGTCCACGAAAGCGCACCGACTTTGGCGTCTTCTCTTCCGGGTAGTTCAGCGTTTCCTTCGGTGAACGCCAGTAACGAAAGGTCACGTTCAGCCCCTTGAACAACTCCAGCAGCATCAACGATTTCAGGTAGCGACTTACAGCTTGCATGACATCAACCTCCGTACCAGCCCAAGACGCGGAACACACCGGCAACCATGATCCAGACAATAGTTATGGGAATAAACACCTTCCATCCCAGGCGCATGATCTGGTCATAGCGATAGCGCGGAAAGGTCGCGCGAAACCACAGATACAGAAAACAGAAGATGGCCGTCTTGAGCAGGAACCAGTGAATGCCGCCGGCACCCAGGAAGGTATCGCCGAGCACCGGCAGACCCTGGAATGGACTCAACCAGCCACCCAGAAACAGAATGGAAGCCAGGGCCGAGATCAGGATCATATTGGCGTACTCGGCCAGGAAAAACACAGCAAAGGCCGAGCCGGAATATTCGACGTGAAATCCGGCAACGATTTCGGATTCGCCTTCAGCCACATCAAAAGGTGCGCGGTTGGTCTCAGCCACACCGGAAACAAAATAGATCACGAACAACGGCAGCAGCGGCAACCAGAACCACGACAGAATGCCGCCGGACTGGGCCAGCACGATACCCGACAGGTTGAGCGTACCGGACAGTACAATCACGCCGACCAGGGCAAAGCCCATGGCGATTTCATAGCTGACGGTCTGGGCCGCCGAGCGCAAACCGCCCAGCAGAGCATACTTGGAGTTGG
>CAZFYM010000038.1:0-10346 GCA_964523755.1 uncultured Wenzhouxiangella sp. | reverse complement strand
GGGATGCCCAGACGCCGATCAGAATGCCGTAAACCCCCATGGATGTCAGGGCCAGCACAAACAACAGCCCGGCATCGATATCGGCCAGCACCATCCAGTCGTTGAACGGCACCACGGCCCAGGCCGTCAATGCCGGTGCCAATGCCAGCACCGGTGCCAGCAAAAACAGAAACCGGTTGGAATTGGTCGGTATGATGATTTCCTTGAACAACATCTTGAACACATCGGCAAACGGCTGCAAGAGCCCCAGCGGGCCGACCCGGTTGGGGCCGCGGCGCGACTGCATGTAACCGATCACCTTGCGTTCGAAATAGGTGAAATACGCCACCCCGATGGTGACCGGCATCACGATGGCCATGATCTTGGCCACGGTCCATAGCAACGTGGTGACCTGCTCAATCATGCCACAACCTCCACGCTGATCGGTCCGAAGGACGCACCGAGCTCGCTGGCCGCCCGATTGGCTGCCGGCAACCAGACGGCGTTGGGTGCAATGCGCTCGTCGGCGATCCATTCCAGCGTGGCCTCGGCGCTACCCTGACAAACCCGGACCGTTGGAGAATCACCCAGGCCCAGGCGCTCGACCAGGGCGGGATTGATCCGCAGAGTCAGGTCGGTGGCATGCGTGGTTTGCTGCAGCGATTGCGCGCGCCGGACCAGGGAATCGCTTGCACAGATGCCGACATCGCCGATACGCCACAGCATTTCACTGTCACCCTGAAGGGGTTCTGGCCGGTCTGGCTCGTCGCGATTGATCTGACCGGCCTGTTCCAACTCGCGGCGCACCGGTTCCAGGTCGACGAAATCGAAGCCGTTGATCTCCAGCCGCTCGCCCAGAACGCGCAGAATCTTCCAGCCGGCACGCGATTGGCCAGACGGCTTGAGCGCGGCTTCGAATACCTGAGACAGGCCGTCACAATTGATATAGGTACCGTCGGTTTCCGGCACCGGTGCCAGCGGCAACAGCACGTCGGCGCAGGCGGCCAGGTCACTGCCGACAAAGGCCGTCACCGCGACCACGGAACTGGCTTCATTAAATATTCGCATGGCCTGGGCAGGGTTTGCCAGATCAAACGCTGGCTCAAGGTCCCACAGCAGATAACCCTGGCGTGGCTGATCGATCATGGCCTGGGCCGCCAGCCCGTTGTTGCCCGGTACCGCACCGGCTTTCCATGCACCCTGGCTATTGGCCGGGCCCGGCAGCACGCACAGTGCCACATCAAGCGCTTTGGCTATTTGCTCGGCCAGATCACGCAGCCAGCCAGCCGACGGATGATAGAGTGCGCCGTCGCCCAGTATGATCACGCCGCGCTCGGCTGCGGCCAAGTGATCGGCGATGCTGCGCGCGCCCTGGTCCGGCTTGCGCGCGGCGATAAATTCTCCAAGCGGACCTTGGGGCAGCGCTTTGCCGGCCTTCTCAAAACCGGCTTTTGCCACCCGGGCCAGGGTCTCGACCATGGTCTGGGGCGGCACAATCAAGCGCTCGGTCAGGTCAAAATGAAAATCGTAGGCGACCGGATTGAGGTCCATGACCTTGGCACCGTTCTTGCGCCAGGCTGTGCGAACGCGATGGCCCAGGATGGGCTGATCGTGGCGAATATTGCTACCAACCAGGAAAATCGCGTCACGCGTGGCAATTTCCCGACTGCTAATATCCATGCTGGCCCGCCCGGCCAGGGCGTGACTGGCATCGTTCAAGCGCAGGCGATGGTCGATATGCTCGCTGCCCAGCGCGCGCATCAATTTCTGAATCAAGTAGTGCTCTTCGGTCGTAGCCCGCGGAGAAATCAGTGCGCCCAATTCATTGCCGCCATGGGTATCGGCCGTCCCTTTCAATGCCTGGACGGCGGCCTTGAAGGCCTCATCCCAGCTCGCTTCCCGCCAGCGACCATTGACCTTGATCCTGGGGCTGGTCAGACGATCCTCAGCCTGCAAGCCGAAATGGCTGTAGCGGTCACGATCGGACAGCCAGCATTCGTTGACCGCCTCGTTGTCCCGCGGCACCGAGCGCATGATGTGCTTGCCGCGCACGTGGTAGAACAGATTGGAGCCGACACAATCGTGCCCGGCCACCGCGGCACGGGCGCGCATTTCCCACGGCCGGGCCGAAAAGCGAAACGGCTTGTTGGTCAGCGCGCCGACCGGACACAGATCGATGATATTGCCCGACAGCTCGGAGTTGATATTGCGCTCGATAAAGGTCGAGATTTCCAGTTTCTCGCCGCGGCCGATTCCGCCCAGCTCGGTCGTTCCGGCGATTTCCTCGAGAAAGCGGACACAACGGGTGCAGTGGATACAGCGGGTCATGTCGGTGGCCACCAGTGGGCCGAGATTCTTGTCCTTGACCACGCGCTTGCGCTCGGTAAAGCGCGATACCGACCGACCGTAACCCAGCGCCAGATCCTGCAGCTCGCATTCCCCGCCCTGATCGCAGATCGGGCAATCCAGCGGGTGATTGATCAGCAAAAATTCCATCACACCGCGCTGAGCATCCACCGCGCGGCGCGATTCGGTAAAAACCTTCATGCCCTCGCCGACCGGGGTGGCGCAGGCAGGCAGCGGCTTGGGCGCCTTTTCCACGTCCACCAGGCACATCCGGCAATTTGCCGCGATCGACAGCTTGGAGTGATAGCAGAAGCGCGGAATATCGATACCGATACGATCCGCCGCCTCGATAATCATCGAGCCTTTGGGTGCCTGGACTTCCTGGCCATCAATTTCCAGGGTTACCAGGTCGGTCTGCGGTTTCTCAACAGTCGCCATAACAGCTTATTCAAACCCTTGGGTGTAATGCATCATCGGTTTACGCCGCCTGTCCCAGCTTGTCGGCAACGATCGAACGGCCATGCTGAACGAAATATTCGAACTCGTGGCGGAAGTGGCGCAGAAAACCCTGCACCGGCCACGCTGCTGCTTCACCAAAGGCACAGATGGTGTGGCCTTCAATCTGCCCGGCCGCCGAGGCCAGCAGGTCGATATCTTCCATCCGGCCCTGGCCGGCCATAATGCGTTTGAGTACCCGGTACATCCAGCCGGTACCCTCGCGACATGGCGTGCACTGGCCGCAGGACTCGGCATAGTAGAAACGTGCTATACGGGTGCAGGCCGCGACCATGCACGTGGTTTCATCCATCACGATCACCGCACCCGAACCCAGGCCGGAGCCGGCTTTCTGGATCGCGTCATAGTCCATGGTGATATCCATCATGGTATCTGCCGGCAGTATCGGCATGGACGAGCCGCCCGGAATCACGCCCTTGAGTGCATTGCCGTCACGCATGCCACCGGCCATGTCGAGCAATTCTGCAAACGGCGTACCCAGCGGAATCTCGAAATTGCCCGGTTTGTTGACATGGCCCGAGACCGAAAACACTTTCGGACCGCCGTTGTTAGGCTTGCCGATCTCCAGAAACCAGTCGGCGCCGTTGCGCAAAATGGCCGGTACCGAGGCCAGGGTTTCGGTATTGTTAATTGTGGTCGGCTTGCCATAAATACCAAAATTGGCCGGAAACGGCGGCTTGAAGCGCGGTTGGCCCTTCTTGCCTTCCAGCGATTCCATCAGCGCGGTTTCCTCACCGCAGATATAGGCCCCCGCGCCGAGCACGTTGTGAATTTGCAGATCGACGCCCGAATCAAGGATGTTCTCGCCCAGATAACCGGCCTCGCGTGCTTCGCCCAGCGCGCCTTCGATTCGCTCGAATGGTTCGTGGTGAAACTCGCCACGCAGGTAGTTGTAGGCGATGGTCGCGCCCATGGAGTAGGCAGCGATTGCCATACCTTCCAGCACCGCATGCGGATTGAAGCGCAGAATATCGCGGTCGTGGCAGGTGCCGGGCTCGGATTCGTCGGAATTGCACAATAAATATTTCTGCACCGGGGCCGAACGCGGCATGAACGACCACTTCAGTCCAGTTGGAAAACCCGCGCCACCCCGTCCACGCAGGGACGATTTCTTGACGATCTCGATAATCTCTTCCGGCGCTGTTTTCTCGCGCAGGATTTTTTCCCAGGCCTGCCAGCCTCCGTGCTTGCGATAGGCTTCCAGCGACCAGCACTGGTCCTCATCAAGGTGGGTAAATACGACGTTGTGATCAGCCATGGTAGCTACTCCAGTTCATCCAGGATCTGATCGATCTTTTCAGGGGTCAGGTTTTCGTGATAGTGGCCATCGACGATCATCATCGGCGCTCCGACGCAGGCGGCCACGCACTCTTCCTCGATCTTGAGAAAGATGCGACCGTCCTCGGTGGTCTGACCCATCTTGATGCCCAGCTTGTTTTCCACATGCTCGACCACCTTGTCCGCGCCGCACAGCATGCAGGAGATATTGGTGCAGATCGAAATCGAGTGGCGACCGACTTTCTGGGTTTCGAGCATCGAGTAAAAGCTGGCCACTTCGTAGGTCCACACAGGCGGGACGTCAAGATAGTCCGCCACCGCATCCATCAGATCCGGGCTTAACCAGCCACCGTTCTGGTGCTGGGCTGCAACCAGCGACTGAATGATCGCCGAGCGCCGGCCTTCCGGTCCTTCCGGAAACTTGGTCAGCCAGTAATCAATGGCCTTGCGAGTCTCATCACTGAGCAACTCGGCCTTGCCCTGGACCCTGGATTCAGTTGCCCGCATCATCGACTCCTGAAGGTTTGACGGTATCAGTAAACGCGCAGGGGTTTCGGCTCATCGGTCGATTTCTCCGAACACGATATCCTGCGTGGCGATCAGGGCGGCGATATCGGCCAGCATGTGCCCCTTGGCCATTTCGTGCATGGCCGACAGATGAGCAAACCCCGGTGCGCGCAGGTGAACCCGGAACGGTTTGTTGGCCCCGTCGGAAATCATGTAGCAGCCGAACTCGCCCTTGGGTGCCTCGACTGCTGCATAGGTTTCACCTTCAGGCACGCAATAGCCTTCGGTAAACAGCTTGAAGTGGTGAATCAGGGCTTCCATGTCGTCTTTCATTTCGGCCCGCGTCGGCGGCATGACCTTGAAATTGCGCAGCATCACCGGACCGGAATTCTCGCGCAACCAGGCAATGCATTGCTGGACGATACGGGCCGACTGACGCATTTCCTCGACCCGCACCAGGTAGCGGTCGTAGCAATCGCCGTTGACGCCAACCGGAATATCAAATTCCATTTCGCGATACTTGGCGTAGGGCTGTTTCTTGCGCAGATCCCATTCCACGCCCGATCCACGCAGCATCGGGCCGGTAAAGCCCATCTGTACGGCGCGCTCGGCCGAAACAGCACCAATTCCAACCGTGCGCTGCTTCCAGATTCGATTGTCGGTCAGCAGGGTCTCGTAGTCGTCGACCCGATCAAAAAAGTCTTCGGTAAAAGCTTCCAGGAAATCCAGTAATGAACCGCCACGCCAACGGTTCATGCGCTCCAGATCCTTGCCCTTGCGCCAGCGGGTTTCGGCAACCTTTGGCATCTGTTCGGGCAGGTCGCGGTACACGCCGCCCGGGCGATAGTAGGTGGCGTGCATGCGCGCACCCGACACCGCTTCGTAGCAGTCCATCAGCCCTTCACGCTCGCGAAAGGCATACAGGAACACGGTCATCGCCCCGAGATCAAGCGCATTGGAGCCGATCCACATCAGGTGGTTGAGGATGCGGGTGACCTCGTCGAACATGGTGCGGATATACTGCGCCCGCTCCGGTGCCTCGATGCCCATCAACTGCTCGATGGCCCGGACGTAGGCGTGTTCGTTGCACATCATCGACACATAGTCCAGGCGATCCATATAGCCAATCGACTGGTTGTAGGGCTTGGACTCGGCCAGCTTTTCGGTCGCCCGGTGCAACAGCCCGACATGCGGGTCGGCCCGCTCGACCACCTCACCGTTAAGCTCGAGAATCAGACGGAGCACGCCGTGGGCCGCCGGATGCTGCGGCCCGAAGTTCATGGTGAAATTGCGAATCTCGCTCATGAGGCCTCCCGCCCTTCCAGCTTTTCATCCACGTAGCGGCTGTCGCGACGAACCACGCGCGGCACCAGCACGCGCGGCTCAATCTCAACCGGCTCGTAGATTACGCGCTGCTTGTCTTCGTCGTAGCGCACGGTCACGTTGCCAATCAGCGGGAAATCCTTGCGGAATGGATGACCCATAAAACCGTAGTCGGTCATGATCCGGCGCAGGTCCGGATGACCTTCGAACACGATGCCGAACAGGTCAAACGCCTCACGCTCGTACCAGTTGACCGAATTCCATACTTCGATCAGCGATGGTAATACCGGCAGCTCATCGTCCGGCGCGTAGCAGCGCAGGCGCAAACGGCGATTGTGCTTGAGCGAAATCAGATGGACAACAGCGGCAAAACGATTGGGAACCTCGGCCGATTCCGGCCGTTCGGCCCAACTGAATCGTCCCGGACCGAGTGAATCGACGCCGCGCGAGAAACCAGAACCAGTGGCCTCGGCCGTTTCCCACTCATCATCGCCAAATCCGAGGTAGTCCACACCACACAAGTCCAGCAGTTGATTGAACGCCAGATTCGGCTCGTCGCGCAGCTGAAAAGCCACATCCAGCCAGTATTCAGGCTTGATGATGGCGGTCAACTGGCCACGATGCTCCGACAGTTCGGCCAGCTTGTTGCCGAGCAGGTCCTTAAGCGTCTGGCCCAGAGCTTCGTTGCGGGGACTGAAGGGATTCATGAGCGCGCAATGGTGTTGGTGCGGCGAATTTTCTTCTGCAACTGCAGGATGCCGTAAACCAGTGCTTCAGCGGTGGGCGGGCAGCCCGGCACATAGACATCCACTGGCACGATCCGATCGCAGCCGCGGGTGACCGCATAGGAATAGTGATAATAGCCCCCGCCGTTGGCGCAAGACCCCATGGAGATCACCCATTTCGGATCAGGCATCTGGTCGTAGACCTTTCTCAGCGCGGGGGCCATCTTGTTGCACAGCGTTCCGGCCACGATCATCACGTCAGACTGGCGCGGGCTGGGGCGGAAGATCACGCCGAAGCGGTCAATATCGTAGCGCGAGGCGGCCGAATGCATCATTTCCACCGCGCAGCAGGCCAGGCCGAAGGTCATCGGCCACATCGAACCGGTTCTGGCCCAGTTGATCAGCGCGTCGGCACTGGTGGTGACAAATCCCTTTTCCAGCAGGGGATTATCGCCCTCGGGACGCAGAATATCGTCAACTTCGCCCTGTGGCAGCGGGTTATGCAGCAGCTCGCTTATTCCCATTCCAGGGCTCCTTTCTTCCATTCGTAAACAAAGCCGATCACCAGAATCAGCAGGAACACGCCCATCGCAACCAGACCGGTCATGCCGACATGGTCAAGTACCACGGCCCAGGGAAACAGGAAGGCAATTTCCAGATCGAAGATAATGAACAGGATGGCCACCAGGTAGAACCGTACATCAAACTTCATGCGCGAATCCTCGAAGGCCTCGAATCCGCATTCGTAGGGAGAGAGTTTCTCACTGGACGGATTGCGCGGACCCAGGATGCCACCAGCCAGCAGCAGTACAATGCCCATGCCGATGGCTACACCCAGGAAAACCAGTACCGGAAAATATTCAGCTAGCATGCTGTAAACAACTCTCCTCGCCACTGGGGCGACGGTTGGCTGCCAAGGCGGGTCCGTTCCAAGACTGCACCTGGACTGTTTTACTCAAATTGGTGCCGAAGGCCGGACTCGAACCGGCACGGCTTTCGCCACTGCCCCCTCAAGACAGCGTGTCTACCAATTCCACCACTTCGGCAATTTAAAAAATCGTTGGTGCAAGCACGGAGTAAACCGCTCAGGACAGCGGCGGCTCGCCGTTATCTGCCTGATTCGCTTCCTCGGTCACGGCATCTATTGCATCATCCGAGGCACTTTCGGCGGCTGGTGTCTCCGTTGCCGACCTCGCATTTTCATCCGTGGGCACAGTCAGAAATTCGTCGTCGACAGCATCACCCCGATCATCAGCGAGCGTCGGCTCGACAGCTCCGGCAGCAACGCCCAGATCGTCCGGCGATGCCACTACCGTCATCGAACGTGCGGCAATTACCGCCATGGACAGACTGATAGCGAAAAAAGCGATCCCCAGCCAGGTGGTCGTCCGGGTCAGAAAGCTGGCCGACCCGCGGGCACCGAACACCGTGCCCGATGCACCTGCGCCAAAAGCAGCACCCATGGTGGCACCCGGACCCCGCTGGATCAGCACAATGGCAATCAGCGATGCGGCCAGAACCACGTGAAAAACGATCAAAATTGTATAGAGCATTACCTGTTAACCAATTTCCGTTGCTTCAGGCCTTCTGATAAATAGCCATGAAGGATTCCGCTGTCAGAGACGCCCCACCAATCAGGCCGCCGTCGATGTCCTCGCGGGCAAACAAATCCTCGGCGTTGTCCGGTTTGACACTGCCGCCGTAAAGGATCCTAACCCGGCCGCCTATTGTAGCATCGTCCGCGGTCAACTGTGACCGGATTAATGCGTGGACTGACTGCGCCTGGTCCGGCGAGGCCGTCTGCCCCGTGCCAATAGCCCAGACCGGTTCATAGGCCACCAGCGCCCGGGCAAACGCCGCAATACCGGCGGCCTCGACCACCGCACCGACCTGGCGGGAAACAACCGCCTCGGTCTGGCCGGCCTCGCGCTCATCCAGCGTTTCCCCAACGCACAGAATCGGTTGCAGGCCGGCTGCCTGCGCAGCCCGAAACTTGGCCGCCACCAGCCGATCATCCTCGCCGTGCAGGCTGCGCCGCTCGGAATGACCAACCAGCACGTAGCCACAGCCCCAGTCAGCCAGCATATTGCCCGAAACCTCACCGGTGTAGGCACCTTCCTGATGGGCACTGAGATCCTGACCGCCCAGCAGCACTGGCGTGCCATCCGTCAGCGAGCTGACCAGCGGCAAGTAAGGAAACGGCGGAATCAGTAGCACTTCGGCAGAACGGCTGGCATCAAGCCGGGCCAATACTCCGGCAACCAGCTCCCGAACCATGGGTTTGGAACCGTTCATTTTCCAGTTTCCGGCAATCAGACGGGTTCTCATGGCCTCTCCCCTTGGACTGAAACAATCAACAGGCGGCCAAGGATACGAGCACAGGAAACGCGGCGCAAGACCAGCATCAAGCTGATCAACGAGGTAGCATATCGCCTGCCTTCACCGATTCATCGCAGCTCGGCCCGCAGAATGCCGTATTTTCTCAGGTTTCTGTATCAACTACCCGAAAGGAGGATCGATATGTTCAAGCCCCTGTTAACCTTCGCCGTCGCGCTGGCCCTTTCCACCTCAGCTATGGCCGACGATCATGATGTCGTGCTCAAGTCTGCCGAACGCTATCTGATTGACACTCGGGGAGCGCACGCTTTTGTCCAGTTCCGAATCCCTCATCTGGGATATTCCTGGCTGTACGGTCGTTTCAATGAATTTGAAGGAGAATTCACCTTCGATCCCGACAATCCGTCCAATTCCAGTGTGGAAGTCACGATCCAGACCGCCAGCGTGGATTCCAATCATGAGCGTCGGGACAACCACCTGCGTAATGAGGATTTCCTCACCGTTGACGAACACCCGGAAGCCCACTTCCGCAGCACCTCGTTTAACCATGTCGAAGGCGATACCTACAAGTTGATCGGTGACCTGACCCTGCTTGGCCACACCCGGGAAGTCGAAATCGACGTCGAACACATCGGTGCCGGGGAAGATCCCTGGGGCGGCTACCGCCGCGGCTTCAGCGGTACCACATCCCTTGCCCTGGCCGACTTCGGTATCGACTACGAACTGGGTCCCGATGCAAAAATCGTCGAAATTATCCTCGACATCGAAGGCGTGCGACAGGATTGAGCTGTTGGGCTGAATAGACAAAATCCCGACCAAGGCCGTGCCTTCGTGCACGGCCTTGATTATTCGCGGCAGGAATGCCCTTCACTGGGAGCTGGCTAGAAAGCGTTCCCTATCTGCTGTCAGACCCTCGACATCAAACATTGGCAGGAAATAGTCCCGCACCCGGGCCGAGCTATCGATCAGGGCCATTGCGCCATAGTGATCCACGCTGTATTCACCTTGACCCAGCCCTACCTTGATATAGGCGAAGTCCAGATCGCCAATCAGGATATCCAGTTGATCGTTGCTGCCGCTGTCCGCTATCAAGTCCGGCCCTTGGACGTAACGCCGTCGTCATGTGCTTCAGCGCCCCAGTGGTTGGGGTTGTTGGTCTGGCGCTTCCTGAGTTCGCAAAAATCGCATCCGACCTCCGAACCTCGCTGGGCTGAGCCATGATCGGTCGGGGAACTTCTGGAATAGTCTGCGTGGGCGCGATAGAGACGTGCTCAGAGGCTCCTTAGTACCCCTGGGCATAAATACACACACGTTCAGAGCGTCTCCAAAGCGTCA
>CAZFYM010000037.1:0-33303 GCA_964523755.1 uncultured Wenzhouxiangella sp. | reverse complement strand
CGAGGACTGCGATGGTTGGCCCTTGCCATCGAAGAACGAGCCGCCGATGCGGTAATCGCTTTCGTCGCAGATCGCGGTGCAGGCATTCCAGAATTCCGGGGTGCGCATCTGGTAGGCGACATCCTCGATCTGGCCGGTGATCTGGCCATCCTTGATCTCGTAAAACAACTGGCCGCCAAACTGCGCGTTGTAGCGTTGCTGATCGATCGAAAACGAACCGTTGCCGATGATGTAGATGCCGTCCTCGACATCGGCGATCATTTTTTCGGGGGTCAGTGGCGTCTTGCCTGGCGCCAGTGAGACATTGGGCATTCGCTGGAATTGCACGCTGGACCAGGAATCGGCATAACAGCAGCCGTCCGACTCGCTCTGGCCCAGAATGTGGGCTTGATCGCGAATCTTCTGGTAGTCGACCAGAATGCCGTCCTTGACCAGATCCCAGCGTTTGGTCGGCACGCCCTCGTCGTCGTAACCGACGGCGCCGAGGCTGGCCGGCTGGGTCTTGTCAGCGAACAGCGTGACGATATCGCTGCCGTAGCGGAATCCGGCTTCACGCTTGTCGAGCGTGGCAAAGCTGGTGCCGGCGAAATTGGCTTCGTAGCCCAGTACCCGATCCAGCTCCAGCGGATGGCCGACCGACTCATGAATGGTCAACCATAAATGATCCGGGTCGAGCACCAGATCATACTTACCGGGCTTGACCGAAGGTGCCGTCAGCTTCTCGCGCGCCTGACGCGCGGCGGCGGCAGCATCTTCGACGATGTTGTAGGAATTGCGATAGGCGACTGCGCCGCCGGGCATTTCCACCCGCTCGGTCGGATCGGCATCGAGGTACTCGTAGCCCATACCCATCGGCGAGCCGAAGCCCGAGCGCGAGCGGAATTTGCCGCTGGCCTGGTCGACGGCAGTGGCCTGCATCGGTACCCAGATGCGGTGGACATCCTGATCGATGTAGCTGCCGTCGGTGGAGGCGAAATACTTCTGCTCGTTGACCAGAAACAGCGTGGAATTGACAAAGTTGGCGCCGGCCGCCATGGCGGCGGCGTTGGCCGCCAGCAGCAGATCGACCTTTTCCTTGACCGGCACTTCCATGGCGTTCTTCTTGATCGGGGTCTGCCAGCTCACCTCGCCCACGCCCTTGACCGGTGCCAGTTGCACCGGATCGGTCTGGATGGTGGCATTGGCCTTGGCGATGGCCACGGCCTGCATCGCCGCTGCCGCGATCGCGTCTGACGTGAGGCTGTCGGTGGCGGCAAAGCCCCAGGTGCCATTGGCGATCACACGGATACCGGCACCGATCGATTCGGTGTTGACGATGTTCTCGACCCGGTTTTCGCGGGTCACCACGAACTGGTTCAGGTAGCGTCCGATGCGCACATCGCAGTAGCTCGCGCCGGCGGCTGTGGCGGCGGCCAGTGCGCGATCGGCCAGGGCCTTCTTGATCGCGACATCGATGCGTCCTTCGGCCAGCGCTTCGGCGGCAATCAGACGGCCGGGCAGCGGAATCATCAGCCCGACAGCGGTCAGGCCGGTGATGGTGAGGAAGTTGCGTCTATCCATTGCGTTACTCCGATGGAGGGCGAGTGGCCCGGATTAACCGCACCCTGGCGGCCTTGTAGTTTCGACGGCGACGAAGTCGTGGGTGTGACACTGCGATTGTGGCACGGAGGAATATGTTAACCGCATCGGGGGTGACCGGTATGTGTCGATGGTCATGGTTGGCATCAGATGCCTGGCCGTTAACCCTCGGTACACTAGATTTCGCTCGCGGAGACTCTGTGGGTGTTCAGAGGTTCCTTAACCAGAGGGCACCGCGCATCGGGCGATCAGGCGGCGTCCGACTCTTCAACCTCGGCAGCGATCCGCTCACCGAATTCCCGCTCGGCGAGCGCCAGTTCGTAGCTGGTTTGCAAGTTGAGCCAGAAACGTGCGCTGTTGCCAAAAAAGCGACCCAGCCGAAGTGCCGTGTCCGGTGAAATGCCGCGCTTGCCGTTCAAGATATCCGTCAGTCGGCCGGAGGGCACCCGTAGCGCCAGCGCCAGGCGATTGGCGGATAGTTCGCGCTGTGCAAGTTCGCGCTTCAGAATCCGACCAGGGTGAACAGGTAACATGTTGTCTAAACTCCTTCAGTGATAGTCCACAATCTGGACCTGCCAGGCATTGCCATCGGAAAACCGAAAACAGATGCGCCACGGTCCATTGACCGTCATCGCCCATTGCCCCTTGCGGTCGCCCTTGAGTTTATGCAAGCCGGTAGATTTCAAGGGGCTGATATCTCGCAACGATGTCGTCGCATCAAGAACTGCCAAAAGGTCCATGGCCGCTTCTTCATCCAGTCCCGAGAATTTGGATTTACCGGCTTCGGCAAAGCGACGAGTCGCACTGTCTCCCCAGGACTTGATCATCGAGTCAGCATACTATTCTTCCCGTAGTACAGCAAGCGGTAAATGACTGGTTATTGAGCGGAAGGATTTTTTAAGTTGGTGCCAGGGCTGCGCGAACAGCTGACCTGGCACCAGGCCTCTGCGATGGATTGAACCCCCTTGTCCAGTCCGCCCTGAGGGCGAGGTGCATAAACTCAAGCCTCGCCGCGTTCAGACGGGTTCACTGTTCATGCTCAGTCACGCAAGCGACTGAAGACATAGTCCTGATCCTTCTGCGGCAGGTGACAACCGAAGCAGGCCGTGGCCGCTTGATCGCCGACCACACGGTTGCCGGGGTCACCGCTGCCAAAGCCCTCGAAGCCCCAGCCGCCGGTGGCGGTAAAGTTCTCGGCATCCTTGTACATGACACCCACCACTTTGCGCGAGCCTTCGGTGACGGTATTACCTTCATGCACGGCTTCCAATAGATCGAAAACGATCACGGCACCGTCGGGGAAGGAATCACTGCGGTAGCCCTCGACGGCCTTTTCATTGGCGTAGAGGTGATGCATGCCGCCGAAAGCCGCATAGAGTGGGTGACCTTCTTCGATCACCATGCTCTTGACGTGGTGCCAGTCGCGATAGCCCTCTGGCCAGGGAACTTCGGGCTCGGCGGCAAGCGCCATTGTGGCGAGGGTGAGACTCATAAATGTCAAGATACCGGTTTTCATGTAAGGACTCCTAACTATAGTGAATCAAAAGAAACCCCGAATCCTTCGGAACGGGGCGGTTCAAACCGCCGTCAAGCGGCGGATTCGTACTCGGCGCAGTCAACTCGCAGATGGCGAGCTGCCATTGGTGCGCCGACGAAAGCACAGAAATGCGGCGTGTTGGTACCCGACGCGAAGTTCTCGCGAAAGTGCCGACAGTTCACGCAGGTGCGCTGCGGAGCGATGAGCTGACGCTGCTGCAATTGCCGAATCATTTGGATAACAAGCCCAAGCAGTGTTTCCTGCTCGGTCTCGGACAGACCAGAGACGATCGGCGCAAAGCTGCGCGGCCAGGTTTGCGCGACTCGATGACCCTTGGCTGTGGCCTTCAGCGCGATGGCGCGACCGTCAGAGGCATCGGCATATTTGCCGATCAGCGCCTTTCTCTCCAGAGCCGCCACGGCGTCACTGGCTGTGGCCTTGCGAACGCCGGCGTGCGCAGCTGCAGCAGTGAGCCGGACACCCTCCGGACGATTGGCAACAAACCCGAGGATATCTGCCTGGGTGGGTGACAAGCCAACGCCCTCAGCGGTTTGCCAATCGAGCTGACGAGCAACAGCGGCCAGCCGCGCCAGTCCGTCAGCCAGTCGGCAATCCAAAGGTTCCGTGATCTTGTCAAATTCCATAGGTAGGAATCCTAACTGTATACCCTGAGGATGTCAAGGGCCTGCCGTAGGTCAGCGCGTTGTCAGCAAGTTACGAGAATCTGCCTTTCGAACTCGATCAACTCACCCATGATGAAGAAAGCTGTTTGATGAGTAAACCAGAGTTTGAGTATCAGCGCACTCAAGCCACAGAGCTGCAACGCCGGCTTGACGAGCCTCGTCGTTGGATTCAGGTGGTGACCGGCGCCCGGCAGGTTGGCAAAACGACTTTAGTGCAGCAGGTCACCGGCCGGAGCGATCGGTCGGTTCGCTTCGTCAGCGCCGACGAACCCATGTTGCGGGGCCGGGAGTGGTTGGTCCAGCAGTGGGATGAGGACACGCGCAAGCGGATACCACTGAAGATTGTGCTGCTGGGCTCGGCGCATCTGCTGCTGCATCAGGGTTTGACCGAAAGCCTTGCGGGTCGCTTCGAGACACTGCACCTGCCGCACTGGTCCTGGCCGGAAATGCACGAAGCGTTCGGATTTTTACTGGACCAGTATCTGTACTTTGGCGGCTACCCCGGCGCCGCCCGCTGGCCAGTGAGCCCGAGCGACGGAGGCGCTACCTGCTGGATGCACTGATCGAAACCACGATTGCCCGCGACGTCCTGTTGTTGAGCCGTGTCGATAAGTCGGCTCTGCTGCGCCGGCTGTTCGAACTGGGCTGTCGATTCTCCGGGCAAGTCTTGTCTTATACCAGGATGCTGGGTCAACTTCAGGACGCAGGAAATACCACCACACTGGCCCAGTGTCTTGAATTGCTGACCGCCGCAGGCATGTTGACGGGTCTGCAAAAGCATACTGGTAACGCCGTGCGCCAGCGAGCTTCCAGTCCGAAACTGCAAGTCTTCAACACCGCTTTGATGACGGCTTCCTCGGGACTTGCGCAAGAACAGGCTGCGGAAATGCTGCTATACCGGGCAGCGTAGCGATTCCAGCCCGATGTTATGCAACGTTGGGGTAAAGTGCGTTACTGGCGTGAAGGAGACTACGAGGTCGATTTCGTCGTTACAAGTGGCCAGCAGGTCACGGCCATCGAGGTCAAGAGTTCGCGGCAGAGAGAGACGCTGTCCGGCTTGGTGCGTTTCGACAAGCGTTTTTCGCCTGACCGGCAGTTGTTGATCGGTGCCGACGGCGTCGAGCTTGAGTCTTTTCTGTCGCAGCCGGTTGGTCACTGGGTAAAAATCAAATATCAAGGAAATTGATATTGAAATGGAAAGCACCACACGGTAGACCTGTAATACCCCATCAATGGCAGGAATCCAAGGAGATTTCTATCTGGGCTGTTCACGACAGCATCAATTTCAATCCTTCATGTGTCGCTATAAACCCGAGGTCTTCATAAAAACGAAAGGCTTCAGGTCTGGACTTATCGGTAGTCAGTTGTACCATGATGCAGTCACGTTCTTTGGCTCGTTGTATGGCATGTTCAAACAGCAGATGACCAATTCCGCGACCTCTGTGTGTGCTGGAAACTCGCACGCCTTCGATTAAGGCGCGCCACCCACCCTGGTATGTCAGGTAAGGAATAAAAGTAACTTGTAAAACGCCGACGATGGCCTTATCCAGCACAGCAACGATCAATTCATTGTTGGGATCCAGCTCAATGGCGCTAAACGCCGATTCATACGAACCCGAAAGTGGCAAAGAATAGGTTTCTCGCTTTGATCCCAAAGGATCGTCAGCCAACATTTTCACAATCGCCGGTAGATCTTGTCTTTCGGCAGTACGGAACTGAACGTTGCTGGTTTCTCCAATCTTCGCCATTATGGTGTTTTCCGCTTTCCATCAGTCGTTTTTATAATGGTGCCTTGAGCGGCTGCAATCAGGCTCTCGCCATCATCGCTTGTTATGAATACCTCGCATTGGCACACGGCCTGGGTTTTTCCCGCCGACAGAACCGATGCTCTGGCCACGAGTTTTGTTCCGATAGCAGGCCGAAGATAATTGATTTTGTATTCGGATGTCACACAATCTCCCAGCACTGATCCACCTGCGTAGGTCAGCGCGTTGTCAGCAAGATAACTGATCAATCCGCCGTGGACAAAACCGTGCTGCTGCTTCAGTTCATCTTTGACTGCAAGCCCAAGAACAGCCTTTCCTGACTCAAGAACCTCAAGCTCTGTGCCGAGCATCGCACTAAAGGGCTGGCTCGCCAGAATCTGCTTTCCGAACTCGAATAACTCGCTCACGAATCCCTTCCCTCGATTATGCAACGTTTGAGTTTACTGGAATCGGTCACTGAAGATGCGGTTGACGTTGAGAATTGTGCGTGTGATGTTTGCCTCGGTAACCTCATTGACCGCTTCGGTCGCGGTGGTGAAGCGCAGACGGATATTCGCGTCCGTATCCTCCAGCACTGTTTCGGGGTCGCTGGCAAGGCTTAGGGTCACGGTGCGCTGCTCCCCGACGGCGAAGTCGCCAAAATCGCAGTCAATGGTTTGCCCATCCGCGCTGATGATGCAGGAGCCTTCCGAGCTGCCGGTGAAAATGACGCCAGGCGTGCCGATCGTACCGTGCATTACGATTGCCTGGGCGATCAGGCCGGCCACGCCCTCGGGTTCGAGATTGCCGATGATCACATCAATCGTGAACGCTTCGCCAGCGGGCACCTCGGGCGGCGGTGAGCCGCTCTGGTCGTCGGGCAGTTCAATACCGAGATTGACCAGCAGTTCGGGCGTCACTTGAGTGGTCAGACATTCACCGTCGGATCCATTGGCGAGAATACAGAACCGTACGGTCTTCGGGCCGGGTGTGGTGAAGGTGTGCTGGGCGATGCCGTAGCCGGTTCCCTTGCCTTCCAGCGGTGTGATCAACAGGACGCCCTCGATGAACGGGTTATTGGGGTCATCCTCATTGACGCCGCCCTCGACGATGGTCGTTTCGCCATTCCAGACGACCGAGGTGAAATAGTTCTCGGGATTGTCGTCACCGTCGTCGCTGAATACGCCTCTGAGTACGAATGGAAAGCCCAGCCCAATGCGCGCTGGCAATTCATTGGCAACGATTCGGGGCGGGTCGTCAACGTAGACCACCTCAATCTCGACCGTGGCTGGATTGGAGTCGTCGACGCCGTCGTTGGCCATGAAAACAAACTGATCGGTGCCGAAATAATCTTCGTCGGGCGTATAGGTCAGTGTGACCGACGCATTGTCACCACTGACCGGTGTCAATGTGCCATGCATCGGTGCCTCGACAATCTGGTAGCTGAGGATATCGAGACCATTGAAATCAAAGCCGATAATCCCGTCCGGGTCGTCGGCGGTCAGGGTGATTTGGAGTGGCTCATCTTCAAGGGTCTCCACGGATTGATCTTGCGCAACCGGAGCGCGGAAATTGCGCGCGACGCTGATAAAGGCAGTGCCCACATTGCTGTCGGCCAGTCCATCGGTGGCAACGAACTTGAAGCTGTCGATATCGCTGTGAAAATTGAAGTCGGACACATAGGTAACAGTGGCCGAGTCGTCGGTGATGTCTTTCAGCGGCGAGGTTTCGAAGACATGCACGAAGCCTTCCTCGCGATCGACCACGTAGAACTGGCTGGAATTGACCGATACCGCCAGCGGCCGGCCCATGTTGCCGAGCACGAAGCCGGGTTGTTCGCCCTGGTTGACACCGGTGCCGGTCGAAAGGGCCTGGCCGGCAAACGTGCCGTCGGGGGCAAAGCGCTGGACACGATAGTTGTCCCATTCAGCAATATAGAGAACGTCATTGGGATCCAGAGCAATATACAGCGGTGTGGCGAACTGGCCCGGCTCGTCACCGGTGTCCTGCGTCCGGGTGCAGGCGGCATCCGTACAGGCAAAGCCCTTGCTGGCCTGCTTGTCCTCGTCACAGGCGTTATTGGTACTGGTCGCACAACGACCCATCCAGCCAACATGCCCGCCCGGCACGAACTGACCCTGCTCATCGAACTCCGAAGGGCTGAATTTATCGATCCGCTCATTGGCGCAGTTGACCATATAGAGGTTGCCGTCCGAATCGACTTCCATGGCATAACCCAGCGAACTGCTGCCGGCACACGAAGGACTGGGTGTAGGGAAGGGACTGGCGTTCAAGGTGGCAAGGAAGACCGGGTTCGGCGGGTTGTTGTTCAGATCGAAAGCATGCACGCGCTGCTTGTCCGTGACATACAACAAGCCGCGCTGACTATCGACGCGGGCGTAGGCCACCGATTGTACGTTCACCGGTGAATTGGAGCTGCTGACATTGCCCAGGGATTGGCAGAAGTCGGGGCGATGGGCCTTGCCGACGAAGTCAGTCGCGCAGCGATTGACCGCGATCGCCGTGCTGGACCCTGAGCCAACCGTCTTGATTTCATAGATGAAGCCGTCGCGGTCGAGTACAAAGGCATTGTTGAAACCCTCATACTGAATCTGGCCGATGAACACACCATCACGATCCCAGGTCGAAATGCGCGGGAATGCGTTGGCCGAACTGGCCGAGCATTGCCAGTAAGTATCGACCATATAAACCTTGCCGTTGTCGTCGACATGGACAAACTCGGGTTCGTAAACCCAATCCACTTCGATCCGGTCGGCATTGGGTCCTGGTACGACCTGGCAGACATTGTCGAAAAGCCAGTTGGGACGATTATTGCTCAGATAGAAAGCGTCGCCATACGGACCACCGGGAGAGGTTCGGTAATCCTCGATAAAAAACGGATACAGCGGAGCGACAAACTCTCCATTAGCCGGTCGCTGGCTGATTCGGAATGAAAGCGGGTCGAATCGACCGTCGAGAAAATCCGGATCCTGACCGCTGAGTACGATATCGACCGGTTCAGAGGTCAGGGTGCTGGTGGCGATGTTGTTGACCGTTGGTGCATTGTTGGTTCCTTCTGCCTTTATTGTGATCAACTGGTCGCCGAAGCTCGAGTTGCCGGACTGATCTGTCGCTGTCCAGGTAATCGCAGATCGGCTGTTGATTGGATAGAAGGCTGGCCCGTCGTTGCTGATTGCCGGGTCAGGATCGGCCAGGTCGACCACGCGTGCGGCACCGAGCTGGACATCGTCGGCATCCAGACCCGGTTCGGCGGCCGGCACTTCAATTACCCGGCCGGGTGGCGGCACCATGATCGGTGCCTGGGTGTCTTCGATGATCACCTGCTGCAATATGAAATCGCTGTTGAAGCCGCCACCCGGCAGTGGGCCCGAGTCGCGCACAGTCCAGGTAAGGACGTTATTACCGATACTCAGTAACGGCCCGGCATCGTTGCCCAGGCTGAAAGGTTTGCCACAAGGGTCGAAGGCATCGATGGTCGCACGCAGTTCACTGGCCACGCGTTGGTACAGCACGCCGCCGAAGTCCGTTGCCTCCAGAGTGATCAGCGGCTGGCTGGTCGATACTTGAGGTGGCACCTGTTTCCAGATGGTGATTTCCTGATCGCGGTTGTGCACAACCGAGGTGCGGCCTTCGAATAGTTGCGAGGCGGTGACCAGGCCGGTTTCGATGGCGATATTCCGAATCACTTGTTCGACAGCGTTCTGGGAGGCGGCCTGGCGAGCGGCTGACCAGCCCTGATTGGCCACGGCTGCACCGTACTTGATCGAGTTGTAGAGCAGCAGCGAGGCAGGGATAATGATGTCAAAGGCATCCGATATCTGAGTTTCGGCCCGCCAGTCGATTCGATGGTTTCCAGACGGCAGCTGAACGGGCTGGGAGGTGTGACGGTTGGCCAGGATGTAGCGGTTGCTTGCGTGGACATTGACGTCAGTATTGGCGTGGACGACCTGCACCTGACCGGTGCGCGTCAGTTCGCCCCATGTGCCGGGCACGTTCTGCAGGGTTGCAAAGCCAAGTAGATTCTTGTAGCCGGCGGTTGATTGTGGCAGGTTGAACTCGTAGTGGCAGCCATCGTCCGAGTTTGGCCAGTCAGTCCAGTTGCCGGGTGTCACGAAAATCGCGCGGGTGTCTTTCAGACCCAGATTGGTGCCGAAGGTCACAGCAGAGGCCGGAATCCCGAAAAACGGATCAGGGACGAAGGAAATGGGAAGGGCAAAGTTGTGGGTGCCAATCAGCGCCGCGATCCGGATTTCCAGGTCGTCATTGACGTCGGTACGGGCAGCCTGGGAAGCCAGCATGGCAACGGCGGCGGTGAGCAGGGTGATCATCAAGCGAAAGGCGGTCATGGACGATTCTCAGAATCTTGAAGTCTATAAACCTATGCGCCAAGGCAGATAAAATCGAATCATTCAGCAAGGAAATATCGGCATGAGTGATGCTGAAAGCATCGAGATAACGTTGCTGTTGCGCCAATCCGTGGCCGGGGATACGACGGCGCGCGAGCAACTCTGGATGCGTGTCCACGCCCAGCTGCGGGCGATGGCGCGAAATCGACTGGCACGCGAATCCTCCGCGGCGGGTCTGGATGCCACCGAACTGGTTCACGAGGCGTTCTTCAAGCTCGAGTCATTGGCTATCGAGCCGCGTGACCGCCTGCATTTTCTGGCGCTGGCCGCCCGTGCGATGCGCCAGGTCCTGGTCGATCAGGCCCGTGTTCGTCGCCGTGACAAGCGCGGCTGCGGACAGGTTCCGGTCACACTGCTGACACGGTATGCCCAGGAAGAACAACCGGCGGCACTGGACGTGCTGGATCTGGAAACAGCGCTGGCCGAACTCGAAAACCTGGACGAGCGCAAGGCTCGCGCCGTTGAACTCAGTTACTTCGGCGGCCTGACTGACGAGGAAGTGGCCGAAGCGCTCGACATTTCAACCGCCACCGTCAAACGTGATCTACGGACCGCCCGGGCCTGGCTGGCTTCTGCTCTGAACTGATGCGTTGAGCTTCCTGTCAGTTGGGCGGGCCGGCTGTCAGCAAGTCAACGCGCCGGTTGTTTTCCAGTAATTCGGCTTCAAGTGTCATCATTTCCCACTGCCCGGCACGTTTTTCGGCGATGACGTAGAGCTTGGCTTCGCCGTTCGGACCACTTAGTGGAATAGTGAGATCCGCCTGTCCGGATGATCCCTCGATAGATACGCTCCCCATTGGGAAACGCCCGTCCTCGATGGGTTCGCCGAGCGCACGCCGCAGCTCCGGATGAGCGCGTGCCTCGACCATGGCCTGTTCGTAAATATCACTGGATTTCATAAAGCTCATGACCATCAAAATGAATCCGCCGATGGCCAGCACAAGCAATACGATCATCCCGGTACAACCCACAGGAACTGCCCACTTCCAATGTCGTTGCCACCAGCCGGTGGTCTCATTGTCGTTCATGGTCTCTCTCCCAGGTGTTCGTTCTGTCTGAGTCTACAGTGACAAACGGAAACCGGAGAGTAACTGTGCCATAAACCCGCGGAACCGGGCCATCGGCAGCAGGGTTGCAACCAGCGCGCATTCAATTGCAACCTGGGGTCATGTTCGACCAGCTCCCGGGCAAGTAGTCTGGTACCGGGCTATTCAAGAGTACAAACCATTTCGAGCTTGTCATTCCGAAAAGCGCTAGCCCGACTTCCGCTATTCGCCCCTGATTTCCAGAATTTCGTGCCAATTTCCGGCGATTTTCCTCTGTAAGTATCTGAGTTGCAGTTTGATGAGTTCTGGGCATCGCGTCTGCCACCATCACGCAAGGGGACCTCCTGGCTGAACGTTCTCAAGACGCTTCCAACCCGCCGGGTGAAGGCCTTCGGCAGTATGGCTACAGTCGTGACAAACGCCATGACTGCACTCAAGTCGTGATCGCGCTGATCGTGACACCGGAAGGCTTGTCGCTGAACTATGAAGTCCTGGCTGGCAACACGGCCGACTGCACAACCCTGGAAGACTTTCTGGCTCACATTGAGCGACTCTACGGTCGCTCTGACCGGATCTGGGTGATGGACCGGGGCATTCCGACCGAGGAGGCACTCAAGGCCATGCGCGAGTCAGCCACAGCCGGAACAAAAGCTACTGCTTCAGCGACTACAGCTACCGCTGCCTGACCAGCCACCTCCACGCATTCTGGGATCGGTATCGGCCAAGACCGCCTGAAAATCGCCTTGTAGTGCCGACCTTTGGCGGTCCGGTTAAATAAAATCAATGGGATAGCTTGTCTCTGTGGGCTGAATAGCGGAAGACGCCCCAGAGACGGCAACGACGACGGCATCGCCGGTATAAATCATCGCCACGGACGTGCGCGGCAGTGCCACTTCGATATCTTCAATCACGTCGCCGGCAAACGCTTGACCGACGCGCGCGACCAGAGCCAGACCATATTCCGGGTCGTGCAGAAACAGCGCCTTGCGACTGATGCCGTCGGCGAGCACGAATGCCGAGAACATGACCTGGTCCGATTCGTTGATGACGAACTCAAACGGGTCGCGAACATCGAGGCCGATTGGGTCGGGGAGCAGGCTGAACGCACTAATGATCGGCTGCATGACGCCATCGCGGTGCATGATGAGTTGATTTACATTGCCCTGGGAGGTGGTCACGACGGCACCGAAAGGAACGCCAGGAAGCTCGCCTGACCGGCATTGTTGACGCGCAAGGTGCCAGGAACCGTGGCATGGATGTCGGCGAGCGTTCCCAGCGCAGTCTGATCGCCGTTCTGTGCGACAACCTGTCGATCGATGCCGTCACCCCGGTACACGGCATACGCGCCCAAGGAATCGGGCGCGGCCAGCACGATCCGACCGAGCGCATCCAGCCCATAGGGTCGGGTGAACGCGGACGACGTCAGCGCCAGCGGGTCCAAACGCAGTGGATTGCCCTGAGCCGACGGCTCGCCTCCCCGAAACACGCGGGTGACGGCATTCCGATCAGCGACGTAGAACCCCCAGTCATCCAGCGGCCCGGGATCAGTGGTCGCCAAAAGGTTGGCCCATATCAACACCTGGCCCTGATCATTGAGAACCGGAAGCCGGATGGTGTCGGAGAATACGCCGTTGCCGTCCGGGGTTGGCTGCCAAGACTGGACGAGTACATCGGTCGTGACATTGAATTCTGCCGCTGACAGGCTTGTAGAGAACAGCAGTAGCACCAGCAGGCTGTCTGGAGCTTTCGTAAATGGCACAGACATAAAGGCGACCTCGCGAATATGCTCCACGACCAACGCTTCGCACAAACCGGCATACGCCGGGCCATAATTCTTATCAAGGCGAATCGCACTGTCGAACTCGGTCAGCGCTCGCCGCACATTGCCGGGTGTACGGGCCCGGTCCAGATACTCCCGGCCAGCCAGATACTTGCGCTGTGCCTCGCGGCTTTCGGCGGAGATCGCCACGGATGAATCATTGTCTGCAATGGCCGTAGCCGCTTCTTCCATCAACCCGGTGAGGCGATGCTGCGAGCTATTGAGCGGAAAAACCGCCAGCCAGAGCACCTGCATGGAACCGGAGCGATGTCCGTTGATCAACAGTTCCTGCCAGCGCCCGCGCGTGTCATGCCGTAATTCAAGCACGTAATCCACACCGGGCTGCTCGGCGAGCTGCTGAGCGTTGTTTGCTGTCAGGTCACCGGCGATGGCAGTTGGTAGCTGACGCCAGTGCGCCTGGAGTGCCGTTCCCAACAATCCATCAAAACCGATCTCATCCCCGGCTATCGGCAGCACGACAAAACTGGAAGGCACGTTCGTGCGCGTGGCCTCGAGGGTCACAGTGGCAGGCTGTGGTACGTCCTTATCTCGCTGAAAATGACTTCGCATCGCCAATCCGACAACAACCAGCATGCCCAGGGAGATCGCCAGGGCCATCCAGCCGCGGCCACTGGGCACACGCGCAGGGGCCTGTAGCGCCGGATCTGATGGTGAGGAACGATCATGGATGATTTCGCCGCTTTCTTGGTACAGGGTCCAGGCCTCAACCTCCAGGGCTGCCGCGATTCGCTCAATGCTGCGCGGGTCCACAGACTCGCCGCGAAAGACCCGGTTGACCAGTCCGCGCGGCGCGTTGTCCAGACCCTCGAGATCGGCGATTCGTTCGGCCAGCGCGGTCTGAGTTTTCAATCCTGATGCCACCAGCGCCTGCTGCAGTCGGTGCACAGAAGCCAGAATTCCACGTTGACGCTTTCGGGTCATAACATCCCTTTCATTGCTTTTACGGGTGGTTCACCCGCTCTTCGACTGCACCGGACAATAATCCCCGCCGACAGATGATGACGCTGAGCTGTCTCCGGCACCGGACGGACGACTGCTTCATAACCGGCATCGCAACACCAACAACGATAGACTAACACCTTCACAAACATTGCCACATTCAGCTTGTGATAAAGCTACAGCCGCGAGGCGGCCCATGCGCGCCTGATCGTGCGTTAGAGTCTCGGTGATTTCAACTGTGGTCAGGCTGCCGAAAATCTTCAGAACCACTATCTCGGTCTGGCGTGGGGTCCACTAACCTGGACAAAATGTCATATTTCTGCAATACCTGTAATATTAATGCCATAAAAATGTAATAGCCTTGCTTCCGTTCTCTTCAATGGCGGTCCACGCAATGTCCCAGCATCGATTTATGACCACCTTGGTTTTCGTTGTAGCCGGCTGGTCGGCGACTGGCAGTGTTCAGGCTCAAGCGCCGAACACCTGGCAGTTCAGTGGTGACTTGCGCAGTATGTATACATCGACCTGGCGTGATTCGCGCGCGGGGGAACAAAGCAGCAGCGATACGCTGGGTACCCGCTTGCGGCTGCGATTGCGCAAGGATATCGATGACAACTGGCGTTTCCAGGGCCGTTTTGCCACCAGCTATGAGGACAGTGGCAACGACGCGGAGTTCTTTGTTCGTTCGGACCGTGTCAGTGCTACCAACATTGAGCCGGGCTCAATGACCCTGGATGAGCTTTTCGTCCAGTATCAAAGCGACAATCGACGTACAGAGTTTCGGTTCGGGCGCATGCAGAGCAGCTTCACGCTGCCGCTGATCACCAACAAGAGCCTGGACCGAAACCAGGCTTCGAATATTGATATTGGCTGGACCGACGGCTTTTACCTGGGCCGCCAACTGACCGACGCTTGGAAAGCAACCCTGACCGGTCAGTACAATAGCCGCGCGGGCAATGGCATCGCCACCCGCGGGCCACTGGAGTTCAGTGATTCGGGCAGCCGCATCAGTGCCTTTGCCACGCTGGAAAGTGACGTCGAAATCGGACCGATTTTCCTCCGTGCACTGTCCCTGACCTGGTACCCCGACGCGCTTGCAGTCGATGGTCTGTCTTCGACCCGCCGCCAGGACTACACTGCCGCGACCTTCAAACTGGCGGCCGGATGGGATGTTGGCTCGGTAATTGGCAATGCGGCCACCCGTTTTGTCCTGGCCGGCTCCGTGGGGCAAGCGTTCAAGCGGCCGGACAATGTGGTCATGGGTATTCCGAAAAATGGCCAGGCAGACGGCTTTGCCTGGCAACTGGGCGCCGACCTGGCCGAGATTTTTCCGCGCCATACCGTAGGGATCGTGTTGGGACAGGCCGATGCCGGCTGGTTGATCTCCAATGATTTCCGCCAGAATGACTCATTGGCCGAACTACGCTGGAGCTGGCAGGTCACCGAGCCGTTGCGCATTCAGTTGCGCGGCCGCTGGCGTCAGGAGCAGGAATTGCGCGACGGTGCCGTGATCGCCCAGCGGGATCGCGACATCCGACTGCGCGCAACCTGGCGGTTCTGATGCGAATGATTACCGCCATTCCTTCAGGCTACACATGGGCAAAGCAGGCCAGAGTGTCGTGGTCATTGATGCGGATGTCGTTGGTAAAGTTGAGCAACTGCCCGGTAGCCATCAAGGCACCGGTGCGAGTCACCACGGACTCGAACCCTGGCCGATAAACAGCCCGAGCAAGCTGGCTGAGGCTCTGACAAATGGCACGGGTGGCCTTGAGTGTCGCAGTGGCAGGCGATTGTGCGTCCTCCATTGTGCTGAAAATGACCTCGCATCGCCACTCCTGGACGATTTCGCCGCTTCCTGGTACAGGGTCCAGGCCTCAACTTTCAGGGCAGCCGCGATTCGCTCGATGCTGCGCGGATCCTCGGACTCACCGCGAAAGACCCGATTGACCGGGCCGCGCGGCGGGTTGTCCAGACCTTCCAGATCGGTGACGCTTTCGGGTCATAAAGTTAGTTCCTTACCTTTGGGATTGTTGGTCCGCGATCTGGATCAACGTGGGCCAAAGCGGGCATCGCGTTTTTCGCGCTTGGCGCGCATGGCTTCACGTTGGTTGGCGCCGATCAGAACACCGAGCTGGCCCCAGCGCTCGCGGCGCAGAGCGCGGCGCACGGAGCCGTGCCGGGTCGAGGTCAGCAGACGCTTGGCGGCGGCCACCGCACTGGGTGAACGGCCGGCAATCTGTTGGGCCAATGCATGGGCCGCTTCGAAGGGATTATCGTCAATCCGTGAAATCAGATTCAAGTCCAGCGCTTCGGTGGCCGGGATTCGGCGCCCGGTCAGGGTCAACTCCAGGGCAATATCCAGTGGGACCAGATCGCGCAGGGTCACCGAGGCGCCCATGTCGGGGATCAGTCCCCAGTCGATTTCCATGATTGAGAACTCGCAGTCAGGCGTGCTGATGCGAAAGTCGCAGCCCAGTGCAATCTGAAACCCGCCGCCGAAGCAGTAGCCCTGGGTCACGGCAATCACCGGCATCGGTAGATCGCGCCAGGCCAGGCACAGTCGCTGGAACAGGTTGGTGCGACGAAACCAGGGCAGAAAAGCGCTCAGGACCCGCAGAGGTTGTTTGGTTACGCTGGCGAAATCCAGCCCGGTGCAGAAAGCGGGACCTTCGCCACGCACAATGACTACGCGCACATCGCGCCGCTGACGCACCCGTCTGGCCGCCTTGAGCAGCGCGTGCATCATCGGCAGGTCGAGCGCGTTGTACTTGTCGGCTCGATTCAGACTGATGATCGCCAGATGGTGGTCGAACTCGATCGAGACGCGGTTATTGATCACGGTTTTGCCGGTCAGACTGCAGGGTGTCAGGCGAGCTGACGGAATCGCAAGCGTGGCATGATTCTGGCAGAAGGTCCAGGACTGGTAAAAACATGGATCTCGTAAAAACCGCTAATTACAAGGACGGGGCTGAGGCAACGGCACGCAAGCACAGCCGTGCCCGGCAGCCGCCGGACGGCTGGTCGCGTGCCAGCAGCTCCAGGCCGCCGCCGTGCAGTTCGGCAATGCGCCGTACCAGCGCCAGTCCGATGCCGCTGCCGCCGGGCTTGGTAGTGAAAAAGGGCACAAACAGATTGTCGCTGTCGGGTGGGCCTGGCCCGTTGTCAATAACCTCAATTTCCAGCTCGTCGGCACGGGTTCGCCAGGAGACCGTCACTTCCGGCTGGTCGCAATCCAGGCAGGCTTCGACGCCGTTGCGCACCAGGTTGATTAATGCCTGCTCCAGTTGATCGGCGTCGGCACTGAAAGAGCAGGGCGGGCCATCCAGCTTCACCGCCAGCCGGGTTTCCAGTGCCGCGACCTTTCCCGCCAGCTGCGCGATATCGATTGGGTCGCGAGCCGGCTCGGGCAGCTTGGCCAGACCGGCGTAAAGGCCGACGAACCGGCTTAAGGACGCGGCCCGTCTCGCGATCAGGTCGAGGCTTTCGCCCAGTGAGACGGTATCGAGATCATTGTCGCTCCTGGTGATCCGGGTTCGCCAGGTTTCGGCCATGGACTTGATTGGACTGAGACTGTTGTTGATCTCATGACTCATGACGCGGACCAGTCCCTGCCAGGCCTCGTTGCGCTCGCTCGACAGCACGCTGCCGACCTCGGCCAGCACCAGCAGTCGGTGCGGCACACCGCCGAGCCGGAAGTGGCGCCGGCGCACCAGGAACCGGCCGCTTCCACCGGGCAACACCAGGCGCACGCTGGCGGCGAGATCGTTCTCAAGCAGGGACTGCAGGCCCAGCTCTGTGGCATTGACACCGTCGTGCAGATGGAGTCCGATGAGCTGGCGTCCGGCCGGATTGGTCAGGGTCAATACGCCATCGTCGCGAAAGGCCAGCACCGGCAACTCGATCTCGTCGAGAATCTTGGCCAGCAGCAGGCCGGACTCGCGCTTGTTCAGCGCTTCGGCGCGCAGGGAGTCGGCCAGCAGATTGATCGAATGGGCAAGCTCGTCCAGGCCGAGAAGTTTTGTCTCACGCAAACGCAGGCTGTAATCGCCATCGCGCAAGGCTTCGACCACGGTTGAAGCACCGGCCAGCGGTCGTAGCGCCCAGCGCGTCAAGCGCGCTTCGAACACGACCACCAGCACCAACACCGACAGCGTGCCGGCGATCAGCCAGGCAGGATGCAGGTCCAGCCATTGCCATCCCAACCAGACCAGCCCCAGCGCTGCCAGGACAAGCAAGATACCTGTCACCAATGCGAGCCAGACGCGCTGCCGCAGGGTAGCTCTCATTCGCCCGCTGAGCCTTTGAGGCCGTATTTTTCCAGTCGGCGATACAGGGCACTGCGGCTCAGTCCCAGCGCCTGGGCGGTGTGCAGAACATCGCCCTCAAAGTGCTCCAGTGCCCGTTCGATGGTCTGGCGCTCGAGGTCCTCAAGTGGAACGATGGCTTGATCGCCAGCCGCCGTGGAAAACGGTCCGCTCAGCATCAGGTGTTCCGGCTCGATGGGCCCGTCAGCGGCCAGCAGGACTGCGCGCTCGACCGCATGCGCCAGCTCCCGCACGTTGCCTGGCCAGTCGTGCGCACGCAGAGCTGTCAGTGCCGCTGGCGAAAATTCCCTCGTGCAGGCGTACTTGCGGTTCTGAATGTCGAGAAATCGTTCGGCCAACGGCAGGATGTCTGCCCGGCGCTCGGTCAGGGGCGGGATGCGCAGCTCAATGGTATTGAGGCGGAAATACAGATCGCGCCGGAAGTCCCCGGCCTTGACCATGGCGTGCAGATCGGCATTGGTGGCGGCAATCAGCCGCACGCGTGAGTGGCGCGTTCGCGTCTCGCCGATGCGTTCGAACTGACCGGTTTCGAGAACGCGCAACAACTTGGCCTGCTGCGCGAGCGGCAGGTTGCCGACTTCATCAAGAAACAACGTGCCGCCATCGGCCAGCTCGAAGCGCCCGGCACGGGCCTCGCGGGCATCGGTAAACGCGCCTCGGGCATGGCCGAACATTTCGGCCTCGAACAGTGACTCGGGAATGGCACCCATGTTGATCGCAACAAACACTTCATCGGCTACCGGCGACCAGCGGTGAATCTGCTCGGCGAGCAGGCCTTTGCCGACGCCGTTGTCCCCGGTAATCAGGATGGGCGCATCCGAGGCCGCGACGCGCCGAGCCATATCGAGCAGCTTGTGCATGGCCTCGGACTCGGCCACGATACCGCCGGGGGCCCTGTCGGCCCTTTCCAGCTCTGCCGCCTGGCCGACACGGTGGGCCCGGTCCAGCGCGTTCGAGCGCTCGATCTGGGTCCGGATGATGGACAACAGGCGATTGTTGTCCCAGGGCTTTTCGATAAAATCTGCAGCCCCTTGCTGCAGCGCTTGCACGGCCAGATCGATCGAGCCCCAGGCGGTCATGGCAACCAATGGTCGGTGCACCTCCAGCGACCGCATGGCGGCCAGCAATTCCAGCCCCTCGCGTCCCGAGGTCGTGTCACGCGAGTAATTCATGTCAAACAGCACCAGCGCGACGGGTTGGTCCTGCAAGACGGCCAGCGCCTGTACCGGATCGGCCGCCTGAATCACCGAATAGCCCGCGTCGGTCAGCAACAAGCATATCGCTTCACGCACGTCGCGCTGGTCATCGACCACTAGAACAGGAGACCCGCTTGCTTTCATCGCTGCCCCGGCCACGGATTGATCACCTCCACCCCGAAGGAGGCGAAATCCCGCGAATTGCGCGTGACCAGCGTCAGGCGATGCACCGATGCGGTCGCGGCAAGCAGGCTGTCGATGATCGGCGGCGTGCGGCCAGCAGCCATGGCTGCCCCGCGCAAATTGCCCCAGCGTCGGGCGATGCCCTCGTCAATACCCAACACGCGCCGATCGAAGCGCGGCAGCAGGATGCTTTCCAGCCACTCTTCCAGTGCGGCGGCTTCTGCCGTTCCGGCAATGCGCGCAATGCCTTGTCGGATTTCGCCGATCACCAGCGCGCTCAGGAAAGTGCCTGGTGAGTCGTTGTGATCCAGCCAGGCCTGTACCGCCGGTTCAGGCCTGGGCTTAAGGCATTCGGTCACGACACAAGTATCCAGCAGAAAACTCACGATAGCGATTCCCGGCCGTCATCGTCACGCCGCTCGAACAGATGAGGATCCACATCCTTCGGTGCGTTGCGACACAAGTAGCTACCCAATGGCTCGCGCACTCCGCAAAGCGCTCGATATTCGCGTTCGGAAAGCACCACTGCGGTTTCCTTGCCGCGCACGGTAATGATCTGCGGTCCGCTGGTCGTGGCCGCCTTGATGACTTCGCTCAAACGGTTCTTCGCATCCTGCAAT
Organism: uncultured Wenzhouxiangella sp.; assembly: GCA_964523755.1. Lineage (GTDB taxonomy): Bacteria > Pseudomonadota > Gammaproteobacteria > Xanthomonadales > Wenzhouxiangellaceae > Wenzhouxiangella. The sequence continues at coordinate 13,184 of CAZFYM010000037.1, read as the reverse complement.
TGCCAGCTCATTGATCTTATCTGTCCAGACTGTCTAGCTTAAGTCTATCGCTGCACTCATTCGTGACGCAAGGCTTCCATCGGCGCAACGCGAACCGCGCGCAGTGCCGGCACAAACGTCGCAATGGCGATCACGGCACTGACCGCAAGGGCTACGCCGCTCCATAACAAGGGATCGACCAGCGAGACCGCATACAGCCGTTCGGCTACCAGACGCGCGCCCAGCCACCCACCGGCTGCACCCAATACCAGACCCGGCACCAGCAGACGCAGCGAGTGCCCGAGCACTAGAGCGAGCATGTGGCGCCCCGAGGCACCCATCGCCTTGCGCAGCCCGAACTCAGCCGTGCGCGCGGCGACCTGGTAGCTCTGCAGCGCGTACAGGCCATACAGCACTAGCACGAATGCGAAGCTCGCGAAAACACTGAGCAACAAAAGCTGTGGCTCGCGGTCGTCCACTGATCGCCGCACCAGCGACTCAAGACTGGCGATCCAACTGACACGCTCCGCACCGAGCACATCAATGGCCCTTTCGCGGACGGTCTCGATCAGCGCATCGGGCGCAATTGCAGCGCGCAGCAACAACTGCACCTGCGCGATCGGCTCGTGCGAATAGGTGTATAAAGCTGGCGTTCTGCTGATCTCGCCTGGCGAATTGTGCCGCACCGAGTCCACTATGCCAACGATCGTGACCTTCGATGAGCCCATTCCGAGCGACTTTCCCAGCGCATCGCCACCCAGGTACTGGATGGAAAATTGCTCATCAACAATGACATGCTGAACTTTCTCTGTCTTGTCCTCCAACCCAAATCGTCTTCCCTGCAATAATTCAATCCCGGCGATGCTGAAATACTCGGGGCCCACTGCAAGCATTTGCACCGGAACCTGCGCACCACTGCCGCCATCCAGCGAAATCGTCGACAGCATCTGCCGCTGACCAAACGGGACGGCGTTGGACCAGCTCACTCCGCTTACCCCGGGCAGCTCGGCAAGCACCTCAATCAGCTGAGCCGCTCGAGAATCGATTTGAAGCGGCCCGGGACTTTCCCCTGGTTTGGGGCGATCCTGGATGATGTGCAACGCCACAAGATGGCTATGATCAAAACCGAGGTTCTCACCGAGTAGATTTTTCCAGCTTGAAAACAACAGCCCCAGAACAAGGAGCAGACTGAATGCAAAGGCAATCTGGAAGACCATCAGAAGCTGGCGCAGTCTTGCGCCATGAGTACGAACGGCGACGCCTCCTCCGCCGAAATAAGCACGAGTCGAGACAGCGACTTGGCGGATCTGCCAGATTAGCGAAGACAATATTGCAAGTGCGGCAAGCATCACAATCAACGCTGCAATCAAGCCGGTTGGAGTACCGGGTGCCACGGTAAGCGGACCATTGTCGTCGAGAATCTCGAGTTGAAAAAGGAATGCAATGCCCACCGCAGCCACCGGAAAAGCAAGCAATGCTGCTGGCAGCGCCAGTAACAGGAATTCTATCCCGGCACTGGCCAGAAGCTGCCTGCTTCGACCACCGATCGCCAGGCGGATGGCCAACTCCTGGCTGAGCCCAAGCCATCGCGAAACCCACAATCCGGCAAGGTTGAGTATAGCGATGACAAGCACCAGACCTATGGCCAGGCCAAGGATGATCAACGCCTCAGCCTCACCATCAGTCCAGATTTCGTGGAGCGGCCGGACTTGATAGTCGGCTTGCAACCTCTCGTTGAAGCCTGCAAGCCGCGTATCCTGACCGAGTCGACTTTGCAAGCGCGCTGAAATGCTCTCCAATGTCTCACCGTCCGCCAAGCGCGCAATGGCAAGCAGGTTGCCGAATCTGGAAAAGGCATTGGCATGAAGTTCCTCAGGCCCCAGCTCGATCGGGAGCCAGACATCAACGGCACTTTCAGGCATGGCGAATACCGATGGCAGCACGCCGACGATACGAAGACGATTGGATTTTGTGTCAATTCGCTGGTCAATCGCCGCATCGAGTGATCCATATTTTTCCAATGCCAATACTTCACTGATCAGGGCAATCGGCTCCGCGCCCGGCTGAACGTCGTCAATGCCGAACAAGCGGCCGGCCCGGAGCGGTAACCCAAGCACATGAACTAAGTGGTGATCCATGCTGGCGGCACGCAGTAGCGCACCCGATTCCAGTTCGAGATCGAAGGCCTGATCAACGATGGCAATCCGCCCGAACTCACTGGAGGAAACGAGATCATTGACCAATGCAGGGGAAAGCCCCATGCGCACTCCGAAACTCTTCGAGAATACGCTCAGGGAGACAAGCTGCTCGGGCTGCTGATACGGAAGCGGCCTCAGGAACAGGCTGTAGCCGGCTGTCGCAACCGCCGCCGCGCCGCCGATGCTGACGGCCAGCAACGCAATTACGCCGAGCGAGAATGCCGGCGTGCGCAGGAGACGTCGCAGCGCGGCAAAGAATTCAACCGCAGGACTGAATGTCATTAGTGTTCCTCTGGAAGCGTTGCTGTTGCATGGATTGACATCAGGGGGCCTTTGCATTACTGTGTAGTGCATGAACAAGAGCGAAGTCTATACTTGGCGCCTGTCGCCGGTGACGAAGGCCGCGCTTGAAGAGGAAGCGCGCAAGCAGAATCGTTCGATCGCCGACCTGCTGGAAGAAATCGTCACTGCAAACCTCGGGCAATCCGGGCAGGAATCCGATGCTGAACGGCAACGCTCGCTTCACGCGCGCGCTGCCGAGTATGCCGGACGTTTTTCCGGGCACGACTCGCGGCGGGCGGAGCGCGCCCGGGAGCGGGTTCGCGCCCGCCTGAAAAAGCGCCAAAGCGTTGCTGATTAGGGCGCTCGCCGACACCGGCGCCCTGCTGGCGTACCTCGACCGCAATGATCGCTGGCACGATCGTTGCCGAGCCGCCTTTGCTGATTTGCACCTTCCGCTGATCACCTCACAAGCCGTCCTCACCGAGCTTTTCCACCTGACCGCCGACCATCCGGGTGAGATAGAGATCACCTGGGGATTTATCCGCTCCGGCGCGTTGACGATCGCACCGATCGATGACCACGACCTGCCGGACATCGAAGCACTGATGCAGAAGTATCATGACCGCCCGATGGACTTTGCCGATGCCACGCTGGTGCACCTCGCGCAACGCGATTCACTGTCCAGCATCTTTACCATCGACCACAACGACTTCGAGACATACCGAATTGACGGCCGCAAGCGATTCCGCATTCTGCCCGTGCCGTACTGAGAACGCGGCGGCGTCATCAGCATTGAAAAATTCTGTGGTCATTGGTGATCTCCGTTGTTCTGAATAGGTTTGCTAATCAGCACCCAGCTCACGTGAAATGCTGACCCCGCCCAGTCGTCGGGCTGGAACGAGGCTGGCAATGATCGCGCTGGCCAATGTCAGCAGCGCAACCGGAACCAGAATCACCGGATCGCCGATGCTGATCCCGGGCACCAGCGAGCTGATGACGCCGGCAGCCAGTGCCGCCAGCACGAACCCCGCGACTAACCCCACGCCTCCCTGCAGCATGCCGTCGGACATGATCTTCGCCGCCAGACGTGCAAAGGTCGCGCCGAGTGCGGCGCGAATCGCGAACTCGCGCGTTCGTGCTTGTGCGGCCACGGCCACCACCGAATACATGCCGATGGTGGAGAGGCTCAGCGCCAGCCCGGCAAAGACTGCAACCAGAGCCAGAATCAGGCGGGTCTGGCGGGTGCTGTCGTGCAGCAGATCGGAGAATGCCTTGAGTTCAATGCCCGGCTGCTCGGGAAACACGGCCCGGACCGCCGCTTCCACCGCATCGATCGTCGACGAGACGTCCGACCGGGCGACGACCGCGTAGCGCAGCGGGACGAACTGGCGCAGCAAATCGACCATTTGTGTCGGAAGTTGTGCCATCGGCAGGTAGACGATTTCCGGGGCCGGCTGCGTCGGGCCGAACTGGCGGGTGTCCTGAACCACGCCGGCGATCCGAAGATCGATTAGTGTGCCGTCGGGCAGCGGCATTTCCAGTCGCTCACCCAGTGGCATCCCGTCCGAGGTCGGATCGCCATCGCTCCCGAAGCGCCGCTCGACAAACGCCCGGTTGACGAAGGCAACCGGCTCACCACCAGCATGATCGCCGGGCCCCGGCAATCGGCCGGCCAGTAACGGAATGTCGAGGGTATCGAAATACGATGAACCGACGCCCCGGAATTCCACGCTGAAGATGTCACCGCCCGGGCGCTGGAACGCGTAGTTGAGCGGTGCGCCGATCGGCATGTTGGTCGCGTAGGTTGCCGCCTCGACCGCCGGCAAATCACGCAGACGGTCCAGCAGGCGTTCGGCGCGCTCGATCAGTGCCCCGCCGTTCAGTTGGCTGGAATTGGGCGGTCTGACTTCGAAGCTCCACACTTGCTCGGTGGCAAAACCCGGGTCGACATGCGAGGCCTGCTCTAGCGAGCGCAGGAAGGCACCTGCAACGACCAGCAAGAAGACGCCGATGGTGATCTGGACGATGACCAGCCCCCGGGTCAATTTACCCACACCCACCGAAGTGCCCGAGCGCGCCTCGGAATTGAGCTGCACGCCGACCGCGCCGCGCCGATCACGCCAGGTGCCGAACAGCGCGGCAATCATCGCCGGTACCAGACCGGCCATGAGCGCGAAGGCGACGGTCCAGCCGCCGAATGATTCGGCCATCAGAAACTCCTGCCAGGCCGGCGGAACGAGGTTGCGCCAGACGCCTACAGTCAGCCAGGCGATCAACAATCCGGCAAGCGCGCTGAGAAACCCGATCAGAATCCCTTCAGCAACGGCCGGAACCACAAGCCGGAACCGGCTACTGCCGAGCGCGCTGCGAATCGCCCTGGAACGGCGTAATCTGATCATGCGCAGCAACATCAGATTGACCACATTGACCGAGGCCAGCAGCAGCACGCACAGCGAGCAGGCCATGAACAACACAAGCACCTCGCGCAACGGCGCACGATACAGTGTGATCAGTGGTGTAATCCCGAAATCCGCGTTTCTCATCTGCTCAGCCTGATCGGAGCCGAAATTGTGCTGCCTCAGAGATTCGAGAATCCGGGAGCCAAACGCGGCGACCGAGTCCGGCAGCCGCAACACGGCGGTATAGTTTCGGCCATCGGCCAGGGCCGCATCCAGCGCCACCGGTGTCATGATGTCGAACGGCAGCGGCAAGCGGAAGTCCGGCGGCAACACCCCGACAATACTCATCGGAACACCATCGACCGAAACCGGCGCGCCAAGCACATCGGTGCGGCCCTCGAAACGTTCCTGCCAGAAGCGCCACGACACCACGATGGTGGTAGCGGGACCACTTTCCGGCATCTCGGCCTGGACAAAGCCACGCCCCAGCGCCATCGGAACATCGAGGACGCGCAGAAAACCTTTGTCCACCTCGATGTTCATTGCTGGAAACGAATTACGATCCACTCGCACGGCCGCCTCGCGCGGGAAGTTGCTGACAAGGCCAGAATCGACCTCCAGCTCAAGTGCCTGCAATGTCCGGTATTCGGCCGGCGTGATCGCGTTCGAGCCGTTGCCCAGTTTCAGACCGGCCGCATACAGGGCTCTCGCCTCGGGAAACGGCAATGGTTGCAGCAACAGCCGCTCGATCAGACCAAATGAAACCACGCTGGATGCAATCCCCAGCGACAGCGTGACGGTTGCCAGCAGGGCGAATCCCGGCCGGCGCAGCATTCCGCGCCAGGCGGTTAGCGTTTCATTCCAGACGTTGTTGAACATAAGCTTGATTCCGTTTGATTTTTTACCAATGGGTCGGCAAGTTGATGGGTCAATCGTGTCGCAGTGCTTCGATCGGTTCGGTACGGGCGGCGAATTGGGCGGGTATGAAACTGGCCAGCGCGGCCACGCATAACAGTATCGCGGCGGCTGCCAGATAGGGCAGTGGTTCGCCAGGATGCACGCCGTAAAACATGCGGTGAATAACCTGGGCGAGCGCCATGGATGCCAGACCGCCGTTTACCAATCCGAGTCCGACCATCTTCAATGAACCGACCATCACCAGGTTTCGGACACGCGCGCCCGCCGCACCCAGGGCAAGGCGAATACCAATTTCATGCGTGCGCCGGGCCACCAGGTAGGCAATTACGCCATACAGGCCGGCTGCTGACAGGAACAGTGCGGTCAGGGCGGCAATGCCGAGTAGCCACAGGCTGAACGCGACCCGGCTCGTCGAACGTTTCACCGCCGCTGTCATCGACACCATTGAGTCTAACCCCACGGTTGGATCCAGCCTCGCCACCAGGTCGCGAATTGTCGCGGCCAGATTCGGTGGTTCGGCCGTGGCGGTTTGGACCAGCAGGTTCAGATGTAGCGATGGTGACAAGGGGAAGCCTTCGCCGGGTACCGGAATGATCGGGTAGTAAACGGCAGTCGCTGGCGATCCTTCCAGCGTGGATGATGGCAGATCACCAACTACGCCGACCACGCGATAGTAGCGCGGCGTGTCGCCGGGCGCGGCCAGCGGCCGGACCCCTTTGCCCAGAGGATCTTCACCGGGCCAGAAACGATCGGCGAAGGCCTGGCTGACCACGACCGCGCCGGCATCGGGATGATCGAGATCGGCGCGCGTGAACGTACGGCCGGCGATGACCGGAATCCCCAGTGTTTCGAAATACCCGGGTGCGGTCACCACGACATCGCCGCAGGCCGTGCCGCCTTGTTCGCGCATGCGCTCGGCAACGGCGGCATCCTCGAATCCCTGGGCCCAGCAGCCATAGTCCCCCGACAGCGGCAAGGGATTGCCGGCACCGGCGGAAACGACTCCGGGCAGCGCTTCAGTGAGCTCCAGCAGTTCGCTGTAGAACTGCCAGACCTCCCGGTGATTTTGGTAGCGCTCGCCGGGCAGGTGAAGCTGAACCCGGGCCACCCGCTCAGGCTCGAAACCGGGATCGATACTGGTTAGACGGCCGAAGCTTTGCAGCAGCATGCCGGCGGCCACCAGCAGTACCAGTGCAATGGCGACCTGGCCGGCCACCAGGCCGGATCGGATTCGCTGCCGTTTGGCGCTGGCGGTCGAACGATGACTCTCGTTTCCGACCACCGGGGCGGCAGCGTGGGCACGCAAGCGCATCGTGACCAGCAAGGTCAAGAGCACTCCGATTGCCAGGACGACGATCACAACAATCGACATGACCACACCATCAATACCGATATTCTCGGTGCGCGGCAACGCTTCGGGCGCATTGGCAATCAACAGACGCACGCCCAGGAATGCAGCCGCAATCCCGAGCAGCGCCCCGGCCACGGACAGCATCATGCTCTGAGCCAGAATCTGTCGGGCCAGCGCCCAGAGACTCGCGCCCAGGGCGGCACGCACAATCAGCTCGTGATGCTGTGCCTCGACCCGGGCCAGGAACAGGTTGACCACATTGGCCAGCGCCACCAGCAACACCAGGATGACGATTGTGAACAGCAGCCAGAGGTGGCGCGCCGTGTCACCGATCTGAACCGCCTTGAGCGGGACGGCCTCGGTCTGGAACCCGAAACGGCGCATGAAATCAACGTCGTATACATCAGGAAATGCATCTGGCAGTCGCAGGGTCAACTCGCTTAGCTGGGTTGCGACAGACCCGGGACCACGGCTCTTGGCGAGTTTTGCCATGGCCATGAACACGTGTGAGTTGTTGAAAGGCCCGGACGGATTCAGACCTTGGGCGACCCAGAGATCGGGGCGCTCCATCAGGCGTGGTGCGCCGGCCTCGCCTGGCAAGCGCACCGAGGGGGCCATTACGCCGATAACTTCAAACGCCTGACCCTCAATGGTCAGTGGTGTGCCAATAGCCGACCGATCCGCCGCAAACTCGTGCTGCCAGTAGTCGTGGGACAGCATGACCGTCGGCGCGGCACCCGGCGTGTCATCGGCGGCACCCAGCGGTCTTCCGAAAGCCGTGCGCGCACCGATCAAATCGAGGACTTCGTGCGACACAATGCCGATTACGGCGCGATCGGCACGCTCCCCAATGCGCACGTTCCGGGCATTCACCTGCCAGACGCCAACGGATTCAAGCGTATCGGCGTGTTCCCTTAGATGGACAAACTGCGCACTGGACAGATTCCACACGGCACCCTCTTCCAGCCCGGGGACCGATGAGCGCAAGCGCACCAGTCGCTCCGCGTCCGGATACCCCATCGGTGTCAGCACCACGCCGTTGAGCACCGTGAGAATCGCCGCAGTTGCGCCGATGCCCAGCGCCAGGGTCAGGATCGACAGTCCGGTCACCAGCGGTGCGGCCGCCAGCGAGCGCCAGGCCATGCGCAAATCATCCAGCCAGCTACGCATCACCACCCGCTGCCTGCTGTGGCCGAGTTCTTCGCTATTCATAGCGCAACGCCTGTACCGGCTGCACCGAAGCCGCTCGCCGCGCCGGCAACCAGCCGGCAAGCAGCACGACGGCCAGCAGCAGCGCGGCGGCCAGCGCCAAGATGACCGGTTCGAAAGATGAAATGCCGAACAGCAGCCCGGCCGACAGGCGTCCCAGAACCAGCGCCAGTGCGGTGCCGAGGACAATGCCGGTGGCGGCCAGCACCAACGCGTGGCGCAGCATCATGCCCTTGAGCCCGGCCGGACTGGCACCGAGCGCGGCGCGCAGCCCGAGCTCGGTCGAGCGTTGCGCCATCGAGAAATTCAGCACCCCGAACAGCCCGACCGCGGCCAGTAGCGTGGCCAGGCCGGCAAACAGGCCGGCCAGTGTACCCATCAGGCGCTCGATCACGATCGTCTGGCGCGAAACGTTTTCCAGCGTGGTCAGGTTCTCGACCGGCAGGTTCGGGTCGAACTCGGCGACCAGCGGCGGAATTGCGCGCATCAGCGCGTCAGAGCCAGATTGCGTGCGGACATAGAACACTGTACTGCCGAGACCGGGCGTTTGCCCGATCGGCACGAAGAATTGCGGCGGCGGGTTGTCCTTGACCGTCGAATAGTGCGCATCAGCAACCAGCCCGACGATTTCGATGTCCAGTTCGACATCGCTGCCGGTCGCACGCGCCATACGCTTGCCGACCACGGCATCGCCCAGTTCAAATTTCTCGGCGAATGCCCGATTGACGATGGCGACCTTCGGACGTCCCTCGGTGTCCTGACTGGAGAATCTTCGCCCGGCCAGCACCGGGATCGACAGCGTTTCGAAAAACCGTGGGCCGACAACATTCAGGCTGGAGGTGGTGTTGGTGTCCGGCGAGGCGTCGAAGTCCTCGACCGTCACGTTGTTGTCCGAATTACTGTCCGTCAGCAGTGGAATCATCGACACGCTGGCCGAATCCACGCCGGGCAAGTCGTTGAGCCGCTGATCGAGTTCGCGGAACAGCGTCGCCGAGCGCTCTGCGGAATAGCCATTCCGGCTCGGCGACACGGAGAACGCGATCACCTGATCGATCTTCATACCCAGATCGACGCGCGCGACATTGAACAGACTCTGGATAAACAGACCCGAGACGACCAGCAACGTCAGCGCCAGCGCAATCTGCCCGGTCACCAGCGCCGAGCGCAGCCGGCTTGAAAACCGGCTCGCACCCGAGCGGCCGGCCTGCTCGCGGATCGCCGCGATCGGGCGACTGCCAAGCGACTGCAACAGCGGCAATGCACCGGCCAGCAGCATCGCGGCTGCTGAAACGCCGATCCCAGTCAGCAAAACCCGCCAGTCCAACGAGGCACTGAGCGGTGTCTGCAGGAAATTCGGGATCAGTCCCAGCACGATATGCACGGTGATGATCGCAATCGGCATGCAGGCCAGCGCACCAAGCAACCCAAGAAAGAGCAGCTGCGCTACCTGACGAACGAGCACCTGGCGACGACCGGCACCCAATGCCATGCGCACTGCGGTCTCACCACGATCCCGGATCGCCATGGCCAGCAGCAGATTGGTGATATTGACGCACGCGACCAGCAACACCAGCCCGGTGACGGTCAGCAGCAACGTCAGCGGTGTGCTTGCACCGTCGCGAGCACGCGACATGCCGCCGCCAATCGGTTGCAAATCCAGCCCGCGCTCCAGGAAGCGTTGCCGCCAGGAATCACTGACCTCGCCGAGCAGAGGCGTGTCGAACTCACCGATGATGGACCGGTAGCGCGGCTCCAGGATCGACACGATGCCTTCGGGCGCTACGCCGGCAGGCACCCGCATCAGCAGATAGATCCAGTAGCTGTTGCGCGGTTCGAGCTGCCAACTGCTTTCGGTCAGTTCGGTAACCATCGTGATTGGCACGAACACATCCACGGGGTTGAAGCGATTGACGCCGACAAACTCGCGCGGCGCGACCCCGATGATCTCGAGCGACCGACCGTTGACGACCAGGCTGCGGCCGATCACGTCCGGGTCGGCACCGAACTCGCGCTGCCAATACCGATGCGCCAGAATCGCGACCGCGCCGTCGCCCGGTTCGGTGTACTCAGCGGGCCGGAGCAGCCGGCCGAGCGTCGGTGCCGCGCCCAGCACCTCGAAATAGTTCGGCGTCACGAAGCTGCCTGAGGCGCTGGCGGTCCTGCCATCAAAGCCGAGATTGGCACCGAAATTCCTGAACCCGGCCAGCCCGGCGTGCGGGGCTTCGATGGCCTTGAGGTCCTGCCACATGGAATAGCTGAAAACGAACGAGCTGTCGCCGGTGCCGTCAGTGCTGTTGGCTCCCTGTCGGGGTCCCGGGGAGGCCAGCGCGTGCAGTTGGTCCGGTTCGACCAGCGGCAGTTTTTCAAGCAGAACCTGCTGAAAGATCGAAAAGATGCCGGTATTCACTCCCACGCCAAGGGCCAGCATGACCACGATAAGCGCGCTCATCCCCTTCCGGCGCACAAGGGGGCGCAGGGCATCGCGAACGGATGGTTGCAAGTTCATCGGACCGGCCCTTCACCGGCCACCTCATTACGGCGCGCCCGGGCCTGGCTGATCTGGTCCTCCAGGCGCTGTTCTTCTTCCTGACGCAGTTTGCACAGGGTCTCTTCATCAACGATCTGGCCGTCGAACATGAAGACCTGTCGTTGGGCGAAATCGGCGTAGCGCGGATCGTGGGTGACCATACAGATGGTCGCCCCGCCGGCGTGTAACTCGGCCAGCAACGCCATCACCGCTTCGCCGTTTTTCGAATCCAGGTTACCGGTCGGCTCGTCGGCCAGCAGCACCGAAGGCTGGCCAACCAGAGCGCGGGCAACGGCGACGCGCTGCTGCTGGCCGCCGGAAAGCTGCGAAGGGAAATGCCGCACCCGGTGCGCCATGCCGACCCGGTTCAGCGCTTCCATGGCACGCTCGCGCCGCTCGGTCTTGCCGACGCCATCACGGTAGGTTAACGGCAACTCGACATTTTCCAGCACGCTCAGATCGCCGATCAGATTGAAGGCCTGGAAAATGAAACCGATCTCCTTGTTGCGGATCTTCGCCCGCTGGCTGGCACCGATGTCCTCAACTGCCACATCATTGAGCCGGTAATGGCCATCGGTCGGCGTGTCGAGCAAGCCGAGCAGAGATAACAACGTCGACTTGCCGCAGCCCGAAGGCCCGGAAATCGACAGGTACTCGCCTTTATCGATACTCAGATGAATTCCCGCCAGGGCATGCGTTTCCACCTCGTCGGCGTAAAACACCTTGCGGATCTTGGTCATTTCAATCAGATGGGACATGCTCAACTCCGGGTTCACGGTTCAGAAAAATGATCATTTCAATGCGATCCGCTCGTGCTCGGACCATTGCGACATATCGGACAGGATGACGCGGTCGCCTGCGGCAAGGCCGGCGCGGATTTCGATGCGCCCGACCGAGGCGCGGCCAAGTTCAACGACGACGCGTTCGGCAATATTCTCATCAACCAGACGGTACAGCGCTGCTCGTCCATCCGGTTGACCGGACGCCGGTCGTCCGACATGCAGCACGCCTTCCAGGCGTTCGAGCTCAATCGTGCCGTCCACGGACAGGTCAGGGCGTGCGCCAGCGGGTAATTCACCGGTCAGCTCAACATCGACCTGGACCGTGCCGTTTTGCACCGCCGGGTCGATCCGCATGACACTGCCGGGTATGATGCCGTTGCGCGTATCCACGCGGACCGTCTGGCCGAGCTGAATCTCGCGCGCCTGGGTCTCGGCAATGCGCAACTCGGCAATCAAGTCCTCGGGCTGGGCGACACGTGCGACGTTGCCGCCGACCCCGACCTGCTGGCCAGGCTCAACCGCGATTTCCTGCAGCACGCCCGACATGCCGGCGGTGATGCGAAGTCTGTCAACCTGCTCCTCACGGCGCCGAATCAGACGGCGAGCCTGCTCGACCCGCGCGTCTTCGGCCGCCAGTCGCGCACGGTTGGAAGCGTGCAGCCGTTCGATACGCTCGCTTTCAAGGCCCAGGCGCGTCTGTAACTGTTCGACCCGCAGTTGCGACTGGCGGTATTGAATGACTGAAACGATGCCCTTTTCGGACAGCTCTTTCTCGGCTTCGGCCTGAAGCGCTGCGGATTCGGCGTCCGAGCGCAGCGTGGCCAGACTGGCCTGTGCTTCGAGCAGCGAACGGTCGAGTTCAGCAGCCAGAGCGTCGCGATCGGCCTGGGACGCCTCGGCCGCCCAGCGTGCCTCCTCAAGTTGCTCGGCCAGCTCCGGATTCGACAGTTCGACCAGAACGGTGTCGGACTCGACCTGCACACCGGGCTTGGCGATGATGCGCTCCACCCGACCGCCGCTCTCGGCGGGGATCCAGCGAATGATCCGGGGTACCAGGCTGCCCGGTCCACGCACCTCGCGAATGAAGTCACCGCGTTCGACCGCACCAATCCAGGCTGACGAGCGTGGTACGGACGGCAGTGCCGCTTCCAGGTTTACAACGATTAGCACCAGCGCGACCACGGCCAGCGTGCCAAGGGCAGCCCAGGCCATCTGGCGGCGCTTGCGGCGTGTTTTGAGTTCCGGGCGGATGATGTCCATGTCGGTGGTAATGCATGAACCATGCCGAAAAGATAACTAGTTGAATTAGATACTTTTAAGTTTGAATGGCGCGGTAACTCGACCGCTACTTTCCCAAAACCGGAATCCGCCGTGTCCGCCCGCGAAACCGCAGTGAATGGCCAGCCCTTTACAAGGTTCGCAACGCCGAGTTGTCGACTCAGGCACGCTCCCGAAGGGCGAGCGGGAAAGCGCTCATCTGCAGCGCAGGCAATGGAAACAGTGCGGTTTCGCGCAGCGAAGAAGCGCTGTTGGAATGCC
>CAZFYM010000036.1:0-33336 GCA_964523755.1 uncultured Wenzhouxiangella sp. | reverse complement strand
TTTTCCCTTTTCCCTTTCCCCTTTCCCCTTTCCCCTTTCCCCTTTCCCCACTAAACTGTCCCCCATGCCGATTCGCAAACTACCCAGCCACCTGATCAACCAGATTGCCGCCGGGGAAGTGGTCGAACGACCCGCCTCGGTGGTCAAGGAATTGGTTGAAAACAGCCTGGATGCCGGTGCCAACCGGATTCGTGTTGAAGTCGAGCAGGGTGGTATTCGCCGGATTCGAATCAACGATAACGGCAGTGGTATTGCCCGGGAAGAGCTGGCGCTGGCGCTAAGCGCCCATGCCACCAGCAAGATTGCCAGCCTGGAGGATCTGGAAGAAGTTGCCAGTCTCGGATTTCGGGGTGAGGCCTTGGCCTCGATCGCCTCCGTATCGCGTTTACGCCTGGCATCCCGGCCGGCCGACCAGGATGACGGGTTGGAGCTGGACAGTGAAGGTGGTCAGATCAGTGAGCCTCGACCAGTGGGTATACCGGCCGGGACCATGGTCGAGATTCGCGATCTTTTCTATAACGTCCCGGCCCGGCGCAAGTTTGTGCGCACCGAGCGCACCGAGTTCAATCATATCGATGAACTGGTTCGTCGTCTGGCGCTGGCCAATATGGCGGTCGGTTTCGAGCTGATCCACAATGGCCGTACCGTGCGCCGACTGCCTCCGGTCGTCGAGCCGGATCAATGGGTACTGCGCGTGGCCGAGGTGTGCGGCGAGCCCTTTGTCGATCATGCGCTGGTGCTTGAGCGCGATCATGCCGGAATGAACCTGTCCGGGTGGGTGGCTCGGCCAAGTTTTTCGCGCAGCCAGGCCGACCAGCAGTTCTTCTTTGTCAATGGACGACTGGTGCGCGATCGCCTGGTGACTCATGCGGTTCGCCAGGCCTATCGCGATGTCCTGTTTCACGGTCGCCACCCGGCTTTTGTGCTCCGCTTGGCCATTGACCCGCGCCGAGTTGATGTCAATGTGCATCCGCAAAAGACCGAGGTTCGCTTTCGCGACGGTCGACTGGTTCACGATTTTCTGTTTTCCACCATCAACCATGCGCTGGCTGACACCCGTCCCGGGCAGAGCAAGGGAGCCCCGGCGGTTATGCCCGGCGGCGGATCTTCGTCCTCGAATCCGGCAGGCTCGGGCTTTGGCGATAAACGACCGGCGCAGTCCGGCCTGGGTTTGAGTGTTGCCGACCAGTTGGCTCGCTATTCATCGCTGGCCCGATCCGACTCGACGCATCATGCCAACCCGTCGTCAGTCGACGATGCTCAAGTCCCGCCGCTGGGTTTTGCGGTTGCCCAGATTCATGGAGTCTTTGTGCTGGCTGAAAATGCTCACGGCCTGGTGGTCGTTGATATGCATGCGGCCCACGAACGTATCGTCTATGAGCAGCTCAAGCAAAGCTGGGCCGCGGAGCGGGTCCGCTCACAGCGCCTGCTGGTGCCTGAGAAACTGGCGGTGTCCAGACGTGAGACCAGCGCGCTCGAAGCTCATGGCAATGGCCTGGATCGACTCGGTTTCGAGCTGGATCTGGCTGGCCCGGAGGCCGTTATGGTGCGTGCGGTTCCCAGTCTGCTGGCCAATTCCGACCCCTTGGGACTGGTTCGCGACCTGCTGGCTGATCTGGTTGAACTCGGACGCAGCGAACGGATCGAGTCATCAATCGATGCCTTGTTGTCCACCATGGCCTGTCATGGGTCGGTGCGTGCCAATCGTCGATTGAACATCGACGAGATGAACCGTCTGCTGCGCGATATGGAGCGCACTGAGCGCAGTGACCAATGCAATCACGGTCGCCCGACCTGGGTGCAGTTGGACATGAAGTCGCTGGATCAATTGTTTCTGCGTGGACAGTAAAGGTTACACCTTGTCCAGCCTGTCGCCGGTGGTATTGTTGATGGGGCCAACCGCGGCTGGCAAGACGGCGATTGCGATGCGCCTGGCCGACGCGTTCGATGTGGCATTGATCAGCGTTGATTCGGCCCAGGTCTACCGTGGCCTGAATATTGGTTCGGCCAAGCCTGATGCGGCAACGCTGTTGCGGTATCCGCATGCCCTGATTGATATCCGCGATCCGGAATCAACCTATTCGGCGGCAGATTTCGTGACAGAATGTGAGGCTGCCATTCAGCGTGCTGCCGAAGCGGGCAGACTACCGGTTCTGGTCGGTGGCACGGTGATGTATTTTCGCGCTTTGATTTACGGGCTTGACCGGCTGCCGGCGGCCGATCCTGAACTGAGATCGGTGATCCAGGCACAGGCCAGGACGGATGGCTGGCAAACCCTGCATGCTGAGCTTGAGCGCTCTGATCCGGTCGCCGCCTCAAGCATTCGCCTGGCCGATCCTCAACGCCTGATGCGCGCGGTGGAAATTCTGCGACTCAGTGGGTATGGGCCCAGTCACTGGCAGCGCCGCAATCGAATTGCGCGTTTGCCAACACTCAGGCTGGTGGTCACTGCCTCCGACCGGTCGGTTTTGCATCAACGTATTGAACAGCGTCTGGCTCAGATGGAAGAGCAGGGGTTTTTGAGCGAGGTTGAAGGCTTGCGTCGGCGAGCGGGGTTGACCATCGACCACCCATCAATGAAAAGCGTGGGCTATCGACAGGCCTGGCAGCATCTGGAAGGCATGTATGATCGACAGGAATGGTTTCGGCGAGCGGCAGCAGCCACCCGGCAATTGGCGAAGCGCCAGTTGACCGGGCTGCGTCAGATGTCGACATCGCTCTGGTATGATGCGGATACAAGCACTACAATTAATCGTATTTTCAGGCATGTACAGGGTTTTTTGAAACAAGGTGAGGATTTCGACCTGGCCGTTGGCGAGCGGAACAAGCCCGGTCGAACAGTATCGGATTCAGGGCAGTCGACCCAACAACTACCCATGACGCATACCAAGGAGTGAATAATGTCCAAGGGTCAATCACTGCAAGATCCATTCTTGAACGCATTGCGGCGCGAGCATGTGCCCGTGGCCATCTACCTGGTCAATGGCATCAAGCTTCAGGGGCAAATCGAATCATTTGACAACTTCGTGATTTTATTGAAGAACTCGGTGAGTCAGATGATCTACAAGCATGCCATCTCTACCGTTGTCCCGTCGCGTAATGTGCGCATCAGTGACGACGATGAGGAGGAGACTGACTCCTGATTGACATCGAAGCGCCGGATCGCTCGACCGGCCCGATTGGGCCGGGCTCCCGGACCCTGTTGTTGCATCCGGTGTTTGACCTGTCGGATGATGAGGACTCGCGTGAAGAGTTCCGTCGGCTGGCCGAATCTGCCGGGCTTGCTGTGGTCTGTGAACTACGGGCACCCCGTCATCGGCCGGATGCGCGCTACCTGGTCGGCTCTGGCAAGGTTGACGAAGTCGCTGAGCGGGTCGAATCCGACGAGATCGCCCTGATACTGGTCAACGCGCGTCTGAGCCCCATCCAGGAGCGAAATCTGGTTCGCCGTCTCGGCTGCAGTGTGTTGGACCGAACCACGCTGATTCTGGATATTTTTGCCCAGAGAGCACGTTCGCACGAGGGTAAGCTGCAGGTCGAATTGGCCCAGCTCAAGCATTTGTCGACCCGCCTGGTCAGAGGCTGGACTCACCTTGAACGTCAACGCGGCGGTATTGGGATGCGCGGGCCGGGTGAGACGCAGCTGGAAACTGACCGGCGCTTGCTGGCCAACCGTATTCGCCAGCTTAGCGGCCATCTTGGCAAGGTTGAACAGCGTCGCGCCGAAGGTCGCCGTACTCGCGAGCACAGTGATTTCCCACTTATCGCCCTGGTGGGTTACACCAATGCGGGCAAATCCACTCTGTTCAATCATCTGACCGATTCGGCGGTCATGGCGCGTGATCAATTGTTTGCGACGCTTGACCCAACCGTTCGACGAATCGAGAACTTGGCCGGCGGCACGGTATTGATGAGCGATACGGTCGGTTTTATTCGAGATTTGCCGCCCGAACTGGTGGTGGCATTTCGGGCGACCCTCGAAGAAACCCTGGGCGCCAGTCTGGTGGTCCATGTGATCGATGGGGCCAATCCGGACCGATTGGGACATCAGGCGGTTGTGGATCAGGTGCTTGAGGATATCGGCGCAGGCGATCTGCCGCGGCTGAAAGTTTTCAACAAGGTGGATTTAACCGATCATGCGCCGGGCATGGAACGCGATGAGTCAGGCCAGATCAACGCAGTCTGGATTTCGGCGGCCACCGGTGAGGGCATGGACTCGCTGCAACGTGCCCTGGTGGAGCGAGTGGGCGAAGGGCGTATTCATCGCTGGATCGCCATTGGCC
This sequence comes from uncultured Wenzhouxiangella sp., assembly GCA_964523755.1. Lineage (GTDB taxonomy): Bacteria > Pseudomonadota > Gammaproteobacteria > Xanthomonadales > Wenzhouxiangellaceae > Wenzhouxiangella. The sequence continues at coordinate 29,053 of CAZFYM010000036.1, read as the reverse complement.
CCACCTGCCAGCGCCTGCGGGCCCGCCTTTTCGATCTGGGTGTGGTGCGGGAGGAGCGCGTGGACGATACCGGGACCAGTCATCTTGAAGTTGAACTGGACCGTCGGGATGCTCGCACCTTGACACGTCTTGACGGTGCGGATGGCAAACTGGCCGAGCAACTCCTGTTAAACTAACGAGCCGGCAATTTGCAGTTCGACTTTCAGTCGATTTTTGCGCCAATGGACCTGCAAATGACGGGGCTCCGGAGTGACGCCGCGGGCGTTTCCGGAGGTATTGATAGAAGCACCAACGCTATGAGCAACGGAGTAAGTTAATGCCCTGGAACGAACCTGGTCGCGGCAGCGGCGGCGGTGATCGAGACCCCTGGAAAGGAGGAAACGGTCAGCAGCCACCTGATCTGGATGAAGTTTTTGCCAATGTGCAACGTCGCCTCAAGAAAATTATCGGCGGTGGTGGAGGCAATGATGACAAGCGCGGAAGTTCATCCGGCGGCCCGTCATTTGCTGGCTTGATGCTGCTGGTGGGATTGCTGCTGGCGATCTGGATCGCCTGGAATTCCATTCATATTGTGGATGAATCCGAGCGTGGCGTGGTACTCCGTTTCGGCGAATTCAACCGAACGCTGATGCCGGGCTTCAATATTACTCTGCCGCAGCCGATTGAAGAAGTCATCAAGATCAATGTCAGTCGGGTCAGCTCGCTGGAAAGTCAGAGTCGCATGCTGACCGGCGATGAGAATCTGATCGACCTGGCATTCGCCATCCAGTATCGAATCGCCGAACCGGAGAAGTTCCTGTTCAATGTCGAAGATCCGATCGATTCCCTGTCTCAGGCAGCCGATAGCTCGATACGCGAAATTGTCGGCACCAACAACATGGACTTTATCCTGGAGATCGGCCGGGGCCAGATCGCGCTCGATAGCCAGGAATTGCTCGAAGAGATTCTGGCTCGCTACGATCCGGGTATCGAAATCACTTCGTTCAACCTGCAGGAAGTCCGGCCGCCGTCCCAGGTTCGGGCCGCATTTGACGATGTGGTTCGAGCACGCGAGGACCAGATCCGGTTTGCCAACGAGGCGCAAGCCTATGCCAATCAGGAGGTGCCTGAGGCTCGCGGTCGAGCGGCCCGCATCATGGAAGAAGCAGAGGCCTATCGCGAGTCCATCATTGCCAAGGCGACCGGTGAGGCCGATCGCTTTGTTTCCATCTACACCGAGTATGCCCGGGCGCCTGAAGTTACCCGTGAGCGACTTTATCTGGAAACCCTGGAGCAGGTCTACGGGCGTTCCTCCAAGGTGCTGATGGACGTCAGTGATTCCAATAACATGTTCTATCTGCCGCTGGACCAGATGCGTGGTGGATCCTCATCGGCCCGCAGCGCTCCGCCACCGCCGCCGCTGATGACGCCCAGCGAACAACAGCGCAATCGCGAGACTGATCCAAGGGCCCGCTCGGGCCGGGAAGGACGCTGATATGAAAATATTTATACCCGTTGTTGTCATTATTGCCCTGATTATTGGCTTGAACAGTGTGTTTGTAGTCAAGCAATATGAGTTCGCGATCAAATTCCGATTGGGTGAAGTTGTTAGAACCGACTATGAGCCCGGCCTGCATTGGAAAATGCCGTTTATCAACAATGTCGAAAAGCTCGAAAAGCGCATGATTACCCTGGATATGCGCCCGGAGCAGATGAACACGGCCGAGCAGAAGTTCGTCGAGGTTGATTACTACGTCAAATGGCGAATTACCGACCCCCGGCAATTCTATATTTCCACCCAGGGTGGCGATATGATGTTCACTCGCTCACGCCTGGGTCAGTTGATTCGAAACGACCTGCGCGATGAGTTTGCCCAGCGCACCCTGAGTGAAGTGGTGTCCGAGCAGCGCCGCGACATGATGGAGCGTTTGGTGGCTCGCGCTGACCAGCGGTTTCAGGACTTCGGTATTGATGTCATTGATGTGCGTATCAAGCGTATCGAATTGACCGAGGAGGTCCTTAATTCCGTTTTCGACCGGATGGAAACCCAGCGTACCGAATTTGCCAACGAGCTGCGCTCCCTGGGACGGGAGTCGGCTGAACGGATTCAGGCTGACGCCGACCGTCAGGTTCGCGTGCTGCTGGCCAATGCCGAGCGGGATGCGCAGCGCATTCGTGGTGAGGGCGATGCCCAGGCTATCGAGATTTACGCCAACGCTTTCAATCGGGACCGCGAGTTCTATTCGTTCTGGCGCAGTCTGAACGCTTATCAGAACAGCTTCGGCACCGAAAACGATATTTTGCTGATGGATACCAATTCCGAGTTTTTCCGGTATTTCGATCAGCAGGGTGGCCGCTAGACCGGAGCTCTTGAACATGTCTCGATCCGTAGTGATCCTCGGTACCCAGTGGGGTGACGAGGGCAAGGGCAAGATTGTCGATCTGCTGGCCCACGATGTCGATGCCGTTGTTCGCTATCAGGGCGGACACAATGCCGGCCATACGCTGGTGATTGATGGCAAGAAGACCGTTTTGCATGTTATTCCATCCGGTGTGCTGACCGCTCGTGCCCGTTGTCTGATTGGTAACGGCGTGGTGGTGGCTCCACACGCACTGATCAAGGAAATTGAGGGTCTTGAGAAAAGCGGTGTGGAGGTGCGTTCACGGCTGGGAATTTCGCCGGCCTGTCCGGTCATTCTCGGCTGCCATGAGGCGCTGGACCGGGCTCGTGAAATGGCTCGCGGAACGCGCAAGATTGGCACCACCGGGCGCGGGATCGGGCCGGCCTATGAAGACAAGGTTTCCCGGCATGGTCTGCGCCTGGCCGATCTGGCCGACCCGAAACGCCTTGAAGACAAGCTGGGCAGTGTGATCGATTATCACAATTTTCTGCTGCAGCATTTCTACCAGACTGATCCGGTCGATGGCGCTGAAATTGCCGACCAGGCTGCGCGACTGGGGGAAGAGCTCAAGCCGATGTTTACAGACGTAACCTGCGATCTCCACGAGCTGCGAGACGCTGGCGGCAAGATACTGTTCGAGGGTGCCCAGGGCAGCTTGCTCGATATTGATCATGGGACTTACCCGTTTGTGACTTCGTCAAATACTACGGTCGGAGGCGTGCTCACCGGTTCGGGCGTCGGCCCGGACGCGATCGACTACGTGCTTGGCATCACCAAGGCCTATACCACCCGGGTCGGCAGCGGGCCGTTTCCAACCGAGCTCGATGATGCAGCCGGCAAGTTGATGGCCGAACGGGGTGTGGAGTTTGGTGCAACCACGGGCCGTCCGCGGCGCTGTGGCTGGCTGGATGCGGTGGCCATGAAGCGCATGGTTCGAGTCAATGGCATCAGCGGACTTTGCATAACCAAGCTGGACGTGCTTGATCCATTTGAAGAAGTCAAGATCTGTGTCGCTTACGAGGGCGTGGAGGGTTTTCCGCTGGGGGCCGAGGAATGGTCGCGTGTTCGGCCCGTGTATGAAACCTTGCCGGGCTGGGATGGAACAACCCAGGGCCTGACCGATGCCGGGGGTCTGCCGTCCGGGGCAAGAGCTTATCTTTCTCGCATCGAGGAGCTGATTGGGGCACCGGTGCATATGCTATCGACCGGCCCGGAGCGCGACGCCCATATCATCTTCAGGCATCCCTATGATTGACCCGCAATTGCTCCGGAATGATCTGGAACGAGTGGCTGGCGAACTGGCGCGCCGGGGCTACCACCTGGATATCGAAAACTACGCGGCGCTCGAGCAGCAGCGTAAATCGCTGCAGGTGCGTACCGAGGAATTGCAGAATCAGCGCAATACCCGTTCAAAGTCCATCGGTCAGGCCAAGGCGCGCGGCGAAGCGATTGATCCGCTGCTGGCCGAGGTGTCGCGGCTGGGCGATGAATTGAAAGAAACCAAGACCACGCTGGACGCCATCCGCGAGCAGTTGCAGCATGTCGCTCTGGATATGCCCAATTTGCCGGATGATTCGGTTCCCGACGGCCTGGACGAGGGAGACAACGTTGAGGTTCGTCGCTGGCGTGAGCCGGCCGCGCTGGATTTCAAACCGCGCGATCACATCGAGATCGGTGAGCGGCTGGGTGGTCTGGATTTTGAAACAGCCGCCAAGCTGTCCGGCAGCCGTTTCGCCGTGCTCGGCGGTGACCTGGCGCGTCTGCACCGGGCGCTGGCTCAATTCATGCTGGACCGTCACGCCGAACATGGTTACCGGGAAATGTACGTGCCCTATCTGGTATCGGGCGAGGCGATGCAGGGCACCGGTCAGTTGCCCAAGTTTGCCGATGATGCCTTCCATATCGATGATGATCCGGCTCGCTACCTGATTCCCACCGCCGAGGTACCGCTGACCAACCTGGTGGCTGGCGACATTCTGGAAGCTGGCCGGCTGCCGTTGAAATTCGTTGCGCATACGCCCTGTTTCCGACGCGAAGCCGGGGCCTATGGCAAGGATACCAGGGGCATGATTCGCCAGCATCAGTTTGACAAGGTGGAGCTGGTCCAGATCTGTCTGCCGACAGAGTCCGATGCCTGCCTGGAGTTTCTGACCGGCCATGCCGAGGCGATACTTCAGGCCTTGGAGCTGCCTTATCGGGTCATGGTTCTGTGCGCTGGCGACATGGGCTTTTCGGCCTGCAAAACCTACGATCTGGAAGTCTGGCTGCCGGGCCAGGAAGCCTATCGTGAAATTTCATCCTGTTCCAATTTCGGCGATTTCCAGGCGCGCCGAATGCAGGCTCGCTGGCGCAACCCGGAAACCGGCAAACCCGAACTGGTACACACGGTTAACGGTTCCGGACTGGCCGTCGGCCGAACCCTGATTGCTGTTATGGAAAATTGTCAGCAGCGCGATGGTTCGATTACGGTGCCCGAGGTTTTGCGTCCCTACCTGGGTGGCCAGGACCGGTTGATCGTGCCGGGATGAGATCGCTGCTATAGCGATCAGGGGCCGAAGTGACAATTCATAATTTTTCAGCGGGTCCGGCGATGTTGCCGGTCGAGGTTCGTCGGCGCTTGAGCCAGGCACTGGCGGTTGCACCGGATGGTATGCCTTCGGTTGCCGAAATCTCTCATCGCGGAGCGCGCTTTGGCGAGATCGCCGAAGAACTCCTGGCCCGTCTGCGACAGCTGATGGCGGTCACTGACGAGCACGAGATTCTGTTGCTGCATGGTGGCGCGAACCTGCAGTTTGCCTGGTTGCCGATGAATCTGGCGTCTGACCGCACGCCGGCCTATTTGTTGACCGGACACTGGGGCGAAAAAGCCCTGGCCGAGGCCCGGCGACTGGGCCGGGCCGAGGTGGTCGGCAGCAGCGAACAACAGGGTTATAGCGAAGTGCCGGAGATAGGTCATTTGCCTGATCGTTGCGCCTACCTGCACTACACCGGCAATGAAACCATCCATGGTGTGCAGTTCGAAAAACCGCCCGAGCTTGACGTTCCCCTGGCGGCTGATTTGTCTTCCGAATTTCTGTCGCGACCCTATCCTTACCGTGACCTGGCTTTTGCCTATGCCGGTGCGCAAAAGAATCTCGGGATTGCCGGGTTGACCATCGTGCTGATCCGGCGCGACCTGCTGGACCGGATTCCCGATGGCTTGCCGGCCTATCTGGATTATCGATCGTGGGTTGCGTCGGATTCCATGTTCAATACGCCCGTGACACTGGCCTGGTTCGTGGCACTGGAAGTCTGTCGCTGGATTGAGTCGATGGGCGGGCTGACAGCCCTGGGTGAGCGCAATCGGTGTCGTGCCGAGCGCCTGTATCAGGTGATCGATGCCAGCGATTTTTGGTCCAATCCGGTGGCAGGATATTGTAGGTCGGTCATGAATGTGCCGTTTTTCGCCGCGGATGAGACCCAGGTGCCTCGATTCGTGGCCGCGGCCGAGCGGGCCGGGCTGACGGGTTTGAAGGGTCACCGCGCACTCGGCGGCTTGCGTGCCAGCCTGTACAATGCGCTGGATGACGATGCGGTGGAGAATCTGATTGACTTCATGCGAGACTACGAGCGAACCTGGGCCTGAGCAGGATCTGGAGGCCATTCGCCAGCAGATCGACAGGCTGGACGCGCAAATCCAGGCCTTGATTGCCGAGCGCGCCAGCATGGCGCTGGCCGTGCGCTCGGCCAAAGGCGACCTGGCTACCGGCTCGGCCTATTATCGACCCGACCGCGAGGCTCAGGTGATGCGGCGGGTGATTGAGCGCAACCAGGGCCCGTTGAGTGATGCGGCCATGCTGCGCTTGTTTCGCGAGATCATGTCCGCCTGCCTGGCCCAGCAAGAGCCGATGCGAATTGCCTATCTTGGACCGGAAGGCACGTTTACACAGCAGGCGGTTTATCGCCAGTTCGGGCACTCGGTCAATGCGATTTCCCAGGCTACCATTGAGGATGTCTTTCTCAGCGTCCAGGCCGGAGAGGCGGATTTTGGTGTGGTGCCCATTGAAAACTCGACCCAGGGGATTGTCAGCCACACGCTGGACCTGTTCATCCACTCGGATCTGAAGATCGCCGCCGAGGTGGAACTCCGAATTCACCAACATCTGCTGACTCAGGCGCGATCGTTGGGCGAGGTCGAACGGGTCTATGCTCATCAGCAATCGCTGGCGCAGTGCAAGCATTGGCTTGCCGCCCACCTGGCCGATGCCGAGCTGGTGGCCGTTTCCAGCAACGCCGAGGCAGCGCGCCGGGTGCGGCACGCCCCGGATGCTGCCGCCATTGCCGGTCGTCACGCTGCCGAAGTCTATGGTCTGTCGATTTTGTTTGCCAACATCGAGGACCACGTCGACAATACCACCCGGTTTCTGGTCCTGGGCAACAGTCTGTTGCCGGCTTCGGGCGAAGACAAAACCACCCTGATGGTGGCTGGCCAGGACGGGCCTGGCGCGCTTTTCGGGCTGCTCGAGCCACTGGCCCGACACCAGGTCAACATGAATCGCATCGAGTCGCGCCCCTCGCGCCAGGGACGCTGGGATTACGTGTTCTTTATTGATGTTGACGGCCATGTGGACGATGCGAACCTGGCCGATGCGATGGCTGAGTTGTCTGCCTCGGCTCGCCTGGTCAAGGTGCTGGGCTCGTATCCGCGCGCCGTGCTCGGTCGTCTGCCCGAAACCGGGCAGGAGCCCGTCAATCAACCCTGAATTCAATGATTTTTGACTAACCATGCAAACTTTTGACTACAACGACCTGGCCGTATCGGGTGTGCGCGAGCTCAAGCCTTACACGCCGGGCAAGCCGATCAGTGAGCTGGAGCGCGAGTATGGTGTGACCGACTCGATCAAGCTGGCCTCGAACGAAAACCCGCTGGGTACCAGTCCGAGAGCGATTGCCGCCGTTCGCGGCGAGCTCGATGACCTGTGGCTGTATCCGGATGCCAATGGTTTCGAGCTCAAGCGCGCACTTTCCGAGCGGCATGATGTGGATCCCTCCTGCATCACTCTGGGTAACGGTTCCAATGACGTGCTGGTCTTTCTTGCCCAGGTGTTTTTGCAGCCAGGTCTGGAGGCGGTTTTTTCCCAGTATTGCTTCGCCGTGTATCCGATTGCTTGTCAGATGGTCGGCGCCACAGCCCGGGTTGCCCCGGCCTTGCCGCTCGACCATCCGATGGCGCTGGGCCACGACTTGCGTGCCTTGTTCGAGCGCGTTGGGCCGGCTACCCGCCTGGTGTTTGTGGCCAATCCGAACAACCCGACCGGCACCTGGCTGGATGGCGCACGCTTGAAGGACTTTGTCGCTTCACTGCCGCCGCAGGTGATCTGTGTGGTTGATGAGGCCTATACCGAATACGCGCAATCCGGCACGCTGGGTGATGCCTCGACCTGGTTGAATGAATGCCCCAATCTGGTGGTGACCCGGACTTTTTCCAAAGCTTACGGACTGGCCGGACTGCGGGTCGGTTACGCGCTCAGCAACCCCGGTGTTGCGGATCTGCTCAACCGGGTGCGTCCGGCATTCAACGTCAATTCACTGGCTCTGACCGCAGCAAGGGCGGCGCTGGAAGACCAGGACTTTATCGATCGTTCGCGCCAGCTCAACAGCCAGGGCATGATCCAGCTGGGCGAAGGTTTGCGCGCGCTGGGTGCAACGGTCATTCCATCGGCGGCCAATTTTATCCTGGCCGGATTCGAGGCCAGCGGGGCGGATCTCAACGAGAAACTGTTGCACCAGGGTGTCATTGTTCGCCCGGTCGGCAATTACGGGCTGGAACGTTATCTGCGAATTACCATCGGAACGTACGATCAGAACCGGCGGGCGCTGGCAGCCCTGGAAAAGGTCCTCGGATAAGTCATGCGTTTACGGGTTAATCCGGCGGGCAACGGCCTTGCCGGTCATTATCAGCCGCCGGGTGACAAGTCGATCTCGCATCGGGTGGCCCTGCTTGGTGCGATTGCGCGTGGTCAGACCCGGATCAGCGGATTTCTGGAAGCGGCCGATACGCGTGCCACGCTGGCGGCAGTGGCCGCGTTAGGTGCGGATGTGGTCGAACAGGCTGACGGCATCACCATCACCGGTGGGCGGCTCAGGCCACCGTCACAGGCACTCGACCTGGGCAATTCCGGAACCGGGATGCGACTGCTGGCGGGCTTGATTGCCGGACGCCGTGACCTGCAGGGTGAACGGATTGAACTGATTGGCGATGAGTCGCTGGCGTCTCGCCCGATGGGCCGGATTATTGATCCGCTGACGGCCATGGGTGCCCGGATCGGCTCCCGCGATGGCAAGGCCCCCTTGATCATAGAGCCAACCGCGCTCAAGGCCATCCGTTATCGCTTGCCGGTGGCCAGTGCCCAGGTCAAGTCGGCACTGTTGCTGGCCGGTCTGTCGGCTACTGGGGACAGCGTGATCGAGGAGCCGGGTATCAGCCGCGATCACACCGAGCGATTGCTGCCGGCCTTTGGCGTATCGCTGCTTGATGGTCAACCGGGGATCGGTGTGCGCGGCGGGCAGGAGCTGTCGGCCTGCCAGGTCCGGGTGCCGGGTGACCTGAGCTCGGCCGCTTTTATCATGGCGGCCGCCCTGCTGGTCCCGGGTTCGGAAGTCAGTCTGGACAATGTTGGTCTGAATCCAACCCGAGACGGCGTTCTGCGCATTCTCGATGCCATGGGTGGCAATTTGAGAAAAACGCCTGGCGAGGGTGTCGGTGCCGAACCGGCGGGGCGCATTGACGTTGCTCATGCCGGTCTTGAGGGAATCGAAATACCCGCCACCTGGGTGCCGCTGGCGATTGATGAGTTTCCGGTCATCATGGCCCTGGCCGCGACTGCCAGAGGTACGACCACGATAAAGGGAGCCGGAGAGCTTCGGGTCAAGGAATCCGATCGCCTGGCCGTTATGTGCCGCGGGCTTCGCCAGCTGGGCGTCCGACTGACCGAAACCCCTGATGGGGCCGTGATCGAGGGTGGCCCGATCAGCGGCGGCTGCGTTGATTGCCACGGCGATCACCGGATTGCAATGAGCCTGGGCCTGCTGGGGCTGATTGCCAGTGCGCCGGTCGAGGTCGAACGCGCCGAGTGGATACAGACCAGCTACCCAGGGTTTGTCGACGATCTGAAGGCGCTTGGAGCCGAGCTGGAGTGGATAGATGACTAACCAACGGCGATCGAGCCGGCTGAATGATCTGACTGACCCGGCCCCGGTCCTGACCATCGATGGACCGTCCGGTGCCGGCAAGGGCGCGACCTCGGCTGGTGTGGCCGGCGCACTGGGCTGGCATTTGCTGGATTCCGGTGCGGTTTACCGCAGTGTTGCGCTGGCCGCGCTGGAACGAGACGTGGCCGTCGTCGATCAAGCCGGACTGGTTGCACTTTGCGCTGACCTGGACCTGGCCTTTGTGCCGGGCGCGGACGGCATTGATGTATTGCTGGATGGCCGTTCGGTTGACGAACGATTGCGCAGCGAGGAAGTCAGCCTGGCCAGCTCCAGGGTGGCTGCCTTGCCGGCCGTTCGCGAGGCCTTGCTCGATTTGCAGCGAAGCTTCCGCCGCTGGCCTGGACTGGTGGCCGACGGACGCGATATGGGAACGATTGTTTTTGCTGATGCGCCGATCAAGGTGTTTCTGCATGCCAGCGTAGAGGAACGGGCGAATCGACGCTATAAACAGTTGAAAGACAAAGGAGAAAGTGTTATATTCTCGCGTCTTTTTCGCGACATTGAAGAACGGGACCGTCGTGATCGTGAGCGAGCGGTGGCACCGACCGTGCCGGCCGCCGACGCTGTGGTGATCGACTCGACCAGCATGCCCCTGGCGGCGGTCGTTGAACGAATCCTGAAACTCGTTCGGGAACGCTTGGAAAGGTCGTAGATTGGAAGAGTATTGCAACACCCCGGGTGACTGGATCCTGCCACGGCAGGCGTCCGGTTTTTTTCTTAAAACGAGTGCCGTATAACCCCGTCAACATCGGGCTGGCGCAGATGATCCAGAGACCGCTCGAGGCATTCCATGCCCGGCGGATCCTGCAGGAAGATACCAGCGTAATGACCGAATCCTTTGCAGAATTATTTGAACAAAGCCTGACCGAGGCCGACCTGCGCCCTGGCGCAATTGTCATGGGTCGGGTAGTAGAAATCCGCGATGATGTTGTTGTCATCAATGCGGGACTGAAATCCGAGGGCATCGTCCCCATCCACCAGTTCGAGCGGCCGGACGGCGAGCTTGAGGTTGCCGTGGGTGATGAGGTCGAAGTGTCCCTTGATGCCGTCGAGGACGGCTTTGGTGAAACCCGACTGTCGCGCGAAAAGGCCAAGCGATCACGCGTCTGGACCGTATTGGAGAAGTCGTTCGACGCCGAAGAAAACGTGATCGGCCAGATTTCCGGTAAGGTCAAAGGCGGTTTTACCGTCAATATTGATGGCATTCGGGCCTTTCTGCCGGGTTCGCTGGTTGACGTTCGCCCGGTACGTGATCCGGGTTATCTCGAAGGCAAGGATCTGGAATTCAAGATCATCAAACTGGACCGTCGGCGTAACAACCTGGTGGTCAGCCGTCGCGCTGTAGTCGAGCACGAGTATGCGGCCGAGCGCGATGATTTGATCGAACGCCTGACCGAAGGTGCCGTCATCAAGGGTGTGGTCAAGAATCTCACCGACTATGGTGCATTCCTGGACCTGGGTGGAATCGATGGTCTGCTGCACATCACTGATATGGCCTGGAAGCGGGTGCGTCATCCGTCTGAAGTGGTTGAAGTGGGCGATGAGCTGGAAGTGCGCGTGCTGCGCTTTGATCGTGAACGTATGCGCGTATCGCTTGGGCTCAAGCAGCTTGGTGATGATCCGTGGAGCAATATCGACCGCCGCTATCCGCCGACCTCGCGTCTGTTTGGCAAGGTGACCAACATCACCGACTACGGCTGTTTCGTGGAGATCGAAGATGGGGTCGAAGGCCTGGTTCACGTCTCGGAGATGGACTGGACCAACAAGAACGTCAATCCGGCCAAGGTCGTGCATGTTGGCCAGGAAGTCGAAGTCATGGTGCTGGATGTGGACGAAGAGCGCCGTCGTATTTCGCTGGGCATGAAGCAGTGTGCGGCCAATCCCTGGGAAGCTTTCGCGGCAACTCACAACAAGGGTGACAAGGTTTCCGGTGCGATCAAGTCAATCACCGACTTCGGCATATTCATTGGCCTGGATGGCGGCATCGACGGCCTGGTTCACTTGTCCGACATTTCCTGGATGACGCCGGGTGAAGATTCGATTCGCAATTTCCGCAAAGGCGAGGAGCTCGAGGCGGTCGTTCTGGCGGTTGATCCGGAACGCGAACGTATTTCTCTGGGCATCAAGCAGATGGAGCAGGATCCGTTTGCTACCTACATGGCCGAGCATCCGCGTGGCTCCATCGTCAACGGCAAGATCAAGTCGGTTGATGCGAAGGGCGCCATTGTTGAACTGGCTGACGGTGTCGACGGCTACATCAAGGCAGCGGATCTGGCCAAGGAACGTGTTGAGGATGCCACCAAGGTGGTTTCCGAGGGAGACGAGATCGAGGCCAAGTTTGTTGCGCTGGATCGCAAGACCCGCAACCTGACCTTGTCGATCCGGGCCAAGGATGATGACGAACTGGCCGATGCGCTGGATCAGTACCAGTCCCGCTCAGGTGGAACCGGAACCTCGCTGGGGGACCTGCTTAAAGAGCAGCTCGGCAAGGACTGATTAAGGCCTGCAACCGGCAGTCGAGTAAGCGACTGCCGGTTGACTGAAAAGGGACGAGGATCGGCTGATGACCAAATCCGAACTGATTGAGAAACTTGGCGGTGACCAGACTCACCTTAGTCAGGCTGATATTGAAATGGCCGTGCGCTGTATTCTGGATCAGCTCAGCCGGGCTCTGGCTGATGGTGAGCGAATCGAGATTCGCGGCTTTGGTAGTTTTTCGCTGCATTTTCGGCCTCCTCGAATGGGACGAAATCCCAAAACCGGAGAACCGGTTGCGCTGCCAGGAAAATATGTACCTCACTTCAAGCCGGGCAAGGCCTTGCGCGAGCGCGTAAACGAAGCCGCTTTGTAGGCTTGATTGATTCCGTCAACGTGACCGGGCTCGATTGAATGGATCAACTGACACAGGAGGCAACATGTTTCGCTGGATCGTGCTGATTACCTGTGTGCTGGCCGCAATCATTGGCTTGGCGATCGGAGTCATGAATCCTGATCCGGTCGTTGTCCGCTTGCCGGGGCTGACATTCAGTCTCCCGCTGGGAAGTCTTTTGATGCTGGTTTTTAGTCTGGGTCTTTTTTGCGGACTGTTGATCTACAGTTTGCTGTTTCATCTACCATCTCGTCTAAGTCGACATCGCAGAAGGCCTGCCAACGACGGACAGCTATCCGAACGGGATGCTTGAGCTAAGCCTGCTGTTTCTGCTGCTGCCGCTGGCGGCAGCTACGGGTTGGTGGGCGGCCCATCGACGAGGTCGCAAATTCAAGGATCAGTCCTCAATGCTATCTTCAAGCTACTTCCGTGGCTTGAATTACCTTCTCAATGAAGAGCCTGATAAAGCGATTGAAGTCTTCCTCAGAATATCCGAAATCAACCAGGACACCGTCGAAACCCACCTGGCGCTGGGAAACCTGTTTCGACGTCGTGGGGAAATGGACAAGGCGATCCGGTTTCACAAGCACATCATGACCCGACCCAACCTGACCGAGGAGCAGCGATCGCTGGCGTTGTATGAATTAGGGGAGGACTACATGCAGGCGGGGCTGCTGGATCGAGCTGAGCGGCTGTTTCGTGAGCTGATCGAGCGTGACGATTCCGAACTGGTGCCAACGCGACAACTTCTGGCGATCTACCAGCAGGAAAAAGACTGGCAGCAGGCCATTGCCATGGCCCGTAACCTACGTGATGGCTCCGTGGATCGGGATTCCCTGATAGCCCAGTTCTATTGCGAAACGGCGCAGCAGGCCATCGACGCGGAAGACGCCGAGGCGGCACGCCAGGCGCTCAGACAAGCTCATCGCTATGATCCACGCAACCCACGTGCACACTTGCTGGATGGCGATATGGCCTGGAATGAATCTGAATATTCCAAAGCGGCTGAGCACTACCGAGTTGCCTGTGATCTGGATCCGGACTGCGTGCTGCAGGTCCTTGATCGCCTGGGGCAGTGCCATGAACAGCTTGATGATCGTATCGGGCTGATCAACTGGCTTGAAGGCTTGCTTGAGCGTAGTCTCATGACCACGCCGCTACTGGCACTAGCCCGTTTGCGTGCCGAAAATGATCCCCAGGCTGCAGCCGATCTGGTGTTGGCGCATATGGCCAGGCGACCCACGGTGCGCGGGCTTGAATACCTGATGGTACTGCTCGGTCGAGCGGGTGTCAGTCTGGATCGGGTGGATCCTGAACTTATTGGCGATCTGATGAAACGGCTGCTCAAGGATCAGCCACGCTACCGCTGTCAGCACTGCGGCTTCAGCGGATCGGCTTATCACTGGCTGTGCCCGAGCTGCCGGCGCTGGAACACGACTCGCGTCATCCGCGGGATTCTGGGCGAGTGACGCCAGCCTTGGTTGCCGTATTAGTCTTTCTGGTAGCATTGCTGACGACGTTGCTGTTGACGCCAGGAGTAAGGCGACTGGTGTTTGCTCGGGGCTTGCTGGATTACCCGGAGGATCGCCGTGTTCATCAGCTGGCGACGCCCAGAGGAGGAGGGCTGGCCCTGGTTGCGGGTTTATCGGTATCACTTGTTCTGGGCGGATTATTTGCGCCAGCTCCCGATTTTTATTGGCTGCAAACATTGTTACTGATTGGCCTGTTGGGGCTGTTGGGTGGTGGTGATGATCTGCTGAGTCTGGGTATTGGCGTGCGCTTGGCTGGCCAGGTCGTCATCGCCGCTGTCATGTTGTATATCCTTGGCGGTGTCGAGACGATCAGTGTTGGCAGTGTCCTGCTTTATCAACCTGTTGTGTTGACCGGTCTGGCTTTGATTGGCGTCATCTGGCTGATCAATCTGCACAATTTCATGGATGGTTCTGATGGGTTGGCAACCATGCAAGCAGCCTGGGTGGGTCTAGCATTTTCCTGGATTTTCTGGCGGGATTACCAGGCCGGGGCAATGCTGATGAGTCTTGGTCTGGCGGGTTCAGCGCTGGGTTTCCTGGTCTGGAATCGTCCGGTCGCGCGGATTTTTCTGGGAGATATTGGTTCGGTGGTTATCGGTGGGTTGGTTGCCTGGCTGGTTCTGAATGCGCTGATTCTTGACAGTGCCAGTATCTGGGTCAGCCTCGTTGTCTGCTCGGTTTTCGTCGTCGATGCGACGGCGACATTGCTGCTGAGGGTCAGACAGGGTGAGCGGTGGTATACTCCGCATCGACGCCATGCCTATCAGATATTGATCCGGTCAGGTTGGTCTCATGGTCGGGTACTGTTATTGTATACAGCGATCAATCTGTTGATTGTACTGCCCGTGACGCTGTGGGCACTGGCCCGCCCCGAACTGGACTATTTCCTGGCAATGGGAGTGGTCGCGCTGCTGGCGATAGGCTGGTGGCAAATTCAGTCGGCTGGCAACGGAGAGCATTAACCGAATGACAGATCGAGTAGGAAGACGGCCTGCACTGTTCAATCTGCGAGCGCTGGTTATTGTTCATGATCTGTTGATGATAGTGCTGGCCTGGTCGGTGGCGCGACTGGGTACGCTCTGGTTGCTTGGCGAAGTATCCGTCAGTTGGCAACAACTGGCTGTCGAAGTCAACCTGATCTTGCTGCTGCAGGGTTTCTTGCAGTGGCGGGCCGGGCTGTACCGTGGTGTCTGGCGCTTCGCCAGTCTTCCGGATCTGGGAAACCTGCTCAGGGCTGCTGTTCTGGGTGCAGTGGCGGGTGCCGGTGTGCTGCTGATCCTGGATTCTCCGATCGAACTGATGGTGGTGATGGTCTGGGTCTTCCCGTTGCTGTTGCTTTTGTTGCTGGGTGTGCCACGCCTGACGTATCGAATTTTCAAGGATATGCGCCTGGAGGTTCATCGACGTCGGGTCACTCAGCGCACCTTGATTTTGGGAGCCGGGCGTTCGGGTCGATTGTTGTTGCCTGAGCTCAAGCGGCGTGGCGGCTACGATGTGGTCGGTTTTCTGGATGACAGTCGCCGCTTGCGCAATACGGAAATCTCGGGCGTGCCGGTGCTTGGCACCATCGATCGCTTGCCCAGAGTGGCTCGGGAAGCGGCAATCGATCTGGTTGTGATTGCCATTCCTTCAGCCACCAACCAGCAGATGCAGCGTGTGGTCGAAATCTGTGAGCGGGCCGAAGTCGATTTCAAGACCCTGCCAATGCTCAAGGAACTGGGCAACAGCTTTACCCGGTTTGACGACCTGAAGCCGGTGGCCATTGACGACCTGCTGGGCCGCGATCCGGTGTCACTGGACTGGAACCTGATTCGATCGGGTCTGGCAGGCAAGCGCGTTCTGGTAACCGGCGGTGGTGGGTCGATCGGGGCTGAATTATGCCGCCAGATAGCCCGCCTCGATCCGGCCGGTCTGGTCGTGCTTGATAACAGTGAGTACAACCTGTATCGGGTTGACTATCGCTTGCGTAGTGAGTTTCGCGACTTGATCGTCGAGACCATCCTGGGCGATATCGGTGATTCGGCCACCATCGACAGCGTGATGGAGCGGTCGCGCCCGGAGGTGGTTTTTCACGCCGCAGCCTACAAGCATTTGCCCATGTTGCAGAACCAGGTCCGCGAAGCGTTCAGAAACAACGTGCTGGGCACCCGTCGGGTGGCCGATGCATCCTCTCGTTTTGGTGTCGAGACCTTCGTTCTGATTTCTACCGACAAGGCAGTCAATCCCAGTAATGTGATGGGGGCGACCAAGCGGGTGGCAGAATTGTATTGTCAGCACCTGAACAGGATTTCCGATACCCGGTTTATCACGGTGCGCTTCGGCAACGTGCTGAACTCCACCGGCTCAGTTGTTCCGCTGTTCAACGAGCAAATCCGACGCGGGGGGCCAGTCACGGTTACCCATCCTGAAATAACCCGCTATTTCATGACCATCGCCGAAGCCGGTCAACTGATTCTTCAGGCGGGTGTGCTGGGGCGGGGTGGGGAAGTCTTTGTGCTGGATATGGGAGAACCGGTGCGCATCAGCTATCTGGCCGAGCAGCTGATTCGGCTGGCCGGCAAGGAGCCCGGACGGGATATTGAAATTGTCTACACCGGGCTGCGCCCGGGTGAAAAACTGTTCGAGGAGCTGTTTCACGCCCATGAGTCATACGCCAAGACAGCCCACGAGAAGATTTTCCTGACCCGGTCGGCCGATGTCGATCTGAACTGGATGATCGACCGGCTGCAGCGTGCCGAAAAAGCAGTACGCCAGTACGATAGTCCCCAGTTGCGCAGTATTCTGCTCGAACTGGTTCCCGAGCTGGGCAAGGTGCCACCCAAAAGCCGCAAGGTCATTCCCCTGACCGGTTGATCGGGTGGGCACAAACACACCATTGCGTCCGGCAGCACCGGCAGCGTCCGGCCAGGTGGTCAGCCTGGAGCACAGCTCACGTTTGCTGGCCGATAACCCGCTGGGCGATCCGGTCCGGCGCAGCCATCCGGTTTATCTGCCAGCAGGCTATGCCAGCAGCGATCGGCACTATCCGGTGTTGTGTTGTCTGGCTGCCTATACCAATGCCGGCCCCGGCCAGGTCAGTTGGCGCAATCGGGGTGAAAATCTCCCGGCTCGTCTCGATCGCCTGATTGCCAGTGGAGCGCTCGATCCGGTCATCGTCGTTTTTCCCGACTGCTACACTGCGCTGGGTGGTAACCAATACGTCAATACTCTGGCCATGGGCCGCTACGCCGATTATCTGATCGACGAGTTGATTCCGGCGGTCGATCAGACCTATCGGACCATACCCGAACCAGCGGCCAGGGCGGTTTTTGGCAAGTCATCCGGTGGATTCGGCGCACTGCACCTGGCGATGGCCCACCCGGGGCATTTTGCGGCCGTCGCCAGTCACTCGGGCGATTGTGGTTTTGATCGGGTCTATTTGCGTGATTTTGGTCCGTGCGCGGACGTGCTGGCAAGTTACAACCATGATGTCGTGTCATTTGTGCGTGCATTCTGGCGTAACATGCGACCGGGAGGGGCTGACTTCCAGGCCTTGATGGTACTGTGTCTGGCGGCCAGTTACTCGCCCGAGCCTGATCAGCCGCTAGGTCTGGCGCTGCCGTTTGACCCGCATACCCTGGCTCTGGACGAGGCGGTCTGGTCACGCTGGCTGGCGTTTGACCCGTTACGAAGAGTTGTCTCCCGCCAGGCGGAGCTAAAGGCGCTTAACGGGCTGTGGATCGATGTCGGCAGTCGGGATCAGTATTTCATTCAGTATGGGACACGGGCGATGATTGATTCGCTGCAAGCGTGTTCGATCAATCATCATTTCGAGGAGTTTGACGGGACCCATTCAGGTATTGATTGGCGTTACGATCATTCGCTGCCGTTTCTGGTTCAGCGCTTGAAAGCCGCCTGAAGCGACGGCATCTTGGTAGTTGAATTCTGCCGCGACCATGGATCATGCTGACAATTACCCCCGCTGCCCGCGATTATTTTGCCGGACTGCTTAAGCAACAGGCCACAGGTACCAATCTGCGCCTGCGAACCCTCAACGCCGGGACACCGGCCGCCGACGTCGAACTGACCTTTTGTCCGCCGGGACAGGAGCAGACGGAAGATAGTGCGGTCGACTGCCAGCAATTCGTACTGTACGTCGACCAAGCCAGTACCCAGAGCCTGGACGGGGCGATGATTGACTTCGAGGGCAATGCCATGGGCGGTGAGTTGTCGATTCGGGCACCGGGTCTGAAAGGCCAGCGCCCCGACGAATCATCACCGCTGCGCGAACGGGTTGAATGGGTGCTGGAAGCGCGCATTAACCCCATGGTGGCCTCACACGGAGGCAGGGTCGGCTTGGTTGAATTGACCGACCAGGGTGATGTGGTATTGCAGTTCGGTGGCGGTTGTCACGGCTGCGGCATGGTCGATGTGACCCTGAAGCAGGGCATCGAAACCACCATGAAGCAGGAAATCCCCGAAGTTCGCCGGGTGATCGACGCCACCGACCACGCCAGCGGCGAAAATCCCTATTACCAGAGCTGATACTAACCGCTGTACTTTGTTGGCCGTTATTTGACCTTGAGTTCGACCAGGCCATCCTGGCGTGCGAACCAGGCTGCCAGGTCGGCAATATCCTGGTCACTGAGATTGCGTGCGAACGAACTCATGATGGCGTTTTCGCGGTCGCCCGAGCGATAAGCCTTCAGCGCCATGACCAGGTAGTCTTCATGTTGCCCGCCCAGGCGTGGATATTCATCCGACAGCACCAGGTTGCCATCCATGCCATGGCAGCTCTGGCAGACTTCGCCGGCCAGTTCCTGTCCCCGGCTCGGGTTGCCGGCTTCGGCAGGCAGTGACAGTGGCATCAACAGCGCGAGAGCTGCAATACGGATCAGGTGGTTCATTCACTGTCCTCCGTCAGACTGACAAAGTAGGCGGCCACATCGGCAATATCCTGGTCTGACAAGGTATTGGCCTGCGCCTGCATGGTCGGATGTTTACGCTCTCCCGATCGATAGGCTTTCAGGGAGGCCACGATATAACCTTCGCTTTGGCCGCCGATACGCGGTACAGAATAGGTCGGATAGACGTTTTTCTGGTAGGGTATGCCGTGGCAGCCGGTACAGGTGTAGCCGATCACGCGTCCACGCTCGGCATCACCGGATTCGGCGAATGTCGGCGCACTCGAAAAAGCGATCAGGGCAATCGCGCAGATCAATCGATTCAGCATTTGGATCTCGATCATTCAGGGAATTTCAGAGTTCCCATTATAACGTCGCCAAAGGCGTGCGGGGAAGCGGCGATTTCATCTCATTGGCCAGTCAAATCCTCTAAACTAACGCTAGTTTCCAAACACCCTCCGAGTTGTTGAATTTTATGGCCAGTCTCAATCCCCTGGATCTTTTTGATATCAATGATCAGCTCTCCGATGAAGAGCAGATGATTCGTGAAAGTGTTGCGCGCTTTGTCGACGAAAAGGCCTTGCCGTTAATGGCCGAGTGCTTTGACCAGGGCCGTTTCCCGGCCGAGCTGGTTCCGGAGATTGCTGATCTGGGTCTGTTGGGGTCAAGCCTGGAAGGCTACGGTTGCGCCGGCCTGAATGCGGTCAGCTATGGCCTGATCTGCCAGGAGCTGGAGCGGGGAGACTCGGGTCTGCGCAGCTTTGTTTCGGTCCAGTCATCGTTGTGCATGTATCCCATTTATGCCTTTGGGTCGGATGAGCAGAAGGATCGCTGGCTGCCGGACATGGCTGCCGGCAAGGTCCTTGGCTGCTTCGGCCTGACCGAGCCCCAAGGCGGCTCCGACCCGGCCAACATGAAAACCCATGCCCGCCGTGATGGTGACGACTGGATCCTCAATGGAGCCAAGATGTGGATCACCAGCGGTACGATTGCCGATGTCGCGATTGTCTGGGCGCGCACCGATGACGGGATTCAGGGCTTTATCGTCGAGAAGGATTTCGCGGGTTTTGAGGCACGGGATATCAAGGCCAAGATGTCACTGCGCGCCTCGGTGACCTCCGAGCTGTATTTTGACAACGTACGCATCCCTGATGCCAATCGCCTGCCCGGGGTCAAGGGGCTAAAAGGGCCGCTTTCCTGCCTGAGCCAAGCTCGCTACGGTATTACCTGGGGCCCAATCGGCGCGGCCATTGCCTGTCTGAAAGAAGCCATCGACTACACCGGTGAGCGCGAATTGTTCAAGCGTCCGCTGTCAGCCAATCAGGCAGTGCAGATTCGGCTGGCCGATCATGCCCGCCGGATTACTCTGGCCCAACTGATGAGCCTGCGTCTGGGCCGCCTCAAGGATGCCGGCAAGGTTCATCCGACCCAGATTTCTCTGGCCAAGTGGAACAATGTGCGCATGGCGTTGGATATTGCACGTGACTGTCGTGATCTGCTCGGCGGTGCCGGTATTACGCTGGAATATGTCGCTATCAGGCATGCGCTGAATCTTGAGTCGGTGATTACCTATGAAGGGACCGAAACTGTCCATCAGCTAGTGGTCGGGCGAGAGCTGACCGGACACAACGCGTTCTAGACAGGTCCTGTTTCGTCATGAGTCAGTATTCTGGAAATCGCCAGATCAATCGCGCAGAAGTCGTTGATCTTGCACTGATTGATCACGTCCGGGCTATCGCTTCAGGTCAGGTGCTTTCCGAGCGGGGCGGGGCTATCCCGGATGCCGACCTGCTGGAATTGTTTGACAGCCAGATGGTGTCGCGACAGCTTGACCTGATGGCTCGGGTCAAGCGTCTGGAGAACAAGGTGTTTTACACCATCGGTTCATCCGGACACGAGGGTAATGCACTGGTTGGACGCTTGACGCGCCATACCGATCCGGCCTTTCTGCACTACCGTTCCGGTGGCTTTATGGCCGAGCGCTATCGCCAGATCGACGGTATGGATTTCATACGTGATACCTGCCTTTCGTTTGCTGCAGCGACTGCTGATCCGGCCTCGGGCGGTCGACACAAGGTCTGGGGCAGCAAACCGCTTTGGGTGCTGCCACAAACCTCCACCATTGCTTCGCACTTGCCCAAGGCGGTCGGAACAGCACTGGCTGTTGCGCGTGGGGGCCAGGATGCCAACGATTTACCGGTTCCGGCTGACAGCCTGGTGGTCTGTTCATTCGGTGATGCCAGCCTCAATCACGCCACCGCCCAGGCAGCTCTCAATACCTGCGCATGGGCCCGGCACCAGAATTTACCGCTGCCCTTGCTGCTGGTTTGTGAGGATAACGGGATCGGGATCTCTGTGCCGACACCGACCAACTGGGTGCGCGACAGTATTGCCTGCCGTCACGGCCTGGACTATCACTTTGCCGATGGACTGGATCTGACTGCCGGCTTCGAAGCCGTTAAGCGTGCCGTGGCAGCCTGCCGTAATCATCGCCGCCCGGTCTTTCTCCATCTTCGGACGACTCGTCTGATGGGTCATGCCGGGACGGATTTCGAAATTGACTATCGGCCGATCCGCGAGCTGGAAGCCGCTGAGGCGCTGGACCCGCTCAAGCGTTCGGTCGAGCGAGTGGTGGCGCGTGGTCTGATGACGCCGGACAGTATTTTGCGTCGTTACGAACAATTGCGCGAGCGCTGCCTGAGTGAGGCCGATCGTGCTGACGGCACGCCGCGTCTGACCTCGCGCCAGGCTGTCATCGCGCCGCTGGCACCTTACAGCCCGGAGCTAGTGGCGGCGGAGCTGTCCAGGCAGTCTTCAAGCCAGGTCAGGGTGGCGGCTTTTGGCAGCGAGGCCGGGCTGCCGGAAAATCAGCCGCCGCGACATATGGCGATACAGATCAATCGGGCATTGACTGACCTGATGGCTAAGTACCCCGAGGCGCTGGTATTCGGTGAGGACGTGGCCCGAAAAGGCGGCGTGTATACCGTGACACGGGGTCTGTGGGAGCGCTTTGGCCGACGCCGGGTGTTCAATACCCTGCTGGATGAAACCACGATACTGGGCCTGGCGCAGGGTTTTGCGACCATGGGATATCTGCCCATTCCCGAGATCCAGTACCTGGCCTATTTCCACAATGCCTGCGATCAGATTCGCGGCGAGGCCTGTTCGCTGCAGTTTTTCTCCAATGGTCAGTTTCGCAATCCCATGGTGATGCGCATTGCCGGACTGGGTTACCAGCGCGGTTTTGGAGGGCATTTTCACAATGACAACTCGATTGGTGCGCTGCGCGATATTCCGGGTCTGCTTATCGGCTGCCCCTCGCGCGGGGATGATGCGGCAGCCATGCTGCGTACTATGACTGCCTTGGCCCGGGTTGACGGGCGGGTTTGTGCTTTTATTGAGCCCATTGCCTTGTACATGACCAAGGATTTGTACGAGCGCGATGATGGCCAGTGGTGCTTTGATTACCCTGAGCCAGGGCAGGGACTGGAGCCGTTCGCACCTCGGATTTATTTCGAGCAGGCCGATGATTTGCTGATCGTGACCTACGGAAATGGTGTGCCGATGGCTTTGCGTTGTGCGCGTGAGCTGGAGCAGCGCTATGAAATCCAGACCCGGGTGATGGATCTGCGCTGGCTCAAACCGCTGGATATTGAATCGCTGGCACGGCACGCGGGTGAGTGCTCTGGCGTCGTGATCTTTGATGAGGGCCGACCGGATGCTGGCCTGGGTGAGGGCCTGCTGGCCGCCCCGGTCGAAGCAGGCCTTGCCGATCGCCCGATGGTTCGTGTGACCGGTGCCGACTGTTATATTCCGCTGGCCGATGCGGCCAATCTGATTCTGGCCTCCGAGGAGGATCTGCTGGCAGCCTGCATCCAGGTCGTAACCTGAGCCTGAAAGAATTGCCGCGTCGATACAGCCCGACTGACAGGCTGGATCAGGTTTTATCCTGATTGGATGATGGGAATTCGTGTTCATACCGGGTTTTGAGTTCTTCGGCGCTCAGATCACGTGCAAACAGCCAGCCCTGGGCCAGGAGCGGCCCCAGAGTTGCCAGGGCATCGCGTTGTTCAACCGTCTCGATTCCCTCTATCACAACTTCCAGACCGAGTTCTCTTGCCATTTCGGTGACCCGTGGTACCAGGCTGGCTTTTGGGCTCTCGGTGGCGACGGCGGCGGTCAGGCTCTGGCTGATCTTGATGCCGTGCATATCCAGTTCGTTCAGATAGGCCAGGCCGCAGTAGCCCACGCCGAAATCGTCGGCGAAGATAACAAAGCCCTGGCGAGCCAGGCGTTCGATATGACGACGGGATGTCTGGCTTTCCAGCATGGTGCGCTCGGTGATTTCAAGGATGATCTGGCCGGGGCGCACGCCACGCTCGATCAGGTGCCGCCCGATATGATCGATCAGATTCGGGTCATTAAGCTCGCTCGGGGCGATGTTGATCGCCAGGCGCAAAGCCGGTCGCAGGCTTAGCCACTCACCCAGATCCTTGCCGATCTGTTCAATCATCGAGGCTGAAACCTGGCCGATCAGTCCGCTGCGTTCGGCCAGATTGATAAAGGATTCCGGTGAAACATGATGACCTCCGGGCTGTGGCCAGCGGGCCAAAGCCTCGAAGCCAGCCAGGCTTGCTTCCGGCAGGTTGACAATGGGCTGGTAACGCGGGTGAATGCGACCTGCCCTGAGTGCCCGCTCGAGCTCGCGTTCAGTTGAATGCTGATTACGACGCAAGCCTACGCCCGCCACAAACAAGGTCAAGCCCAGGGAACCACCCAGAGTTGCGATCACAAGGTGGGTTGGACCACTGGATGATTCAGTCAGATGAGCCGGACGAGTGAGCCGGGCACACAGTCCGGTAACGTCGCTGCATTGTTCGGCTGCCAATACTTGCCCGGAGTGCCCGGCCGCCAAACGCGCTGACTCATCAAACGCAAGCCAGCGGGGCGGGTCGCTGTTCTCCAGCCCAAGGAAAATATCGCTGTTGGAGATCGATGTCGTCAGATCACTGACCTGGCGCGGATCGATCAGGGCATTGAATCGGCCTCGCTCCACTACCATGGTACGCATTCGCGCCGAAGCCAGAACGCTGCGGTCGGTGCGCAGGCCGGTGCCATTGCTCAGGACCAGATCCGGTGAGCTGCTGTGGTAGGGAGTGTCGAGCTGACCCAAAGCGGTGCTGCAATACAGAGAATGGCCTTCAATCCCGCCAATATCGCGCATGAACCGGGCCTCGAACAGGCTTGTCCTCATCTCCAGCAGCAACGCTTCGCTGCAATGCTCGTGCGGGCTGTTTTCCAGGCCGGAAAACACTTGCTCGGCCTCGGCGATGATAGCGTCAAGGCGGATCAAGGTACGCTCAGTGGCACTGGCGAGTTCGGACTGTATCTGGCTTCGATCCAGCCAGTTGGCCAGGTGCCAGCCGAAAAACCAGCCTGCGGCAATCAGCACCCCCGCAATGGCCAGGCGACCGGTAAACGCAGCCAGTTTTTGAACGTGGCCAACCTCTACTGACTCGCTTCCGAGCGTGAATTCAGAGACGTCAGTTGAGCATGTTTCCGTGCGTTCGCGCAAATCGAGCCCGCCTTATGCCGGTTCAGGCCCTCCCGAGAGTCCCCACTCACGCTTCAAGAATAGATCACAATTGTGCCGTCGCGCAATAGGGGGTCTGGTGAAGCTGGACGGCTCAGGCGACCTTGAGTCGAGTTGCCTTCAGTGCCTGATCGAGATCGGCAATCAGATCATCGCAAGTTTCCAGCCCTACGGACAGCCGCACCAAACCGTCAGAGATGCCTTGCTGAGCGCGTTCCTGATCACTCAAGGTCGAATGCGTCATGCTGGCCGGGTGCTGGATCAGGCTCTCGGCATCGCCCAGCGAGACCGCGCGCCGGATCAGGCGCAGTGAATCGATCATGCGCACACCGGCTGCCATGCCGTCAGTCAGCTCGAAGGCAATCATGCCGCCAAAGGCTGCCATCTGCCGGCGTGCCAATTCATGCTGCGCAAATCCTGCCAGCCCCGGATAAGCCACGTTTGTGACTGCCGGCTGCGCCTCAAGCCAGCGGGCAATACGTAGCGCCGAGGCGCAATGCCGCTCCATCCGCAGTTCCAGCGTTTTGATGCCGCGCATTACCAGGTGCGCGACAAAGGGTGACATGACCGCACCGGTCAGGTCTTTTACGCCCACCATGCGCACTCCATCAATCAACGCGGCCGGCCCGGCCACCAGGCCCGCCACCAGATCGCCGTGTCCACCCAGATACTTGGTAGCCGAATGGACCACGACATCGGCACCGAATTCCAGCGGACGGGTCAGCGCCGGTGTCGCATAGGTGTTGTCGACGACTACTAGCGCATCATGCTGATGCGTGATCCGGGTAATTGCGCCGATATCGATCAGTCGGTTGTTGGGGTTGCTGGGGGTTTCGAAGTAAACCACCCGGGTGCGTGGCCCAATGGCTTCAGCCAGAGTTTCGGGCTGCGCAAGATCCAGGTGCCGAACCACCACACCAAAGCGCTCCAGCCCGTGATGCAGGAAGGCATGCGTGCAGCCATACAAGGTACGGTCAGCAATGATTTCGTCGCCCGGCTGCAACACGGTCCAAAGCAGCGCGGTGATGGCGCCCATGCCTGAGGCCGTCGCCAGCGCCTTGTCCGCGCCCTCCAGGTCAGCCAGGCGCTGTTCCAGCAAGTCCACCGTCGGGTTGGAGATGCGTGAATAGACATGCCCGGAAAGCTCGCCGGAAAAACGCCCGGCACCTTGTGCGACGTTATCGAATACGAAGGTCGATGACAGATGCAGGGGCGGGACCAGTGCGCCCTCCGGATCTTGGCAGCGTCCGGCGTGAATCGCGCGAGTGGCGAAACCCGAACGCCTGGTATCCCGAGATTTGATTGAATTCATTCTCTGCTCCAAGTCCTGGCCTGCGTTCATGTTATGCCGGCAGCGCTGGAATCGGATTGTAAAATATCGCTTGAGAATATGGTTTTATGGCAGAATCTGCCAAAAGGAGCCGATTATGGATTCGATTGATCGTAAAATTCTTCGAGAGCTGCAACTGGATGGAAGACGGAGTAACCAGGAACTGGCCCAGCGTGTCAACCTCTCACCGTCACCGTGCCTGCGTCGGGTGCGGATGCTGGAACAACGCGGCATCATCAAGGGCTACACGGCCATCGTCGACCAGCAGGCAATGGGCTTGCCGATCACCGTGTTTATCCGGATCACGCTGGAGCGCCACGACACCGACACCGTGGCCGAATTCGAACGCCGCATTCGTGACATTGATGAGATCATGGACTGCTTTCTGATGACCGGGCAGCGCGATTATCTGATGCGCGTCGTCGCCTCCGGCCTGGAAGGTTACGAGCGCTTTGTGCGCGAGGTCATTCACACCATTCCCGGTATTGCCTCCATCGACACCAGCTTCGCTTACGGCACAGTCAAGCACGCCATGGCACTACCTGAGCGTGTACACGGACAATGAACCCCAACGTTGCATAACATCGGAGCTGGAAGCCCGGAGAGTAGTTTCACTCTACGTGAGGATTGGCAACGCGAGTACAGGCTGCGGAAACGCTGCTATACCGGGCAGCGTAGCGATTCCGGCCCGATGTTATGCAACGTTGGGGTAAAGCTGCGCTCCAGAACAATTCTCGCTACGCTCGCTCAAGCCCGACGAACTGCCAGGCTTGACAAAGGTCATGGCACCCAGGCCTCGCCCAGGTTTTTCATCTGGGCGAGTATCCATTGTTGACGTTGCAATAGATAACTATCAGGCTGAGCGGCGTTGTAACGTTTCGGGGCCGGCAGCACCGCAGCCAGAAGAGCTGCCTGGGCTGGCATCAAGTCACTGGCACTGCGATTGAAATAGTGTCGAGCCCCGGCTTCGGCACCATAGACGCCTTCATCGAGTTCGACGATATTCAGATAAATGTCCAGAATTCGGCGCTTGGACAAACAAACCTCCAGCCAGACGGTAAACCAGGCTTCCACGCCTTTTCTGATCAGGCTTTGCTTTGGCCACAGATACAGATTCTTGGCCAGTTGCTGGGTGATGGTACTGGCACCGCGCAGGCGTCCGCCTCGCTGGTAATCTTCCAGGACCCGTTGAATTTCATTACTGTCAAAGCCCCAGTGGTTGGGAAAGTTCTGGTCTTCTGACGCGATGACTGCCAGCGCCATATGCGGTGAAATTTGCTCTGATGCCACCGGTTGAAAATCGATGGAGCGTTTATGGATCAACCGGTCCTGAAGCATGAAAGCCGTGGTCGGCGGGTCAATCCAGCGCAGCGGCAACACCAGAACGACGGTCAATACGACCACGGCGATCACCAGGCGAAGCAGCCATTTGCGCATGAATTTCATACAACCTGTCCTGTGGGTAGCGAATCCATTTTGTCATGCATGGCACTGTATTGGCTCGTTCGATGCAAGTGATTGGCTGATTCGGTTGGTATCGGAATTCGGGCTTCGCACAAGGAGTTCTCCGACGGAGCGGCGTATCGGGAAATACGACCGACTAAGGAAAATCCCTTGTGCGGACACGAAACAAGCGAGGGTGTGCGAAATTCATGAAACATGCGGGTTAATTACGGCGGGTGTGTCAATGAACGGATTACCGTGGCAACCCGTTTCTGTATATCAGGTTGCCTGATTAAGGAGTGGCAGTCACTGTTGAATGATGTCGGCACTGAGTGCCGGCAGGGTTGATGCTGGATGTTATGGACTGGTCACCCTGACAAATCAAATCCGATTCCAGCTCCAACTGATGGTGCGCGAGTCTCCGGGGCCGGAGATGGACGCTTCGAGCGAATCGCCGTTGAGCCGATATTCGATGCGGCTGGGGAAATCGTGGTCCGGATTCTCGAAAACGGCGTATTGATCGCCAAGTTCGGTCAGTCTGAACGGAACTTCGGTCTGGCCTCCGGGCATGGCCCAGTAGGTGATCACGCCATCGTTGTCGGCCTGAATTCGCAGGTACTCAAAGCCTCGTGCAGTACTCCCGATTCCCCGGCGGCCAACACCCAGCATCATTCCGCCTCTGGGACTGATCCAATGTTCTTCGCTCCAGTGACCGTCGATTTCAGCACCCCAGGCACCGCTTAGCCAATCGAGTGGTTCCAGAGAATCCGATTCATCGGCCCAACACACTGTTGCGAAGGCCAGGGCGGCTGACAAGCTGAATGCGGCGAGAATGTGGGACATGGTTCTACTCCTTTAAAGTTGATTGACAGGGCTACACTAGTCGCAATGCTGTGGTTTGCGCTTGAATAAACACGACAGGGAGAATCGATCTCATGGAGTATGCCGAAGTTCAGTTCGATCCCGGGTTGAGGATCTTTGCCAACTCGATTTGGACGCTGGAATCAAACTCTGCGGAACATCCAGGGCTGACGCATCGCGCCACTCCTGACGGAAGTATCGAAATCATCCGCCGGCTTCGGGGAGGTTCGACTTGGCATCGTGAGCAGCCGGCACATTTTGTCGCCGGCCTGATCGACCAACCGGCGGAACTTGGATTCAGCAGCGCGGCTGCGTTCGTCGCTCTGCGACTTTGGCCATGGACCTGGCACGCCCTGGGTGGCCGATCTTGTGGCACTTTCATTAACGATTGGATCCCGTTGGAGGGGGCCGGCTTGCCGGTCTCGCTGCATCGTTTGCTGATGAACTTGGACAAGGGGTCATTGGTCGAGTTGAGCGCTTTGTTTTCCTCACTTCAGGGGCGCGATTTTGCAGCGGTCGCTGCGATAGTGCTGGACTCCAGTTCGGTGGCTGAGCTGGCAGAACGGACCGGACGCTCCCCACGCTGGCTGCAACGCTGGTTTCAACGTCATGTGGGAGTCACTCCGTGCAGCTATCTGAGGCTTTTACGCTTTCAGGACACCCTGCGGTCGGTTTCCGAAGGTCAGAGCTCACTGACCTGGGAAGCCGTTGAACATGGCTACGCCGATCATGCCCACATGGCCCGGGAGTTTCGTTCCCTTTCCGGCCTCACGGCCAGTTTTGCGCGCAAGAAAGCGCGTGGACCGTTTGTATGAGATCGAGCAGATTCAGATGAGCAAGTGTGTCGTTACCGACCTAGTGTACCCCGTCAATCATTCTGTAACTTATAGCGAGTCGGAGAGCGTTTAGC
>CAZFYM010000035.1:16418-34170 GCA_964523755.1 uncultured Wenzhouxiangella sp. | reverse complement strand
GCTAAACGCTCTCCGACTCGCTATAAGTTACAGAATGATTGACGGGGTACACTAGCGCATGGACACTGGGGGCGATTCCAGACCATCCGGAAGGCAATCTCCCTGACCAACGGCTCGTCCCCGTGGTTGATCGAATGCCGTTTTGCGTGGATCAGATCGCAATCTCCATTAATTATGTGTCGATGGTGACAGACATGCAAGCCGACGCTGGTTCAGTGTTTCATCTTTCCGTTCCGAGTTGACGCGTTTTACCCGGGCTGACGCCAAACCAGCGCCGGAAGGCACGGTTGAAATTGGCCGGATCACGGTAGCCCAGTCGTTGCGCAATTTGCTCGATTGTGAGATCAGAATGCCAGAGCAGTTCACGTGCCAGCGTCTGGCGTACCTCATCAACCAGTGCCTGGTAGCGGGTGCCGTCGCGAGCCAGGCAACGATTGAGGCTGCGCGCAGACAGGTTGAGCTGGCGAGCCAGGGTCGTCAGGCCAGGAGGATGCCCGGATCGATCCATCAGAATCTGACGGACTTGATTGACCAACCCACCGCCCGGTCCGCCAGCGCCGGCCAGGGTCTTGCATCTGGCCACCATGATATCGTGCAGTTCGGGGTCGGCCAGCAGGCAGGGGTGAGGCAGCAACGCCTGCGGTATTCGCAGACTATGCCGGCCAATGCCAAACTCCAGCGCACCGGCGAACTGATCGCGAAGCTGATCATCCCAGGCCCGATAGCGCTGCGGTAAAACCAGCGCCATCGCGTGCCGGTGCCGTCCAAGCACTTGTCCGACCAGGCTGGCCAGGGCCAGCATGTTGATCTCCATCAGCAACTCGCCTGCTACCCCCAACGGCAGTCGGGCAACGATCTCAATGACCAGGTCATCAGATTCACGATAACGCCGTATCAAGGTCCAGGGTGCCCGCGTCGGCTCAAATCGCACCAGCGTGTCCAGGGCGGACTCGACATCGGCCGCTGAGACGACCGCCAGGCCAAGCGGCCCATGCTGGGCCGCTTCAATGGCCAGTGCCGGGGTCACATGCCAACCCGGCAGCAGGCTGGCATCAATCGCTTTGAGTGCACGAAGTACCAGCGCCAGAGGCAGGGTCCGGCCGCGGCCCTGCAGTTGACCAGCGCTGAGCCCGGCTGCCGTCAGCAGGGATTGTCGTTGGCTGTCATCGCTTGCTGATTGATCCAGAAAAATGGCCAGATAAGCGGCCGGAACAGGAATGTCGGCGGCCTTCGGTGAATCACCGGATGGATGGGTTGGTGCTGGTTGGCGTGAAATGACCATTACTTGTCATTTTCTACACTATCTGAACTGCAGGCACAAGCGCAGAATGTGAGTCTGGATTCACTACAAAGGCACAGAGACTGATGTTGAAGTCCGCAAGCGCTTTTGCCTATGCCGATACGACGGGTCAGTCAGCGATCTATGTGGATCGCAAGCGACATTGGTGGTTATTGTCTGTGATTTATCCGCTGTTCCCGCTGTACGCGATCGGTTTGCATGCGGTCAGTGGGCTGGAATGGCTGTTGCTGACGCCGGTGCTTTTCACTTATGGCATCGGGCCTTTGCTCGACTGGCTGCTGGGCGAGGACTTGAGTAACCCGCCAGAGCAAACCGTACCCGCGCTGGAGCAGGACCGCTATTACCGTCGTTTGACCTGGCTGACCGTGCCACTGCATATTGCCTCGTTGATCGGTGCCTGTGTTTACGGGGCAGTGGCTGAACTGAGCATTCTCGGCTGGCTATCGCTGGCCATTGTCACCGGTCTGGCGTCGGGTCTGGCCGTCAATACCGCGCACGAAATGGGTCATCATCGCGATGTGCTGGACCAATGGCTGACCCGTATTGCCCTGGCCGTGCCGTTTTACGGGCACTTTACGGTGGAGCATAATTTCGGCCATCACAAGGCGGTTGCCACACCGCAAGACTGCGCCAGTGCCCGCATGGGTGAGTCCATATATCGCTTTGCCCGGCGCGAAATGCTCGGCGGGCTGCGCCGAGCCTGGCAAATCGAGTTTGCCCGATTGGGTCGTCGAGGCCGCAGTGTCTGGAGTATTCAAAACACGATTGTCCAGTCGCATCTGATTGCGCTGGTCATTCAGGGTTCGCTGGTGTTGGTACTGGGTTGGCCAGCGTTGGGCTTTCTGCTGATTCACAACGCCGTGGCCTGGTTTCAACTGACCAGCGCCAACTACGTCGAACACTACGGCTTGCTTCGGCAGAAACTGGCAGACGGTCGTCGCGAGCGCTGCCAGCCGCATCATTCCTGGAACAGTAATCACGTATTTTCCAACCTGCTGCTGTTTCACCTGGAGCGCCACTCCGATCACCATGCCAACCCCGGCAGGCGTTACCAGTCCCTGCGCGATTTCGCCGATGTACCGCGCCTGCCCAGCGGCTACTTCGGCATGTTCCTGCTCGCCTACGTCCCGCCGCTATGGTTTCGGGTCATGGACCGGCGGCTGCTGGATTTGCCGCATATCAACGGTGATATGCGTCGGGTCAATCGGGGTAGTATCTGAAGGAACAGATCTACTGACGGGATGAATCGACATGGGCGAATGGTTTTTCGAATCGGTCCGATGGCTGGTGCATTTTCTCGAGGCGGTTGGAATTGTGGTCATCCTCGGCGGCTTTGTGGTGGCAACCATCGTCTACATTGCCCATGTAGGCCGCTGGACCACGCACCAGGCCTACCAGGACTATCGTCGCCGCTCGGTGCGCGGTCTGATCCTGGGTCTGGAGTTCTTTGTAGCCGCCGATATCATCAAGACGGTTGCCGTCGATTACACGATGGAAAACGTGCTGATGCTGGGCGTGATCATCGTGATCAGAACCTTCCTGGTGTTTGCCCTTCATCTGGAAATTGACGGTCGGCTCCCCTGGAAACCGGACCCGGCAGAATTGGAGGGTCGAGGCGGAGAGGCTTGACCTGTCGCTGGGGCCGCAGGTGATAGAATACCCCGCTATTTCAAGACCTGTGACCCACGATGTTCGACAACCGCTACACAATCGCCGGATTCGATGACGAACTGGCGCAAGCCATTGCTGCTGAAGAGCAGCGTCAGGAAGATCATATCGAGCTGATTGCCTCGGAAAACTACGCCAGCCCCAGGGTCATGGAAGCGCAGGGCTCGGTGTTGACCAACAAGTATGCTGAAGGGTATCCGGGCAAGCGCTACTACGGTGGCTGCGAGTTTGTCGACCAGGCCGAAGCACTTGCCATCGAGCGGGTCAAACAACTGTTCGGTGCCGGCTATGCCAATGTCCAGCCGCACTCCGGATCACAGGCCAACCAGGCGGCGTTCCTGGCGCTGATCCAGCCGGGCGACACCATTCTCGGCATGGACTTGTCCGAAGGCGGCCATCTGACTCACGGTGCCAAGGTCAATTTTTCCGGCAAGCTGTTCAATGCTGTCCACTACGGTCTGGACCGGCAGACCGGCGAAATTGATTACGATCGCATGGCCGAGCTGGCCCGGGAGCACCAGCCGAAATTGCTGATCGGCGGTTTCTCGGCCTATTCGCGGGTCGTGGACTGGGCGCGCATGCGCGAAATTGCCGACTCGGTCGGTGCCTGGTTCCTGGTTGACATGGCTCACGTGGCCGGTCTGATTGCCGCCGGGGTGTACCCCAATCCGGTGCCGCATGCGCATGTCGTGACCTCAACCACCCACAAGACCCTGCGTGGACCGCGCGGCGGCATCATTCTTGCCAAGGGCGACGATGAGTCACTGACCAAGAAATTCAACTCGCTGGTTTTCCCCGGCTGTCAAGGCGGGCCGCTGATGCACGTGATTGCGGCCAAGGCGGTGGCCTTCAAGGAGGCGCTGGAGCCTGACTTCAAGGCCTACCAGCAACGCGTAGTCGACAACGCCAGGGCGATGGCGAAGACCCTGATCGAGCGGGGTTACAACGTGGTTTCGGGTGGGACCGACAACCACCTGTTCCTGATCGATCTGATTGACAAGGACATCACCGGAAAGGACGCCGAAGCGGCACTGGGCCGGGCCAATATCACCGTCAACAAGAACACCGTACCGGGAGAACCCCGCTCACCGTTCGTGACGTCAGGTTTGCGTATCGGGACCCCGGCCGTCACCACCCGCGGTTTCCTTCCCAATGATTGCCAGCAGCTCGCCAGCCTGATTGCCGACGTGCTCGACAACCTGGGTGACGAGCCGGTGGAGGCTCGTGTCAAGGAGGCGGCGCTGCAACTGTGCCGTCGTTATCCGGTTTATGGATAGGAACGGTTTCCGGTTTCCGGTTTCCGGATTCCAGGAACGGTCATGTCCGGCTTCCTGGCTTGTCCGGAACCCGGAACCCGGAACCCGGAAACCCTGATTTTTTTATGTGGTGTCCCTTCTGCAGTCACACCGATACCCGGGTGGTCGATTCGCGCCTGACCTCGGATGGTTTCCAGATCCGTCGGCGGCGCGAATGCGCTGAGTGCGGGGCACGTTTCAATACCTATGAAACACCGGCATTAAAAGCGCCCAACCTGATCAAATCCGACGGCTCGCGCGAGGCGTTCAGTGAGGACAAGCTCCGGCGCGGCATGCTCAAGGCGCTGGAAAAGCGACCGGTGGAAACCCAGGAGGTCGAGCGGGCCATTCGCAAGCTGGTGCGCCAGATTCGAACACTTGAGGAACCCGAGATTTCCAGCCAGCAGATTGGCGACTGGGTGGCCGGCGAGCTGGCTCGGCTGGATCAGGTGGCTTACGTTCGCTTTGCTTCGGTCTATCGGCGATTCGAGGATGTCCAGGCCTTCCGTGAGGAGATCGAGCGCCTTGAGCGAGAACATCCCGGGACCATAGATCGACGGCAGATCTCCTTGCTCGGGGACGAGCGTGATGTCGAGTCTGATCGATGAAACGGCCCGTCACCATGGCT
Organism: uncultured Wenzhouxiangella sp.; assembly: GCA_964523755.1. GTDB lineage: Bacteria > Pseudomonadota > Gammaproteobacteria > Xanthomonadales > Wenzhouxiangellaceae > Wenzhouxiangella. The sequence continues at coordinate 29,279 of CAZFYM010000035.1, read as the reverse complement.
GGGACGGGTGATTGGTCGGCCAGTGATCATCGTTTTATGGCCGAAGCGCTGCGACTGGCCAGCCGGGGCCGCTTCACCGTTGATCCCAATCCGGCCGTTGGTTGTGTTCTGGTTCGCGAAGGCGAGGTGGTCGGTCGTGGCTGGCACCGGGCTGCTGGCGAGGCCCATGCCGAGGTCCATGCGTTGCGTGAAGCCGGCACTCGCGCTCGCGGTGCCTGCGCCTACGTCACTCTGGAGCCGTGTTCGCATCACGGCAGAACGCCACCTTGTGCTGAAGCGCTGATCGAGGCCGGAGTGACGGAAGTGGTCGCTGCTATGGTCGACCCGTTCCCGGAGAATGCCGGCAACGGCCTGGAAATGCTATCAAAAGCAGGCATAGTGGTTCGATCGGGCTTGATGGAGCAGGCGGCTCGCGAGCTGAATCCGGGATTTGTATCTCGCTTTGAGCGCGCCCGGCCCTGGGTCCGGGTCAAGCTGGCGGTCAGTCTGGATGGCCGCAGTGCCGGTCCGGACGGGCGTTCGCAATGGATTACCGGCGCCAGCGCACGTGAAGACGGCCAGCGCTGGCGGGCACGGGCGTCTGCCCTGTTGACCGGCATCGAGACTGTGCTGGCCGATGATCCGCATCTAAATGTCCGGCTGACTGGCCTGGATCGGGCACCGCTGCGAGTCATTGTCGATTCGCGCGGACGCCTTCCGGACAGCGCCCGATTGCTGAATCTTGCCGGTGGGGTGCTGGTGGCCAGTGCGGTGTCAGATCCGCCCTGGCGACGTGACGGTGTGGAATGGTTGACGTTGCCGGCTGACAGCAACGGTCGGGTCGAGTTAACTGCGCTGCTTCGCGAACTGGTGCAGCGCTCGGTCAACGAGCTTCATGTCGAGGCAGGTCCGACCTTGTCCGGGGCTTTGTTGGAAGCCGGACTGGTTGACGAGCTGTTGGTCTATCAGGCGCCCGTGTTGTTGGGGCAGGGTGCACCCATGCTGACCTTGCCGGGGATGGAAAAATTCGATCAACGCCTCAATCTGTCGCTATTTGACGCGCGTCGGATGGGTTCCGACTGGCGCTTTGTCTATCGCCCTTCGCCCGCCTGAGGCCAGGCCCAGGAAATCTGCCGAAATCATGTTTACCGGAATCATTCAAACTGTCGGACGTGTGGCCGATAGGGTGCCTCAGGGTCAGGGTGCCCGCCTGCGCATCGATTGCCCTGAACTGAAGCCCGAGCAATGGCAACCGGGCGATAGCATTGCTGTGGCCGGATGCTGCCTGACGGCGCTGAATCCGGATGGCCGGGGCTTTGATGCTGATCTGTCCGCTGAGACGCTGGAGCGAACCAGTCTGGGTCAGCTTGAGATAGGCAGTGGAGTCAATCTGGAAACAGCCCTGGCCATGGGTGATCGTCTCGGTGGGCACTTTGTCACTGGCCATGTCGATGGTCTGGCCGAACTGGTCGCTGTCACGCCGCTGGGCGACAATAAGGCGATGAGATTTCGCGTACCGGCCAGTCTGGCGCGGTTTGTCGCCGAGAAAGGATCGGCCACGCTGGACGGGGTCAGTCTGACTGTCAATTCAGTTGATGGACCTGAGTTCGAGGTCAATTTGATACCACATACATTGAAGGTCACAACGCTGGGTGGACTGAAGCCAGGTGCCCAGGTCAACTTTGAGGTTGACCTTCTGGCGCGCTATATGGACCGATTGCTGGAGCAACGACAGAAAACATGACGTTTGATTCGATAGAGGACATTCTGGCCGATATCCGGGCCGGAAAAATGGTTGTGATGCTCGATGATGAGGATCGCGAGAACGAAGGCGATTTGATCATGGCAGCCAGCCTGACCCGGCCAGAAGACATCAACTTCATGGCCCGTTACGGTCGCGGCCTGATTTGCCTGTCGCTGACCCGTGAGCGCTGCCGTCAGCTGGGCCTGCAACTGATGGTGCGTGAGACGGACCGCCATCACCAGACCAATTTCACGGTGTCGATCGAGGCGGCTGAAGGAGTCACGACGGGGATCTCAGCCTATGATCGAGCCCATACTATACGCACGGCGGTGGCCCCGGATGCGCGTCCGGATGATCTTAACCAGCCTGGCCACGTTTTCCCGCTGATGGCTCAGCCGGGCGGCGTTCTGGCCCGGGCCGGGCACACCGAGGCGAGCATGGACCTGGCCCTGCTGGCCGGGCTTGAGCCAGCCGGCGTCCTGGTCGAAATTCTCAACGAGGACGGCACCATGGCGCGCCGGCCAGAGCTTGAGAGCTTTGTCGCCGAGCATGGATTGAAAATGGGAACAGTGGCCGATCTGATCCGTTACCGTCTGGGAACCGAGCAGAATGTTGAGTGTATCCATGCTCAGTCGGTTGGGACGGCGCATGGCCCGTTCGAGCTCAAGGTGTTTCGCGACCGAATCAATCAGAAATTGCACTGGGCTTTGCAGCGCGGCACAGTCAGTCCCGATGAACCGTTCCCGGTCCGGGTCCACGTTCCGGAACTGCTGGGCGATGTGCTTGGGCTGACCGATCCTGGTTTCGGCATGCCGCTGAATGCCGCGTTGGGCGATATTGACCGGCGCGGCCGCGGACTCGCGCTGGTGCTGGGCTATGATGAGGATGATCAGGCGCGCCTGGCCGGCCTGATGCGCAACACATTGCCGCCTGCTGACGGCTCGGGCCGGGATCGCGCTGCCGAAACACTGCGAAGCTATGGCATCGCCGCCCAGATCATCGCCGAACTGGGCATCCGCCGGATGCAGGTATTCGGTGCGCCCAAGCGGCTGCATGCGCTGGATGGATTCGGCCTGGAAATTACCGATTATGTCGTGCCGGAAGGAGAAGAAGGCCACTCATGAGTCGTTCAGACGCCATTGCATTGCGAACCACTTGCCTGGCAATCGCGGTAGCCCGCTTCAATCGCACGGTCACCGAAATGATGCTGTCCGGCTGTCAGCAAGCTCTGCGAGACGCCGGCATCAATGCCGCCAATCTCAAGATCGTCGATGTCCCCGGTGCCTGGGAATTGCCGCTGGCCTGCGATCATCTGGCCCGCAGCGGCCGATTCGATGCGGTGATTGCCATCGGTGCGGTGATTCGCGGCGAAACGGCCCATTTTGATTTCATCAGCGCCGAGTGCGCGCGCGGCCTGCAGCAGGTCAGCCTGGCAAGCCGTGTACCGGTTGCGTTCGGCGTGCTGACCACCGAGACTGGCGAGCAGGCCCTGGAACGGGCGGATCCGGCGCGCAAGAACAAGGGGCGCGAGGTTGCTCTGGCCGCACTGGACATGATTGCTCTGGGTCGGGAGATGGCGGATGGCGGGTAAGCGCTCACGATCAAAAAACCCCTACGAGCCGCGCTCGCGCGCCCGTCGTCGTGCTCTGCAGGCCCTGTACCAGTGGCAGCTGAATGACGATTCAGCTGCGGCCATCATTCACCAGTTCAATGAAGAGCAGAATTTCGACGGGGTCGATCAGGCTTATTTTGAAGCGCTGGTGCGGGAAGTCGTGGCCCGCCGGGATGATCTGGACGAAGCGCTTGCGCCGTTTGTCAATCGGGTTGATGCCGGCATCGACCAGATGGAGCGGGTGGTGCTGCGCATTGGTGCCTGCGAGTTGATGCATCATCCCGAAACGCCGTATCGGGTGGTCATTGATGAAGCGGTTGAGCTGGCCCACCGGTTTGGCGCTGAGCAAGCCCATACCTTCATCAACGGGGTGCTCGACCGCTTGGCCTCACAGACTCGGTCGCTGGAGCGACAGACCGAACGCGGTGGTGAATGAATTCGACCTGATTGACCGAATCAGGACCCGGGTGGCGGTGGACTCCTCGGTTCTGGTCGGTATCGGTGATGATGCCGCCGTGGTCCAGCCCAGTACGGGCCAGGTGCTGGTCGCCAGTACCGACAGCCTGGTACCGGAACGTCATTTTCTTGCTGACTGGCCTGCTGCCGATATCGGCCACCTGGCCCTGGCAGTCAATCTGAGTGATCTGGCTGCTATGGGCGCGCGGCCGCGCTGGGGTCTGCTGGCACTGACCCTGCCAAGCGGTGACCAGGATTGGCTGGACGGTTTTATGGACGGTTTTATGGCCCTGGCAAACCAGGTCGGCCTGGTTCTGGTGGGAGGCAACCTCGCGCGTGGGCCGCTCAATATTGGGGTACAGGTGCTGGGTGAGGTTGATCCATCAAGGATTGCACGTCGTTCAGGGACCCAGGCAGGTGATCTGATTGGCGTGACCGGTAGCCTGGGCGATGCCGCGGCCGCTTTGTTGCTTAAGGGCAACGCTGGTCCAGAGCTCCTGCAACGTCTGCGCCGACCGGAACCGCGCATTGCTGCCGGATCGGCGTTGGCACCGTTGATTCATGCCATGATTGATGTCTCGGACGGATTACTGGCTGACCTGGCCCATTTATTGTCACCGGATCAACTGGGTGCCCGGCTCGATCTGGCCAGCTTGCCGGTTTCGCCGGCTTTGCAAGCTGTCAGTCCTGAACTTGCCTGGCGCTGGCAACGGCAGTTGAACGGTGGCAGTGATTACGAGTTGTTGCTGACTGTTGCACCGGCAAATCGGGAACTTGTTGAGCAACGCGCCCGAATGGCCGGGGTCAGTCTGACGGTGATTGGTCAGGTGGGGCAGCCCGGTAGCGGCCTGAGTTTGATGGGACCGGATGGCGAGCCAGTGGAGATGGACAATGAAGGATGGGATCACTTTGGCCGCTGAGCGGGCCAGCCAGGTTGCGCTGTCGACGCCCACCGGATTTCTGGCATTCGGCTTTGGCTCCGGGCTCAGCCCGATTGCGCCGGGCACGGTCGGAACGCTGGCGGCCATGCTGCCGGCGCTGTTGCTGGTTCAGTTACCGGTCTGGATTGGACTGCTGACGGTCGCGCTGGCATTCGCGGCAGGCATTTATTTGTGCAATGTGGCCGGTCGTGCGTTGGGAGTACATGATTACGGCGGCATCGTCTGGGATGAATTTGTCGCCATGTGGCTGGTACTGGTACTGGTGCCGGTGGACTGGCGCTGGTGGCTGGCCGCCTTTTTGGCGTTTCGCTTTTTCGATATCCTGAAACCCTGGCCAATTCGCTGGCTCGACCAGCATGTGCATGGTGGAGTCGGGGTAATGATCGATGATGTGTTGGCAGCCCTTTATGCCCTGGCCGTGCTGTGGCTGGTCGCCGGGTTTACTGGCTGGGCTGATCCAGCAGGTCGTTTCTGATCGACTGCAATGCCGCATCCAGTTCGGACGGCTCTGCGTTCTCCAGCCAGGCCAGGTGGTCATGACGCAGCTGGCGGGCCGGATCGACCTGGCCGGCGTCCAGGTAAGTCTGGTAAAGCTCCACGGTACGGCTTATCGTCTGTTCTGCTTTTGGTGCCCGCTCCAGGCTGGCCATAACGACTGCTCTGAGATCGTCAATGGCGGCATTCGGCTGCCCACTGCGCCTGAGCGCGATGCCGCGCAACCAGCGAGCGTTCAAGGTTTGCGGATGGTCAGCACCGAAGAGCTCGACGCGACTGGATAGGACCGATTCGATCTGGATCAGAGCGTCATCAAAACGCTCCTGGTCGATCAGATTGCTGGCCCGGACTTCCCGTGCCATCAACGTTTCCGGATGTCGTTCACCCAGCGTTGCCGCTCGATCCCGGGCTACCTGATCGAGCATGGCAAGGCCCTCATCCAGTTGACCCGTGTAAGTCAGCAGGCTGGCCAGGTTCAGGCGCGTTCTCAGGGTTACCGGATCCAGTGGTCCAAAAAGCTGTTCGCTCAGCTCAGTGGCTTCGGTCAGCAGCCGCAGCGCATCGTCATTGCGGTCGACCCGACGCAGATTGTTGGCCATGTTGTTCATCGTGCGGATGGTGATGACATGACGTCGGCCGGCCGTCCGGGAGAGGATCTCCAGCAGTTCGGTTTCCAGTTCCAGTGCTTCCTCGTAGCGGCCGTTGGCCCCCAGTGCGGCACTGACGTTGACCATGGCCCGAAGCGTTCTGGGATGTTCAGGTCCCGATTCATGCCGGAATCCGTCCAGGGCCGCCTGAAACTGCTCCAGCGCGGCTTCGATCTGGCCGGAGCGGGCCAGCACGTAGCCGAGGTTGGATTGAGTGGCGATCGTGGTGAGGTCGTCAGGCCCCAACTGTGCCAGGGCAAAATCCAGACTGGTCCGGGCCACGGGAAGTGCTTCGTCCAGGCGCCCCTGGTCAACCCGCACGACCGACAGGTCATTGCGCGCCAGCGTCAGTACCTCGGCCAGTTCAGGCTGCGCCGGATTGATCTCGGCGACCAGCTCCGATAGCACCTGGTCGGCTGCATCAAGCTGATTGATTGCATACAGCGCGTAGCCGTAGTCGCGCCGTGCAGTCAGCACATCCACGTGATTGTCTGCCAGGACCGACTGGCGCAATTTCAGGACCTGGAGACTGATGTCCGGCAGCTTTTGACTGCGGCCGATGGCCCGATAGACCTGGGTTATGGCCTGATAAAGATCGGCTTTCAACAGCGGCTGGTCGGCGAATCCATCTTCGATGGATGCCTGGGCCCGAACCAGAATATGATTGTCGACGATATCGCGCGCCAGATCGGTGCCGTTAAGTACCTGAATCAGGGTTTCGAGCTCTGTCGAGTCAATCTTGCCGGCCGGTCCATCCGGTTCCCGTTCGGCTGCTTCCCGAACTTGCTGGCGCAAACGACTGATCAGCCCCAGGCCCATCGCCTGGGGGTCGATCTCCTCCAGCATGGATTGCTGGAAGCTGGCGACCTGCTCCAGTTCAAGCTGGCGTTGCTCGGCAACGCGAAACTGGCGCTGGGCCTCGATCATTCCCATGGTGGCCGCAGTCAGACCGGCCAGCAGGGCCAGCAGAATGGCGCTGGCACTGCCAACGGCCAGCGCATTGCGCCGGGCAAAGCGGCGAATGCGGTAGCCGGCGGTCCAGGGTAGCGCGCTGACCGGACGATGATTCAGCGCGCGGTTCAGATCGTCGGCCAGATCGTCCGGTGAGGCGTATCGCTGATCCCGGTCCTGTTCCAGTGCCTTGGCCACAATAGCATCAAGGTCGCGCCTGAGACGGCTTTTCAATCTTGACGGGGTTGTCTGGCGATATTCGGCGATGCGCTGATCGGTTACCGGCTCATGGCCAATGCGACTGGACAATGTTGGCAAAGGCTTGTGGTTGGCCAGCACCTGTTGCACCTGGGTGCTGTCGACGTGACTCAATTGTTCGCCATCAATGGGCGGTGCCTCGATCAGCAATTCATGCAGGATCACGCCCAGCGAATAAACATCGCTGCGGGTATCGAGCACGGTCTGGTCGACGCTGAACTGCTCGGGACTCATGTACTGTGGTGTGCCGACGATGTCACGGCGCAGCTTGCCATGGTCATCACCGGCTGCGGCGGTGGCAATCCCAAAGTCAATAATCTTAGGGCTGGGGATGCCATCGACCATCGAGACCAGAATATTGGCCGGTTTGAGATCGCGGTGAATGATGCCGCGCTGGTGGGCGTGCTGGACGCCGTGGCAGATGCGTACCATAAGCGCCAGCCGCTCGCTGACCGTCAGGCGTTGCAGGTTACAGAACACATCAAGTCGCTTCCCATCAACGTACTCCATGGCGAAGTAGGGATAGCCTGATGGCGTGGTTCCGGCGTCGTAGACCTGGGCGATGGCGGGATGGCTCATCTGGGCCAGTGCCTGGCGCTCGACATCGAATCGCGCCAGGTTGATTGAATTGTGAACCTTGCGGGAAATCAGTTTAAGGGCCACCAGGCGATCAACCGGCTCAGTCTGGCGGGCCAAAAACACCTGACCCATACCGCCTTTGCCCAGCGACTTGAGCAATTTGAAGGTGCCCAGGTCGTCCTGGCTGAACTCGGCGATGTCCGGCTGTTCGCCGGGTGCATTGCTGTCGATAAGCGTTTCGAGATGGGTCGGACGGTCGTCAGGCCGGTCAGTGGACATCATCGCACCTCGGTTTCAGGAAGCTCCTCGATATACTGGAAGATGGATACCACTTTCTCCACCCCGCGAACAACCCGCGCCTGGTTGACCGCAGCCTCACCTTCGGCCCGGCTGACCAGGCCCATCAGGTAGACCGTACCGCGAGTGGTTAATACCTTGACCCGGGTCGGGTCGAAGCCTGGCAGTTCATCAATGCCACCCAGGCTGGTCTTGACCCGGGTCGATATCCAGCGATCCGAGTTGCGTCGGCCAAGACCGGCCTTGGGCTGCGGGACCAGTTCATTGAACAATCGGACTACGCCGTTGACCTCGCGGACCAGGTCCGTCGCCAGGCTGACCCGCTCCGTATCCAGCACCTCACCGGCCAGCAGAACCCAGCCGTTGTAAGCGAGGATGCGCACTCGACTATGAGTGTCAAATTTCTCATGCCGGTAAAGTGCATCGCCGACCCGGATCTCAAGCAGATTGTCATCCACGACCGTACCGAAGCTGCGCCGATCGTGGACGGCCATGCCGGTTGCCGCAGCACCACCGACCACGACGGCAGCACAGCTGGTCAGGAACGGCACCAGGAGGACAATCAGCCATGCCCGGGCTGGTAGGTTGGTTTTTGACATTCCTGTTTTTCTCATGCTGGGTTTCAGGTCTCAAATGCAGATGGTACCCAAACCAGACGGTTTCGGGAGGGGTCCAGGGCGATCACATCAAAGCGACAGGGATGCTCGGCCCATTGCGGGTATTCCATCAGAAAATGGCGAGCCGCCGATATCAGTCGTCTCTGCTTGATCTCGTCGATACTGTCCAGGCCGCTGACATGGGCACCTGCGCCGCGCAGCCGAACCTCGACGAAAATCAGGGTCTCGACGTCATCTTCCCCCAATCCGGTCATCACCAGGTCGATTTCACCACTCCGGCAGCGATAGTTGCGCATGACCAGCGCAAGATTCCGCGCGGTCAGAAAGGATTCCGCCTCGCGTTCGCCTTCCTCGCCCAGGCGCGCTCGCGGCGTGCTCACTGCACCGGCTCTGCGCGACCGTTGCGCAACCGGACAAAGGGCAGATCACGCTCCACCAGGCGGCCATCGGGCAGTCTCAGTCGTCCCGTCCGGCCGGCCAGGTAGAGTGAGTCATCCTGACGCATCATCTCCAGCCATCGGGTCAGCTCGAACGCATCGGCACCGAGTGCAAACAATAGCGACAGGGTGGGATTATCGAGCTGTTGATACCGATTTTGCGCTTGTCTGCGATCGGCTCCCTGACGGGTGGTATCAAGAAACCAGGGAGCCACGGGCAGAATGATACCGTCCATATCAGCATCTCGTCGCGGGTCGGGCGAGCCGGCGATCAGATGAGAGGTTCCGAATACGGGCAGTCCACCAATACCGAAAAATCGCAGTTGGGGACGAATCTGGCGGGCATCATCGGCGCGAGCAGCGAGAAAAATCAGGTCGGCATCCGTACGCGGCTGCGGCATCGCTTCGACTGCTTGACCAAGGATCCGGTTCAGTTCGGCCACTCGTCGGGCCGACTGGTCCAGCTCCAGCAGGATCTCGAGCAGTGTGCTGTGATCAGCCTGGGCGATGTTGTATTCGGCGCTCTGGAGTATGCGTCCGCCACCCAGGGTAAAAGCTGATTCGAACGACCGGGCAACCCGTTCGCCCCAGTCCGTGCTCTGGGACAATACCAGCGCTCTTTGGTGGCCAAGTACCAGCGACTGAACGGCGGCCAGCTCGGCTTCCTCTTCCGGCAGCAGACCAATCGCCTGGATCGGACCGTGCATGGCGTCCAGTTCAGCCGGATCGCTGGGATGATTGAGCAGCAGGATCGGCATGCCTGGATCAGGCAATGTCATCAGGCTGTCGACCTGATTGCGTTCCAGTGGACCGATCATGAAATCGACATTGAGTTCTCGTGCCTCGAACCAGGTGGCCAGCATGGCATCCGCGCGGTCTTCAATCAGGCGGAATAGCAATTCCGGGCGCCGGTCCGGAGGCTCTGACAGCCAGGCTGTCATCAGACCGTCGCGCAGTGCAGCACTGACCCTGGCCATGCCGGGACGGGCGGGCAGGACCACCATGATTCGCCGCGCCAGCGGTTGGCTTTGACGCCAGGCAGCCAGCCACAGCGAGGCCTGGTCGGCCTGATAGCCGACTGCTGGATAGTTTGTCTGCCAGTCCTGCAACGCCGAATCGAGTTGCGGTGGATCCAGCAGATAGCGCCTGGCGCTGACCACCAGATCCAGCCAGGGAATCAATTCCGGCCGATGCCGGTGGGCGTTGGCCAGCTCACTCTGACTCGCCAGGGGATGTTCAATCAGCAACGCCAGGGCAAGCTCAGGCGAAAAATCTCCGTCGTACAAGGCCGCTTCCAGCGCCGCAAAGGCTTCGCGCGCGGGATCGGCAAGAATCCGTCGCAGCATGTCGTCGAGCATGGCGTGACGATCAACGAGATTTTCGGGCAGCTGGTCGGTCAGGTTGGTCAGTAACCAGCTGGCGGTGGCAAGATCGCCCTGGTAAATTGCCAGCTCGGCTCTGGCCAGATCCTGCCGGATAGTCCAGGGTTTGCGTGAGGCTGGTTCGGTCATGGCCTCCAGCGCTATACCGGCCTGCTCCGGTTGACCGGCTCGGAGCCAGGCCTCAGCGGCCTGGATCAGGAATTCGGTCGAACGGTCGGGTTGCTGTTGCGCCAGCAACAACCACGCCTCAGCCGCCGCTTCATGCTGCCCGCCGCGAACCAGATCCAGAGCGCCTTCCACGGCCGGGTCCGCTGCCGGGGCATCCCGGATAACCGGAGACCGAGGCGCGCAGGCCGACAGTACCAGCAGGCCCGCAAACGCGAGCATGCCCATCTTCAAAAATCGCTTTGTCATGGTCACGATGATAAACGATGACCGGCGTACAATGCCGGGTCATGAACCCGTCAGAAGCGATTGCCGGATGCCGGACTGAACCCGGCACGTTGTACGTGGTGGCCACTCCGATTGGCCACCTTGCCGACCTGTCGTCGCGTGCCGTCGCCATCCTCGGGCAGGTTGACCTGATTGCCGCCGAAGACACCCGGGTAAGCCGTCGCCTGCTCACCGACCGACAACAGCCGGTCGAGATGGTCAGTGTCAATGAACACAGTGAATGGGACCGTGTCAGTCAACTGATCGAGCGCCTGCAGGCCGGTCAGACCGTTGCCCTGGTCAGCGATGCCGGAACACCGCTGATTTCCGATCCCGGCTTTCGCCTGGTCTGCGCGGCCCACGATGCGGGTATCACGGTCAGCCCGGTGCCCGGACCTTGTGCAGCCATTGCGGCTTTGTCTGTAGCGGGTCTGCCGACGGATCGATTCTGGTTCGAGGGTTTCCTGCCGGCTCGTTCCGGTCCGCGTCGATCACGCCTTGAATCGTTGCAGGATCAGGCCTTGTCCCTGGTTTTTTATGTCCCGGCGCGCGACCTGGTCCTGATTCTCAATGACATGGTCGAGATTTTCGGGGCTGACCGCCGGGCATGCTTGACGCGGGAGCTGACCAAACTGCATGAAACCGTGCGGCGCGACAAGCTTTCTGAACTGGCCGCATGGGTGTCTGCCGACGCCAACCAGGCGCGCGGCGAGGCGGTACTGATGATTGCAGGCAAGACCGAACAAGACCCGCCGATCAGCCAGGCCGCCCTGACCCGCGAACTGACCGCCGCCCTGCCACCATCAAAAGCTGCTGCAATCCTGGCCCGCCTGACCGGCCTGACCCGAAAAGAAGCCTGGTCCAGAATCCACCCCAACCAACCAACCAAAGAACCAAAAAACCAAAAAACCAAAAAACCAACCAACGAACCCCCATGCTGATTATCTTCATCATTCTGCTGGTCGCCGCCATTTTTCTACCCCAGTGGTGGGTTGGTCGGGTCATGCGACGTTACCAGAAGCCCGACGACCGTTATCCGGGCAGCGGTGCCGACTTGGCCCGACATCTGCTGGATCATCTGGGCCTGGATGCTGTGCGCGTTGAACCGGCCGGCGAACTTGGCGATCATTATGATCCGAAAGACCGGGTGGTCCGCCTGAGCAAGGAAAATCACGACGGCCACTCGCTGACGGCAATCACGGTAGCAGCGCATGAAGTCGGCCATGCGGTGCAACATGCCGATGGTTACCGGCCACTGATCTGGCGGACTCGGATGGTCGAGACGCTGGCCCGATGGCAGCGTCTGGGGGTTGTGTTGATTGCACTGATGCCCGTGGCAATAATCGCTATGAGAATGCCGCGGGCGGGTCTGATTTTGCTGGTGGTCGGCCTGGCCGCACTGACCTCCGGAATCATTGTCCATCTGGTCACTTTGCCGACCGAACTGGATGCCAGCTTCCGCCGGGCCATGCCGCTGCTGGAAAAAGGCGGTTACCTGCGCACCGAAGACCGGCCCCACGCCCGCCGTATTCTCACCGCCGCCGCCCTGACCTACGTGGCCGCCTCGTTGATGGGCCTGGTCAACTTCTGGTGGTGGCTGCGCATCCTCAGACCCTAGGCTCGCTAAAATCTTACTGTCGCAAAGTAGCGAAGCAGCGAAGCAGTAAATGAAGAGAAAAAGCCTTTCAGTTTTCTTCATCGATTGCTTTGCTGCTTCGCTGCTTCGCGACAAAAAGATTTTCATTCTGTCCCAAATATGCAACCGTTGGTGGTCGGGACGGTCATAATGGACGGTGAGAGCCGGCCAGGCAGTCGCTGTGTCTTCGGACACGGAGGAAAGTCCGGGCTTCACAGGGCAGGGTGCCAGGTAACGCCTGGGGGGTTCCGGTAACGGAATTCACGGCCAGTGCCACAGAGAACATACCGCCGATGGCTCCGCGCGAGCGGGGATCAGGCAAGGGTGAAAAGGTGCGGTAAGAGCGCACCGCGTGGCTGGTAACAGTCGCGGCACGGTAAACCCCACCTGAAGCAAGG
>CAZFYM010000035.1:0-16408 GCA_964523755.1 uncultured Wenzhouxiangella sp. | reverse complement strand
CAGATGAATGACTGTCCACGACAGAACCCGGCTTATCGGCCGGCTCTCACTTTTTCAAGAGCGGTTTTAGTCTATCCCGCGCTTTTGCCGGTCGCGGGTCAGATTGTCAGCGCCAATCACATGCTGGCGGAAATCTTCCAGTCGAATACCCCGTGTGTAGCGGTAGCGATTGTCTCCCGCGTCGATCATATGATGATCCTTGAGCAGCGCTTCGCGACCCAGGGAGGTCAACTCACTGACATCAACAAAAGCTCCCGGACCCTGAAATGTCAGCTCCTGAACCAGTGCCTCGTTGTCCGAATCGAGTAGCAAGCCTGCTTGCGGAAAACGTATCGCGTAGCGATTGTCCTCGGTGACCAGAACTTCAAGCTTGCAGCCGCCCCGGTGGCCTTCGAATTCATGCCCATCGGTGTGCTTGAGAAAGACCAGGTAGCGCGGTCGTTCCGCCCACAGGGGGTAGTCGTCAAAATAGCATCGGTCGGGCCCGAAGCCTTCCTCGGCAACCTTGATGTAATCGATCGGATCGGGCACTTTATATCGAATCAGGACGCGCAGCCAGGCTGCACCGGAAACAGGGAAGCCGCGGCGCTTTTCATAGTCGACCCGATCGACCTGGACCAGCGCCACGACGTCGGATTCGGCGGCCAGTTGACGGGCCGGCAAGGGCGTGTCATCGTCCTGACCTATTGCGGGGCGCGGCCAGAAAGTGGCAGCGATTAACGCAAACAAGAATATCAGTCGATTCACGGATGCTTCGATGTCGATGAGTTGACGGGGTCTGCGTCAGTCAGTGCCTGGCCCAGACGAATGCGTCGCCCGGGTGCCAGTGACTCGCGCCATGCCGGTGAGCCTTCGGGCGCGAGAATAATGACCGTTGAGCCCCAGTGAAAACGGCCCATTTCCTCACCGCGAGCCAGCTCGGCGCGAACCGTATCCGTCGTTACCACCCGGCGTCCGGGACGGCGCTGTTCGGCATTGCCCCAGACGGTTTCAATGCCGGCCACCAGCAGCGCGGCCACCATCACGACGACGAACGGTCCGTCATCGGATTCAAATCGGGCGACCAGTCGCTCGTTACGGGTAAACAGGCCGGGCACGGCGCGGGTCGTGGCGGCCGAGACGCTGAACAGGCGGCCGGGAATACGGCGTTCGGCCACCAGCCGACCCGATCGTGGCATGTGCACGCGGTGATAATCGTTGGGCGCCAGGTAGATTGTGATAAACCGGCCGTTCTCGAACTCCCGGGCCCAGTCTTCGCTGCCCAGCAAGGCCTCGGATGTGTAGGAGATGCCTTTGGCCTGCACCAGCTCGTTGCCATTCAGGTGGCCAAGCTGGCTGACAGTTCCGTCGCAGGGGCTCACCCACCCAAACTGCTCGCCGGCCAGTGGACGGGCACCCGGTTTGAGCGCCCGGGTGAAAAAGGCATTAAAGCAAGCATATTCGGCGGGCTCGCTGTGCTCGGCCTCGCTCAAATTGACCTGGAAGAGCTGGCAGAACAGGCTGATGAAAGGCTTGCGAAAAAAACCCGCCTGAATTCGCGACAACCGCCAGGCAATCGCAGTCAGCAGCTTCTGGGGCAGGACATACTGAGGCCAGGTCAGCAGGCGAATCGCCAGTGAAGCCGTCAGTGCGGGCCGGCGACTCACCGACTGGCCAATTGAAACAGGTCGGCCGTGATGGAGTCCGGGTCCAGCGGATGGGAAAAACGACCGAACAGTCGGCCTTCCGGGTCCACAATCAGAACGGCCGCCGAATGGTCGACGTTATAAAAACCGGTGTCGGCATCCGGCTCTTCGCGGAAGAAAACCACGCCCAGTTGCCGGGTCAATGCGGTCAGTTGGGGGTCTGTGCCGGTCACGGCAACAAAATCGTCATTGAACCAGCGAACATAATCGGCCAGTAATTCGCCCTGGTCTCGCAGCGGGTCGACCGATATGAACACCACTTGAGGCAGCACTTCGCGTCGCATCAATTGAAGCTGGCGCATGGATTGATCGAGCATGGCCAGGGTGTCAGGACAGATATCCGGGCAGTTGGTAAAACCGAAAAACAGCAGACTCCAGCGTCCTTCGATATCGGCGCGGGTAAAGCGCTCGCCCGCAGCCGTCTCCAGCTCGAAATCGGCAACGGCTCGTGGCGTGGGAAAGAGCTGGGCAGCCCGCAGATCACTGGTTCGCTCCATCATCCGACTGGCCACGACCAGACCGGTGGCAATCGCCATCAGCATCACGATGACAACCAGAAATACGCGGCCAAACGGGTGGCGAGGTGCTGGGTATCTATTCATGGCGGTATTATACTGCCCAGCTTGTGCATCCTGGCGCTACAAAGACTCCAGCCCCGAAGTCGGGCCAGCTGCCGAAGCTGAAACAAAACTCTCCTCACTACGCATATGCCTCAGCTATTGTCGAGAGTGGGCCGGTTTGGTGGCAGGCGGCAAGTGGCGTCACCTGCTGGCAAGCCGAGGGTCGATCGGCTTTGCCGGAATGACAACGTTCAGGGGGGCTTTGGTGCCAGCGAATTCGATTTTCGATTGTGCGGGCCTGGAAGGTCTCCTGAGAATTAATAGAGGCTGATCGAAGCTGCACGATCGTGCCGGGTTCCGCGACCCTCGGCTTGCCATCAGGTAACGCCACTTCCCGCTGACAGTTGGGTGCAAGGGCTTGGTATGCCCGGCACCGCCGGATGCTCGACGCGATCGATAGGCACGGGAACCTGGATCAGCACGGTTAAACCCCCTGTAGAATGGCTGAGAAACGTGCGTAATCAGGAAACCATTAAATATCCTATACCCGCGAGCGTGGCTGAGCTTCATACGTGATCAGGAAACAATATGACGCTTGAAGATATGATTCGCCAGGCAGCCGAGCGGATGACTCAGGCCGGCCTGCATTTTGGTCATGGTACGGACAATGCCATCGACGAGGCCTGCTGGCTGGTCTCGGCGGCGCTGGGTATGCCGCCGGATTTTGACTCCACCGAATTTTCCCGGATACTCGATGATGCACAGTGTCAGGCGGTCGAAGCACTGCTTCGACGCCGGATCGAGACTCGCATGCCCCTGGCCTATTTGCTGGGTCGGGCCTGGCTGGCTGGCCTGGAGTTTGAAGTCAATTCGACAGTCTTGGTGCCGCGTTCGCCGCTGGCCGAGCTGATTGTCGAAGGCTTTGAGCCGTGGTTGACAAGAGATCAGCTGAAGCAGGCGGTTGACGTCGGAACGGGTTCCGGTTGCCTGGCTGTGACGCTGGCCTGCTACTGGCCTGGGGTGTTGGTTGATGCCGTCGATATCAGCCAGCCGGCGCTGGACCTGGCCCGACGCAACGCGGCCCGGCATGGTGTGGCAGACCGGGTATGCGTTCATCGGAGCAATCTGCTGACACGGTTGGAAGGTCGTCGCTACGACCTTGTCCTGGCCAACCCGCCTTACGTGCCAAGTGCCTCGATGGCGACCTTACCGGATGAATTCCGGCATGAGCCCAGGCTGGGCCTGGAAGCCGGTCCGGATGGGCTGGACCTGGTGCGCCGGTTGCTGATCCAGACGCCCAGGCACCTGACAGAGCAAGGCATCCTGATCTGTGAGGTTGGCGAGGCTGCCCCGGCACTGGACCATCTGTTGAGTGGAGAAGTGGATCTGGTCTGGCTGGAGTTTGCGCATGGCGGTGACGGTGTTTTCCTGCTTGATCGAGCGGCCTGCGCAAAAGCTGCCGAGGTTGTGGCCGGCTGATACACGCTCCCCACCGGGATATTCAGAGGTTCTCTGACGTTTGCTGCAGGGGGAGACGTTACAATAGCGGGCTTGCGTCTACATTGAACATCAAGAAGGAAATCGAATGAAGATTCTGGTCGCTGTAAAGCGGGTGGTGGACTACAACGTTCGCGTTCGGGTCAAGTCGGATGGGTCCGGTGTGGAAACCGAGGGTGTCAAGATGTCAATCAACCCGTTTGACGAAATTGCGCTGGAAGAAGCTCTGCGTATTCGCGAGCGTGGACAGGCCGACGAAGTTATCGTTGTTTCCATCGGTGGTGCCGAAGTTCAGCAGCAACTCAGAACCGCCCTGGCCATGGGTGCCGACCGGGCCGTTCAGGTTGAAACGTCCGGAAGGGTCCAGCCATTGACCGCTGCCCGCGTATTTGCCAAGCTGGCCGAGAAAGAGCAGCCCGGTATTGTATTTCTGGGCAAACAAGCGATTGACGATGATTGCAACCAGACCGGTCAGATGCTGGCGGCACTCTGGGATCGACCCCAGGCCACTTTCGCCTCCAAAGTCGAGATCGACGGCCAAACTGCTACCGTGGCACGTGAAGTTGATGCGGGTCTGGAAACCATCGAGGTTGATCTGCCGGCCGTGATGACTTCGGATCTTCGCCTGAACGAGCCACGCTTTGTCAAATTGCCGGACATCATGAAGGCCAAGCGCAAGCCGCTGGAAACCATCGCTCTGGATGATCTTGGCATCGAAGCCGCTGCCGACATCGAGACCACCGCGTTCGAGCCACCGCCTAAGCGCGGCGGCGGCAAGAAGGTTGAAAGCGTGGCCGAGCTGGTCGCTGAACTGAAAAACAAGGGACTGCTGTAATGTCGAGAGTACTGATTATTGCCGAGCATGACGGCACCACCCTGGATCCGGCCACCGCCAAGACACTCAATGGTGCCGGTCAGATGGGCATTGCTGACATCGACCTGCTGGTATTTGCCGCTGATCCGTCAAACGTGGCCAAGCAGGCCGCAGCGCTGGAAGGTGTTACCCGCGTACTGACCATGGCCGGTGAGGATTTTACGCACAGCCTGGCTGCGCGCCTGGCCCCTGAAATCGCTGCCCTGGCCGATGATTACACGCATGTGTTGGCCCCATCGACCACGTTCGGTAAGGATGTCTTGCCCCGAGCGGCCGCCATGATAGGTGTCAATCAGGTCTCTGACATCATGGAAGTCATCGACGCGCGCACCTTCAAGCGCCCGATCTATGCTGGCAATGCCATTGTCACGGTCAAAGTGCCTGAAAGCAGCAAGGTCGTTGCCACCATTCGTACCGCGTCTTACGCTGCCTGTGGTGACGGTGGGTCGGCATCGATTGAGTCCGTGGAGTCAAAAGCCTCCGATCCGGGGCACACCCGTTTCATCAAGGTCGAGGGCTCGGAAGGCGAAGGGCCGGATCTGGCGTCCGCAGCCATCGTGGTTTCCGGCGGGCGTGCGCTGGGCTCTTCGGACAACTTTGCCATTATTTTCAGTCTGGCGAAGAAAATGGGGGCCGCCGTCGGCGCATCACGCGCTGCTGTCGACGCCGGTTATGTGCCCAATGAACTGCAGGTCGGCCAGACCGGCAAGATCATCGCGCCGGACTTGTATTTTGCCATTGGGATTTCGGGTGCCATCCAGCATCTGACCGGGATCAAGGACGCTGGCACCATCGTGGCCATCAACAAAGACGGTGAAGCACCGATTTTCGAAGTGGCAGACATCGGGCTGGTAGGCGATCTGTTCGAGCTGGTGCCGGAGCTTGAAAAAGCCCTGAGCTGACGACCAGGTTCGAACAATTATGCCAGATACGAGCTTGATCAGGTAACCCATTCGTACAGCGAGTTCAGATTGAAGTACCACTAGCCGCGGACAGATTCCGCTCGCACAATGCAATTATCCGCGTGGATTTCCGGTCGCTTGCTACAATCGACGGACATTCGCGCGGTATTCGCACAGGACAGCCTTGATGGTACGCAACTGGTTTTACGGTATCTCCGCCGTTCTTTTCGCCTTGGTTGGCCTGCTATGGCTTATCTGGCCGCCGATACTGTGGAGCTTGGTAGTGCTGGCTCCGTTGTTTCTGCTGGGGCTGCGCGATGCGCTGCAGAACAAGCACACGGTGCTGAAGAATTTTCCCCTGATCGGCCATGGACGCTACCTCATTGAAAGTGTCAGGCCGGAATTGCAACAGTATCTGATCGAATCCAACCTGGATGCTTATCCGGTCGAGCGCGAGTTTCGGGCATTGGTCTACCAACGCGCCAAGGGCGAGCTGGAAACACGACCGTTTGGTACTCAACGCGACGTCTACCGGGTTGGCTACGAATGGGCCAGTCATTCGCTGGCATCGGTTCCGCAACTCAAACTGGAGCCGCGGGTGGAATTCGGCGGGCCGGACTGCAGCAAGCCATATTCAGCCTCGCACCTGAATGTTTCGGCGATGAGTTTTGGCGCGCTGTCCAATCGTGCCGTGCTGGCATTGAACGAAGGTGCCCGCAAGGGTGGCTTTGCCCACAATACCGGCGAAGGCGGCGTTTCCCGTTATCACTTGGAGCCGGGTGGGGACCTGATCTGGCAATTCGGCACCGGCTATTTCGGCTGCCGGGCGAAAGACGGGTCGTTCGATCCCGAGCGTTACCGCGAGACGGTAGCGAATGAAAAGATTCGCATGGTCGAACTCAAGCTCTCTCAGGGCGCCAAGCCGGGCCACGGCGGCATTCTTCCAGCCGCGAAAGTCACCCCGGAGATTGCCGAGGCACGCGGCTTGCCACCGTATGAGTCGGCCTTGTCGCCGCCCTGGCATTCGACTTTTTCAACGCCAATCGAGTTGATTGAATTCGTCGTTCGCCTGCGTGAACTGTCCGACGGCAAACCGGTGGGCATCAAGCTGTGCGTGGGTCGCCGTACCGATTTTCTGGCCATCGTCAAGGCTATGCTAGCGGTAGGTTCGGCACCGGACTTTGTGACCGTAGACGGCGGCGAGGGCGGCACTGGAGCCGCTCCGCTGGAATTCTCCAACTCGCTTGGCATGCCGGGGCGAGATGGTCTGGTGTTTGTTGCCAACAGTCTGCGTGGCGCGGGTTTGCGTGACAAGGTCCGGGTGATCTACTCGGGCAAGGTGTTTTCTGCTTTCCACATGATTCGCGCCATGGCGCTGGGGGCAGATACCTGCAACTCGGCGCGCGCGATGATGTTTGCGCTGGGCTGCATTCAGGCGCTCAGGTGCAACTCCAACATGTGCCCGACCGGGATAACAACCCAGAATCCGGCCTTGGTCAAGGGCCTGCATGTGCCGAGCAAGGCCGAACGTGTGTATCGTTATCACAAGGCCACCATTCATGCCTTCCTGGAAATGCTGGCCGCAATGGGCCTGAAGTCACCGACCGAAATTCGGCCGGATCATGTCTATCGACGCATTGATGATCTGCATGTGCGCAGCCTGGCCGAGATCTATCGCTTTCTCGAACCGGGGCAGTTGCTTGGCGGTGATTTGCCGTCGTGCTCGCTGGTCAGTGAATGGCATGAAGCATCAGCCGACCATTGGAGTTTTCAGGCCGAAAGCGGACAGGCGATTGGTTCGGGCTGAACGTTACGGCTGGGCTCGGACAGCTTTGCCAGCGCAATCTCCGGGCACCATCCAGCATCTGTCCGGCATCAGGGGTGCCGGCACTCAACAGGCCTGTCTGCTGACTTTCGATCTGCTTGAGATGCGGCTAAACTGAGGCCTGGTGAAAACCTTAGGGGACTGCTGACATGATCAGGTACTTCGGAAGCGCTGCAATTGTTCTGTGCCTGGTTGTTGAAACTGCTCTCGCCGAGAATGAAAACACTGACTGGATCGGGTTTGCTGCTGTGCGCGGCGGGCTGGTAGAGGGCCAGACAGGCTGGCCCGAGGGCGGATTTGGTCGTCTTTATGCTGGCGCTGATGGCGTCGACGATACTGACTCCTGGGCCCGGCCTGAAGCGCAGCTTGGTATGGACTGGATGGGAGGCTCGAGTTGGAGAGGACGTCTGCATGGTCTGGCCAGGGTCGAAGACAGTGATGTTCCCGGTCCGGCGCTGGGTCTGACTGAGGCCTGGGCGGGTTACCAGCGCGCTGTCGGTAACCGTTCCGAGCTGATGGTCAAAGGAGGCCTGATGTTCTACCCCAGTTCACAGGAGAATATTGACCCGCTCTGGGGCTCTCCCTATACCTTGACCTACTCGGCTATCAACAGCTGGTTTGCCGAGGAGTTCCGGCCGATCGGACTGGACCTGGAGTGGCGACGATTTTTCGAATCCGGCCAGGAGTGGTCGGTCGCAGCGACCGTATTCGGGGGTAACGACACCCTGGGAACGTTGTTGGCCTGGCGCGGCTGGACCATGCATGATCGGCTGAGTGTGCTTGGCGAGCGGCTGGCCCTGCCGTCGGTGTTCTCGCTCGAAGCTGACGGCAGTTTCGGTCGAAACCAGCGTTTGTTCCGCAGCACCGCATTTGGCGAAGATCTGGACAACCGACCGGGCCTGGCTATTCGGCTTCGGGCGGACCGACCGGAACGATTCAATGCGCAGCTGGCCTGGATCGACAATCGCGGTGATCGCGCCTTGCATGGTCAGGAATACGCCTGGCATACGCGGTTCTGGCTGGCGGGTGGATTCTTCCAGCTCACAGATCGGCTGGAAATGATGGCTGAAGTGACGCGTGGTCAAACCACCATGAACTTCCCCGGCATGCCGTGGGTGGACGCAGATTTCCAGGCCGTCTACTGGCTGGGTTCGTTTGATTCATCATTCGGACGCTGGTCGCTTCGCCATGATCGGTTTACAGTCTCTGACCAGATTCAGAACCTGAGTTGGGGAGTCTTCGATGATCGAGGCCAGGCCTGGACGCTGGCCTGGATTCACCGGCTTGGGCAGCGCTCTCGCTACGGTGTTGAGTTGTTGTGGCTGGACAGCCGTCGCTTGGTCGCGGCCCAGTCCGGTTTCCCCGCCGACACCGACGGTGCCAGCCTCACCCTCGAATGGCGCTACCTGTTCTGATTGACGATCAAACCTATGGAAAAAGTCTTTTGGACACAAAGCAGCTAAGCAGTGAAGCAATAAAAATTCAAAATTGAAAATTTTTTGTTCTTTGTGTCTTCCCTGCTTGGCTGCTTTGTTGCTTTGCGACAAAAAGGTTTGGTTTTTGATTCCGTTAGGAGTTCTCGGAGATTCCTTGTTTCCCTCTCTCCCTCTTACCCTTTTCCCTTTTTCCCTTTTCCCTAATTCTCCCCGGTGGCGGCGGCGGACTGGCGGCGGATCTGGACCAGCTGTTGCAGCAGCGACTTGGCGGTCGCGTAACGATCTTCGGGCTTTTTGCGCATGCAGGACAGGATAATGTGCTCCAGTGTCACTGGTATTTCTGGCCAGATGGCGCGCGGTTCGCGCGGCTGGTCCTGGACATGTGCCATGCAGACCTCCATCGAGGTATCGCCGATAAACGGTAGCTGGCCGGTAAATATTTCGTACATCATCACGCCCATCGAATACAGATCACTGCGTTGATTAGCTGGTTTGCCAAGCGCAACTTCAGGCGACAGGTAGTTGGCCGTGCCGACAATGGTTCCCGGCTGGGTCAAGTCGGTCGAGGTCGCACTGACCTGACGAGCAATACCGAAATCCATCAGTCGCGCATTGCCGCTCTGATCGAGAATGATATTGGCTGGCTTGATGTCGCGGTGCAGGACGCCCGCCTCATGGGCCGCGGCCAGGCCTTGCAGAATCTGGCTGCAGACTCTCAATCCGGCCGCCAGCTTCAAACGCCCGGAGCGTTCGATCAGCTGGTTCAGTGGGATGCCGCGCACAAACTCCATGGAAATCACCGGCAGACCGTCGAGTTCCCATAAATCGTGGGTTCGCAGCACATTCGGATGCGTGATCTTGCGCGCCAGGCGGATCTCGCTT
Source organism: uncultured Wenzhouxiangella sp. (assembly GCA_964523755.1). Lineage (GTDB taxonomy): Bacteria > Pseudomonadota > Gammaproteobacteria > Xanthomonadales > Wenzhouxiangellaceae > Wenzhouxiangella. The sequence goes on along the minus strand of CAZFYM010000035.1, from coordinate 6,747 downwards.
TTCATCCGATCCAGATAATCCGGATCGGCGACCATCGCGGGATTGAGCATTTTCAGCGCCACGATGTCATCGAGCTTGCGATCCCGGGCTTTGTAAACCGTTCCCATGGCACCGGAACCGACCCGCTCCAGAATCTCGTAGCGCTGGCCGAGAACTGAACCGGGCGACACGACCGGGCCGGTTCGACTGCGGGCCGTGGTCGAGCCGGATACGGGCAGTGTCATGCTGTCATTATCAGACTGAGGCCAGTCACTGAGCTGGTAGAACTTCTTGTCGCTGACCCGGCCCCTGGCCAAGCTGATCCGGGCACCGGCAGACTGTAGCCGTTGCTTGAGTTGCTTGAATGCGGGCGGTGACAGCAATAATCGGCCGCTGCCGGCTTCGGTCAGCAATCGTTCACAGTGAAAGATCGGCTTGCCGGTAATGACCTGACTTCTGGTCTGGCCCAGATGCAGGCCGGTACGGATTACAGGACCGCTGGCCAGTGCCATGGCTGGTCGATTGCCCGGGCTGCCCAGCGCGCTGCTGAGTGCTCCAAGACAGCACTCAATTCCGGCTTGTTCACCTTCAACGAATACCAGGTACAGGCGCACGCCGCCGCCGGGAGCAAGGCGCGCACCGAAACGCCTGGCCCACTCGGTCAGCAGCGGCAACCACTGTTCCAGGGCCTCTACCGTGGCAGTCTCCGCGCCGTCAGTTGCTTCACGCCACTCCAGTGCCAGCACGACTGCCGGGCCGGAACTGGGCGCGTCCAGACTACTGACATCCCGAGAAGCCGATTCCTGCTCGACGGAGTCAGTTTCCAGATGGCGCGACAGTTCTGAAACATAACCGGCAATTTCCTGTTGTTCCCGCAGGTCAGCCAGCAGCCGGCTGATGGCGCGAGCCAGCGTGCCGACTTCATCCTTGCTACGGGTGTCGATGGTCTGTTCATAACGGCCTTGTGCCGCCTGATCGGCGACTTCGGCCAGTGCGCTTACCGGTCGGGCGATGCGCCGGGCGACAAGAATTGAGAGTCCCAGCGCGATCAGAATGGCAATGACGCCAGCTACGATCAATGCCGTCTGGATGCTGCGGTGCCCGGCCAGACGAGCGTCCAGTGAGTCAACCGTGATAACCGCACCCAGCAACGTGCCATCACCGTCCTTGATCGGTTCGGCCCGGCCAACCCAGTTCTCGCCGTCAAAATCGATATCAAGGCGTTCAACAGCCTGTCCCTGCGCGAGTCTCTGGCCAGCCGGACTGGCAAGCAAGTCCATCAGTTGCTCACTGCGGGCCAGGCTCAGAGTGCTGGCTACCTGATTGGAGCCGGTGGGGCTGAAGCTCAAGAACACCAGGTCGACTCCGGTGACCTGCTTGATTTCCGCAGCGACGCTATTGTCGATGATCATGCCTGTGACGAGAAAGCCGACTAGTTCAAATGCCGTCGTAACCGGGACGACAGCAGCGTTATAAAGAACATTACCCTCGCGCCAGGGTCCGTAATCCGGAATCAAATCGTCCATAACAGCCGCAACCATGGGGTGACCGGCACGCGAGTCGTCACTGCTTTGCGGTCGATCGGTTCGCACCAGAACCTGACCGTTCTCGTCCAGCATCATGGCAAAATCAAAACCCATTTCGCGCCGGCGGGCGTCGATCTGGTCCAGTACCGAACGCCTGTCGATGGCTTGATCACTGTCCAGTCCACCGCGGATGGCTTCAACCAGGTAGGCTGTAAAGTGCGGGTCGGCGGCCAGAAGATCTGAGGTCAGGGCGACTTCGCGGGCGGTGGTTTGCTGCAGATAGCGCTGAACCGACTGGCTGGCCGAGAGCGAATCAGTGACCGCAGAATCGGCGACGCGCTGCCCCAGCAGGGTAGCCCCGCCGACGGCCAAAACAACGGCCAGGGTAACCAGCACGACCGAGACGATGGTAATTCGCGAAGCCAGTGAGCGCATAGAAAGAACCTCATTGGTTTTGCGAAGTGTATCGCAAACCCGGATCAGGGTCTTTGGGCTTTCAGTAGCGCCCTCGTCGGGCTCGCCGCAAGCGTTGGCGTTGCGGCTGAATCTGGCGCACGGTCAGGGCCAGTTCAATGGTGCCCAGGTCAACATTGCCGGCAGCCAGGTCGAGGTCAAACTGTCGCGGGTCAGCGCGTTCGTGCCAAACCGTCAGGCGTCCTGGTCCCGACGGCAGGTCTGATAAGGTAAATCGGCCCTGTTGATCGGGTTGCATGTAGTGAGGTGAATCAACGACGACAATATGGGCTGACATGCCTGGGTGCACGTTGCAGAAAACCCGGACCAGGCCGGGCGCGTCGAAGCGATGAGTCTTGCCGTCGCTACGTCCGTAAAGCCCCAGGTCAAAGCGATTTTCCGGAGACGATGAAAATACATTGTGCAGGATGGGATCGTCGTTGGGAAAGATGACTTCCGTACCGGCTTGAATTACCAGAACGCGTGGTTCGAACTGGCGACGACGAGTAGTCAATTGTGCCCGAAATTCACTCAACTCGTCAGGCTCTGAGTGATCAGACTCATAGTAAACGACTGCAAGCTGGTATTCGCCTGGGTCGTCGACAACAGCGTCATCCCCATCGACCAGGCTCAATTTGCCTCTCAGATCGGTACTTGCAGCATCAAATGCAACGAAGCTGGCGGCCAAGGCCAGCAGCCAGTTTCGTGCAACCCCGTTTATTAACGACGGCGTTAGAGCCATTATTTAAAGGTCTGTCGAGAAGACCGCGATTCTACCAGTACCCAATCGCTCAGAGTGAGGGTAGCGGATCGCTGGTGTTCTGATCGACAAGGGTTTTGTGGCTCGTCATGGTTGCTTCCTCAACGTGGTGTAATTGCAGATGATAGGGATTGTGACCAATAAAGCAAACTGATAGTTTCGATCCGTACAATAGGTATTTCCAATGATTAGAGTGTCAATTCGACCCGTACAACCGGGTGATGAAAACATACTGCTGGCCCTGATTAATGAATTAGCGGTGTATGAGCGCGAACCTGATCAGGTCAAGGCGACACCAGAGCAACTGACTGCCGCGTTGTTTGGTCAGAAACCGGTTGCCGAAGCCGTGCTGGCCGAACGCGACAGTGATGCCGTGGGCTTTGCCTTGTTCTTTACCAATTTCTCGACCTGGACGGGTCGTCCAGGGCTTTACCTTGAAGACCTGTATGTGCGGGAATCTGAGCGCGGTCGGGGCGTGGGCAAGGCGCTGCTGCTGCACCTGGCCGGAATTGCACGCGAGCGCAACTACGGCCGCATGGAATGGAGTGTGCTGGACTGGAATCAGCCGGCAATTGATTTCTATCGTTCGCTGGGTGCGGCCGGGATGGACGAATGGACGGTTTATCGCCTGGACCGCGACGCACTGGAGCGGTTATCAGCTTACGCGGCCTCAAAAATGACGCCAGTGAGAGGCAGGCGTCACAAAAAATGACACAAGGTTGACGATTTACGTCATAATTGCGCCAATTTCTTGTAATGGACCGCTGCTTTTTAGAAGTCGGTGAGCAAATTTTCGGTGGTTGATGCCATTGGCGGACAGCCGGCGTCATTCTAAAATTCCGGTTTGCGTTTGTTCTGGAGCATTCGACCGGACCCACATTGCGCGGCCCATGGTCGACGATTCTTCGCCCGTTGGTTGTTTGTCACCAGGCTCTGGTTGAGGGTGAGGCATGATCGAAATGGCACGGAAGATGCATGGTCGGATTTGTTAGTGGAGAATCCTCTGGTTTCTCAAAGTTTGCAAGACTTTCGGAGCAACAGCGAAACCTGGAATTTTTTGCGCCATGTATTTAATTCTTTTCGGGAATCCTGCGGTTTTGCCGGGGGAGATGCTTAATCGAATACCAAGGTATGGTGAACGAGGGGTCTTGCCCGTATACTTTTCAGTCTGAGTACCGGTGTCGTTGTAGAAACTGATGTCGGTCAAGTGAGAGGGGTTTATATGTTTAACAAAAAAGATTGGGCTGCCACGCGGTTTGTGCAGAACCGTTTTCATGCCGGTCGTTCTGAAGGTTTCGTCCGTCAGGGTCTTTGGCCCTGGGTTTTGTTGCTGTTAGTACTTCCCCTGCTAGCCATTGAGCTGGCCGAGGCGCAAATCGTTCGCTCCTTTTCGGAGCGTGAATCAGTAAACCAGCGCGGCGATATTATCCTGGTCGGCAACACTCTTTTGACCTGTCAAGCTGGGGGTACACCGGATTGCGCCAGTGTGCAACAGGGCTTGGCCAATGGCAGCAACAATCGGCAGATGCAATTTGTCAATATCGATCCGGGTGCCGGCTTCAGCAATTCGTCCAGTGCCAATCTGACCTTGCCTGCCGGTGCCAGTGTCACCTTTGCCGGGCTCTACTGGAGCGGGCGGGCGGATCCGTCAAACGCCGATCGCAACATCATTCAGTTTCGTTCGGCGGGTTCCGGAACCTATGTGCCGATCAATTCAATACAGACCGATACCATCACGTCTAGCGGGACGGCAACGACCAGGCCCTACCAGGCTTTTGCCGATGTTACTGCCATCGTGCAAGCTGCAGGTAGTGGAACCTATTTTGCCGGCGGCCTGACGGCCAGTCTTGGTAGCGACGGTCTGGGGTTTTATGGCGGCTGGAGTCTGATTGTGATCATGGAGGATTCCAATGAGCCTTTTCGTCGTCTCAGTGTTCACGACGGCGCGGCGGACATCGCCGGCACGACGACGGAAACCGTGAACATCACTGGCCTTGTGACCCCTCTGAGCGGGGCGTTTACGACCCGCCTTGGTGCGTTGGTCTGGGAGGGTGATCAGGGCATTACCGGCGATCGATTCCGGCTGGAGGGAATCGACCAGTTCGATGCCCTGAACCCGGCCACAAACTTCTGGAACAGCAGCATTACCCGATTGGGTACACGAATTTCGGCCAAGAATCCGGACTTCGTCAACCAGCTGGCCGTCGACATCAATTACATAGACGCCTCCGGGATTCTCGCTAACGGTGCGACATCAGCAGAAATTCAGTTCGTTACCACGGGTGATGCCTACTTTCCTCATGCCCTGGCGTTCGCTGTCGATCTGTTTGTACCGGACCTGGTGACTTCCCTGACCAAAACGGCAACGGATATCAACGGCGGTCAGGTGTTGCCCGGTGATATCGTTGAGTACAACATTTCATTTATTAATTCGGGGCAAGACGGTGCCACGAATGTCGTGGTCTTTGACCCGATACCGGCCAATACCAGTTATGTGCCCGGCACCTTGGAGATCCTGACCAATGCGACGGGTGGCGCGACCGGTGCACAATCAGATGCAGCTGGTGACGACCTGGCCGAATTTGATGCTATCAATAACCAGGTCATTTTCAGATTGGGACAAGGTGCAACTTCTGCGTCCGGCGGCCTGGTTCCGCAGAGTGAGGGTGCCTCCTTTCGCTTCCGGGTGCAGGTCGACAATAATCCGGCTCTTTTTGGAACGACTATCGAGAACATGGCAGTTGTTGAGCACAATGCACAGACGCTGCCGGATTTTGATGCTGAAGGTTCAGCATCGGTCACGATCGGTCTGCCCAATGCGCCGGTGGTGAGCAAGTCGTTTGCGCCGACCAGTATCCCTGCCGGCGGAACCAGTACGCTGACTCTGCTGTTGAGCAACGATAACCCGGATCCGGCTGTGCTTCTGATCAATTTTGTCGACACGCTCCCGGCCGGAATGACGTTGGCCGGACCGCCAGCCACGACCTGTACCGGCACGGTGTCGGGCGTGGTCGGTGGAAACACGATCACCCTGGGTAGCGGTGCCAGCATTCCATCCGGAGGACCTGGGACCTGCACGATCACGGCCAGCGTCACCGGGTCAATCGTCGGCGTGCTGACCAATACGATACCGGCTGGTGCCTTGTCTACCAGTCATGGCGACAACCTGAACCCTGCCACGGCTGACCTGACCGTCACGGCAAATTCCCCGACCGTTGCCAAGTCCTTTGTGCCATCCACGATCCCTTCCGGAGGTGTTAGCACGCTGACAATATTATTGAGTAACAATAATGCGATCCCCGCCGTGCTTGGGGTGGATCTCGTTGATACGATGCCCGCCGGTGTGACGTTGGCTGGTGCACCTTCGACCACATGCTCGGGCAGCGCCAGTGGCATGATCGGTGGCACGACTGTCACTTTGCTAAGCGGGGCCAGCATTCCGGCGGGTGCCCCTGGTACCTGCACGATTAGCGTTGACGTCACCAGCGCCACCCCAGGACTGGTGACCAATCAAATCCCTGCCGGTGATTTACAAACGAATCTCGGAAACAATCCTGGACCAGCAGAGGCTGATCTGCTGGTACTTCCGGATCCTTCAATCAGCGTGAGCAAGTCGTCGAATCCGGTCAGCGGCACGGCGGTCAATGCTGGCGACACGATCACCTACAGTGTTGAGGTTGTGATCTCGAACGCGGCGCTGACTGCGGCCTTTGAACTGACGGATACCTTGAGTGCTGGGCTGAGCCTGGGCACGGTGACGGCGGGCGCATTCACTTGCAACGCGGCCAACCCGCTGGTGTGTTCGTTGCCGGTTGGCACGGTGCCGGGGACCTATCCGTTGAGCTACACCGCGACGGTGGACGTGGGCGCATCGGGCACATTGAACAACGCGGTGGTGATCACGGGCGGTGGCGGCGATCCGACACCGGAATGCCCGAGCTGCTCGACCAACCATCCGGTCAGCGACCCGAACGTCAGCGTGAGCAAGTCGTCGAATCCGGTCAGCGGCACGGCGGTCAATGCTGGCGA
>CAZFYM010000034.1:0-34914 GCA_964523755.1 uncultured Wenzhouxiangella sp. | reverse complement strand
ACGCACCACTGGGCGCGCAAACTCGGAAGTTATTGTTGCGCGGGCCCTTACCAGCAATCCTCGACCGTTCCGGTACCAGAGACCCCGCGCACACCGCTGTGGGTCAGGGTGAAATTGGCGCATTCTGTATCTCTGGTGGCCTGATTACCCTGCGGGGTGGCCGTTAGGGTAAAGTCTGCCGCGTTCACTTCTCCGGTAATTGCGTACAGGCCGGTTTCGCTGGTCACCGGAAAGGTCACCGTGCAGTCGCCTGCGTTGTAGCGACTGAAGCGGCTGTAGCAGCGCTCCAGCAGCTGGCCGGTATTAGACAGGGTCACCTTGGCCTCCCCGCGATTGGTAGAAATCACGTAGCGGGTGTAGGAGGGAATGGCGACCGCCATCAGAATGGCCAGCACGGCCACCGCGATAACCAGCTCGACCAGGGTGAAGCCCCTGGCCTTGCGTTCGATCAGTTTGCTGAAACCCATCATCGGCTCATTCCTTCCACATGCGGATGATGTATGGCTGATGATCGGCCGAAGGCTCGGTGCCGTCGGTCTGGATAAAGACCTCGCTACCCGGGCGCAGGTCGCGCAGGCTCACGCCCAGCCGGTCCGAGATCGTGCTGGCACCTTGAGGAGGCAGGCGATAGGTGAAGCCATCGATCCGGATGGTCATGGCGTTCAGGTTGACCCCTTCAATTGATACCTGCTGCGGAAATGAGGGGGCAATATCCACACCCAAAGCCTGTTCCAGCTGACGATCCACCGCCAGAGACTCTTGGGCCAGCACGATATCAACCAACAAGCCAAAGGCAACTGCAATGATCCAGTACTTCATGATCGTTCTCCTCATCTATCGAATCTGACGCCAGGCCTGACGACCTTCGCAGATCGAGCCCAGCGGCACGAAGGAACCGGCGCCTTCCAGCAGGCCATAAGTCCGGCACCAGTTGTCGCGCCCCCCCCCCGCCGTACCCGGCGGCACGGGCGATTCGACGGGGCCGGGGTCGGGAGGGCAATCCGGACCCGTGCAGGGCGGTGGCGGGGTGAAGACGCCCGGATTGCTACCCGGCGTTCCGGTCACGACATTGGGGTCACGGATGCCGATCACCGGTGCCAGGGCCGCACCCGTACCGATCACGACACCGCCGCAGTTCGTGCAGGACGGATCACCCGGCAGTCTACCGCCGCCGGACAGGGCATTGAGCACGTAGGCGCGCTGCGTGCCACCCGGGATGCAGGGATCATTGACCGGCTCAAAGGAGCCGAACAGGACGCGCCCAGCGAACACCTGGGGCGAGAACAGGACGCGCTCGCCGCTTGCGGCACCGACCGCCAGACCAGCGTACCAGCCCTTGGCCGCAGTGCCCGTGGGCGTGAATTCTCGCGTGTTTCCAGGACCGGCGGTCACCATGACCTCATCAAGCTCGCCGATACCGGTGATCGGGCTATCCAGATCGCGAATCGCATAGAAGCGATCCAGGGTGGTCGAATTCAGGCGATCGTCGTTCTCGATCAGCTTGCCGGTGCCGAAGAACACCATATTGCCCGCGATCGGATGCAGCGCCACGTCTGGCGCGGCGATAATCGGCCGGCCATCGGGATCGGTGAACAAGGGATTACCGCCGAAACCGGAGGACACTCCGGAGTCGAAATCGAAACGCCACATATTGCCCTCGATATCGCCGGCATAGACAAAGCTAACCGACAGTGGGTCGTCCTCCGACGAAACCGCCGCCACGCCGGACAGGCCGTTTGCACCATCGTTGCCCACCGGAATCTTGGCGATTTCTGCGCCAGTTTCGAGATTCAGGACATACAGATAGGCCTGACGGTCCACCGAGTTATAGCCGTTGCCAAAAATCGCTACCCAGGTGCCGTCAGACATTCTGGCAATCGTCGGCTGACCGAAGGTAAAGCCAAGATCGTCATCGTCTTCGGCGGTGAATTCCCACAGCACGTCGGTCGCGGGATTGAAGCTCTGGGGCTGGGTGATATCGAGCGCGTAGACGCCGCGGCCACCGGCACCCAGCGTGCCGACCAGGAAGGTGCCCCAGTCACTGCCAATCTTGGCGTCGGCAATGGCCACCTGGCCATCAACATAATATTGATGGTTGTAGTCGGGATCGGCCAGGCGCCAGAGCTTGTCGTGCACAGCGGCCGGCACGTAGGCAAAGTGTTCTTCCAGCGTGACCGCATCGAACGCGTGCAGCATGCCGTCGTTGGCGCCAACAAACACGGTGTTGCGGCGCCCGCCGGGACAGGGCGGACCGCCCATTGGGTTGGCCGCACAGGGGTCGCGCGGGTCGCGCTTGGCACCATCGATATAGGTGAAATAATCCGCATCGATCACGCCCCAGCCCTCATTGCCCGGGCCCGAAAAGGCCGGCTGGGAGCCGACGATATCGCCGAGCATGCTGGTGCGAGCACGGAAACTGCCGCCTCCGGCCGTCAGGTCTCCGGCGATAAAGTCAACCAGCATCGGCACCATCGCTTCGGTGATAAAGCTGCCGTCGGCCAATCTCGGCGTCAGATTGCCGGAAGGCGCGAACGCCACGCCCTGGCCGCCAACCGGATCCCAGGTGGCGATGGTGCGGCCGGTAGAGCCCAGCAGCGCCAGGCGGTCGGCCGCCGACTCGAGCTCCACGCCCGTCCCGACATCGATAGCGAGCAGATCACCGCTCCAGTCTTCCGAATCGAAGCCGGCGGTATAGACGATCGAGCCGGCGTTCAGACGGGTGGAGGAGGCCGACAGTCCGGTAGTGGCACCAGATCGTGCTGTGATGTCACGCAGAATGGCACCGAGTTGGGCCGCAAAAGTGTCGGGATCAGCCGCACTGAAAAATCCTCCTCGCCCATTGATGCCGAAGTGAAGTAGATCATCAATTTTGTCCGGGTTATTCGCAGCGGGATTACCCCAATTTATCGCCGTGCCGTCTTCCACCGCCTGCTGGACCACGGCGGGATCCAGATTGCCGGTCACACCCAGGCCGATGCCATAGGTGGTCAGGTGCTGCCAGAATGCCGGATCAACGGCGTTGGTTGGCACGCGATTATCCAGATCTGTCCTGAGATCATTTTTCCAGTAATGCATGGCCACGTCGGCCAGGGTATTGGTCCGATTATCGCGAAACGGGTCAGTCGGCGTATACTGGAAAGTATCGCCTTCCGGGGAAGTATGAACCGGCCCGTTGGTATTGTCGGCATTGCCAACACCTGGATCGGCCCCATTCCAGAAACCATCGGACATCAATATGTGGAAGCTCTGACGACAAGCCAGATCATCACCCCCGGCTGAACCCGGCGTGCTGGACCAGGGGCCACGATTGTCCGTTCGGGAAAAGTACTCGCCAACGGCCTCAGCCGAGCGTCGAAGTGGCGTGCCGGACCGATTGAGCACGCGCCCGTAGAGTCGGTCATAAAAGCCCTGACGGCCGGCATCAGCAAACGGCCTCACGCCGTCGATAATACTGCGAGTATTAACCCCATCAACGTTGTTGTTACCCTGATTGATGGCACCGAAACCGACCCTGGCCCGTTGCGGCAATTCGGTAAAGGCGCGACCGATTCCATTGCGCGCAGCCAGCACCCTTGAACGTGAATACTGGAACCAGTTGGCAAAGTTCAGTATCTCTTCGTTTCGGGTACGGGTTATACCGCCAGGGCTGGTAAACGTGGCACCTGCCGGAGTCGCAGTGGTAATTCGGACACGCTGATAGCTGTCTCGATCAGTACGGTCGCCACCCAGATAATTGTAGTAGGTGATCGGCCAATAGGTGTGGTTACCATTACATGGGTCACAAAACCCTTGATTAAAAGCGTTGCCACGGAACCAAACTGCACTCTGGGTTTGCTCAACGATCAGATTTAGCCCTCCAAGACCCGGCAAATCCGGGTTATACAAAGCATTGGCCGGGTTCGCATCCGGCATGCTCGATCCATCAGCATTGGCCCAGGGCCTGTAGGTCAGGTCAGGATTGTAGAAGACACCATTATTGGCGGCCGAGCGGCCAAAGTAGTTATGCAGACTGTCGTCACGGAATGAGGGCACTTGATTGGCATAATCAACCCCCCCGTAAAGTCCATTGGGACGAGGAAACATGTAAAGCGTGAAGGTGAATTGCGCACCATCAGGCATAAATTCCCATTGCATCGACCCCGAGTCATCGAGTGTGAACATGATATTGGGATCGATCGCAATGGCCGCAAACAGCGGCGTCTCGGCGATATCCAGCGCATCAGCCCGAGCATTGCCCGGCCAGCCGGCGATACTGGCATAGACAAAAACGAGAACGACAACCTGGAGTCTGCTGTTTAGGGGCATCATGTTCATGGGCATCACTGTTTGCAGGTGTAGACGGCCTGGACGATCGCTTCGCTGTTGCCGCTGGCGGCGCGGCCACTGGCCAGGACCACATAACTTTCATCATTGATTTTCCCGCCCCCAATCAGATCGCTCTGCATGGCATGACAGCGAGGTCGGTTGGGCAGTCGGGCGATAAAGAAGCGTGCCCAGCCGTCATCACCGGGCTGGGCCACCTCGGCGGGTGCCAGGGGCCAGGTCGAAGACGGGTCGGCCAGGCCGGACAGGGTGCAGTCATTGGGGTCAAGCCCCAGAGCCGACATTCTAGGAATGGCACCGAAGCCGCCGGAGCCACCCGACAGGCAGATATTGTTGAACACGCGCGCTTCCACCGCGCGCAGGGTGCTTTCGGCCAGCTGGAAGGCTTCGTTGGACTGCGCCATGTTGCCGGCCATGCGTTCCTGCATGATGGCGACGTTGCTGGAGGTCAGCCCCAGCAGGGTCAGAATCAGCAGCAGCAGCAGCGCGATCAGCAGGGTGGCACCGCGCTGGCGAAGTGGCCGGGCGAGCCGTGGATGATGCATCTGGTTACGTTCAATCATCGATGATCACCCGGTTTCTCAAAGCGATGGTGGTGGAGGCGTCGTGGCGCATCCGGGCGTCCAGCGGCGAGGTGATGAAAGTGCCGCCCAGATTGAATTGCCGGGCCACCGGCGCCGTGCCGGAAAATTCGCCAGAGCGCTGCAGGATCGAGACGCGCGCAGAAATCACCGGCCACCAGTCCTCGAACTGATCGGCCGACAGCCAGTCGCCGGCCTGGACGGTCTGGCCGTCGCCGTCCGGAGCTGGCTTGCTGTAGCCAAAGCGGGCCTGCAGGTTTTCCACACCCTCGACAATCTCCTCGATCGCACCGCAGGGGCAGCCCGACAGATTGATTCTGTACAGGCCGGGCTGCTGACGGACTTCATTGAAGCCGACGAAATAGCCCCAGATCTGCACGCGGTAGATCTGCATATGTGGCTGATGTTCGGTCACCCAGCTTCCAACCGGGGCGACATTGCCCGGGCAGTCGCCGCAGTTGCCCCCGGCCGCCCGGCTCAGCTCGGCATCACCGGAGCGATTACGGAACAGATCAGCTCCATTACAGTCGGTGACCAGCACCAGCTCACCTTCGGCCAGACCATGGTTGCCGTTCAGACTGATCCGGGCATCGCTCTGCAAGCTGGAGGCATCGGCGCTCACGCCGGGAATCGGGGTCAGATTGCGCACCACCACGACGTCACTGTCGCGCACCGGGCGCACAGTCGCGCTGGCGGAAAACAGCGCGGGCAGCGCCAGATCAGGCGTCGATCCATCAAGCTGGCGGGGTCGGGTTGACCAGTTGCCGGCCGTGGCGGTCGGGTAGGCTGCGTCGAGCGTCAGCGTATCGTCATGGGCCGTGCCGTCGAACTCCCAGCCCATCAGATTGCTGTTGACGCCAAAAATTGCCTCCTGCCAGCCCGGCGTCACATTGAGGTGCTGAAACGGCTCGGGTCGTGTGCCGCAGAAGCCGTTATTGGTCACGCCTCTGGATTCGAACTGCAGCTCGTTGAGCGCAAAGCGGACGTTTTCCTGAACCCGCGCCAGCGCTTCGTTGGCCTGGAACGTCGCCTTGCTGCCGCCGAACAGCGAGATAACACCGCCGATCAACAGCATCCCGAGCACCAGTGCGACCATCAGCTCGACCAGGCTGAAGCCGCGAATAATCTTGGGATAATTCAAGTAAACACCTCGCATCTTCATAGCACACTCGTCACTAAAACGGACTCTCCCCCAAACGGCTCATCGCCGAGTCGGTTTTCCTGCCAGCTGACTTCGACCGTCGCTATGTTGTTGTTAATCACGACCACCAGCGCGCCCTCCGGCAGCTGCTGACTGATCCGGGTCTGCCAGATCGCCCAATCGATCGCATCGGGCGCGCCCCGGTTGCTGCGGATGAAGTCTGCTACCTCGTAGGCCTGATTGACGGCCTGGGTGCGGAAGTAGGCACCCTGATTAGCCTTCAGGGTGAAGCTCTGCAGTGCCGCTACGCCGAGCAGACCAATCGACAGTACCAGCAGCGAGATCAGCACTTCAATCAGGGTCACGCCGGCAGCGCGCCGCAGCAGGGTGGTGGATTTGATGGTCTTTTTCATCATGTACACGCCACTCGGGTCACGGAGCTACTCCCGGTGCGAACGATCCGGATTTGGCGAACCTGATCGCCGGTACAGCCCGGGATATCCATGTTGATGACAAACGGGAAGGTGGCACCGGAGGCGTCGTCCAGATTGCCCCTGGGGAGATAACGAAAGAATTCGACCGAATCCGGCACATCAACTTCGATGTCGTCGTTGACCGGGCGCCAGACCCGTATCCGCTCTTCAACGGTTACGCTGGTATTGCCGGCCGAGCCTTCCGCGTCGACGAATACCATCCAGCCGAGCGACCAGTTGTCGCCGCATTCCGGATCATCGCCGCCGCCAGCCACATCGCTGGCGCAGATCGAGACCGGCCGGCCGCGCTTGATCGCTTCTGTTCGGGCCAGCTGCATGGCAACGGCAAAATCGTTGGATTGCGCGGTCAGACGGTTGTTCTGAATGGCGTTGCGCAGATTCGGTGCTGCCAGCGCAGTCACGATTGCGACCAGTGCGATCGTGATGACCAGTTCCAGCAGGGTGAAACCCGTGTTCCGATTCAGCGATTTCTTATTCAGCCTCATGCGATGCAGTAACCCCGATGGTTTTCGAGTCTGCATCGTAAAACGCTATCAGAGAATAGTCCAGAGCCACCGGATTGGCGGCTCGATTAGCCCGATGGACGGCTGAAAGGTCTTGATTGGGGAAACGACTTCAAACCAGCGGCTGGGAGTGGCCTGGCCGCCCCAGCCCGCTGCCGCAGCGGAACAGACGGATTACTTCTTGCTGTTGCCGTAGCGCCTGTTGAACTTGTCGAAGCAGCCATTAACCATGAAAAACATAAGGCAGTCTGACGATTTTCATGGTAGGCCAGTGGCATGATCGCCAGAGAAAAACTGCTTGATCAGATTCAGAGCGCGAATGACAGAGTCGAGGCGATTCCGCTGATCACGCTGGCCGAGACGGACAGCCTGTTCGATGGAAATTGAGCTGGCTCAGGCGAGTCAGTGACCGCCGGGAAGGCCCCGGCGTCAAAATTTGCGATCGCTTACTTGCCGTAGCGCTTCTTGAACTTGTCGACGCGGCCGCCGGTGTCGAGCATCTTGTGCTTGCCGGTGTAGAAGGGGTGCGACTTGCTTGAGACTTCCACCTTGACCAGCGGATATTCATTGCCATCTTCCCACTGGATGGTTTCCTTGGTCTGGACGGTCGAGCGGGTCTTGAAAACCAGATCGCTGGACAGATCCTGGAAGACCACTTCACGGTAGCTGGGATGAATATCTGCCTTCATGGCGGTTGTTCCTGCAAAAATTGAAATTAGCCGCGCATTATCACCAATCTTCTGCCTGGATGCAAGCCTGAGCCTTGTCCAATATAAAATGAGTCTGAACCCGGCGCAGGATTCTGTCCATGGTGGAGGATGAAAGCCATCATGAAGCTCGACAATTTGACGACGGTGGAGCAGCTCGCGGAATTCCTGAGCGGGACTCAAGCTGTGGCCTTTGCGGTGATCAGCGACAAGGACGCCGGATACCGCTGGATCCAGGGCGAATTGGCCCGATTTGGTTACTTGGGCTGCTCTCGCCAGCACAAGGGGGTGGTGATCCGCTACCTGATGAAGGTCAATGGGTACTCCCGCCAGCAGATGACGCGATTGATCGGTCAATACCGCGCTAACAGCGTTAGCAGCGCACCGTGACCGGCTTTGCCCGCCGCTACACTGTGGAGGACATCCGGCTGCTCGCGGCCACGGACGAGCGCCACGAGACACCCTGCGGCCCGGCGGTCAAAAAACTCTGCGAGCAAGCCTATGTGGTTTTTGGCCAGGTCGAGTACGAGCGTCTGGCCACGATCTCGGTCAGCCACCTGTACAACCTGCGCCAGTCCACGACCTACACCCGGCAGCGGCGCCACTTCGACAAGACCCGGCCCAAGGTGTCGACGATCGGTGAGCGGCGCAAACCCCAGCCCAACGGCCAGCCCGGCTATATCCGGATCGACACCGTCCACCAAGGGGATGAGGACAAACGCAAGGGCGTTTACCATATCAACGCCGTCGACGAGGTCACCCAGTTCGAAGTGGTTTGCAGTGTCGAGAAGATCAGCGAGTGCCACCTGATCCCGGCACTGAAGCAGATGCTCGATGCCTTCCCCTTCACCCTACTCGGATTCCACTCAGACAACGGCTCGGAATACGTCAACGGTCGGGTCGCCGGGCTCCTCGAAAAGCTGCGCATCGAGTTCACCAAGTCACGCTCACGGCACAGCAATGACAATGCACTGGCCGAGAGCAAGAATGCCGCCGTGGTCCGAAAATAGTTCAGCTACAGCCATATCCCGCAGCGCTGGGCAGCCCTGATCAATGACTTCAACCGGGACCATCTCAACCCCTGCCTGAACTTCCACCGCCCCTGCTTTTTCCCCGAAACCCGGACCGATGCCAAGGGCAAGGAACGAAAGGTCTACCGCTATGAGAACCTGATGACGCCCTACGACAGGCTCAAATCACTGCCGGGTGCCAAAGACTGCTTGAAGACCGGGGTGACCTTTGCAATACTCGATGCAGTGGCGCTACAGATCAGCGACAATCAGGCGGCGGAGCAGCTCCAGAAAGCCCGCCAAAAACTGTTCAAAACGATCCATGGACAGACCTTGAGAACCGGCTGACTCTAACCCGCTCCTTCAGACTCATTTAAGGATTGGAAAATACTTCAGGGCCTGTTGCCGCTGATGGCCTTTCTTCTCGGCGCTCCATGAGCGGTAGAATCGGTGCATGGATTTCGATGAACTGCACAAACTGCGTGGTGCGCATGCCGGGTGGCGTTTGCTGCAGGCCGATCATGCGCCGATGGTGGTCAGCTTTCTACAACGGGTGTTCATCGAACCCAATGTGCGGGCGATTGCCGAAGGCGAGCTGACCAGCCGGCTGGAGGATCATCTGGCGCATATTCGTGAAAGCCGGGGTGAGGATATTTTTCCGCGCGCTGCCCTGGATTATCTCAAGGACTGGGCGGATAATCGACGGGCCTGGTTGCGCCGTTACTACACCACCGACAGCGACGAGGCCCACTATGACCTGACACCGGCAACGGAGAATGCCATTGGCTGGCTCAGCGGGCTGGAGCAACCCGGCTTTATCGGTGCCGAATCGCGGCTGATGACGGTGTTCGATCTGCTCAAGCAGATCATTCGTGGCACCGAGACCGATCCCGAGGCCCGAATTGCCGAACTGAAGTCGCGACGGGCCGAGATCGACCGGGAGATCGAACAGGTCCGATCCGGCGAGCTGGCGTTTATGGACGATACCCGGCTCAAGGAACGCTTTTTGCAGATGGCCGACACTGCGCGTGCCCTGCTGGCGGATTTTCGTCAGGTCGAACATAACTTCCGCCAGCTTGACCGTCAGGTCCGCGAACGCATTACCTGGTTCGATGGCGGCAAGGGCGAAGTACTTGAGGAGATTTTTGGCGAGCAGGATGCGATTGCCGATTCCGACCAGGGGCGCAGTTTTCGCGCCTTCTGGGACTTTCTGATGTCTCCGGCGCGCCAGGAAGAACTCAATACCTTGCTGCAGCGAACCTTCGACCTTGAAGCCGTCAGCGCGCTCAAACCGGACCGCCGGCTGCGGCGTATTCATTTTGACTGGCTCGAAGCCGGCGAAGTAACCCAACGCACCGTGGCCCGGCTGTCAGAGCAGTTGCGACGCTTTCTGGATGATCTGGCCTGGCTGGAAAACCGGCGCATCATGGAGCTGATCCGCAACCTGGAACGCAAGGCGGTGGCGGTGCGCGAACAGCCTCCCCGGAATCTGGTCATGAACCTGGACCTGCCGGTCGCCAACATTGACCTGGTCATGGACCGGCCCTTGTTCAGCCCCCCGATGCGGCCAGACATTCAACAACAGGCAACCCTGGCCGCCGCCGATGACATTGATACCGAAGCCTTGTTCGACCAGGTCCATGTCGACCGCCAGGCGCTGGAACGCGGCATTCGTAAAGCGCTGCAAACCCGCGACCAGATCAGCCTGTCCGAATTGCTCGAATTGCAGCCACTTGAGCTCGGGCTGGCCGAACTGGTGACCTACCTGGCGATTGCCGCCGAGGATGCTGGCGGACTAATCGACGATGATCGTCAGCAGACCGTTGACTGGACCACCGCTTCGGGCCAGCAGCGTCAGGCCCGAATCCCTCTGGTACTATTCTCGCGATGAACGATTCCGGCCCGGATCCCCGCCTTTCCCTACCGCTGATCGCCCTGCTCAAGGGCGTGGTCTACGCTGACCAGTCAACAGAAATCTGGCAACAATTACTCGATCGTCAGGCGGCGGTCAGTGATTACGTGGCCACGCTGGGTCTCGAGCTGATTGTCGACGAGGCCGAAGGCTATGCCTTTTTGCGCCAGCTTCCGGATGATGACGAAACCGCTGCCCTGCCGCGTCTGATGGCACGTCGCCAGTTGAGCTATCCGGTCAGTCTGCTGCTGGCTCTTCTTCGTAAAAAACTGGCCGAGCACGATGCCGGTGGCGGCGATGTACGATTGGTGCTGTCGCGCGACGAAATAGTCGAACTGCTGCGCCTGTTCCTGCCCGAATCAGCCAATGAGGCCAAGCTGGTCGACCGGGTCGGCATGGATATCAACAAGGCGGTGGAAATGGGTTTTTTGCGCAAGCTGCGGGGTCAGGACAACCAGTTCGAAGTCCGGCGCATTCTCAAGGCCTACGTCGATGCCCAGTGGCTCAATGAGTTCGATGCTCGCCTGGGCGAATACACCGAACACGCGATCAGCGAATAATTGATGGAAGACCTAGCACTCGACTTTGTCAGCGACGATACCCGGGCCGGCTACCGCCTGCACCGGGTCGAGCTGTTCAACTGGGGCACGTTTGATCGCCATGTCTGGCGATTGTCGCCACAGGGATCCAATTGCCTGGTCACCGGTGATATCGGCTCGGGCAAGTCGACTCTGGTCGATGCCATTACCACCCTGCTGGTGCCGGCCCAGCGGATTACCTATAACAAGGCCGCCGGAGCCGAGGCCCGCGAGCGCTCCCTGCGCTCTTACGTACTGGGTTACTACAAGTCCGAACGCGGCGATGCCGGCCTGTCGGCCCGACCTGTCGCCCTGCGTGATCACAACCACTACTCGGTCATCCTCGCCCATTTTCACAATGACGGCTTCGATCGTGACGTCACCCTGGCCCAGGTGTTCTGGATCGCCGACACCCGCGGTCAGCCGGAACGTTTCTACCTGGTTGCCGACAAGGCCTTGTCCATCGACGAGCATTTCTCGGGGTTCGGCACGGATTTGAAAGACCTGCGCAAGCGCTTGCGCCAGACCGAGCATGTCGAGCTGCACACCACCTTCCCGCCCTACGGCGCGGCCTTGCGCCGACGACTGGGTATTGCCAGTGACCAGGCGCTGGACCTGTTCAACCAGACCGTCTCGATGAAGTCGGTGGGCAACCTGACCGAGTTCGTGCGCGAACACATGCTGCAGCCAGCCGACACGGCCGCGCGCATCGACGCCCTGATCCATCACTTCGATGATCTCAATCGCGCCCACGAGGCGGTGCTCAAGGCCAAGGCCCAGATCGCGGCGTTGCAGCCGATCGTCAAGGATGCCGATGACCATGCTGAACGCAGCCACCAGGCCGCCGGGCTGCGGCAATGCCGCGATGCGCTTTCGGGCTGGTTTGCCGATCTCGAGGTCGGGCTGCTGGATGAGCGGCTGGCCGACCTTGAACGTGAATCGGCCCGTCTGGATGGGAGCATTGACGATTTGAAACGACGTCGAACCGAGCAACGCGAGCGCGAACTTGAGCTACGCCAGGCGATTGCCGAAAACGGCGGCGACCGACTCGAACGGATTCAGGCCGAGATTCGGCGGCATCAGGCCGAAAAAACACAGCGACGCCAGCAGGCCGATCGCTACCGCGAACTGGCCGAACGTCTGGATTTTGGTCCGGCACCGACTGCCGAGCAGTTTGTGAACAATCGTGGCACCATCGGCCAGGCTCGCGAGCAGGCCGAGGCGCGCCAGGCTGACGTCCAGAACGAACGCACTGACCAGGAAGTTGCCTTCAGGGAACTGCGGCAGCAACGGGATGACATCGATACCGAGCTGACATCGCTCAAGGCCAGGCGCTCCAACCTGCCGGCAGCCATGCTGGCCCTGCGCGAGAAACTGTGCAGCGCATTGAATCTGGCGGCTGACGAACTGCCATTTGCCGGCGAACTGCTCCAGGTGCGCGAGGACGAACGCGACTGGGAAGGAGCGATCGAACGTCTGATGCATAATTTCGCACTGTCTCTGCTGGTGCCCGACGCACACTATGGTGCGGTCGCCGGCTGGGTTGATCAGACACGCTTGCAGGGCCGCCTGGTCTATTACCGGGTGCGCCAGGCCAGTGCGCAGCCGCGCGATTCCCTGCATGCACAATCACTGCCGCGCAAGCTCGAGATCAAGACCGACAGCGCCCTGTACGGCTGGCTGGAAAACGAGCTGGCGCGACGCTTCGATCATGTCTGTTGCACTGACTTGAATGATTTCCGGCGCCAGCAGCGCGCCATCACGGTTGCGGGTCAGATCAAGACCGGTGGTGTGCGCCATGAAAAAGACGACCGTCACGCCATCAACGACCGCACGCGCTTTGTTCTGGGCTGGAGCAACGAAAACAAGATTCGCGCCCTGGACGAACAACGCGCCCAGCTTGAGAAGCGTATTCAGATCATCGCTGAAAAAATCAGCCAAATGGATGCCGAATCGCGGCAACTGACCGAACGCCTGGGCGACCTGGGCCGACTGGAAATGTTTGACGACTTCCAGCGCCTCAACTGGTCTGAATCGGCGCGCGCCATAGTCGAGCTGGAGGATGAGTTCAAAGCGCTTCAGCAACAGTCCGATGTACTCAAGACCCTGCGCGCTCAGCTTGATGCCAGCGAGCAGACCAGCAAGGAACTGGAACAGCAACTGGAGGAACTGCAGGGTCGCCGCAGCACCGCGGCCGAACAGATCCGGCGCTATAGCGAAGACCGCGAAAGTGCGCTGGGCGAACTGGCTACCGTGGACGAAGACGATCGGGCTGACACCTTCGAACGCCTGGAAGGCCTGCGCGGCGAAGCCCTGGAAGGGCGCGCCGTCAATCTGAAATCCATTGATGCCCGGCAGCGTGAATTCCGCGACTGGTTGACCACGCGCATCGACAGCGCCGACAAGCAGATTCGCCGTCTCAATGATCGCATCATTCAGGCCATGAAGGACTTTCACCACGCCTGGCCGCAAGAAACCCGCGAGGCCGATGTCAGTGTCGAGGCAGCCGACGAATATCGAGTCATGCTCGAGCGCCTGCAAGGCGATGATCTGCCGCGGTTCGAGAAACGCTTCAAGGAATTGCTGAACGAAAATGCCATCCGAGAAGTGGCCAATTTCCAATCCCAGCTCAATCGCGAGCGTGAGCAGATTCGTGATCGCATTGAGGTCATCAACCGCTCGCTTCATGAAATCGACTACGAACGCGGCCGCTACATCCGGCTGCTGGCCGAGAACGCCCAGGACCCGGATATCCGCGAATTTCAGCAGAGCCTTCGGGCCTGCACTGAAGACACCGTGACCGGCTCGGCCGATGCCCAGTATTCGGAGCAGAAATTCATGCAGGTGCGCGCCATCATTGAACGCTTCCGTGGCCGCGAAGGAAGCGCTGAGCTGGACCGGCGCTGGACCCGCAAAGTGACCGATGTGCGCAACTGGTTTGCGTTTTCGGCTTCCGAGCGCTGGCGAGAAGACGACAGCGAGCACGAACACTACGCCGATTCCGGTGGCAAATCCGGGGGTCAGAAGGAAAAGCTGGCCTATACCGTGCTGGCCGCCAGTCTCGCGTATCAATTCGGCCTGGAATGGGGTGAAAAGCGTTCGCGCTCGTTTCGGTTCGTCGTCATTGATGAGGCCTTTGGCCGCGGCTCCGATGAGTCAGCGCGTTACGGGCTGGAATTGTTCGGGCGGCTCAATCTGCAGTTGTTGATCGTCACACCACTGCAGAAGATCCACATCATCGAGCCGTTCGTGGAAAGCGTCGGTTTCGTACACAATCCCGAAGGTCGCCAGTCACTGCTGCGCAACCTGACCATCGAGGAGTACCGGGCCGAAAAAGCGGCGCGTGAATCGGTTCAGTCCATTGCAACACCATGACCGACTTGCCCTGGACCACGCCGGCTGAGCTGACCGAGCAGGTACGAAAGCACTGGGACTCGGGCCGTATCCTGGCTGATGGGCTAGCCGACGGGCCGGGCGAGGACCATCTCTTTCCGTTGAAACTTCGCGTTCGGCGGGCGCGCTCGCGCGATCTTGACGAGCGCTTCGAGTCCGTCCGCCAGTGGGTCCAGTTGCTGATGGATCACGCCCGTGACCAGCAGGGCCATGGCTACGACATTCACTGGCGCCAGATCCATCATCGCACCCGCGGAACCAATCGTCTGCCGTGGCAAGTCGTGATTCCCAGCCGTGTCGATGCGTTGAAGATGATCGGCAAGTCGCGGGCCGCCGAGCGCTTCGAGTCGCTTTCCAGCGCACTACTGGCAGAATTTCCGGGGCTGCGCGACTGGCTGATGCGCCGCCCGCTTGAGGTTTTGAAACGGGCTGACGACTGGCCACGACTCACGGCCATGATGAGATATTTCATAAAAACACCCCGACCGGGCGTTTACTTGCGTCAACTCGATATCCCCGGTGTGGATACCAAGTTTATCCAGTCCCGACGCGCCCTGGTGGCGGAACTGCTCGACGCCGTTGTGCCAGCGAACGCCATCGACCCGACCGCCAGCGGCATCCGCGGTTTCAATCAGCGCTATGGCCTGGCCAGCCGACCGGCGCTGGTGCGTTTTCGCATTCTTGATCCGGATTTGTATCTGTCCGGGTTGAGTGATCTGTCAGTCCTGCCCGAAGAGTTCGCCAGGCTCGATCTGGGTGTGGAGGACGTCTTCGTGACCGAAAACGAGATCAATGGCCTGGCCTTTCCGGCCCACCCGCGCGCCATCGTGCTGTTCGGGTTGGGATATGGAATTGATCGTCTGGCCGGCATCGACTGGCTGGCCCGTGCACGCACCTGGTACTGGGGCGACATCGACACCCATGGCTTTGCCATACTCAATCGCTTCCGCCACCAGTTACCCCATGCGCGCTCGTTTCTGATGGACCGGGCCACCCTTGATGCCCACCGGGACCTGTGGGGACAGGAACCGAAAGACCGCCGATTCACCGGCCAGCTCGACCGACTCAGTGATACCGAGCAAACACTCTACAAGGCCCTGCGCGACGATGCTCTGGGTGAGCGACTTCGGCTGGAGCAGGAACATATTCGCTTTCGCTGGCTGGAAGCGTTTTTAGGATCGTTCCAGAGCAAGGGATGAAGGGGAGAGGGAAAAGGGCAAAGTGGAAAAGAGTACAAAATCCTGTAGTTCCCAACCCTCTTTCCTTCTCCCCATCCTGAGATCAACCCGCGAGTATTGCCTCCCTTTATCTCGGACAGGGCATCCCAGGGATATCTGGGTCGATTATTTCCTCACCAGTACCCGGAACTTGAACTGCCGGACCGAATCTCCGATTGGAGCAAGCAGCGAATCCTGTTGCTTGAGGCCTTTGGCCGCTTGATTCACAACAATGACCGTCACTTTGGCAACCTGAGTTTTTTCTGGCAACCGGGTGAATCCGAACTCAAGCTGAGGTTGACACCTATCTACGACATGTTGCCAATGCGACTGGCCCCCGCTGCCAACGGCATGGTCTCCGACGCACCACTCGAAGCCGTTGTACCCAGGAGCGAATTGATCGAGGTGCGGGACCAGGCCGTTGCACTGGCCGAACAATTCTGGCGACTGGCTCCGGTTTCACTACCCCGCCCTCGATCTCTCTGGATGACAGGCTTGGAGTAAACTGCGCGCAAGTTGTTCAAATGTTGAGCGCGAGGGATTTCAGGAGGGCAGGCATGAATTGCGGCGTTTGCCGTTGGGTATGGCGGCTTGTGGTCCATTTGAGGTAAATGCTGTGGTACTGAATCGATATCCTCTCCGATTTGCAGCTATGGCGCTGCTAGCAGTTGCGTTGGCATTTCCGGCAGCTGCGATGGACGATGACGGTGTATTGGTCATCGGTCGGGTCAGCGACAATCCGCGCGCACATTACGACCGGCTCAAACCCCTGTTGGATTACGTCGTGGCGCGCATGGGAGATGTCGGAATCACGCAGGGCCGGATACTGATGGCGCGTGACGGCCAGGCCATGATCAGTTACCTGCGTCAGAGCCGGGTAGACTGGGTAACCGAAACGGCTGGCGCGGCGGTCGGCATGATGGATCGCGGGGGTGCCGAGCTGCTGGCGCTGGGGTGGCGCGGAGGCCTGAGCCAGTACCACAGCCTGTTTATTGTCCGTCGCGACAGTGGCCTGGACTCACTGGCTTCGCTGCGCAGTCACTCAGTGGGCTTTCAGCATCCGATGTCGACCAGTGCTTACCTGGTACCGGCCGGCATGCTGCTGGCCGAGGAGCTTCCGGTTGCGATTCTGATCTCTCCGCTGGACCGTCCATCGGACGAGTTTGTCGGCTATGCGTTTACCGGGACGGAAGCCAATTCGGTGGCCTGGGTGCACAAGCGGATCGTCGATGCGGCCGCCATCAGCAACCAGGACTGGGAGGAGCTGGTTGCCCCCTATCCGCATTACAAGAACGATTTGCAAATCATTGCGCGCAGCCCCGACTATCCACGCGGGCTGGAGCTGGTTCGTGCCGACCTGTCTGACCCGGTGCGCGATCGTCTGCGCGAATTGTTGCTTGGTGCCGCAGCCGATCCGGAAGCGGGCCCCGCGCTGGCCAACTATTTCCGTACCGAACGATTCAGCGCGCCGGATGAAGCCACACTGTCTCAGCTCGACGTTTTGCGCGAGCTGTCCAGCAAGGTTCGACAGGAGCTGGAATGAAAGCGCTGGGACTTCAGCAGAAATTCATCCTTACCCTGATCGGCGGGGGCCTGGTTCTGCTAATGGTGCTGGGTGGTCTGTGGTACTCCAGCCTCGGCAGCCATCTCGAACTGGTCAGCAATACCAGTACGATCATGCGCGAGCAGGCCTGGGAAGACCTGGAACGCCGGGGCGAGGTCACGATACGTTTTCTGGCCGAAACCCTGCCCAACCTGATGTACTACTACGATCTTCAGGGCCTGCGCGACACGGCTATCTCGGTGCTGGATCAGGCCGATGTCCTCTACGTGCTGATCTATGATCTGGACGGGCGGATCATCCACGACGGCACCCCGACCCTGGAGCGCTTTGGCGAGGTCATGAATGACGATCTCGCATCCGCCGCCATACAAAGCGATGAGCTGCTGACCCAGTGGCATCCTGACGCGTTGGATGTCAGCATGCCGGTGCGCCTTGGCCGGAACCGCATTGGCGGTGTTCGCATCGGGCTGTCACGTGACGGCGTGGATGCGGCCATCGGTCAGGAACAAGCCGCCATGACCGAACAACTCCAAGCCATTTTTTCGGGCCAGATGCGGATGCTGGTGCTGGCGTTTCTGCTGTTACTGGCCGCAGCCGCCGTGCTGGGCTGGCGAGTCGGTCGCGGTCTGGTACGCCCGATTCGGGAACTGGCCGGAGCGGTCAGGAACCTCGAGTCAGGCAAATTCGATGACATCAGTCTGAGCAGTCGCAGTGGCGATGAACTCGGCGTGCTGATACGGTCGTTCAAACGCATGACCACTACCATGCGGCAGAACGATCAAGATATTCGACGCCTCGCCTACCAGGATAGCCTGACCAGCCTGCCCAATCGCCTGATGTTCCGCGAACTGCTGGACGACGCCATTGCCGATTACCCGGGCAGCGGCAATTCGCTGGGCCTGATGTTTATCGATCTGGACAATTTCAAGCGCATCAACGATACCCTCGGCCACGATGCCGGGGACGAGGTCTTGGTCGAGTTTGCAACGCGACTGCGCGGAAGTACCACCCCGGCGGAAACAGCAGCGACCGAAGATCGGGTCGTGATTGGACGGCTGGGGGGCGATGAGTTTGTCGCTCTGGTCTCCGGTGAAGCAACCAAGGAACGCTGCCGCAAGCTGGCGCGCAAGATTCTCGACATTATCCAGGAGCCTTTTCAAACCTCCAATCGCAGCGTGTTCCTGAGCGCCAGCATCGGCATCACTCGATTTCCCGAAGACGCTCACAACTCGAAACTGCTGCTCAAATGTGGCGATCTGGCCATGTACCAGGCCAAGCTCCAGGGCAAGAATTGCTATGCTTTTTTCAGTGACGAGCTGACCGCACAGGCTGACCAGCAACTCATGCTGGAGCAACACCTGCGCGAAGCCCTGGATGAAGGACAGGTCACACTGGCCTATCAACCCATCATCACCGTAAGCAGCGGTCGCCTGGTGTCAGCCGAAGCGCTGCTGCGCTGGACCCATCCAGAGCTGGGTGAGATCCCGCCGGAACGATTTGTCGCCGCGGCCGAGGCCAGCACACTGATTGATGAGCTGGGCGCTCGCACACTCAGACTGGCCTGCCGTGATGCAGCCGACTGGCAGTCCAGGCTACCCGGCATCGGAGTTGGCGTGAACATCTCGGGACGCCAGCTGCTAAGGCGCGGCCTCGATGAAGTCGTCCTTGATGCACTGGCCAAATCCGGGCTGGAACCCACGCTGCTCAACCTGGAGATTACCGAAAGCAGTATTTTGCAAAATCATGTCCTGGCGTCTGGAACACTGTCCAGTTTGCGTCAGCGCGGCGTCAGGATCTGGCTGGACGACTTTGGTACCGGGTTTTCCGGCCTCTCACACCTGCGTCAGGTTCAGGTCGACGGGGTCAAGATTGATCGAAGTTTCATTGCCGATGTCTTGAGCAATGATGACGACCTTGCTCTGACCTCGGCCATCATTGCGATGGCCCACTCGATTGGCATGCCGGTAGTCGGCGAAGGGGTTGAAAACAAGGAACAACTGGCGATTCTCAAGACCCGCGGTTGTGATTTCGTTCAGGGGTACCTGTTCGGGGCGGCCATGCCGGTGGAAGAGCTATTGCAGCGCTACGGCGAGAGCCGCTCCTCAGACTGAATTCAATGCGACACGCTGTCGTTCAGGCCCGCAAATCTGGCCTGAAGCAATTCATCGGCATCCGGGCCGGCCACCATCGCGATCTCGGCCAGTTCGAGCGCTCGTCCATCCTGGTCACGCACCCGAATGGGTGGAATCTCGCGACCGCTGGCGCGCTCCACAAAGCGCATTGGAGACTGCTGGCAAGCCAGGTTCTCGCAGGCCCACTGGCTCAGACTGATAAGCACCGGTGCCAGTGCCTTGCCCGCTACGGTCAGACGATACTCCACGACCCGGCCATCGGATGATGATGCATCCCGCCTGAGCACGCCGGCCTCGACCAGCTTTTTGAGCCGATCAGACAGGACATTGCGGGCGAGACCGAGCTGGCGTTCGAAGTCATTGAAATGGCGGGTACCCATAAACGCTTCCCGCAACACCATCAGCGTCCATGGCTCACCAATCAGGCGGGTGACGCGGGCGATCGGACAATTGCTGGCAAAAGGATTGGCTTTGGTCATGGCGCTATTGTGAGTTTTTCAGTTGCAATTTGCAACTCACTTTGCTATCGTCGCTTTTAAGTTGCATATTGCAACCTATTTCACCCATCCCCATTGACCTGTTAGGCGAAGCGATTCAGGAGTTCTGCCATGTTGATTCCCCACGACAACCCCCGTCATACGACCCGCCGATTCGTCGCCCTGCTCGTGGTATTCGGTTTTCTGGCACTCGCCGGCTGGCTGTCGTAGTCTGATCTTGAATCTCGAATCCCAAGGAGTATCAACGCTCATGAACAAACCGATCATGCTTTATACCAACCCGCGCTCGCGCGGTCGCATTGCCCGCTGGATGCTGGAGGAATGCGGTGCCGACTACGATGTCGCGGTTCTCGAATACGGGCCCGATCTGAAAACCGAAGCCTTTCTGTCGATCAATCCGATGGGCAAAGTGCCGACGATTATTCACGGCGAAAACGTTGTGACTGAATGCGCGGCCATCTGCGCCTACCTGGCTGACGCCTTTCCGGACGCCGGCCTGGCACCGCCGCTGAGTCAGCGTGCCGCCTACTATCGCTGGCTGTTTTTTGCCGCCGGACCGATGGAAGCGGCCATTACCAATCAGGCGTTGGGCGTGACCATCTCTTCCGAACAGCAGGGATTTGTCGGCTACGGTGACATGAGCCGCGTGCTTAACACCTTGGACAAGACGCTGGAGGGCCGTGAATTCATCGCTGGCAACAAGTTCAGCGCAGCCGATGTCTATGTCGGCTCACAGATTGGCTTTGGTCTGCAGTTCAAGACCATCGAGCCACGACCGGTGTTTTCTGCCTACTGGGACCGACTGGCCAGGCGAGAGGCCTGGAAGCGAGCCAGCGCAATGGACGACAAACTGGTCGCCGACGCGGGATAAGCCTCAGTCACCGCCCAGCGCGGGTAAAGGTTCCGGTTCGCCGGTCGATTCGGCATTGAGCACGACCTGCTGGACGGCCGGCGGGGAAACCGGTTGGCTGAACACATCGCGCCAGAAGGCAGTCGTTATCTCGTTAAGGACCGACGATTCGGCATTGAGCAATACCGCCAGGCCGATCTGACGTTTCTGCGAGTAGGCAATATCGGCGACAAAACCCTGGACCCAGCCACTGTGCAGGTAGAGCGTTTCATCACCAACCTGATAGATGCGCCAGCCCAGCCCGTAGTGAGCATCACTGAGCAGTTCGCGCCAGCCGCGGCGGCGCAAATCCCGGGTTGTGCGCACGCGCGGTTCGGTCAACTGACGAACCAGGTCGGGGCGAAGGATATCCGGCGCATGGCCCATCTGGGCACTGAGCCAGCGCCCGAGATCCAGCACCGAGGCATTGACGCCAGCTGCCGGCGCGACTCGATAATAGTTAGCGTTGACCTCGGTGGGCAGCCAGGGCATACGCCGCGATGCTCTGACATGAGGTAGTGCACGATTGTCAGCCGCCTGATAGCCGGCCAGACCGGTTGAAGACTGGTCCATACCCAGCGGCACAAAAAAGCGATCGATCAGCAGCTGTTCATAAGTCTTGCTGGTCGTTCCTTCGATGGCCGGTTCAATCAGGGAAAACAGCACGTTCTGATAGGTGTAGCACTGACCCGGCGGGCACATTGGCTGGACCTTGGCAAACTGCGGCAGAATCCGAATCATCGGCTGATTCGCGTTGAGCAGATTGTCGTAAGCGTTTGGCACGATCCCGCCCGACTGACCCAGCAGATGATGAAGCTGGATTTCACTGGCATGGTCTGGGTCGGCAAGGGTAAACGTGGGGACATGGCGGACAATCGGCTCATCCCAACTTAACCAGCCCTCGTCGACCAGCAGTGCGGTGAGCTGAGCAGCAAAGGTCTTGGACACTGAAGCCAGCCGGAACACGGTTTCGGGTGTCACTTTTTGCTGACTCAGACTGGAACGTTTTCCGTGACCGGCAGCGCGAGCGATATCGGGACCGTAGACCACCGCGTAGGCCCCACCCGGCACGCCGTCCTCGCTCAGCAGCTCACCGAAGCGACGGTCAAAACTCTCCAGATCCTGCGCCCGGGCCTGCGGCGTCCACGCGAGCAAGCCCGCTAGCAGCAACGCCATCACACAACGCAGTAGAGCAATGCCTGAGATCATGCGAAACGCTTGCACGGTGGGACAATGCGATGGGTGTCGATCAATTCAGCACCCGCCGCTTGACCATCGCCCGGCTGTAGAACACCAGCAACAGGCTGACCAGGGCAATCACTGCCGAAAAGATCACGTTTGCAGTACCCATGATGTTGGCACCGTCAGTCAGAATGAAATTGTAGACACTGGTTGCCATCATGGCCAGCAGTCCGACCAGAAACAGCGGGTAGGCAAGTCGACTGCGCAACAACAGCGCCAGCGAGCCGAATACCGCGAACCCGATGGCAATCGCCCAGGTGATCGTGGCCCAGCTCGGAAAAGAAGTGAAATGATCGAGCTGCTCCGGGCTGAAGGCATCCATATAACCGTCGAGCTGAATCTGGGTGGCAACAAAACTAAATGCGCCCATCAGATTCCACAATAGCGTCAGCACACCGATGGCCCAGAGATGCCAGGGCGTCGGGGCACGATCGGAGAAAATTCTTGTATTGGTATTCATTGCAAAAAAGGCCCTTTTTTTTGTTGATGAGCCTACTGTCACAATCCGTCAAGCCGCCAGATACAATGCCGTAGAAAAGACCGGAATGCAACTGATGTGATCTTGACCCGATTGCTCGCATACTTGGAGATACGATTAAGCGATCCTGAAGGAGTCTTTGAAATGAATCCGATTCGTACCATTTTGTATTTGACGCTCGATGGCCCCGACCCGGCAGGCACCGCCCATGAACAGCACTGATCACGCGACCGTCCCAGGTTCCGGTCGAGGTACCCGGGGCATTGCCGGACTGATTGTTTTCCTGATCCTGAGCTCCGGGGCTGCAGCGGCCGGCTTTTTCTTTCCGCCAGGCCCCTGGTACGATACGCTTGATCGTCCCGCTTTTGCGCCACCCAACTGGGTCTTCGGACCGGTCTGGACGACGCTCTACATCCTGATTGGCGTAGCCGGCTGGCTGGTCTGGCGGCGGGTCGGCTGGCGCTCCAGGCTGGTGACGCTCTGGCTGGTTCAGATGGGGCTCAATGCCTTGTGGACGCCCTTGTTCTTCGGCCTGAATCTGCTCGGTTTGGCGCTGGTTGAAATGGCCTTGCTGTGGATCGCCATCGCCGCCTGCGTGATGAGCTTCTACCGTGTCTCACCAATCGCATCATGGCTGATGATGCCCTACCTGGCCTGGGTGACGTTTGCGTTTATCCTCAACCTCGGTTTCTGGTGGCTGAACTGAAGTTTTTTCATTTCCAGGAAAAATCTTTTTTTTCGCGAAGCAGCGAAGCAGCAAAGAAACAAAGGGAAGGGAAAGTTAAAGAAAAAGAAAAAGCCCTTTTTTACTTTATTCATTTGCTTTGGTGCTTCGCTGCTTCGCGCCCAAAAAGATTTTGATGTTTTGATGTGGCGGACAGCAGGCCGGAGGGGACAACATCAGCGACTCGTGGACCGCTCCGGCAAAATCCCCGACCGTCAGATCGATCAGGCCCTGACGGGCGCGAAACGGGCAATTGATGATAGCCATGCCGCAGCCGCTCATGCGGCCCAGGCGTTGTTCATCGGGGAAAGCAATTCTGAGGTCAAGCCACTGGTCTGTCTGAAGTTGCAGTGCGTTGCCGACGCTTGCCGGATCGATGTCTCGCCCGTCAATTTGCGGATACCAGATCACGTACACAGCGTGACCAAATCGCTTGCACGCCTGGGCCAGCGCCTGGATCATGTCCGCAAGCTCGCTCTTTTGCTCATAGGAAGGATCAATCAGGATCAGGCCACGACCGCTCGCAGGCGGCACGATTCTGGCCAGCGTCTGGTAGCCGTCGCCGCAAACCAGGGTGACCTGCCGGTCACCCGTGAAGCACTCGCGCAAGACTTGCTGTTCGGCGGGGTGCAGCTCACACAAGATCAATCGATCAACCGGCCGGAGCAATTGGCGCAACAACAATGGTGAGCCGGGGTAATAGCGCAGTTGACCGTCAGGATTATGATTGCGGACTTGCTCCAAATAATCGACGAGTCGATCCGAGCTGGTTGGTTGTTGCCACAGACGCTGAATGCCCGCTTCAAATTCGCGGGTTTTCAATGCCCATTCGGAGCTCAGATCATAACGTGCCGGGCCGGCATGGGTATCGAAAAAACTGATACCGGCCGGCTTTTCCTGCATGGCCCGAACCAGCGCGATCAGTACCGCATGCTTGAATACGTCGGCCGGGTTGCCGGCATGGAATCCATGGCGATAGCTCAGCATTCCGGCTCGCTCAGTCGCTGTTGCCAGGAGGAAACTTCTCGAACCAGTGCATGATGTAGGCGACCTTGGCCATCAGGTTGCTGGGCCGGCGGTAGATCGCGTGCGGGGCCTCAGGGATGCGCACCATGGCGGTTTCCACGCCGCGCAACTGCAAGGCCTGATAGTACTGCTCGGTTTCCGAGATCGGGGTACGGTAGTCGGCCTCCCCGGTCATCAGCATGGTTGGCGTTGTGACATTGCCGACATAACTGATCGGCGAGTATTTCAGATAATGCTCCGGCCTGTCCCAGGGCAGACCCGGAAACCAGTACTGACTGAAGAAACTGTAGGCATCCGCGTTAAGGACGAAACTGAACCAGTTGATCACCGGTTTGACCGAGACGGCGGCAGCGAACCGGTCGGTGTGACCAACAATCCAGGCGGTCAGCACGCCACCGCCACTGCCACCGGTGACATACAGCGCCTTTTCATTGATAAACCCCCGTTCGATCATGGCGTCCACACCATCCATCAGGTCATTGAAGTCCTGGCTCGGGTAATTATGGTGAATCAGGTTGGCAAATTCCTCGCCGTAGCTGGTGCTTCCACGCGGGTTGGTATACAGCACGACATTGCCGCGTGCGGCCATCAGCTGTAGCTCCATGGCAAAGCTCGGGCCATAAGTCGCAAACGGCCCACCATGAATCTCGAGAATCAGCGGATAGCGCTTTTCGGGGTCGAAGTCGGGCGGGTAGATGATCCAGCCCTGGATCGAGCGACCATCGATTGATGACTGGTACCAGAACTCTTCGACCTCGCCGAGGTCGTGATCGGCCAGGAAATCCCGGTTGATGTCGGTGACCTGACGAACCCGTCCGCGATCAATCACGCCGATTTCGGCCGGTCGATCATCCGCTGCATGGGTGAAGGCAATCAACCCGGAATCGGCCAGGGCAAACGAGCCGCTGGAGTAAGGCCTGCCGTAAGCGGTGCCGCCGACGGTATCCGTCAGCGCATCGCGACCACCGCGCATGCTCTGTCGGGCCAGCAGCTTGCGCCCCTCATGGTCATACTGAATGATCAGGTCCCGACTGTTGGCATGCCACTGAAAGGCATCAATGGCGCGATCCAGATCCTCGGTCAGATTGCGGACCTCGCCGCCGTCTACCGGCATGACGTAGAGCCGGTTGGCCTGGTGCGATAGCTTGCGATCTTCAAATCCCAGCCAGGCCAGCTGTCGGCCATCCGGTGAGATTGTCGGATGCGAATAGGGCCCGGACTCCGGACTGATGCGACTCAAATCACGGCTTTCAATATCCAGGCGATAAATATCGCTCTTGATTGGTTCACGCTCGGCATTGCCGCTGCGGTTGGCGGTCAGATAAAGCGCGGATCCATCCGGATGCCAACTGATATCACCGTGATCGAAATCACCCTCGGTCAGGCGAATTGGCGATCCACCCTCGGCCGGCATCAGATAGACATGGGCAAAGCCCGGCGGCAGGTAACCGGCTCCATCGGCCCGATAGAACAGCGAATCGATGTATATCGCTTGCGGTGCCCATTCAGCGCCCTTGGGCTTGCCGGGCAATTTGACCGGATTGCTCGATGCGCTGGGCGTATGCATGACAAAAGCCAGCCAGCGACCGTCCGGCGACCAGTTCAGTGACGATGGTGAATGCTCCAGCGTACTGATCTGCACGCTGCGACCGCTGGCCAGCCAGAGCATGTGGATCTGCCCATCTGCAATGAATGCCAGCCGATCATTGTCGGGTGACCAGCGTGGTGAGTTGGCGTTGGTGCTACGCGCGGTCAGCGGTTCCAGATTGCTGCCGTCGCTATCGATCAGCCATAGCCCCGAGCGGGCCCGGTCCTGCTCACGGTCCATCCAGGTGCGCACAAACACGATCTGCTCGCCATCGGCCCGCGGCTGGGGATCGCCAGCGATCTCCAGATCGAACACGTCGTCATAAACCAGTGGCTCACGCGCCTGGCCAGGCGTGCACAGTGGGAGCATCAGAAAAATGATCAGTATTCGAATCAACATGGGAAGTCTCCAGCAATAGCGGACATCAGGTGTCTGATCATTATGCGGTGGTGCGCGTCATCACGCCAATGCAATTGACCACGGACGACAGTGGCCTTATCGCTTATCCGCCAATTCCGTCACTTTTCTTGACGATGATCAAAATGGTACCGGGGTATCCTTGACCCTATGGTCGCCAGCACTCGAATCCTGATTATCGACGATGATCGCGAACTGGGCGGGATGCTGGCCGAGTACCTGACGGGGGAAGGTTGGCAAATCGACCTCGTGCATGATGGTTCTGCAGGGCTTGACCGTGCACTTTCCGATCCACCCGGTGCGATTGTCCTTGATGTCATGCTCCCCGGCATGAACGGGTTTGATGTCTTGCGCGGCCTGCGGGGGAAATCGTCTGTTCCGGTCATCATGCTGACCGCGCGCGGCGAGGAGACTGACCGGATCATCGGCCTGGAACTGGGTGCCGATGATTATTTGCCAAAGCCCTTCAACCCGCGTGAGCTTGCGGCCCGCCTGCGCGCGGTCTTGCGTCGCGCCGGCCCGTCCGAAGGCGACTCCCTGTCCACTCAGGACATGATCCTGGAACATGCCTCCCGCCGAGTGACCATCAACGGGCAGCCGATTGCATTGACCGGGGCCGAGTTCGCGGTGCTGGAACAGCTGATGAATGCCCCGGGCAAGGTCGTTTCACGCGATGCACTCAGCCGCCAGGCGCTGGGCCGGGCATTGCTGCCCTTTGATCGCAGTATCGATACCCATGTCAGCCGCCTGCGCGGCAAGCTGGGCAATCTTGCGGACGGCCAGCCGCGAATCCAGGCAGTGCGCGGCCGCGGCTACGTGCTGATCGGGTCATCGTAATGCCGCGCTTGTTCTGGCGAATCTTCCTGTCTTTCTGGCTGGTCATCATTCTGACCATCGCCGGCATCGCGATGATCAACCATCGCCTCGACTTGGCGCGCCAGACTGACAACGAAACCAGCCAGCGGGCCGAGCGCATGGCCAGCGGGTTGCGCTTTCGCGCGTTGCAAGCACTCAATACCGGGGGACCGAATGCACTGGCCGACTGGGCCAGTCGCCAGGCCGGCCAGCGCCGTCGCTTCGACGTACTGGTTCTGGATGACGATGGCCAGGAACTCAACGGTCAGCGCATTACCCGCTCGCTTCAGGATACGGTTCAGGCATGGAAGGAACAGCGTGAGTTACCTGCAGGCGGACCCGCCAGGCGGTTTACCACCACCCTGGACCATGCCCGTCACGGACGCTACCTGGTCATTGTCCAGCCGCCACCTCGTCCGCTGGTCCTGCGAGTCCTGGGATCGTCCGGCCTTCCACGACTGCTGCTGGTTGCCGGTCTGTTCAGCGGCCTGGTTTGCTTCTGGCTGAGCCGGACCCTGACCCGACCAATTGATCAACTCCGGCTGACCGGGCAGGCGCTGGGCCGCGGCGACCTGAGCGCACGTGCGCCAGAGTCGACGGCCCGGCGGCGCGATGAGCTGGGTGAACTGGCCACCGATTTCAATCGTATGGCCGGGCGGATCGAGGACCTGGTCAATAACCAGCGCCAGCTCCTGCGCGATGTCTCGCACGAGTTGCGATCTCCGTTGTCAAGACTGCAGGTCGGGCTGGCCCTGGTCGAAGACAGTAGCGACGAGACTGTCCGTGGGCGCTATCTCAAGCACATGGAACAAGATCTCGAGCGCCTCAACGAACTGATTGGCGAAATGCTGCGCTTCACCCGGATCCGCGACGGGCAGGCGATCGAAAGCGAGATCCTGGACCTGGTCGAGTTGGTGGAAGCGATCGTCGAATCAGCACGGCTGGAAGCCCAGCCACGCCAGGTTCATGTCGAACTCGATGCGCCGCCGAGCCTGTCACTGCGCGGAGACCCGGAACTGTTGGGGCGAGCGATCGAAAACGTCGTTCGCAACGCGCTGCGGCATACGCCGGACAACAGCACGATCACGATCAATCTGCAATCTGATGCTGATGGCGACGTTGATGATACTTGCCACTTGATCATCCGCGATCAGGGACCGGGCGTACCGTCAGCCTGCCTGGAGGCGATTTTTCATCCCTTCGTCCGCCTCAGTCCGGAGCGGGGCGAGTTCGGAACCGGCGGCGGTATCGGACTGGCGATTGCCAATGCCGCGATCGAACGCCACCAGGGTACCATCGTGGCGAACAACGGGATCAATGGTGGACTTGAAGTTCATATCCGGATTCCGGCAACGCTTTCCTCCACGTCTTCCTGACCCATCGGGACCGATCACACTTCGTCACAAATCGCCACCGCCCGCTACCCAACGTCGCTCAACAAGCGCGCATGATGTGATCGACGGCGAACATTAAGCCACGGCTCCATTGTTCACAGGTTCACTGACAGGAGATATTTAAATGAAAACATTTCAACAAGCAGCATCATTGGTCGCTCTGGCCGCACTGGGTACCGGCATGCTGGCCATCAGCATGACCGCGCAGGCCCGAGGAAATGACCATCAGCGCCTCGACTGGCTGGTCGAGCAGCTCGAGCTGAGTAGCGAACAAGCCACCTCGATCGGTCTATTGATGGAGGCCCACCGCGAGCAAATGCAGTCGATTGACCGGCGCGGCGAGAATGGCCGACCGGGCGAGCAGGCGCGCGATCAGGCCCGGGCAGCACGCCAGGCTCTGCACGAGGAAATCGACGCCGTGCTGACCGAACAACAACGGGCTGAATTTGCCGGGCTGATGGAAGCTCGGCGGCAGCATGGCCGACGTGCCGGACGCATGGGTTATTCCATGGGGTATTTCACGGCGGCACTGGACAGCCTGGACTTGAGTGACGATCAGCGCCAGGCGATCCAGGCGCTTGTTCAGAACCAGCGCACCCAGGGCCGAAGTCAGCGTCAGGCGTTTCGGGCGGAGCTGGAATCCATCCTGACCGAAGACCAGCTCGCTGAGCTTGACGCGATGCGCGAGCGGCGCTCATCACGCCGACGCCATGGGCACCATGGCGGATGATGATCCGGTATCGAGCCAGGCCCTGAGTGTGTAGTGAAGGTTCAATGTATTCAGGAAAATCTTTTATCCGCAAAGCGGCGAAGCAGCCAAGACGCCAAGAAGTACTGCATTTCAACTTCGCTTCTTGGTCGCTTCGCTGTTTCGCGTCCTATAGATTCTTTTGATTCATGATTGCTGCTGTTTCAGCAGGTCGCGGATTTCATCCAACAGAATCTGTTCTTTCGGAGCTGTTGCAGGTTCGGCGGGTTTGGCCGCTTCCTTTTGTTTCATTCGGTTCATGGCTTTGATCACCATGTTTCCCTTAACTCTCTGAATTCCTTGACCCGGCTCATGTCACTTATTCCTTGGTTGTTGGTAGAAGTGTCAGGAAACGGCGAAAATCCAGGCAGGGGAATAGCAGCCGCATTCAACGTGAGCGGTAGAAAAGATACTCGCGCATGCCGTTGCCGAGCAGCATGGTGCGTTCAGCCTTGAAGCCCGGCATGCTTTTCTCCAGAAGACCGGAGGCGTAGCGTGGTGCGGGAAGGCATTGCGTTTCGTCTGCATCAATCAAGATTTGCTCTCGACCCTCAGCACAAACCAATGCTGGTCTGGCCGGCATCCGGGTAGCCGACGATTCGATCAGTGCGTGAACTCTGACGGTTGGCGTCAGGCGTCGGTCAAGCAGCGCCATTAATCCCTGAATTTGCTTGGGATTCAGATAGTTCAATAGTGTCCAGCAAAACACCAGTCCGGCCCGCTCGTCTTTCTGCGGCGGCAATCTCTGCGCTATCGCTTTGATCAACTCGCCTGGGCCGGACGAACTCCGATCCCGTCCGAGCAACTCGGGCAAGTCCAGAATATCGAGTCGGCAGCGAAAACCTTCCAGGGCCGCCAGCGTGCCGGCTCTGGCCGGACCCAGATCAACAACAACCTGTCGGGCGGGCTGATCAAGACCGGCCAGCTGTTCGGCAAACAACGGCGCGCGGACCCTGGTTTCAGGGTCCGCGACCGGAATGTCAGCGGTTGCGTTGGCCAAACGTTTATGTAGTCCTTAAGAAGCCGTCTTCTGGCTTGATTCCACAGCCTTTTCCGGGCGGTTGTTGCCGGCGACGCTGACAGGTTGGCTGACGGGCTTTTCATTGCGCTGGCCAAAGGCTTTTTTCAGGGTTTCTGTTTCCGGATCCATATCAATGGAGCCATTGAATCGCGCACCATCTTCCAGGCTGACCCGTGGAGCGGTCATGCTGCCCTGGATGCGCGCACTTTTGCGCACGACGATGCGCTCGGCGGCGATCAGGTTACCTTCCATGCTCCCGTCCACATAGATTGTATGAGCGTAGATATCGGCGTTGACCTGACCCTGCGGTCCAATCGTGACACTATTTTTCTTCAACTCGACATTACCCTTGACCCGGCCCTCGATCAGCAGGTCCTCATCTCCTTTTAGCGTACCATCGACCTGAATCGAGGCGCCGATAATAGCGGTGCCCCCGGAACCGGAAGCCAGCGCTTCCGGCTTGCGACGGTGTGATGTGTCGGCTTCCATGGGTTCGGGGCTTCCCGGTTCGCGTTTGTTGAACATGAGCATTTTCCTGCACTGAAATTTCAATGAATTGAGGATCGCCTCCATTTGCGGTGGCTCAGCAAACAATATCCCAGATCATATTAAATAAGGGTTAATCTGCTTGATTTGCGCGCGGCACGGCAATGGCCAGCTGGGTTTTGCTCATTCAGCCAAACTGTTTTTCCGTTTTGGCCCAGGTATCTCTCAGCGTGACGGCGCGATTGAACAGCGGGTGTCGGGTGGTGGTGTCAATATCCGGGACAAAGTACCCCAGTCGTTCAAACTGGTAGAACTCACCTGCTTTCGACTGATCCAGCCCCTGTTCGAGCTTTGCGTCTTGAAGAATGGTCAAGGAGTCCGGGTTGATATGCTCAATAAAGTCCCGGTCCTTGTCGCCACCTGGGTAGGGCACCTGAAAAAGCCGATCGTACAAGCGGACCTCGGCGGTCACAGCGTGTTGAACCGAAACCCAATGAATGGTGCCTTTGACCTTGCGCTCGGCTCCCGACTGGCCGGAGCGTGAGTCTTCATCATAGTGACAGCGCAATTCAATGATTTCACCGTTATCATTCTTGATAACCTCATCGCATTGGATGATAAAAGCGTTTCTTAAGCGCACTTCCCCACCAGGCTTCAAGCGGAAAAACTTCTTTGGTGCATCTTCCATGAAATCATCCTGCTCGATGTAAATCTCGCGCGATAGAGGTACTTGGCGGGTGCCCATGGCGGGATCCTGGGGATGGTTGGCGGCTTCAAACCATTCAGTCTCGCCTTTCGGGAAATTGGTCAGGACCAGCTTGAGTGGTTTGAGAACCGCCATGCGTCGAGGCGCCCGGACGTTTAGATCGTCCCGCAGATTGCGTTCGAGCGCACCAAACGGGATGATGCTTTCGGACTTGGTCACGCCGATTTCCGAGCAAAAATTCCGGATCGACTCGGGCGTGAAACCGCGGCGACGAATACCGGCGATGGTTGGCAAGCGCGGATCGTCCCAGCCGTTGACATATCCTTCTTCGACCAGACGGGTCAGGCGCCGCTTGGACAGTACGGTGAAATCGAGGTTGAGTCGTGCAAATTCGATCTGATGTGGACGAGAGGGTACCGGCAGGTGTTCGATCAGCCAGTCGTAGAGCGGCCGATGGTCCTCGAATTCCAGCGTGCAGAGCGAGTGGGTGATATGCTCGATCGCATCACTCTGACCATGCGCAAAATCGTAGCTGGGATAAATGCACCAGGTACTGCCGGTTCGCGGATGAGATTGATGCCGGATGCGATAAATCACCGGGTCACGAAGATTGATATTGGGTGCGGCCATGTCGATCCTGGCTCGCAGAACGTAGGCACCATCCTCGAACTCTCCGGCGCGCATGCGCTCGAAAATATCCCTGTTCTCATTGATCGGCCGGTCACGGTCCGGGCTGTTGACGCCTGGTTCGGTCAAGGTACCGCGCTGCTCGCGGATGGCTTCGGCATCCTGACCATCGACGTAGGCCAATCCTTGATCAATCAAGTGCAGTGCGTAACCGTAGAGGATCTCGAAATAGTCGGAGGCATGACACTCGTGTTCCCACTCGAAGCCGAGCCAACTGACGTCTGTCTTGATGGCATCAATAAATCGCTGTTCCTCGCGAGCCGGATTGGTATCGTCGAATCGTAAATTGGTATAGCCGCCAAATTCCGCCGCCATGGCAAAATTCAGGACTATGGACTTGGCATGCCCCAGATGCAGGAATCCGTTGGGCTCCGGCGGAAAGCGGGTCACGACACGTTGATACTTCCCGGCCTCCATCTCCTTGCGGATTCGAGTTCGAATAAAGTGGGCGGGCGCGGCTGAATTCTCGAAGTGACTCATAGTTGAGGGTGTCTGCGCTAAACGGTCAATTGTAAAGCCCCCAGCCTCTCAGCACTAGCATCATGGTAGACCTCACACCGACTCTGCGCTACCCTCTCCAGATTATTCATTGCCGGAATGACACCATGTCTGATCAGTCCTTTGACCACCAGAAGCTTTCCAATCGCATCCTTCTCGGCCTGGCACTCGGCCTGGCTTTTGGTGTTGCGCTGAATTTAACCATTGCCGACCAGGAATGGGTGAAGGTTTTCCTGATTGACGGTCTGTTCGGGGTGGTCGGCGAAATTTTTGTTCGCTTTCTCAGCATGCTGGTGGTTCCGCTGGTTTTTGTCTCCCTGATTACCGGCGTCAGCTCACTGAGCGATCCCAAATCGCTGGGCCGGGTCGGTGGCAAGGCGGTCGCCCTTTACATGCTGACGACCGGAGTTGCCATTACCCTGGCGCTGATCTCGGCCATTCTGGTCAAACCAGGCGTTGGTGCCAACCCGGCATCCGCCGAAGAGCGGGAAATTGCGGTTCAGCCTTCATTTGCGGATGTGCTGGTAGACATGGTGCCCCGCAATCCGGTCCAGGCCATGGCAGAAGGGGACATGCTGCCGATTATCGTTTTCGCGATACTGATCGGACTGTCGATTGCCCTGGCCGGCAAGCCCGGTGAACGGGTGGGTCAGTTCTTTTCCGATTTCAACGTGGTTGTCATGCGCCTGGTCGGTTTTGTCATGTTAATGGCGCCTTACGGGGTATTTGCGTTGATAGCGACTTTGGGAGCGACCACCGGCCTAAGTACGTTTGAGGGTTTGATCAAGTACGTTTTGCTGGTGATGCTGATGCTGGTTTTGCACACAGTGGTGACGTACTCGATTCTGCTGAAACTGATGACTGGTCTCAATCCACTGATCTTCTTTTCAAAAATGCGTGCCGTACTTGCCTTTGCCTTTTCCACGGCATCCAGCGGAGCCACGATTCCTGTGACCTTGCGCACGGTAGAGCAACGACTGGGCGTCGATAACAAGGTGGCTTCCTTTACGGTACCGCTGGGTGCGACCATCAATATGGATGGCACAGCGATCATGCAGGGTATCGCCGCCGGTTTTATTGCCCAGTATTTTGGTGTTGATCTGAGCCTGGGCCAGTATTTGATGATCGTGTTGATGGTGATCATGGCCTCGGTAGGTGCCGCCGGAGTGCCCGGAGTCGGTTTGATTCTGCTGGCCGGGGTGCTCGCGTCAGTCGGCCTGCCAGCCGAAGGGATTGCTCTGATTCTGGGCGTGGATCGTCTGCTGGATATGACCCGTACTGCGGTCAATGTGACGGGAGATGCCATGGTTTCGGTCATCGTGGGCAAATCGGAAGGGCACTTTGATAGCGATATCTTCCACGATGGAAAGCATGGCTCCGAGGAATCAGCGAAATTCTTGCCCGAGCGCGATGAATGATTTCGGCGCTGTAGGGGCCAATCAGCGCGTGACCTACATAAGACATTCCCGCTGCCAGGCTTTGATCCTGGCAAAGAAGCATAAAAAAACCCCGGAGCACAAAAGAACTCCGGGGTTTCGGTGTAAATGCCTGGCAGTGACCTACTCTCACATGGCTAATGCCACACTACCATCGGCGCTGGCGCGTTTCACTTCCGAGTTCGGGATGGAGTCGGGTGGTTCCACGCCGCTATTGCCACCAGGCAAAGCTAATCGTGCCCGGTTATTACCGGGCGCAGAATTCTGTTCAAGAGCGTCTTTAAGTCGTGTCAACAAGTTTAGTGTGCTGCACTGCAATTTTTCAATTGGCTTTAGTGTTATATGACCAAGCCTCACGGGCAATTAGTACTGGTTAGCTTCATACATTACTGTACTTCCACACCCAGCCTATCAACCTGGTAGTCTTCCAGGGCCCTTTAGGAGGATCAAGTCCTCAGTGAGACCTCATCTTGGGAGGGGCTTCCCGCTTAGATGCTTTCAGCGGTTATCCCTTCCGATCATAGCTACCCGGCAATGCATCTGGCGATACAACCGGAACACCAGCGGATCGTCCACTCCGGTCCTCTCGTACTAGGAGCAGATTCCCTCAAGTCTCAAACGCCCACGGCAGATAGGGACCGAACTGTCTCACGACGTTCTAAACCCA
>CAZFYM010000033.1:24198-35026 GCA_964523755.1 uncultured Wenzhouxiangella sp. | reverse complement strand
TTTCCCCTTTCCCCTTTCCCCTTTCCCCTTTCCCCTTTCCCCTTTTCCATTTACCCTTGGCTTTTACTCCGAACATAACCTTGACCATGACCAACCGATCACTTCAGGAAACCTATGCGCCGCACAACGAGTGCTTTGGCTGTGGGCCGGCGAATGAAAAGGGCTTGCGGATTCGCTCTTTTGTTGCAGGCGACAAAGTGGTGGCGGACTGGACACCGGAAGCTCATCATGAGGCGTTTCCCGGGGTGCTCAATGGCGGAATCATTGGTTCCTTGCTCGATTGCCACTGCAACTGGACAGCAGCCTGGCATCTGATGGATTCAAAAGGACTGGCAAGCCCGCCCTGCACGGTAACCATGGAATACACCATCAAACTGCGCCGGCCAACGCCGACCGACGGCCCGCTGCACCTGGAAGCCTGGGTGGTGGAATCCGACGGCAAGATCGTCACCGTCGA
The DNA here is from genome assembly GCA_964523755.1 of uncultured Wenzhouxiangella sp. Classification (GTDB taxonomy): domain Bacteria; phylum Pseudomonadota; class Gammaproteobacteria; order Xanthomonadales; family Wenzhouxiangellaceae; genus Wenzhouxiangella. The sequence goes on along the minus strand of CAZFYM010000033.1, from coordinate 34,569 downwards.
AGGCCAGTTATATGCTGGCGAAAAACTGTGCGATCACTGCATCGGAAAATTCGTGGCCGTCGAGCCTGGCCATCCGGCCTACCACCGCTGGTGAAACTGAAAAAATATTTTTAGCCAAGAAAGATTGTCTTTCAGTAGTCCAGACGATCGAATTCGCGAATATTGATCAGCATCTGGTGCACGCTGCGCTCCAGGGCTTGGCGATCACGGGCTTCAGCCAGTCGGCGAATACTGTCGACGATGGCAATCCACCAGTTCATATGCGTGGCAGAAAGCTGGGCGGCCACGGCCACCAGATCACGAGTCAGGGCCAGGGTTTCATCCCCCTCGCGCTTGAGGGCGATCAGACTGTCCAGATCGGGATGTTTTTTCGCCAGTTGTTCAAGCATACGATCAATGACTTTAGGATCGGTTTCAAGCTCACGTGATGGTGTGGGCTCGTCATTGGGCTCCAGAAAAGCGATATCCAGGCGCGAGAGCAGATCACGAAAGGAACCCCTCAGACTTAGCCAGAGCTCGCGCCGGCGAGCGTGCTCACGCGAGCGCTGGATCAGGGTCAGCAGGCCAATCAGAATGAAACCCTCAATACAGAAGACAACCAGTTCCGGCACCAGGTCGTCGTGAAACGGGCCGCTGTAGTCCGGATTGAGATAGAAGGCCCACAATGCGATGCCGGTGAGGGCAAACACCACCATCGGCATGGCCAGCCAAAGACGATTCATGCCGTAGCGTCCTTGTCGGCTTCATCATCGGATCGGGCAAAAGCCCTGACGATGCGGGCAATCTTGTCGGCTTCAGCCGGCGTCAGGTCAATTGGCAGGCCGGCCAGGTAAACCGTTTGTCGTGGCCGCAGCGAGATCGGTATCACATCCGACGGATTGTCGCAGGCTTCCAGCCGAATCCGCTCAGCGGCCGCCTGGTCAGGAGTGATCGCCGAGCGTCCATCGGATCGTCTTGGCAGGGCCCGGGCACGTTCACCGCCGATGGTTTCAAACTCAGCCGGTCGCTCATTCCATCGCAGGAAGTCAGCCAGTGCCATCTTGAAGCGTTCGACATACAGCGCCAGCGTTTCAACCCGGATGCTGGAGCCTTCAAGTTTATGGAAACGAGAGGCGAGCTCGTCAACATCAAGATGCCGAACATCCAGATGCTCCTCTTCGGTCATTTCGCCAAGCAATTGCTCGACCGCATTACGGCGGCTGCGGGCCGCCGCCGGGTTGATCAGCCCTTCCATGCCGGCGTACTTCAGAAATTTCAGCACGGCGTCAACGGTATAGGAACCATCGGGCATCATGGCTGACTGTCCTGCCGCACTTGTTCCCAGCGCGGGCAGTTGACCAGGTGATCATTGACCATGCCGGTGGCTTGCATGTGCGCGTAGATGATGGTCGGGCCGACGAAGCGGAATCCACGCTTTTTCAGATCCTTGCTGATCTTCTCCGATAGCGGCGTGACCGCCGGCACCTGATCCATCCGCTTGAAGTGGTTGATGATCGGCTTTCCGTCAACCCAGTCCCAGCTGTAGGCGTTGAATGAACCGCGTTCTGCCTGCAGTTGAAGAAAGGCCCGCGCATTACTGATCGCGCTTTCGATCTTCAGGCGATTGCGTACGATGCCCGGGTTGTTCATCAGACGTTCGATATCCCTGGCACCAAAACCTGCCACCAACTCCGGATCAAACCGGGCAAAGGCCTCGCGATAAGCCTCGCGCTTGCGAAGAATCGTGATCCACGATAGTCCGGCCTGGGCACCTTCCAGCAGCAGAAACTCAAACCAGATCCGGTCATCTCGTACCGGCACGCCCCATTCTTCGTCGTGATAGGCCTGGTAGAGCGGATCGGTTCCACACCACGGACAGCGTTCTTTGCTCATTCCATCGATTCCCGGTAACCTGTGAGCTGCGCCAATGGTAGCCTGAACCATGAATTCATACACTAACAGCTGCATTCGTATTGCCTTGCTGACAATCGCCACCGCGCTCATGATCACCGGCTGTCAGCGACCCGACACCGGGGACAAGGTTGCCACCAAACCCACCACGGAGCCCGAAATGACCGAATCCAGTCCCGTCAACCTGACCCTCGAACAGGCCGTGGCTGCGGCCCGCGAAGACCTTCGGCAGCGCCTGGATGCGGCGCCAGAGAGCATTGAACTGGTCGAGGCCCGGCCGGTGACCTGGCCGAACGGCGCGCTGGGCTGCCCGGAAGAGGGCATGATGTATACCCAGGCTCTGGTTGACGGCTTTTACATCCACCTTCGCGCCGGTGTTGAAGACGCCTACTACCACGCCGGCCGCGACGGACGCCCCCTGCACTGCCCCGCAGAACGCAGCCAGAACCCCCCGTCAAGAGCAAGCCACACGATTTGATTGGAAGTTGAATTTGATAGCCCTTTCATAAACCGTGAACCCCTACCTGATTACGTTTGAAACACAGTCACGCTTGCGGGGAGATGGGGAGATTCCCATCTTGTCGATAGGGCCATTTAACACGAGTTTCATCGTCGGGGTCGTATGCTATCGCGGATGAAAAATGGCTTACGAATCTTCCTGGTTGTGGTATTGGCCCTGGTCCTGGCTGGCTGCGGGGTGCGCACGGTTTACAACAATCTGGACTGGTTGATCATGCGCTGGGTCAACAAGCAGGTCAGTCTGAACGGCGAACAGGAGCTGGCGGTGCGCACTGCACTGGACCAACAGCTTCGCTGGCATTGTTCCAGCCAACTGCCGGATTATGTGGTTTTTCTTGATCGGGTAGACCAGGATATAGCCGATGACCAGCTCGACGCCGAGCGCCTGAAGTCGCATGCCGAATCCCTGGCAGGTTTCGGTCGGCAGCTGTTGGCCGAGACTCGTCCGGTGTTCATCGACTTGCTTGCCAGCCTCGATGATGAACAGGTCAAAGAGTTGCTGGCCGGGATCGACAAGCGAAACCTTGAGCTCAAGGAAGAAGCGATTGACGCCAGTCTTGAGGAGCTGCAGCGCGACCAGATCGACAGCATGGCCCGCGTCATGAAACGCTTTATCGGCCGGCTTAACACAGACCAGGAACAGCGCCTGGCCGAATGGGCCGCCGCGCTGCAGCCAACTGGTGAACTGGCGCTGACGCAACGTCTGGCCTGGCGAGAAGCCTTTGCCTCGGCACTGCAACAGCGAAACGACCGACCGCGCTTCGATTCGATCATGGCCAAGCTGCTGGAGCCAGACTCAGAGTGGCCGGACGCCTATCGGGTGAAAATGGAGCACAACCGCGATGCCACGCTGGCGGCCCTGGCGGATATCCATCGACTGGCCAGCGAACGCCAGGTCAGTCGCCTGAGTTCACGCCTCAATTCCCTGGCCAGCGATTTTGAGCGGCTTAGCTGCAGTTGAATTACTCGAATCTGGCCTCCAGCGCTGCCACGCGGGCTTCGAGTTCAGCGATCCGTTCGCTGAGACCCTCCGTCGCAACCGATGAACCCGACGACGGTGACGCGCTGACCCAGGCCGAGGCATCCACAGGACCACACAGCAGATGCATATAGCGATCCTCGCGCTGACCCGGTCCGCGGCCCAGGCGAACCACCATCGGTTCCTCACGACTGGCCAACCGGTCCAGGTTGTAAGCCACATCATCCACATCGTCGAATCGATGCAAGCGTTCAGTCCGGCTGTATAGCTCGGCCAGCGTCTGCGGGCCACGCAACAAGAGCATACCGATCAATGCGCGCTGAGCCGGGGTCAAAGCCAGCCCCGCATCGGCTCGATGGGCATAACGCGTCGCCCGAGCCCCGAAATCACTCTTGACCAGACCACGCTGCTCCAGCTTGCGCAGGGCCTGCCCGACCCGGCCCGGATCGAGTTTCATGACCGGATTGCGGCTGGTCTTCTGGTTACTGGCCGTAACGCAGGCATTCTGGGTCAGCGGATAGTTTTCCGGCGTCGCCGATTCCTTTTCGATCAGGCAGCCCAGTACCCGGGCCTCCTCGGCTTCAAGAGGCGGATCCAGCGGCAGCTTGTCACCCGGTTCTTGTTCGTCGCTCATGATTCATCCTGGCAAGTGTAGGACGGGGATTATGCCGCATGCACAGGCCAGAACGGAAAAACCCCGCACCAGGCGGGGTTTTTCCAGATCATCCTTGAACGCAGAATGATCAGGCAGGCTGTACGTTTGCCGCCTGCGGACCTTTCGGACCATCCTGAATATCGAAGGAGACCTTTTGACCTTCAGCCAGCGTTTTGAAACCAGAACCCTGAATTGCGCTGAAGTGGACAAATACGTCCTTGCCACCATCATCCTGACTGATGAACCCAAAACCCTTCGCCTCGTTAAACCACTTGACGGAACCTGTTGCCATGTTACTTACTACCTTTGCAAATCAAAAAAAAAAAGAACGATGATGCCTGCAGCTTATGATGTAAATACTCTACACGCGCCCCGATTGTAGCGTGATCAATCACACATTTCCAGCGCCTCGAAATTCAGCGATTCTGGCGGTGTTCAGGCGATGGCGCGACGGTTTGCGGCCAGACGGGTCTTCGGGTCCATCCGGATCTGGACAATATCGGCCAGATGGTTGAAGGCCAGAACCAGCGTGAAAAGAGCAGTCGAGGCGGCAGCAAAGTTCATGTATTGCCCGGCCAGCACTTCCTGGGCGGCTTCGGCAATCATGATGCCCCAGCTGACAGAATCCTGAAGGCCAATACCCAGAAAACTCAGCACCACCTCGGCCTTGATGGCGGCCACAAACACCAGACTGCCCTGAACCAGCAGAATCGGCATACTGTTGGGCAGGAGGTGGCGGAGGATGATTCGCAACGGGCTCAGTCCACTGACGCGTGCCGCCTCGACGAACCTGGACCCTCGCAGCTGGATCGTGCGACTTCGGACCAGGCGTGCGGTCGAGGTCCAGAAGGTGGCGACCATCGCCAACTGCATGGCCCAGGGATGCCCTTGCAGCGCAAACGCCAGCGCGCCGACAAACAGGTAAAACGGTATGGCCTCAATCGTGCCCAGCACCCAGAGCACCAGTTCGTCAATCCAGCGATCGGCGAAATAGCCGGCCAGCGCACCGGCCAGGCCACCAAGCAGTGAGGTCGCAACAGCGACCAGCAGGCCGACTTCGAAGGCCGTGGCGGTACTTGCCATCAGTCGCTGGGCAATATCCTGCCCAAGCCGATTGGTACCAAGCCAGTGCTGAAATGACGGCGCTTCCCACATACCGCCGCCCAGCATCTGCCAGCCGCCACCCCACCAGCCAGCCCAGACACCCAATGCGACAAGCAGGTAGGCCAGCACCACCAGCAAGGCCAGTCGTGCAGTAAAAGCTGATTCTGTCAGCAATTGCCCGAGGTTCATGTCATGCGGGTGCGCGGATCAATCGAGCGGGCCAGCCAGTCGGCCAGTGCCATCGCCAGGACCAGCGATACTGCCGAAAGCCCAACTATCGCCATCAACACGGGCTGGTCACCGGCCAGTATGGCATCGAAGGCCACCCGGCCGACGCCGGGAATACCGAAATAGCCCTCAATGATCAGGCTGCCGGAGAGCAAGATCATGGGCACGGAAAGTACTACCCGGGTCAGGATGGGTGGCAGGCTGGCCGGCAGAACGTAGCCGATCAGGATCCGGCGAACCGGTAACCCATAGGCCCTGGCCGTGATCACCGGGCCGCCGGACAACGCTTCGACAAATAGCGCGCGAAAGAATCGGACATTGTAACCCAGGCTGACAATCAGCACGGCCAGACTGGGCATGGCAATGTGACGGGCATAGTCGATCAGTCCTTCAGCCGACCAGCCGCGCACGGGAAACCAGCCCAGCCAGACACCAAATACGCCCTGGCAGGCAATCACGACCACGACCAGCGACAGGCTCATGCCGGTGGCCGACAGCGCGCCAATCAGCCGGTCAAGCCAACGCCCTCGCCACCAGGCTGCCGCCATTGCCAACGCCAATGCCAACGCCAGTCCGACCACAAAACCCGGCAGCAGCAAGGCCACCGAGACTGGAATGGTTCGTGCCAGCATGTGCGTAACGGATTCACCGGTGGTCTGGGAATAACCGAGATCCAGCGTTGCCAGACCCGCAAGATAGCTCGCGTAACGAACCATGAACGGTCGATCATAACCAAGCTGGCGATGCAGCTCTTCAAGCTCAGCCGGGGTGGGATTGCGGCCGGACAACGCATAGGTCTGATCGGGACCGAAGTAGACAGTCAGAAGGAAGGCCATCAGCGTGACCCCGAATACCAGCGGCAAGGCACCGATCAGGCGGCGCAGCAGATAATGGAGGACGTGTCGTGGCGGTCTCAAGAATCGGACTCGCTCACATCGACGAAATGAAGAAAGAAACCGGCATTCAGATCACGGTCGGGAAACAACACGACGTGACGTTTCCAAAGGTGCAAACGGGTTCGGGACAGCGAACCGATGATCACACAGTCATCGATGATCATTTGATTCATCTGTCGATACAGGGCGACTCTCTCAGGGCCAGCGGGACGTATCGATGCTCGCTCGTACAAATGGTCGAAGTCGGGATTGGAATAGTTGAAGCTGTTGACCCCGGGCGCGGCGTTGGGACCATAAAACAGCTGCAGACTGTACTGCGCATCGGGATAGGCAAACGTCCAGCCGAGCAGAAAGATATCGAGTTGATGATGGGCAATGGCGCGAAGATACTCGCTGAAAGTCGGCAGAATTTTTGCCTCCAGGTGACTGGAGGGTATGCCCACCGCCTGCATCCAGGCGCGAACCTGCTCGAACATCTGACGCTGCTGCAGGGTCGCTTCAACGCCAACGGTCAGGTAAGGAAGCGTTTCCTCAGTCCATCCATTGTCTTTCAGGCGCCGACGCGCCTGGGCCGGGTCATGGTGGGTGGACTGCCCCATCGTTAGCGGATCCCAAGCAGGCAGCAGCGGTGGAATGACGCCTGGAAACACCTCGCCCATTCCGTCAAAGAACGTCCGATTGCGCTGTTCCCAGTCGAATGCGTCGCGCATGGCACAGCGCAGTTCCCGGTTGGCTTGATTGCGATTCTCTTCCGGGTGATGGCCGATGGCCGGGTTAGCCATATTGAAACCATAGTACTCGAACCCGGACTCGGGCGCTTGATGTCCGCGAAATCGCAGTGATAGCTCAGAAGGCAGATCAAGCCTTCCGGCCTCATTTACCAGTCTCCCCGCCCGCTCCTGAGGAATCAGGGCCCCATCCACACCATCGCGTGCCATCAGGCTGCTCCAGCGCACCGATGGCTCGGCGATGAACTGGATTTCAAGTCGATCAACAAACGGATAGCGCCGGCCGTCGATTGCTTCCAGACCGTAATGACCATGGAGGGTCGGCGAGTAGCCTTCGGCCTCCAGATCAAGCACTCCTCGATCAAAGCGCGGGTTGGGCTCAAGCACCGCCCGGGTTTCATCGAGACTGATCAGGCGAAACGGGCCAGACCCGACCGGTCGAATACCAAACTCCGGCCCGTAATGATCGACCGCTTCGCGCGGAACAATCGCCGATGCGGCGGTGGTCAACGTGTGGGCAAACTGCGGAAACGGACGTTGCAGCCCGATTCTGATGGTGTACTCATCCAGCACCTCAAGTCCGGCACCGGGCGGCAGTTCACCGTCCACGACAGAACCGGCCGCCAGGCCGGCTATGCGATCACGCCACAACCAGGCCCCCTGGGACCGGGTGGCCGGATCGAAGTGTCGAGCCAGTGAGTAAACCACATCCTGGGTCGTGACTGCGCGCCCCTGGCCGTCCGCAAAGGCCGGATCATCGGCGAAATGGACATCCGGCCTGAGTCGAATCAGCACGGTCAAGCCGTCCTCTGATACCTCGGGATAGTCAGCCGCCAGATTCGGAATCAGCTCATGCGGCCGTGACAGGTATTTGTAGCGATATAGCGTATCGAAAATGCTTCTAACTACGGTGGATGCGTAGTCGTCGTCGGCCTGGGCGGGATCCAGACTGCCCGGAGCTCCGTCCAGTGCATGACGGTAGACCTTGGGCGCGCTTGCACCCGGTGGCGGGTTCCGATCACAGGCCGCCAGGCCAAGCGCAAGCAGCACCATGACCAGCCAGCTTCGCGTCCATTTCATCAGCCTCTCCGGAAATTAAAGCCCAACAGTAGCGGAATTGCACAAGCGGGCTCAAGTCTGCACCACATGTCTGGGTCCTCGCCCGAAAATTTTTCAAAAAAAGCTTGCTTTTTCGCAAAATTGACGATATTGTCAATTCACATTTTTGGCAACTGCCAGTATTGAGGACTGAATTCAGGACCGTGTTAATGGATGCCCGCGCTTTGCAAACCAGCCCCGTAACCGCCTCGCCGGCAAATTGCACCTTTGCCGTCCATGGCATCCACACGCTGGCGGCGGCGGAACACGCATTCGGGCATCAAATGCCCTGGTTTGAGGCATTGATCCGCCCACACGGTCACTTCATCCGCTGGTCGCCGGCTGACTTTGTTGACCGTCTGTATCTGGAACGTCCAACCCTGCACACCGATCTTGAAGTGCTGCGGCGCGTGGTGGACTGGTTACTGGACCGCCGCGAACGCACCCGGATCAGCATCAATACCCACCCGGAATCACTGACCAGCCGGATGTTTATCAATCATGTTCTGGACGCCCAGAGCGCGGCCATGCAGCAAGGCCACTCGATCTGCCTGGAATTGATTGAGTACGGGCGTTGCGACGAAAAGTCGAGCCTGATTGACAACGCACGCGAGCTTCAGCGTGCCGGCGTGCTGATTGCCCTGGATGATTTCGGTAGCCGCATCAACTGTTTCGATCTGTGCGCTGCCGGCATTGTCGATCTGCTCAAGATTGACCTGCGCTTGATCGACGGGCTGGAATCCGACCGCAATCAGAGAGCCATCGTCGACAGCATTCTGACCCTGGGCCACGGGCTCAACGCCGGCGTAGTTGCCGAAGGCGTGGAAACACCCGAGCAGGTCCAGGTGCTCAAGGCCATGGGCGTGCATTACGCCCAGGGATTTCACTACGACAAACCTCAACGACTGGACATCTGAGATGACGCAAATCGCAGCACGATCCAATCAAGGGGAGGATATCAACTGGCTGGTCGATTCCATGGCACGCATGGTTCGCCCGATGGTTCGTTTTGCCATCGGTCGAATGTCGTGCAGTGCGTTGGTTGACCTGATCAGAATGACTTACGTGCAGGAAGCGCGCGCCCACCTCAAGGCGCAAAATCCGGACCGCAAGGTCACCCGCTCCGCGCTTGCCCTGTTATGCGGCATGGACGGACGCGCCATCAAGATATTCGAAGACAACGTCAATCGGGAATACGTGGCCTCGGATGTCTGCTCCGAAGCGGCGATTCTGGAAATGTGGACCAATGATGAAACCTTTCAGGATCCGGAAACCGGAAAGCCGGCGCAACTACTGATCCACGGGCCGCACGGCACCTTTCAGCGACTGGTCACCCGAGCCGCTGGCCGTGCCGTTACGCCGCAAACCGTGCTTGAGCGTTTGCTGGAAAGCGGGAATATCGCATTGAGTGATGACCAGATGCGGGTCTCGCTTGTCGATCCGATCTTCATGCCGGTGAAGGACTCCGAGAAAACCACTATCGAGGCCAGCAGCCTGGCCATGAGCCGACTCGGCCGCGCGGTCATACATAACATCAATCGCTACGGCGTCAACGCGCCACCCTGGCTACAGCAGGACCGATGGTCCACACGAATTCCCGAAGAACGAGTGGAAGTCATTCGGCTCGAGGTTCGACAGTTACTCGAACGACATATCTCAGAGATTGAGGACTATTTGGGTCACGAGGAGAAAAAGCCCTCAGAGCCTTTGGAAGCTCTGATCGGTGTTGGTTGGTATTACTGGGAGCAACCGCCTCCATCCTTGGATGACAGTCACACTTAGCTGACAGCACAGAAATCACGCCACAACTTTGGAGAACGACATGAATAACGCAATCGAAAAATCAGGCACGGGCATTGAACGCAGCGGTACTGGCATTGAACGCAGCGGTACTGGCATCGAGCGCAGTGGTACTGGCATCGAGCGCAGTGGTACTGGCTCCAAGCTCAAAAGCGCGGCCATGCATCTGGTGGCAGCGATTGCTTTGACGTCGACGTTCAGCGTCAATGCTCTGGAGCCACAGTTGCTGGTGACGCGCAACGCTGACAACATCCTGATCTCCGTTCACTCCGGTCAGTCGATTCTTGTCGGGCATCTGGCGTTGCAGGGTGGGTCGGGTGAGTACCTCTCCGTCAATCTTTATGAGACGACTTTAAGAGTGCAGTCTGGCGCAACAAACAATGGACTGATGACTCAAGGTTCGGGCGGCGGAACCCCCAGTTCATTCTGCAAAGTCGACGGGAGCGGTCTGATGACTCAAGGTTCGGGCGGCGG
>CAZFYM010000033.1:13090-24098 GCA_964523755.1 uncultured Wenzhouxiangella sp. | reverse complement strand
GAGCGGTCTAATGACCCAAGGTTCGGGCGGCGGAACCCCTGGTTCATTCTGCAAAGTCGACGGGAGCGGTCTGATGACTCAAGGTTCGGGCGGCGGAACCCCTGGTTCATTCTGCAGAGCCGACGGGAGCGGTCTAATGACCCAAGGTTCGGGCGGCGGAACCCCTGGTTCATTCTGCAAAACCGGCGGGAGCGGCTTGATGACCCAAGGCTCGGGCGGCGGATCCGCCGGTAGCGGCGAAGATGACTGCATGAACAAAAGCATTCCCTGGGGCAGCGCCGAGCTGGTCTTTGATTCAGATGGCACCAGCATTATTGTCCATCGTAACGGTCCGACCGGACCGGAAGAGTTCATGGTCGAGTTTATTGCCGGCACGGCTTCGCTGACTGGCGAACCTGGTTCGAATGTCATATCCAACGACCAACGGATCGAACTACGCAGCATCACCCGACATTAAGCGGGAGAGCTGCAGCCAGAAAGGGCTTTCAAGTCGTCAGTCCCTCCTTCCCATTGACGATTTGAGGCTAGTTGGCTTGCCCCGGCTCTGCCGGGGCATTTTTTTTTGGGAAAACTCAACCTCCCATCGTATCCCTCAATTCTCTGGCCAGCGATGTCAGCGTCGACTCGCGTCCCGACAGGTCGGGGTTCTGATTCAGACTTGACCATGCCGGATGGTGACGGGCGCGCCTTAGCAGGACTGGCAGCGACTGATCGTGCGGGCGCTGAGTGGCGTTGGCACGCACTGGAACCTGGCTGGCATGGCCGCGCCGGCGCAGGCATTGCAGGAGGTAACATTGTCGGCGGTGCAGCAGCGCCAGCGCTGCGTCATCAATCGCCACTGTCGTCAAGCCACGCAGACGGTCGATGGCCCGGCCACCGAAACCACGAACCAGTCCGACACCGCTACCCGCCAGCGCGCCAATCAACGTGCCCGCTCCCAGACTGAGCCCGCCGGTGGCAACATCGAACACCGCACCTGCCCCAGCCCCCATCCCAAGATGCTTGCCGGCACTGATACCGTGGCGGCGCAGGGTTTCCGGGTCGAAAAGATCCTCCTCCCAGCGGCCGTCGGCCAGCGGGAGATCGTGGTCCTGGTAGTCATCCTGGCTGAATCGATAAAGATCCAGCAGGGTTTCGACGCAGGCCTGTTCACGCCGGCGGACTTCAGCTTGCAGTGCCGCCAGTTCTTCGGCAGCCGCATTGTCCGGGCTGGCGTGGATTCGTCGGCGGGCGGCGGCGGCATCCATCAGCAGGGCAGCAATGGTGCGTGTCGCGGCCGTCAAACGCCGATCCTCATCGCGTGCCATCTGATCCAGCCAGGCATCCAGGGTCGGCACAAAGCGGTCAAGTTGGCTTTTGAGTTTTTCAAACAAGCGTTGTTCGGAGGCCGGATCACGCACCGTTACATCAAAGGCCATGACCGTATGCAGGGTCACGCCGGCCAGAGCTTCCCGCCACTGCGTCTCAAGGCTCGCATCAGACGCGGTGAAATTGAGCACCGCCACCAGCGGCCTGGCACACTGGCCGAGAATGGCCAGTTCATCCTGGTATTTTTCCAGTACCGGTTCACGCGCATCGATGACATACAAACCGACATCGACCGCCCGCAACAACTCCAGTACTCGCGCTTCCTGATCAAACCGATTGCGGGCACTGGAGTCTCGCAGCAATCGATCAATTCTTGCCGGACCATCGTGTCGATCACCCGGCTGCTGGTCCATCCATTCGATCAGTTCCGGTGCATTTTCCAGTCCGGGCGAGTCGTACAACTCGATCAGTGGCCGGCCCTCAACACGCAACTCGGTCGAGACAATCTGGCGTGTCGTACCGCCACGATCCATCACCTGACCAAATTTCCGATTGCGGGTCAGGGTCCGAACCAGCGAGGTCTTGCCGGTATTGGTGTGTCCAACCACGGCAATTTTCAGTAGCGGTGTTTTCATGGAGCGGGCTCTGATGGCTGGATACTTGAAACGATTGCCGTAACTGACGATGCATCCGGCGGATCGGTTTCAAGCAATACCGCTTTCCCGCCCACCCTGGCGGCCAGGGCTTGCCAGTCTTCCTGGCGCGTTGTCAGATCACCACCACGATGTTCCAATGCCTGACGTTCGGCCAGGACCAGAACCAGGGCGCTGCGCGCGGCATCCGCCAGGCGGTTGAGCAAACGCTCGCTGCCTTCATCGGGCGTTCGAAGCAAGGAGCATATGGCAATCAGTACCGCCGGCGGAGGACGCAGGGCAGCCAGGGCCTGGATGAGTTCATTGCGCTGGGCGCGTCGGTCGGCCGAACCCAGATCCAGCACATCGGTCTGGCGCAAGTCCAATAGCTTATCCCGCGCCAAAGCAGATACTTCAATCCAGACCAGCACCGCCGGTCCGGTGGCACCCCGAGGCTGGCGGCGCAGCTTGCGCGCCGGTCGTGGGGGTGGCTGACCATGAGTCGTCGAAGCCGCCTGCTCGGGCATCAAGTCACCCTGCAGGCGAAGATAACCTGGCTGACCCGTGTTCAGTTTCAGTTGCCCTGCGGCGCGCCAGGCCAGACCGGCGCTCAGCAGTACCAAGCCCAGTCGCGGCAAGGCACCGTAAGCAATCACCAGTGCAATCAGAAACCGGGCCCAGATCGCCCGATCACTGCCATCCATGACACCCTCGCGCCCACGCTGGATCCATTCCGGGTCGATCGCCATCGGCAGCAACCCCAGCCAGTCGGGCGGCCCGGCCAGCAACTGCATCAGCGCCACCACCGTGGATTCGGCCAGCAGCGTCGTTCCCCAGCTCAGATCATATTGCGCCAGACTGAAATACACCATCAATGCCAGCAAAGCGCCGCCAGCATAGGCCAGCCAGAACCCGTGGGACAACAAACTCAAGGCCCAGCGGCCGAAACGCTGGCGCAGCAGGCCGGTACTCGCCAGCACCACTTCAGCCGCCAGCGGACTGTCGAGCAGGCGCGGCGCCAGCCGGGTCAGCAAGGCGTTGATCAATCGTCCCGATGTGCCACCGTTTCGCACCGAGCGGCTGCTGAGCAGCAGCATGACCAGCCAGACGGTCAACATCAGGGATGGCAGACCCAGCAAGGTCAGCAGCGCCAATAGCAGATCAATCTGGCGATCCGACGTGCTGGCAAGGGCTGCCAGCCAGCCAGCAAGCAAGCCGAGAAAAACCAGTACCAGCAAGAGTTGACGGGCCCGCCGGCGCAGACTGGTGATATCGGTCTGTACCGCCATAGCTCCCGGCAAGGCGCGCGCGCGCTCGACCAGGCGCTGTTCAAAGCCGCTGGCCAAGCGGACAGCAACCGATACCGCCACAGCATCATCGGTCCGACGACCGCTGCGCTCTTCGTTCAGGCGAACCGCTTCGGTCAACAGCCAATCGTTGATGGAGACGTCTACAGTGGGCAAGGTGAAGTACATTTCCAGCGATTTCCTTTATCTTAAGGAACCTCTGAACAAGTCTACACGGCGTAGACTTGTTCAGAGGTCCCTTAAACAAATTGTGAAAGTTTGATCTTGATCAAGTCGGCGAGTAGGCTGGGGACAGGATAATGACGCCGCTGTTTTCAATCGTACACGGGCGCACAACGGGAGCCATCATGAGTCAAAACAACACCTATAACGACAAGGTCGTCCTGCAGTTTGCCGTGATGACCGTGGTCTGGGGCATCGTCGGCATGCTGGTCGGCGTGATCCTCGCCGCCCAGCTGATCTGGCCGAGCATGACGCTGGACATTTCCTGGCTCAGTTATGGACGGCTGCGACCGCTGCATACCAATGCGGTGATCTTTGCCTTTGGCGGTTCGGCCCTGTTTGCAACCAGCTACTATTGTGTTCAAAGAACCTGTCACGCCCGGTTATTTTCCGATGCGCTGGCAGCATTCACCTTTTGGGGCTGGCAGGCCGTCATCGTCGGTGCCGCGATTACCTTGCCGCTGGGCCTGACCATGGGGCGCGAGTATGCCGAGTTGATCTGGCCGCTGGCCATTCTGGTCGCGCTGGTCTGGGTCGCCTATGCGGTGGTTTTTTTCGGCACCATCGTCAAGCGGCAGATCAAGCATATTTATGTTGCCAACTGGTTCTTCGGCTCGTTCATTCTGACCGTGGCTGTCCTGCACATAGTCAATAACCTGGCCATGCCGGCGACCTGGACGCATTCGTATCCCATCTACTCCGGCACCGTAGACGCGATGGTTCAGTGGTGGTATGGACACAATGCGGTCGGTTTCTTTCTGACCGCCGGCTTTCTCGGCATGATGTATTACTTCGTGCCCAAGCAGGCCGGGCGACCGGTGTATTCCTATCGCCTGTCGATTGTCCACTTCTGGTCACTGATTGCCATCTATATGTGGGCCGGGCCGCACCATCTGCATTACACCGCTCTGCCCGACTGGGTCCAGACCCTCGGCATGATCTTTTCCATCATGCTGCTGGCACCGAGCTGGGGCGGGATGATCAATGGCATCATGACCCTGTCCGGGGCCTGGTACAAACTGCGCACCGACCCGATCCTGCGCTTCATGATCGTCGCCCTGTCGTTCTACGGCATGTCGACCTTTGAAGGCCCGATGATGTCGATCAAGACCGTCAATGCCTTGTCGCACTACACTGACTGGACCATCGGTCACGTTCATGCCGGTGCCCTGGGCTGGGTGGCAATGATCTCCATCGGCTCGCTCTACAGTCTGTTTCCACGCCTGCTCGGTCTGAACAAGATGTACTCCACCCGACTGATCGAATGGCACTTCTGGACCTCGACGATTGGAACGGTGCTCTACATTGTGGCGATGTGGATCGCCGGCGTGATGCAGGGTCTGATGTGGCGCACCTTCAACGATGACGGCACCCTGACCTACACCTTTATCGAAGTGCTCAAACTGACGGAACCGTTCTATCTGCTGCGTTTGCTGGGTGGACTGATTTTCCTGGCGGGCATGTTCATCATGCTTTACAACGTCTACAAGACCTGGCAGCAGGCACCGGCAGGAAAGCGCACGGTTGTCATCACCGCCCCGGCCCACGCCTGAGACCTCAAGGAGCGTCATCATGATCCATGAAAAAATCGAGAAAAACGCGGCGCTGCTGGGCATCCTGATCGTGGTTGCCATCAGTGTCGGCGGCCTGGTCGAGATTGTTCCACTGATGTTCAAGGGCGCAGTCGTTGAACCGGCCGACGGCGTCGAGCCTTACAGTCCGCTGCGCCTGGCCGGACGCGATATCTACGTGCGCGAGGGCTGTTACAACTGTCACAGCCAGCAGATTCGGCCGTTCCGCTCTGAAACCGAGCGCTATGGCCATTATTCGGTGGCCGGTGAATTTGTCTATGACCGACCGTTTCAGTGGGGCTCGAAGCGAACCGGACCCGACCTGGCCCGGGTCGGCGGACGCTACAGCGACGACTGGCACGAGCTGCACATGATCGACCCGCGTGCGGTGGTACCGGAAAGCAATATGCCGGCCTACCCCTGGCTGGCCGAACGCATTGTCGACGGTCAGCGACTGCAAAAACATCTCAAGGCGCTGCAGCGAATTGGCGACCCCTACACCGACGAGGAGATTGAACAGGCAGCCCTGGATGTCGCCGGCAGAACCGAGCTCGAAGCGCTGATTGCCTATCTTCAAGGCCTGGGCACCGAATGGACCGGCCAACGTGTGGCACCGCGCGCCGGAGGTGGCTCATGAGCTCGGGAATCTGGACGCTGTTTGCCATGATCGCCTTTATCGTCATCGTGATCTGGGTGTTTCTGATCAAGGACAAGGAAGACTTTGACGACCAGGCCAATTTGCCCCTGGAAGACGATCAGCAAAACAGAAACAATGAGGAGGAATCGGCATGAGCGCATTCTGGCACTGGTTTATCGTCATTCTCACCCTGGTGTTCACTGCGGTCATGGTGTGGCTGTTTGTCGCCACCGGCAGAGCCCGAGTCCAGTCGGGCACCAATGCCGAGGGCGAGGAAACCACCGGCCATGTCTGGGATAACGATCTGGCCGAGTTGAACAATCCGATGCCGCGATGGTGGCTTTGGCTTTTCTATGGCTCGGTGATCTGGTCACTGATCTACCTGGTGCTGTATCCAGGGCTGGGCCGATTCGAGGGCTTGCTGGGTTGGACCTCGGAAGGTCAGTACGAGACCCAGATGAACCAGGCCAGCGAGGATTTCAATAAACGTTTTGGCGAGCTGGTGGCCCGGCCACTGGACGAACTGGCCAGCCACCCGGATGCACTGCGCATGGGCCGCAACCTGTTTGCCCATAACTGCTCGACCTGTCATGGCTCGGACGCACGCGGTGCCAGGGGCTATCCCAACCTGACCGATGGTCACTGGATCTGGGGTAGTAGCAGCGATCAGATCTGGACCAGTATTTATCAAGGACGCCAGGCTGTCATGCCCGGCTTTGCCGGCTCGCTGGACGAGCAACAGGTCACTCGAACTGCCGTATATGTGCAGCAATTGGCCGGTCAAACAGTCGATTCGACCCTGGCCACTGCCGGCAAGCGCCAGTTCGACATGCTTTGCGCGGCCTGCCATGGTGACGAGGGCAAGGGCAATCCCATGCTTGGCGCGCCCGGTCTGACCGCTGGTACCTACATCTACGGCGGTGATCTCGATTCGCTGCGCCAGACCATCCGTCATGGCCGGCAGGGCGTGATGCCGGCGCAAAAAGAGCTGCTTGGCGAGGCACGCTCACGCCTGGTGGCAGCGTATGTATTGAGTCTGGATCCTGAACGCAACAGCGATGACTGACCGCTCCGAGGCCAGGGTGGCACCGCGTGATGACCCGCCGCCGCGACCCCTGGTCCAGCGACTGGGGGCCATCCTGTGGCCGTCGTTTTTCTCGGCGGCTGTCGCAACCGTGGTGTTTTTCATTGCGGTTGATCCACTGGTCCTGCGCGATATCACGTTTCCCGAGCTGGAAATTTCCCGCCAGGGCGGCTACACCATCGCCTTTTTTCTGTTCTGGGCCGCAACCGCCTCTTCCAGCCTGTTCACCTGGCTGCTGCTTCGGCCCAGCAGCCGATTCCGCAAGCCTCGCCGATAATCAATGTCTCAGGCCAGCGACCAGAACCAGACCATTCCGCTGTATGTCAAGCAGCCCAAGGTCTATCCGCGCGAAACCGCTGGCCGTTTTGCCCGCCTTAGGGTGATCGCGGCCTGGACCCTGCTGGGCCTTTACTATGTCCTGCCGTGGATCAATGTCGGTGGCCAGCAGATCGTACTGTTCGATTTACCGGGCCGTCAGTTTCATTTCTTTGGTATTACCCTGTGGCCCCAGGATCTGTTCGTGCTGGCACTGCTGCTGGCCATGGCGGCCCTGACGCTGTTCTTTTTCACTGCCCTGGCCGGGCGGTTATGGTGTGGCTACGCCTGCCCTCAGACGGTCTGGACCGAAGTGTTCTTGTGGATGGAACGGGTCACCGAAGGCAAGCGTAACCAGCGCATCAAACTCGACCAGGGGCCGTGGAACCGCAACAAGCTTTGGCGTAAATCGGCCAAGCAGTTGCTCTGGATCGGCTTTGCCCTGTGGACCGGGTTGACCTTCGTCGGTTTTTTTGTGCCGATTCGTGACCTCGCCATGCGACTGTCGGAGTTTCAGCTCGGTGGCTGGGAAGTATTCTGGCTGCTGTTCTATGCCTTTGCCACCTATGGTAATGCGGGCTATCTGCGTGAGCAGGTCTGCAAGTACATGTGCCCGTATGCACGCTTCCAGTCGGCCATGTTCGACGACAACAGCCTGGTGATTTCCTACGATGAGGCTCGCGGTGAGCCGCGCGGTGGTCGCCGCCGCGATGCCGACTACAAGGCCATGGGTCTGGGCGACTGCATCGACTGTACCGCCTGTGTTCAGGTCTGCCCGACCGGCATTGATATCCGTGATGGATTACAAATCGAGTGTATTGCCTGTGCCGCCTGTGTCGATATCTGCGACGAGGTGATGGACAAGATGGGGTACCCGCGTGGGCTGATTCGATACACCACAGACAACGCACAACACGGTCGGCCAAGCCGCATCCTGAGACCCCGGATTTTCATCTACTTCTTCGCCCTGCTGGCCCTGACCGCATTGGTAGGAACGATTCTGGCCGGGCGTGACCCGCTGCTTGGTGATGTGCTGCGCGATCGCACCGCACTTTACCGGGTAGTCAACAGCGATCTCGAGAACAGCTATCGGCTGAAACTGTCCAATCGGACCGAGCAGGCCATGAATGTGCACATTACGGTCAGCGGCCTGGCAGGCGCACGCGTCGTCGAACCGCGCGATCCGGTCTCGGTGGCACCCGGTGTCTCTGCCGACTTTCCGTTGACGGTATCCTTGCCGATCACTGCCGCCGATCCCGGTATGCTGCCACTGACGATCAGTGCCACTGGCGACGACCAAACCGAGCTGCTCACCATCGAAACCCGTTTCTTTGTTCCTGCCAACCCGAACTGAATTCACTATGCAAACCGACACTGTCAACCCCTGGTACCGCGAACCCTGGCCGTGGTTTATTCTCGGCATCCTCGGCCTGGGCGTGGTGTTCGGCCTGAGTATCCTGACCATTGGCCTGAACAATCCCCCGCAACTGGTCAGCGGCGAGTATGAACGACTGGGCCGCGGCATGATTGATACCGGCCAACGCACTGCCCTTGCCCGCTCCCTCGGACTGGACGGCTCGCTGCAGTGGTCTGACAATCAGCTCAGCCTGGCCTTGAATGCCAGCGATCCGGCCGCACTGCCCGGGCAATTGCTGCTGCGCCTCCAGCATCCGGTCGACGCCCAGCGAGACCAGACCGTCGTTTTGAATCGCCTGAACGATGGCGGTTACCAGGGCGAACTGGCAAGCATCAATCACCCTCGCTCAACCCTCATCCTGAGCGACCTGGAACAGACCTGGTGGATCAGCGGTCGGCTGACCGGGCAGTTTGTCGAACCCGTGCGGTTGTTCGCCCAGCGTCTGTGAGCGCCGTTCGCGCCGAATCTGTTGCCAGCCCGGTGCTGGACTGCTGGCACTGCGGCGAACCGGTCCCTTCGGGCGTGATCATCAATGCCCGAATTGGCGGTGAATCCCGCCCCATGTGCTGCCATGGCTGTCAGGCGGTAGCCCGGCTGATTGACGGTGCCGGCCTGAATCGCTACTACGACTTCCGGGATGCCCTGCCCGAGCGGCCGCAGTCCAGCCTCGACCTGGTCGGGGACTTCACCGCCTGGGATCGACCAGCCGTTCTGACCCATTACGCCAAAGCCCTTCCCGACGGTCGCTACCGCCTGTCGATGGTACTCGAAAACGTCCATTGCGCCGCCTGTGCCTGGCTGATCCAGCGCTTTATCAGCCCGCTGCCAGGCCTGTCGGATATTCAGGTTGATATTGCCGATGGGCGCGCACAGTTGAGTTTTGATCCTGACCAGACCGCGCTCAGTTTAATTGCCGCCCGGCTGGCCTCGATCGGCTACCGTCCACATCTGGATACACCAAATGCCGGCGAAGATCGCAACCGGATAGAACGTCGCAACATGCTCAAGGCGCTGGTCGTGGCCGGCCTGGGCATGATGCAGGTCATGAGTTACGCGCTGGCTGGCTATGTCGGTGCCTGGCAAGGCATCGATCACCAGACCGAGCGGTTTTTTCAGGTCATCAGCATGATCGTTGCCGTCCCGGTGGCCTTGTATGCCGGGCGAGTGTTCTTTCAGTCGGCCTGGCGGACCCTGTCGAACGGCCGCATGGGCATGGATGTGCCGGTGGCGGCAGCCATGCTGCTGGCCTTGTTTTCCAGCATCGTCATCACCTTGCTCGACGCCGGTGAAGCGTACTTTGATTCGGTGGTGATGTTCATCTTTTTTTTGCTGCTGGGCCGCTATGCCGTGCTGGTCACACGCCAGAAGGCCGGTCAGTTGCATTCAGCGCTGGCACGGTCACTGCCTTCACAGGCCCGTCGCCTGGGCGAGACCGGACCTGAGTGGGTCAGCCTGATGGAATTGCAGATCGGCGATCATGTTCAGGTCTGCAGTGGCGACACCATTCCGGCCGACGGGCAGATCGAATCAGGCCAGGTCATGGTCGATGAGGCCATCCTGTCCGGCGAATCCATCCCGCGTCGACGTCAAATCGGTGAAACCGTCCTGGCCGGCAGTCTGGTGCGCGAAGGCCAGAGCGTGCTGACCATTCAGCAAGTTGGTCAGACCACGGCCTTGTCCGGCATTGTTCGCCTGCTTGACCAGACCCGCAATTTCCGGCCGCGCCTGGCCCGGCTGGCCGATCGCCTGGCCAGCCGATTTGTCGTCTTCGTGCTCACCGGTGCCGCACTCGCCGGACTGTTCTGGTGGTGGCAGGATCCAGGCCAGATACTGCCGGTGGTGCTGGCCGTCCTGGTGGTTTCCTGTCCTTGCGCCCTGGCCCTGGGCACACCGGTCGCACTGGCCACGGCGACGCGCGGCATGGCCAGGCTGGGCGTATTGATCCAGCATCCCGATAGCCTGGAAGTGCTGCCGCAAGTCAGCCATGTCATTCTCGACAAGACCGGCACCCTGACCCGGCCCGATATGCATCTGGCCGACATCCTTCCGGTCGCGGACATGTCAGCCGATCAGGTCCGATTACTGGCAGCCAGACTGGAACGTATCAGTCGTCATCCGGTGGCCCGCGCCTTCTCCGAGCATGACGACGGAAAGGTTGTGGACCAGGCCGAAGCCACCATTGCCAACGGTGTCTCCGGCCGGATTGACGGCATCGCTTACCGCCTCGGCAAGCCGGCCTTTGTCGGACAGTGGCTGGCATCGACCCCCATCGAACCGGGCCCGGGTCAGTGGATTGTGCTGGCCAGCGAACATCAATTGCTGGCCTGGTTCCGCATCGAATCGCCACTGCGAGAGGGCGCACAAGCGCTGGTGCGGCAACTCAAGGCGGGGGGCAAGACCCTGCTGCTGGCCTCGGGCGACCGGTGCGAGAATGTCGCTGCCATCAGCCGGCAACTGGGCATCGATCAGTACCACGCTGACTGCTCACCCCAGGACAAGCTGAAACTGGTCCGGC
>CAZFYM010000033.1:0-13080 GCA_964523755.1 uncultured Wenzhouxiangella sp. | reverse complement strand
TTGCGTGGCCATGATCGGCGATGGCATCAACGATGCCCCGGTGCTGGCCGGCGCGGACGTCTCACTGGCCCTGGCCGAGGGTGCCGATATTGCCCGAACCCAGGCGGACCTGGTGTTGACGGGTAAAAGCCTGGACCGGGTCGCGCTCGCGCTGAACCTGGCCCCGCGAATCCGCCGCATCATTCGCCAGAACCTGGCTTGGGCACTGACTTACAATCTCACACTCATGCCGTTCGCCGCTGCCGGCCTGATTCCACCCTGGGCTGCTGCTATCGGCATGTCGGCTTCCAGCCTGCTGGTGGTGCTCAACGCACAAAGGCTCGGAAAGACAGCACCAACGAGGCTCAAGGCTCAGGGCTCAAGGGCCAGGGCTCAAGGCTCAAGATACAAGGCGCAAACAGATGAACATTATTTATATCCTGATCCCGTTGTCGGTGTTACTGATGATCATCGCGATCGCCGCGTTTTTCTGGGCCGTCAGAAATGATCAGTTCGAGGACCTCGACACACCAGCGCTGGATATTCTGGACGACGACGACCAAAAGCCGTCCTGAACCCCGATTCAAGCCTTGGTGACAAACTTTCCCCCAACGTTTCATGAATCCTGAAACGGCCTTGCTGACAGGCCTGCTGGCCGGCCTGTTCGGATCCACCCATTGCCTGGCCATGTGCGGCGGCATTGTCGGGGTATTGCATGCCCAGATTCCGAATGATCGCTGGTGGCTGGCGCTGGGGTTTCACGGCGGGCGTATTGCCAGCTATCTGACCATCGCCCTGATCGCCACCGGCATCGGCCTGCTGCCGACCACGCTTTTCCCTGCCAGTGCACCGCTGATCATGCGCGGGCTGCTCGGCGTCTTGTTGATGATGATGGCGATCTATATTGCCTTGCCCGGGCGTTTTCGCGATCTGACCGGGCAACTGGCCGCGCCGCTGACTCGCCGCTTCATGCCGCTGCTGGGGCGCTTTCTGCCGGTCAGAACCCTCGACAATGCGCTCGGTCTGGGACTGCTTTGGGGTCTGCTGCCTTGCGGTTTGCTTTATTCGGTTGTTGCAGCCGCCGTATTGCTGGCCGACCCGCTGGCAACCGCCGCGCTGGTGCTGTCTTTTGGCCTGGGAACCGTCCCATTGTTACTGGGTGCTGGATTGGCCACCTTCAAATTCCGCTCCGCCATCAATCGACCCGGCCTGCGCTGGCTGGCCGCCTCGTTACTTGCGCTGGCCGGCCTGCTGATCGCCACCGGCCCCTGGCTGGCTCACAGCATTAACCACCCGTGGATGCAGTTTCTGGTCGACTGCGTAGCGTAGCGGACCCCGGAGAAAAGCATCACGCAGAGGCGCAGAGTTCGCAGAGGAAAACCTGAGGTGTTAATACTTGAGGAGCGAAAACCTTCTGCACGCAAAGACGCGAAGAAGCAAAGAAAACACTTCTCTGTGTGGTCCAAACCTCTCTACGATTCAGGCTTGTGGTGTGGGGATTTTATCGGACGAGTAAATCCGACTCGATTCGTGACTTCCGGTACATGCCGATGACTGCAATGTAGTACAAACTATCCGGTTTCCCCCACTTTGCGTGGGCGGCAAGCTCCGCTGGTCGGGGCGGCACCGATTAAATTATTCCAGTTAAATTATTCCAGGAAATTCGATGATGAAAACTGATCAATGGATGGCAGCCCCGTTGGCGGCCCTGATTGCCGGCCTGCTTTTGACGGGTTGCGGGTCCGAGCCTTCCGGGCCTGCCGAACCGGCGCAAGTTGAATCCGGGGCGGCGGAAGCGGTCTCAGTGCCCAAAATCGGTGCCTGGGGTATCGAGACCGAGGGGCTGTCGGCGCAAGTAAGCCCCGGCAATGACTTCTTTACCCACGTCAATGCCGGCTGGCTCGAGCGTGCCGAGATCCCGGCCGGCTTCTCGCGCTTCGGGTCGTTTACCGAGCTGTCGCTGGAAGCCGAGGAACACGTCGAGCGCATCATTGCCGAGGCCGCCAGGGCCATTGCCGACCCGGGCGATCCGCGCCAGCAGATCGGCGATCTGTATGCAGCTTATCTGGATACGGCGACCATCGAAGCAGGCGGTCTGGAGCCGATCCGGGCCACGCTGGAGGAACTGATTGCGCTGGACAGCCACGAGCAGATCGCGCGCTGGATGGGCCGCCGCGGGACATCCTCGCTGGTCGGGCTGGGTGTCACCCAGGATGCCGGGAATCCGGAACGCTACATTGTCCAGATCGGTCAGAGCGGCCTGGGCCTGCCGGACCGTGAATACTACGAGCGCGATGATGACCCGTTTCCTTCGCACCGAGCTGCCTATGTCGACTACATCGAAGCAACCTTTGATCGGGCTGGAATCGATGATGCACGTCAGCGTGCCGAAGCCGTCCTGGCGCTGGAAACCGCGATTGCCAGCAATCACTGGACCCGGGTCCAGCGCCGCGATCGCCAGGCCAATTACAACCTGATGACGCGTGCCGAATTACTGGAATTCGCGCCGGGTTTTACCTGGGAGGCTTTTCTCGAAGAGCGCCAGGTCGGTGATATCGAAGAGCTGGTGGTCGCCACCGATGCGGCAATTGCCGCCAATGCACAGCTGTTCGCCGAGACACCGGCAAAAACCTGGGCCGCCTGGCATGCCTTTCACTGGATCAATAATCACGCGCCGCTGTTGTCAGCAGAATTCGAGCAGGCGCACTTCGGAATGTTCGACCAGCGCCTGCGCGGGGTCGAGGAGCAGCGCCAGCGCGACAAGCGCGCAATCCAGTTCGTCTCCGGCCGGCTGGGCGAATTGGTCGGACAGGTCTATGTCCAGCGGCACTTTCCACCCGAGTACCGCGCGCAGATGGAAGACCTGGTCGAATATCTGCGGCGCGCATTTGCCGAGCGGCTGGAAACGCTGGAATGGATGGATGATGAGACCCGCACGGAGGCCGAGGCCAAGCTGGCCGCGTTCAATCCAAAAATTGGCTATCCGGACCGCTGGCGCGATTACTCTTCGGTTGAAATTGACCCCAATCATCTGATTGAAAGCGTCGATGCGCTGGGCGAGTGGGCCTGGCAGGATTCGATTTCGCGACTGGACGACCCGGTGCGCGACTGGGAATGGTTCATGACGCCGCAGACGGTCAATGCCTACTATTCCTCGACGCGCAACGAGATCGTGTTTCCGGCCGCCATCCTGCAGCCACCGTTCTTCGACCCGTTCGCCGACCCGGCGGTCAATTTCGGTGCCATCGGCGGCGTGATCGGGCATGAAATGGGCCACGGCTTCGACGACCAGGGTTCGCGCTCCGATGCCGGAGGCGTGCTCAGAAACTGGTGGACTGATGATTCGCGCGCGCAGTTCGAGCAGCGCACCACCGCACTGGTGGAGCAGTACAACCAGTTCTCACCGCTGGAAGGCATGAACGTCAACGGCGCGCTGGGTCTGGGCGAGAATATTGGCGATCTGGGCGGACTGTCGATCGCATTGCACGCTTATCGCATGTATCTTGACGACCACCACGACTCAGAGGCGCCGGTACTGGACGGCTTTACCGGCGAGCAGCGCTTCTTCATGGCCTGGGCCCAGGTGTGGCGCAATCTCTACACCGAGGAAGCGCTGCGCTCGCAACTCATCAACGGCCCGCACAGCCCGCCGAGCTATCGCGTCAATGGCGTGGTGCGCAATATCGATGCCTGGTACGAGGCTTTCGATGTGGGGCCGAATGATGAGCTGTGGTTGCCGCCGGAGTCGCGCGTCAGCATCTGGTAGCCATCGAGGCTTGGGTGGTGGTTGCGCCACCCGGCCTCGTTGACTGCTGCAGTTTCTGGTCGACTGCGTAGCGTAGCGGGCATGGGAAAAAAGCATCACGCAGAGGCGCAGAGTCCGCAGAGGAAAACCTGAGTTAAAAATATTCTAGAAGCGAAAACCACCTTTAACTCGAAAGAGACATTTCATTATTCTCTCCGCGCTCTCTGCGCTCTCTGCGGCTCTGCGTGAGCCAATGAAAAACCCGTCTATGACTCGGGGTAGAGGTGGTTCCACCATTCGGGTTGGTCTTTGAGGTAGCGGTCGAACCAGGCCAGTATGGTGTCCCACCAGACGTAGCGCTTTTCGCGGTCGAGGATCCAGTGATCTTCGCCGGGGAACTTGACCATTTCGACATCACGGCCCAGCAGTTTCAGGGCAGTAAACATCGCGTCCGACTCGCCCGGCGGAACATTGGTATCCGAATCGCCGGTCAGCAGCAGCAGGGGCGTGGTGATCTTGTCGGCCGAGTAGATCGGGCTTTGGTCAACGTACAACTCACGGTTGTTCCAGGGAAAGCTGCCGCGACTGGCAATGCCTGAATAGCCGTATCCCCACCAGCCTTCGCCCCAGTAGGAAGTCAGGGTGCTGATACCGGCATGCGAGATCGAGGCGGCGAACTTGTCGGTGAGGGTGGCCAGGTGCATGGTCATGAAGCCACCATAGCTGGCACCGATATTGCCGACGCGTTGCGGGTCGACGAAATCATGCGCGGCGAGAAACTTGTCAGTCCCCTCAAGGATGTCATCCGCGGTGTACTTGCCCCAGGCATTGACATGCAGGGCCGAAAATTCCTGACCATAGCCCACCGTGCCGCGCGGCTGCAGAACATAGATGACATAGCCTCTGGCTGCCCACAGATTGAACGGATAGCGGCCTGTGAACTGGCGATTGACCGGTGAGGTACCCCCGTAGTAGTAAACAATCAACGGATAGGTCTGGTCCGGATCGAAATCCGGCGGCAAATAATAACGCCCGTCAATGGTCACACCATCCTGATTGACAAACTGCCATGGCCTGACCTCGCCGAACCGAACATCGGCATACGGGCCGCTGCGGCTGTCAATCAGCACCTTGCTGGTGCCACGCGCCAGGTCGATATGATGAACGCGCTGCGGCGCATCGGCATCGGTGCCGCGGACCACAACCTGTACCCGACGCCCCTCGGAGGCGACAAACTGCTCCATCACCTCCACCCCGGTCGCTACTTCGGTGAGCTGCTCGCGCCGCGCATCCAGGCGCACCAGAATGCTGCGCTCACCGGCGGTGGCTGACAGCAGCAAATCGCCATTCGGCAAACGGTGCAGACTGTTGATCGCCGGGTCAAACCCGCGCGACAGGCTGCGCGCCTGCTCGCCTTCAGCGCCAAGCGCGTAGAGCTGACCATCGTACTCGTTTGGCATCAGCGATTCATCGGTGGTGGCACCGTCTGCGCCCGGCAGACCGGGACCAGACAGCAGCCAGTAACCATCCGCAGAAAACAGGGCACCGTTAAGCATGCGGAACTGGCCGATATCGCGGGTCTCCAGATCGGCCAGGTTCAGCTCGAACAGACGGGTCAGCGAGTGCGGGGGTTCGGTATAGTCAATTACCCGCTGGGTCAGCAGAAGGCGTTCACCCGAAGGGTGGATATCTTGAAGCGTGACGCTGGTATCGGCGCTGGTCAGCGACCGGATCAGTCCGCTGGCCACATCAACCTGGTAGAGCTGCTGGTTATCGCGGAAATTGGCCCAGCGGTCTTCAAGGGAACGAATCCGACGGCGCTTGTCGCTGGCATCTTTCTCCGCTGCCGTCCAGGCAAAGATCAGTGATTCACCGTCGGGATGCCACTGCCAGCCACCCAGTTTCTCGTGATTGGCCAGCAGCAGCCGCGGCTCGCCGCCATCTTCTGGCTGTAACCACAGATTGTTGCCTTCCTGCACGGCCAGGGTCTGGCTGTCCGGGCTCCAGGCCAGTGCGCCAGGCAGGCTGCCGGTCCATGACCGGATCACCTGGCCGGTTTCCAGATCACGAATATCCAGCCGCTGCCAATCCATATCGGCCGAATCGATCCGGCCACCCGAACGCAGCGCCAGGCGCCTGCCGTCCGGCGAGATCGCCATCGCGCTGACCGTCGCTGCATTGGTCAGCAGTTCCGGCGAGACTCTCAGTTCGGACTCGAGATGCATTCCCACCGAATCCTTCTCGGCCTTGCCCAGCCACCGCCATTCGGGAGTCGAATCATCCTCATCGGGGCCCTGATGCAGCAGCCAGAGTCGATGGGTACCTGCCGCCAGCCCGAGTTCCGCCTTGCCGTCGGACAGCTTGACGTTCTGGCCGTTATGAAACAGGACCGGACTGTCCAGTCCCCGGATGCGGATATCACCTTCGACCCAGCGATCAGCGTCCAGATTGACAGCCCACAGCGAGAGTACCTTGTCATTGGCATCCGCAGTTGCCTGGCGTTGCCAACTCAGGGTTTGTCCAAACAATGAAATCGGGCGATCGGTGGCCGGCATGCGGCCCTGATCCAGTTGCATCACCAGCGCGCGCCGAATCTCGTCAGCCTTGGCGCTGTCGGCCAGCAAGTCAACTGACAGTGGCAGCCCGTTCAACGCAAGCACCTGTTCGATGACTTGGGGCGAGGGGCTGGACTCGACATTGTCGTCGGCCACGACCGCAAGGTTCAGACAGATCAGTAAAAAAGCAGTCAACAGGCGCATGGGAAGATCTCTCAGTGTGGTTGTTCAACAGGTTGCTCAATTTAGCAGATGCCGCTGGTCGCGTTTGATCCGGGTCAATTGTTGTCCATCGCCCAGGCGCTAGGATTCGACCCTGTGTAACGGATTCCATGAATTTTTCGGGTAATCGACTATGTCCGAACTGATGCGCCCCAGCTTTGACGACACACTGATCGAATGTTACGGTGGCGAGGGTCCGCGCTATACCTCTTATCCGACGGCGGTCCAGTTTTCACCGGACTTCGGTCCGGACGACTATCTTGCCGCCATTGCCGAAAGTAACCGCTTTCCGATCCCGTCCGAATTATCCCTGTATGTGCACGTGCCGTTCTGCGCCAATCCCTGCTTTTACTGTGGTTGCAATCGGGTCATTACCCGCTCGACCACCGCCGGCGACCGCTTTCTGGAAAGCCTGGATCGGGAGCTGGAGTTGGTCGCGCCGAAGGTCGACAGTGATCGGATGGTTCGCCAGATTCATCTGGGTGGAGGAACGCCGACCTTTCTGAATCACGATCAGCTGACCTATCTGACCGAGGCGTTAAGAGTCCGGTTCAATGTTGCCTGTGACGCTGAAATGGGCCTGGAAATCGACCCGCGCACGATTGACCCAGCCGGGGTTGGTCTGCTGCGAGAACTGGGCTTCAATCGGCTGTCGATCGGCATTCAAGACCTTGACCCGGATGTCCAGAAAGCTGTCAATCGGGTGCACGACACGGCCATGGTCAGTGGCGTGTTCGGTGCCGCCCGGGCGGTGGGTTTCGAGTCGATCAGCGTTGACCTGATTTATGGCTTGCCGCTGCAGACTACCTGTGGATTTGCTCGCACCATCGATTACATCATTCAGCTCAGACCGGATCGCATTTCTCTGTTCAATTACGCCCATCTGCCACACCTGTTCAAGGCTCAGCGTCAGATCGACGAAACTCAGTTGCCGACTCCAGCCACCAAGCTGGCCATTTTCCGTAACTCACTCAACCGCCTGCTCGATGCCGGCTACGAGTTTATCGGCATGGACCACTTCGCCCTGCCTGGCGATTCCCTGGTCAAAGCACGACTGGATGGCAGCATGGTGCGCAATTTCCAGGGCTACTCCACCCATGCCGGCCTCGACCTGATCAGCTTCGGACCCAGCGCCATCAGCCAGGTGGGCGACAGCTTCGCCCAGAACGAGCGCAAGCTGGATGACTGGGCTATTGCACTGATGGAAAAACGGCTACCCATCATTCGCGGCCTGACCCGCACCACCGATGATCGCCTCCGAGCCGAGATCATCGACCGCATCATGTGTACCGGAAAACTGGTCTTTAGCGACATGGAGGACCTGTTTCAACTGCAATTCCGGCGCTATTTCGCCACTGAACTGGCCGCCCTGGACAAACTGGCTGACGACGGCCTGATCAACTGGACCCCGGAAGGCTTCGAAGTCACCGCGCCAGGCCTGCTCTTCCTGCGCGCCATCGCCCGCCACTTCGACGCCCACCTGAGCCCAGCCGGGAAAAACACGGGGCGCTTTTCGAGAATCGTCTGAATATTGCCCAGGTCGAGAATACCGAGAAGCTGGAAGTCCAAAAAAGCATCACGCAGAGGCGCGGAGGCGCGCGATGCAAGCGGAATGCCACTGTACCGGGTCCGCCGCTCAGCTTCGGGCGCGAGTCTGCTCGGCGGCCTGGGCGGCATTCCCAGTCAATCGGGCGTTGTCGGCACCTTCGGTGCAAATGGTATGGTCACCGGATTACCCCTGCCATGAACGCACCCAACACCAATCCGAACTGCTTGCCACGCGGGCTGATAAAGGCCCCACTTCTTGCAATAGTGCTGTGGCTGCTGGCGATTGCAGCCGCGGCGGGTGAACCTTGCAGCGAGGATAAGGCGGCCGATGAGCCGACCCTGTCCCAGATAAGGTTTGGCAAATGGCGCGATGACGTACCTGCGACTGTCAGCCGGGTCGTTGCGGGTGGCGGACTGATCAACAACGCCTTTCCGGCGTTGTCCGCCGACCGCTCGCAGATCGCACTCCTGTACTTCGCGGGCCATCCACTGGAATCTGGCCATCCGCGACAAGACCAAAAGCGGTTGTTCCTTTCTTGGCGCTCTTTGCGTCTTCGCGGTTAGTCGCTTTTGACCGTTAACCAACTCCAGGTCTGATAAACTGGGGGATACTTGCAAGGATCCTGGTGATGGTGGATAAGGACGTTATTCGGGAAGTTGGTCAGAATGAGACGCGCTGTGAGGATTGCGCGCTTTTCAGTTTGTGCTTTGCTCAGGAAATCTCGGACGATGAGCGTGTCGAACTCAATCGGGTAATCAAGCGTCAGCAGCCGGTAGCACGCAATGAGCATCTGTTTCATGGCGGTCAGGCACTGAAATCCGTTACCGTGGTTCGCTCGGGCTCGGTCAAGTCCTATCAACTGTCGCAGGACGGCGATGAGTTTGTCTCCGGTTTTTACCTGCCTGGCGAAATCATCGGCCTGGACGGATTTTCCGGCGAGACACATCCAGGATTTGCGGTGGCGCTGGAAGACAGTCGGACTTGCGATATCCCGTTTCGGGATTTCATGAACATGCTCAACAAGAGCCCCAAGCTCAATCAGGTCATGCTGCGGCTGCTGGCCGAGGAAATGACCGAGACGCGTGAACTGTTGCTGGTGGTCGGGCGACTGGATGCGCGCACCCGGGTGGCGCTGTTTCTGTTGAGCATGTCGCGTCGACTGGCCCGGCGCAACCAGAATCCGGAACAGTTTCGGCTGACCATGGACCGCCGCGATATCGCCAACTACCTGGGTCTGACCATCGAAACCGTCTCACGCACGCTCAGCGCGATGCAGCGCGAAGGCGTGATCGCCGTGCGCGGCAAGATGGTTCACATCACCGATCGATCAGCATTGCAGGAGCAGGCCCAGCGGGCTGCTCCCGATGACAATTTCTCTAATCAGAAGGCAACTCGGTCCGGTTGATCAGTCCGGAAAAGAACAGCGCGTTGGCGAACAATCGTTCGCTGCCCAGCCAGTAACCCCGGAAAAGATAATCGTCGGCCATGCGAATGACCGTACCGGAACCATGACCCGTGGCGACCAGGGCGGGCGTGCCTGACAGGCGATTGATCGTATCCTCGCTCAAATAACCGGAAGCCAGCGGATTTTCGGGATAGACTCCGGCGTGCACATAGGCGTTGTCCGATTCCTGCAACCGGTGACGGCCGCGCCGGAAGACGGTCAGTGAATCGCGCTGATAACCCCAGGCCAGGGGATGAGTGGTATCCAGTGCCATGCTCAGCGCACTGCCGCCGATCAACGTGCGGGCGAAATCCAGCGAGAAATCGGCATAGCGGCGACGTGCCAAGGGCTCACTTTCCTCGTCATCGGGTTTGTCTTGCTTGACGAAATCGAAGCCCAGGTCCAGCGACTCGATCCAGGACGAAGCATTACGGGCTGCAATCACGATGCCGCCGTTGCGAATGAAATCCGTTATCGAAGCGCCCACTGACTCCGGCAGGCTACTGTAATTGCCGTCCGGCAGGATAAGATGGGTGTAACGGGCCAGATCAGCCCGGCCCAGGCGCGCATGGTCGAGCATGGTCAGTGGTTGTTCCAGGCGGGTATCAAACCAGTGCCAGATATAACCGGCATGATTGTTGCGCAGACCCTCGCCAATCAGCAGCGCCGGCTGCGGGGCTTCCAGCACCGGCACCGAAGGCGAACCCAGATCCGGTCCGGACAGACTCAGGCCGCTTTCTGCGGCAAGAATCTCCACCTTGTGCTTGCCGGCCAGCGCATTCAGACGATCGGCGACGGGGGCAAGATCTTGCGGTTGCAGGCCAGGCGCGATGATCAGACTGCCATGAGGCAGCGTGCGGCGTCCATCATCAGTTCGGGCTTCAATCATTTCGAAACTGGCCTGGACCCGATAACCCGCTTCCAGCAGGGCGCCCAGCAGCGCCGGTGCCCCGTACTGGTTCCAGGGGACCAGCCAGGCGACGGCCGAGGCGGCAACCGGGCGAGCTTGATAAGACGGAGCCGCAGTCAGCGCCGAGCCGGTTGACGGCAGGCGGCGAACGGTGGTCAGCGGCAGATCATAGGCCTGTGCCAGCGGCCAGGCCGAGACATCGTAAAAGGTTTCCATCGGCAGCTCGGTCACCGGCTCGAAGATCGACCTGAGCAGGCGGTAGTGATCCTGGTCCGCGGGAATCGCCCAGGCTGAGCCTGCGGCGTATTCGGTGCCGGCCACGGTGACGGCCTCATCGACTGTCTGCACGGTCACGCCGTGGGCCAGCAACAGATCAATCAGCAAACTGGCGCGAACCGGATCGCCATCGTCAGCCAGAATCCAGCCGGCATGGCCCGCTGATCCGGCTTCATCGCGAGCGGTTTTGAAAAAGGTCTGCTGATAATCGATCAGTTCATCGGCCAGGTCATAAACCGCGCTCAGAGTGGATATTGAGGTGCGAACCTGATTGGCAATCGCGGCACTGAACCTCAGCACGCCATAATCGGACTCCTGAACATGCCCGCGCGACGAGGCCTGCTCGAACAGAATTCCGAGCCCACCGGTCATGTCCGGGTAGGTCGATCCCTTGCCAAGATAGTAATCATCGAAGGATTCTCGGCTGTAGTAGGGCTGGCCGGCCTGATCCAGGATACGAGCATGGTATTCGGCGATACGCGCTGTCAGCGTCTGATTGGCTTCGGGCGTCAGCGGGTTGGTTCGCTCAGGAACCCCCGGCTGGAAAAAGTAGGTCGAATTGGTACCCATTTCATGATGATCGGTCAGCACATGGGGCTGCCACTGCTGCAGGGCGCGGGCACGGGCTCGCGATTCGGGGTGAACCAGTGGCAGCCAGTCGCGGTTCAGATCAAACCAGTAATAGTTGGTGCGCCCGTTCGGCCAGGATTCGTTATGCTCGCGATCTTCCGGATCAGCCGACGGGTAGCGGCCACGATGCATGTTGACCCAGTGGGCAAAGCGATCGATACCATCCGGGTTGAGCGCCGGCTCCATGACAATCACCATCTCATCCAGCCACTGACGCACAACCGGACCGCGATCGGCGGCCAGGTACCAGGCCATCAGCAAGGCAGCGCTCGCCCCGGACGCTTCGTTACCGTGGACCGAGTAGCCCAGCCAGGCCACTGCCGGCCCATCGCCGGCCCGACTGGCGCGCTGACGATCGGCGCGCAACTGGTCGATATCGGCCAGGCGCTCGGGGCTGGCAAAGGTCAGCAGCAGCAGGGGTCGTAGTCCGTGGGTCTGGCCAATCTGTTCGATGGCCACTCGATCCGACACCTCGGCCAGGCGAGTCAGGTAAGTCACGATCTGATCGTGGCGCGGGTGCCATTCCCCTGGCTCGAATCCGAGCACCTCGGCCGGTGACGGAATGGCCGGATCCGGATCGAAATCATCAGGCAGCCCAGGCGCGGCCTGAGCGGAGGTCAACCAAGGCAAAGCCAGAAGTAACAGAAAGATTGCGGAGCGCTTGAACATAACAGTCAGACTCAAAGGTTGGGTGATTCGAACTTGGTAGGATAACGGTTATTGATTCACGCTTTTGCAAAGGAGCTCCACATGAAACTGCATTCTTCCGACCTGCAAGACAATCAGCCTATCGATCCCCGATTTGCCTTCGGCAAGCCACATCCCGACGAGCACATGACGCTTTCCGACAACTTAAGCCCGCATCTGGCCTGGACCGGCGCACCGGAACAGACCCGTTCGTTCGTCGTTCTGTGCATGGACCCGGACGTGCCCTCGAAAGCCGATGATGTCAATCAGGAAGGCAAAACCCTGCCGGCCGACATGCCCCGAGTGGACTTCTGTCACTGGGCCATGGTCGATCTGGCACCGACGATTACCAAACTGAGCACCGGCGAATGCAGCCAGGGCGTGACCGTCAAGGGCAAGCAGAACCCGCCGGGTCCGACCGGCAGCCGCCAGGGCCTGAATGACTACACCGGCTTCATGGCGGGCAATCCGGATATGGCCGGTCAATACCACGGCTACGACGGCCCCTGCCCGCCCTGGAACGACGAGCGCCTTCACCACTATGTCTTCACGGTTTACGCCCTGGATACTGATCGATTGACCCTGCCCGAGGATTTCACCGGCCACGATGTGGTCCAGGCCATCCAAGGCCATGTTCTGGCCCAGGCCTCGCTGACCGGCACCTACACCCTCAACCCCGAGGTACAACAAAGTCAGGCCTGATTTACTTTTTCGTTCGTCTACAAACCGCGAAAAAGCATCACGCAGAGGCGCAGAGCGCGCAGAGAAGACAGATAAAGAATTTCCTGATTACGCACGTTTCCCAGCTATTCTGCTAAGGGTTCGACGGCTGATTCAGGTTCGCTTGTCTGTAGATAGCTTCGAGCATCCGGTGGTACCGGGTGCTTCGGGCCGGGCGGGGCGATCGGCTCGGTAGATCCGCCCGGTTTCCGGGAGCTGGCTGCCCACGAATAACGGCTGTTGAAACGGGTTGTTGTGAGGGTTTTCTGGTAATTCCGTGGTCGGCAAGTGTGCTGATGGTTCTGCGGAGGCTGCCGCGCCCCGCCCGGCCCGAAGCACCCGACACCCCCCGATGCAGCAGAC
>CAZFYM010000032.1:0-36611 GCA_964523755.1 uncultured Wenzhouxiangella sp. | reverse complement strand
GGCTCGGCCTTTCCGACCCCCCAGACCGGTGCCGGCCAGGCAACATCGTCGCGGAAACGCCCGATCACGTGGACATGCAGCTGTGAAACCACGTTGCCCAACGCAGCGACATTGAGCTTGTCCGGCGAGAACACCGTTCGAACCGCCTCGGAGACCGCTCGAATTTCTACCCAAAGCTGTTGGAGATCATCCGCATCAAGATCGAGAACCTCGACCATATCGGCCCGACGCGGCACCAGCAGCAGCCAGGGAAAACGCCGGTCGTTCATCAGGCGGACGGTGCACAGGGACAGGTCGGCAACTGCCAGTGAGTCAGCCGCCAAACGTCGGTCCAGCTCGAATCCGCGCACAATCAAGCGCCTGGCAGACGGGAAATTGGAATGGTGACGATGGGTAGGCTCAGTGCATCGGTACGCGTTCGGCTTAAAAGCGTTGGGCCACGAGTTAGCTCGCCACCTTCTTCCAGGTAGTAGTAAAGCTCGGTCACACCGTGAAATTTTTCCAGAGAAATCAGGTTGATTCGTGATTCCGTGTCCTGCCCCGGTA
This sequence comes from uncultured Wenzhouxiangella sp., assembly GCA_964523755.1. GTDB lineage: Bacteria > Pseudomonadota > Gammaproteobacteria > Xanthomonadales > Wenzhouxiangellaceae > Wenzhouxiangella. The sequence goes on along the minus strand of CAZFYM010000032.1, from coordinate 36,065 downwards.
TCACCCCCAACGGCAAGTAGAAGCCAGCAAGCTCCTGGTCGGTGCCGAGCGAAGTGTAGAAAGCCTGAACGATGGCGTCCACCCCCAAAGGACTGACGGCGATCCTGATACCAAAGCGCTCATTCAAGGCCATCATGAGACGTTCAAACGCGACCCCGATCAATATCGCAACAAGTATGATCCGGGGCAACCCGAGTGAGATGAATCTCACTTTTGCATCAGTACCAATCTGCAAGCCATTCTTTTGGTGAGCGCAAAATTGATCGAGTTTGTGCATATATTAACCGTCTCATAATAGTCCGGACATGATCCACTGATCACGCCGTTGCCGCATACTTTGTAGTAGCGGTATTGAAGTAGCCCTTGACTCGCTCTGGTGTTTTCTGCAGATAACGGAAGAAGCTGATGATTTCGGCCTTGAGCGAGTCCGGATCAGTGATTTGCTTGCGTCCGATCGTATTGTTCTTCAGATCGTTCCACGCGTGCTCGTCCGGGTTGAGTTCAGGGGAGTAAGGAGGCAAGAAGAAAAGCTCTAGCCAGCCATCAGTACTTTCAGCATAGCGCTGAACCTTCTTGGCCTTGTGGGATGGATGTCCATCTAGAATCAGAAAGATGGTTCGCTCCGTGTTGTGGACCAATCGCTTCAGGAAGTCGATAAACACCTCGGCATTAACCCGGCCCTGGACGGTCATGAATCGGAACTCCCCCTGGGCACTCACCGCTGAGATCATGTTCAAGCCAAATCGCGCGCCAGTACTGCTGACAATCGGGGTTTGACCTTTCTTGGCCCAGGTCGTGCCGGCATGGTGATCCGAGCGGATACCAGCCTCATCAGCAAAGAAAATACGGGCTTTCTCCTTGCGGGCACGCTCCTGAATGGCGGGATACTCTTCATCCAGCCACTTCTGGACTCGTTCTTCCGACTGCTGGTAGGCTCGCCACAGTGGCCGTTGTGGCGTCAGGCCCAACTGGTTGAGTAATCGGCACACCGACGCCTTGCTATAGCGGATGCCAAATTGCCACTCAATGAGCTCCCCAACCATTTTTGAGGTCCAAAGCGCAAAAGTGAACTGCAGCTGCAGGGGATTCTTCGAAGTGATCGTGTCGTATAGCCACTGAAGCTTCTTGCCATCAAGCTTGGGCTTTCTGCCACCACGCTTCTTTGCATCGAGTGCCCCCCAGCCACCCTTGCGATAGAGTGCCAGCCAATTATACATCGCAGCACGCGTTATACCCATGGCTTGGGCAACCACTTCAGGGCTCTGGCCTTGCTGTACGCTGGATACAGCCCGCTTGCGCAGCTCGGTCAGCGTCTTGTGATCCAGGCTGCGTGCGTCGCTCTTAGGAGGTGTCTGTGGCATGCGCCAATTATACTGTGGGCATAGCTTGATATCCAGCCTATTGTGAGACTGTTAATATCGTTGGACAACCCCTTGTTTGATTTTGCCATTCAGCCCCTCTCGTTCATCAAAATTTGCATTGTCTCACTGCCGCATTATCGTCAAAGACGAAACTGAGTCAGTGGTCTGCCACAGCGTCTGCTCCGGATTTGCTCTGACTGATTCTGAAATTCACGGTCGGCAACATCAGCGGACCCCATGGCCCCCGCGAAGTCAGCGTCAGTGCAAAATCGCGACACGCCGAATAGAGCACGGATGCGCCATTGATCTGAACCAGATGATCAATCCGATCATGATCATACTCCGGGTCGACCTTAAAATAGCCAATCGCGTGGATCAGCAATCTGTAGGGCAAATCCGGCTCGGCTTCATTATTGGTCCTGATCTCAAGATGGATCTGATACTCCTTCGGGTCGGATTCGCCTTTGAACATCTTGACGTCCGTGCTGAAGTGATCTGGATCGACCGCCCCGAACGGCAGATCGTCCGGCGAACCCGAGTGGTGCAGCGCCTTGCAGTGCGACTCGGCAAAGAAGTAGTGCTCAAGCTGTAGCGGTGAGGGCTTCATCCTGGGACTCTTGTTGGTAGCATTCATCGTTGTGTGAAACCTGAACCTCCCGGAAGGTCTGCCGATAGCCTGGCGGGCGGGCCGGTCGCTGATTCGTCAACTCAAGCCACTGCGCCCAATCTTCATCAGCACTGACTTTAACCTTCAACTTGCCGTCAAGGGCACGAACCAGGCGCACCATGGAGGCCAGCGTAAAGTTCGTGTTTCCGCGCATGACCTTGGTGATGTAGGCCGGACTGGATTCGATGCGCCGCGCCAGTTCGCTCTTGCTGACATTCCGGCGCTCCATCAATGCATGCAACCCTTCGGTGAATTCATGAATCGCATCATGAACCCAGTAATCGTCCTGCTTGCGCGCATCTTCGAGAAGACGCTGAAATCGTTTACTGGTCATCGTCCTGGTCCTCCAAGATTTCTAGCTGGTGGGCCTGCTTAGCTTCCTGATAACGTTTTCTGGCCTGTTGGGCCGTGCGGATCTCGCGCTGGGGCACCTTGCGCGATTTCTTCAGAAAACCGTGGGAGCAGATGATGATCTTTCCTGCATCGGTAAAGAACACCACTCGCAGCTGCCCCTTGATCAGTTCAAAAATGCCGTCATCGAGCCGATGCTTCAAATCCGCGTTGGCCGGAGGCCCATGCGATGCACAGCGCTCCAGAAGATTCAACATACCGTTGAGACTGGAGCGGTAGTTGGCACCAAGACCTTCCAAAAACTGTAGGAGCGGTGTTTCACCCTGGCCATCACAAGCCGCATGAACGGTGTACTGGCCCTCGTACAGCTTTATCAGTTTCACTTTTAACCTATGGGTTAAGTATTGTCAAGACAAGAGCGTAAAAACGATTTTTCTGCCGTTGACGCCCTTCAAGCCCCCGTTTCATGACTAAACAGCCATTGCGCAACAGACTTTAGCCTGAGATCTTGTACCACATAATCACCATTGGCTGCCATGCCATCAGGGCGTCACGGGATCATCCATTGGCTCCTGATCTGTTGCATCGTAACGATCGAACCAGGCCAGGATATTGTCGATTTTTGCAATCAGATGCGAAGGGCGACCGGCAATGTTGTGTGAGGATTCAGGCACCCGAATCATCACGGTCTCCACGCGTTGCAGCTTGAGTGCCTGGTAGTACTGTTCGGTTTCCGACATCGGCGTACGGTAATCGTCCTCTCCGGTGATCAACAGGGTTGGCGTGGTCACGTTCCCGACCAGCGAAAGCGGCGAACGCTGCCAATAGTGCTCGAAATCCTCCCAGGGCAGACCGGGAAACTGATGCGCGATCTGGCTGGTGTAGATGTCACCGGTCAGGGTTTTCGAAATCCAGTTGATCACCGGCTTGGCCACGGCGGCCGCACGGAATCGATTGGTCAGGCCAATGGCATAGGCCGCGGCGATACCGCCGGCCGAGCCCCCGGTGATGAAAAGACGCTCCGGATCGACGAAGCCGAGCTCGATCATCGCGTCGATGCCACTCATGTGATCACCGAAGTCGTCTTCCGAGGAATACTTGTACTCCAGCTTCAATCCGAATTCTTCGCCGTAGGATGATGACCCGCGATGATTGTCATAGAACACCACGAAGCCCTCGGCGGCGAAGCGCTGCATCTCGGCCGAAAAATGCGGGCCGTAGGCCAGATGAGGGCCGCCGTGAATCTCCAGAATCAGCGGATAGCGCTGCTCGGGATCGAAATCGGGCGGCGTGAGATACCAGCCCTGAATCTCTGTACCGTCCACGCTGGAGCGATAGCGAATTTCATGGACATCGGCCAGATCGCGATGATCCAGCAGGTTGCGATTGAGGTCGGTCAAGCGGCGCGAGCCGTCGGCGGTTGCGACAAGAAGGTCGGCCGGGCGCTGGGCGCTGCCAGCCGTGTAGGCCACGGTTCCGTCATCGGCGACGCTGAAGCTGCCGCTGAGATAAGGTCGACCGATGGTGGTCCCACTCAGGCCTGAAACCCGCGTTTCCAGTGCGCCGTCCAGACCCACTCTGCCGACCTTGCGCTGACCCCGATCGTCGAACCGGAAGTACAGGCTGGCACTGTCAGCCGCCCAGACCGGATCGCTCATCGAACGGTACACCACGCTGTCGATCACTCGCACTTGCGACGCCCATTCGGCGTCCTCGGGCGGCTTTGGCGCTTCGGCCAGCGCGGGTTTGTCAGCGGGTACGCGCATCACGAACGCCAGTGTCCGGCCGTCGGGCGACCAGGCGATAGCCGACGGCGATTCGGTCAGATTGGAAATCAGCGCACTCAGACGCTGCCGATCAGCCTGGGCCAGCGTGGATGCTGGAATGACAGCGACAGCAAGAAACAGTGCGAGTGAGGACAAACCGAAGCGATGGAATGAAAACACAACGAGGTGACGGGTTCACGATGAGTTCCTAGCGGCTAAACGTCTGGAGAACTGCAACGCTCAATCCCGCCAGCACGGCAACTGTCAGGACCACAGCAACCGGCAGACTGGTGGCCCGTTGCCCCAAAAACACGGTGATCCCCGCCTTGACCAACGAATTGACCCCGGCCGCGATCAGAATTCCAACGGCTGCGACCGGCAGCGCCAGGTCTTCGCGGCTCATGCCGGCCAGCGAAAGATTGATCGCGTCCACATCAGCCACACCCGAGGCGGCGGCCAACCCGTAAACCCCGGCATCGCCGAACCATTCGGTCAATGCCTTTCCCAGCAACATGATCGCCGCCAGCAATGCGCCAAACGTCAGCGCCGAGGTTAACTCCAAGGGATTGATCGGCAGCAACTCGTCCGCCTTGATCTGGCCGTCAGGACGACCGACCAACCAGATAGCCGGTACCAACACCAGAACCGACATCACGATGACTGGCCAGACCAGGCTGGACCACAGTTCGGAATTGATGACGACTGCTACCAGCAGCAGGCGCGGAAACATCATCCCGCAAGCCAGCAGGATACCGCCGGTCAGCAAGCGATGGTTGGCCTTGCTGCGAGCCGCCAGGCGCGACAGATGCAGGGTCACTGCCGTCGACGATGCGAGCCCGCCGAAAATGGCGGTAAAGGCGATGCCGGCGCGTGCTCCGGCCAGACGAACGCCAAAGTAGCCGACGAACGAGATCCCGGCCACCAGTACGACCATCCACCAGATCACATAAGGATTCAGACTCTGCCACGGACCGTAGCCCTGATTGGGCAACAACGGCAAAAGAACCACGGAAATGACCAGAAGCTTCGCCGCCGCGACCAGTTCCGGTCGACTCAGCTTCGCCAGCCAGTCATGAAGCAGACTCTTCGCACCCAGCAAAACCACCATCACCACGGCTGCCGCCGAAGCGATCGCCAGGTGTCCAAGTCCGGCCAGGGCCGCCAGCACAAACGTTGTCAGCGCGGCCACTTCGGTGGTCGCACCCAGATCGTCGCGCCGACGAGCGTCAAGGGCATACATCACCGAAAGAAACCCGGCCACGCCCACAAACATCAGCGCGACCGGCACCAGACCGCCATCGATACCGATCAGCCCGGCCAGTCCACCGAGCATACCGAGCAGACCAAACGTCCTGAATCCGGCCGTGCGCTGGCCTTCCTGTTCCTCCCGCCGCTTCCAGCCACGCTCGATCCCGACCATAAGACCAATGGCCAGGGCAACCGCCAGATGATAAATCCACTGCAGATCGTCACTCATGGGCACCGAGCATAGCGAGTTTTACATGGGCAAAAGCGCCATGCAGGGCATTGACTCCATGAACGATAATCGTTATCATTAGCGTCATTAAAAGTCCCATCTGCGCCCCGGCCGTCTCTCCTCCTGCTCGACTCTCCTCCCGGCCGGGGCGTTTTTCCATCAAAGCCCTGAATCACAGGCGGTTCATTCGAATCGATCCGAGAATACGTTGTCGGCTGGCGCGACCACTCGCGGAAGCGCGATGACCACACTGCCCTGGCCGCCGACAGTGACCAGCCGGAACGCCATGTTCACCTGCTGACCCGGCTCGGCCGTAAACCCCGGACCCGCGAGATATGTCCACTCCGGTGGCACATTGAGGCCCATTGAACCGGGCTGAATGCCCAGAAAAACACCTTGCTCGTCGTACAGCGGCAAGGAAATGGACAAAGCTTGATCGCCGGCATGACCTGAGCGAACCCAAACTTCGCCCCAGTGACGATAGCCTTCGGTCAGTGCGGCCAGATCGAGCTCAAAATCCAGTCCTTCCGCTGACGCCGTACTACCACTGACGTCCATCCGAATTGACCGGGTCGGAGGACTGCCGGGGTACAGTTCGCCAGCCACCAGTTCGCTGGATGTCAGCGTCAAGCTCCCATCTCCAATCGCAAATGCGCGCCAGCTGTCCGGAACCCCACCGGTCACGTTTCCATCGATGACACCGCCGCTACCCTGTAATCCGGGATTGGGCACCAGGTTGGTTACCGGTCGCCCGATCACCTCCGGCATAGCGATCAGTACACTGTTCTCGCCACCATCGTCGCTCAGGCGAAAAGCCAGATGTGCAAACGCTTCACCCAGCAAAGCCGTAGCCCCGGTCGGACTGGACACCTGAGTCCAGTTAGAATCCGCCTGAACTGAAAAAGCCGCCGGATCACGCCCGAAGAAATTCATATCCTGATCGAATAGCGGCATGTTGATCTGAACGGTCTGGTCGCTGTTATCTGCATTGCCGGTGCGGACCCAGACTCGGGGCAGGTAGAAACGGCCGGTATCGAGCGAGATCACGTGTGTGGTGTGATCGAAACCCTGATCCGCCCCAAATGCGTCTACCGTAAGACGAATTGCCCGGGTTGGCGGACTGCCCGGAAACAGGGTCCCGGCTGACAGGGCAATCGAGTCGATTGACACCTCGGCACCTTGAACGGCAAAGGCTCTCCAGGCAGTTGGCACCGATCCGTTGACCACACCGTTGTCGACACCAACGATTCCGGTGTCCCCAAGCAGCAGCGCATTGGGCACCAGATTGGGATCATCCTCACCGGGTGCCGGGGTCCCTGCTGCAACAGCGGAAGAGAGCAACATCAAGGCACCGCCGCAAACGGTGATGGCCAACCATTCGAGGCAGCCTGTCCTGAACTGAAAATGAAATGAAGTCATTGGTATCACCTCCCGTCATCGACGCTACCGGAATGGCTTGACGATCTCGATGACACTTTGTTAAGCGCAGGATCGAATCAGACTGGTCCACGTTGCCAAAAGCATGCTGTAATTAAGCCTGACCCGATCTGACAAGACCCGCTTCCTTGAACCATCCTGCGCCTGATACGACCCAAAAAAATTTGCCAACCGATATTCCCGGCGCCATGGCCTGGTCTGACACTGAACGGTCGATCGAGAAAATCGGCGCGGCTTTGGCGGAATGTGGATGGTGGTATGGGCCGAATCTCGTCGAGCCGGTATTGATCGAGGCTCTCCAGCATGAGCTCAACCAGCTTCGACAGGCAGATCAGTTAACGCGGGCGGGAATTGGCAGGGATATGGATTTTCAGCTCGACCGCGACATTCGGCGCGACTTCATTTTCTGGCTGAACCGCAGCAGTTCCGTCCAGGTCGCCTTTCTGACCCTCATGGACGAATTGCGACAAGCCCTCAACCGCGAGTTGTTTCTGGGTCTGTTTGAATTCGAAAGCCATTTTGCACACTATCCACCAGGGGGATTCTACAAGCGTCATCGCGACAGCTTTCGCGGCACCGCCAATCGGGTGGTGTCAATGGTCACCTACCTGAATGCGGACTGGCAGTCCGGTGATGGTGGCGAACTGGTGCTCTATGCCGAGGATGAGGTCACTGAAATCGCCACCATCGAGCCGCGCGCCGGCACCCTGGTGCTTTTCCTGAGCGAAGAGATTCCGCACGAAGTTCGACCGGCATCCCGGGATCGCATGAGTATTGCCGGTTGGTTTCGCCTGAACGCATCCATCAACAACCAGATCGACCCGCCCCGCTGATCAGTCGGGTGGTTCGTCCTCGGTTTTGCCCTCGATATCCTTTTCAGCCTCATCATCCCGGTCAAGCACTGGGTCCTGGGCCCGGCGTCCTGGGGCATCAACCGGTACCGGCAAATCGGGCGTCCAGTCTTCGGCCTGCTCATCGTCGTCACCCAGGTAGCGGCGCAAACGATCTTTTCTTGAATGCTCATTCTCGAACTGCACTTCCAGGGTGACGGTAAATCGCCAGTCGCTGCCCCGTTCACCGGATTCGGGACGAACTGGCCAGGCGTGCTCGGGCTGCAGTTCGTAAAACAGCCAGCGGCGCAGAAACTGGCGACGATAGCGAAAGGCAACAAAATATTCCTCGACCTCGAAGCTCGGACGGGTGTAACCGAAAGCACCGACTTCCGTCCGGATGGCCGTTTGCGGCGAAAGCTGGTGAAAATCGATCACCGACGTGCGCCAGTCAACCCCGTCCGAATCCTCGGAAAACGTGCCTTGACCGGTCCATCGCAGCAATTGGTCCCGGTTCCTCAGCCATTCCCAATCCAGCCGTGAAGTGGTCCCGAAGCCCTCGTCAAGTTCCCAGAAAACACTCTGAGTTGCCCGAACCAGGGTGTTTTCGGAAAGCCCCTTTACGTAGCGATAGCGGCCCCTGATGCGCGGGTTCAGACCGCCGCTGCCCACCCGCACAGTGCCGTCCACATCGAACTGCGAGCGAGCACTTTCACTGGCAATAAAGCGCAGACCCAAGCGCGTCTTGTCGTCGGCTTCATCAACGCCCAATCCATCCTGAAGATCCCCCGATAAATCGTCATCGCGCGTTACCAGCAAGCGAATCCGCTCCGAAACACGGGGTAAAAGCACATTGGCACGCACCTGGACCCCAAAACCCAAGTTCTCAGTTTCGTCCCACTGCAGCGACTGGCGAAGCCGAACAAAGGTGCCGACCGGTGTTTCTTCAAATGCCCTGGGGTCACAAAAAAAGCCGTCAAACCAGGCGGCCGGTTCGCAAAGTTGACGACTAAGGTAGGAATGCGACCGATCAAGCCAGCTTTCGGGGCGATCAAGCTCATCACGACAGGAAATGTCAGTGATGGATTCGATCACACGCTCCTTGTCTTCGGCATCTGACTCTGAGACCTGACCGACGGCCGGCCTGGTCGTCAGCGTTAAACTCAAGACTGACACTATCAGAACAGCCAGTCCCCAACACCGTTCGTGCCACTTCATGTCACAATTCACGCGATTGGTTCCGATTGCATACGCTCGTTCGACCCGTGATGGATCCACTATCCGATCATACGTCAAGCCAGCGCAACAGAGCGAGCTCGATTTGATGAATTCACCAGGCAACCAACCCTTTTCCGGTCTGACACCCGACCTGATCTGCCAGGCGATCGACGATCTGGGACTGGTCAGCGATGGACGACTGCTGGCGCTCAATAGCTACGAAAACCGGGTCTGGCAAGTCGGGCTTGAAGATCAGACACCGCTGGTTGCCAAGTTTTACCGACCGCAACGGTGGAGCGATGAGGCAATCATCGAAGAACATCAGTTCAGCCAGGAACTGGTCGATGCCGGTCTGTCGGTGGTTGCGCCGATTGAGCGTGACGGCTGCACTTTGTTCCATTATTCAGGCTTTCGCTTCGCTCTGTTTCCGCGTCGCGGCGGCCATGCGCCGGAACTGGCTCACGAGCCCACGCTGCGGGTGCTGGGACGAACCCTGGGCCGGATGCATGCCGTTGGTTCAGCCGGTTCATTTGCTCAGCGACCGACACTGGATCGCCAGGCTCGCGGGGAGGAATCGGTCCGTTTTTTGCTCGATAACGGCTGGCTGCCAGGGCATCTGGAAACGTCATTTTCAACCCTTGCCGAGCACTGCCTGCAAGCGATTGATGCAACCTGGGAACGAGCAGGCTCAGTACCGACCCTGCGTCTGCATGGCGACTGTCATCCCGGCAATATTCTGTGGCGCGACGATCAGGCCCATTTCGTTGACCTTGACGATTGCCTAACCGGCCCTGCGATTCAGGACTTGTGGATGCTGATTTCAGGATCGCGCCCCGAGCGGGAAACGCAACTGGACTGGCTGCTTGAAAGCTACGCTGCCTTTCACCACTTCAACGCTCGCGAACTTCACCTGATCGAGCCGCTAAGAACCCTGCGCATGATTCACTACCAGACCTGGCTGGCGCGTCGCTGGCATGACCCGGCATTTCCGCGGGCCTTTCCCTGGTTCGAGGATTCGCGCCATTGGGAGGAGGTGATTCAGCAACTGCGTGAACAACTCGATGAACTACAGCAACCGCCCCTGAACTGGATCAGGTAACCGCCCGCTGTGCCAGGGCTCCGGACCGGATCAGACGCTCAATCGCGGCGAAGACTTCAAAGCGCCCGAATGGCTTGTGAATAAAGTCATCGGCACCGACACGCTGCAGGAAAAACTTCTCGATCGCACCGGAGTTCCCGCTGATCATCACCACCGGGAGATTTTCCGTATTGGGGTTCTTGCGTAGCTGTCGAAGTGCCCGGAATCCACTCAAATCTGGCAGAACGATATCGAGGAACATCAGGTCTGGCTTCTCACTATCGGCCAGGGCCAGACCACTTTGGCCATCCTCGGCCAGCAAAATCCGATAGCCGCTCTGGCCAAGCATATTGCGCAAGGTTTCGCGAATGGTGAGCGAGTCGTCAACCACGAGAATCCGGGTGCCACGAGGCGCATCCAGTCGCGGTCGACGGCGACGCTCGCGGCGCGGTGCCGCCGGCACAGACTCGTCGGTAACAGCCGATTGTATCCCTGCCAGGGCCTTGGGCAATTTGCGAGTCAATTCCCGATGACTGATGCCGGCTGTACCATCCGGCAAAAGAAATTCGCGCTTGCCATCGGCGACAGATTCATGCGGGTAATCAGCCAGGTCAACCTCGATTCCCAGTTCGATGCCGTCACCACGTCGGTGCAGCACCCGAACCAGCGGCCGGACCGCACCCTCCAGCGTGTGCAGGGCCACGGCCATGCGTCCATCTGCCAGACGCATCAATGTACCGGGCGGTGCCCAGCCCAGAAAGCGTGAAAAGGCGTCGGCCAAATCACTGTCGAACTGCTTTCCACGCAACTTCCACAACTCGCCCAAAACCTGCGGATGGGAAGCGGCCGGGCGGTGAAAGCGGCTGGTCATCATCGCATCGTAGGTGCTGATAATGCCGATCAGTCGCGCCATCGCCGGGATTCCATCACGCGTGAGCCCTTCGGGATAACCCTGTCCATCAGGCCGTTCATGGTGACACAGGGCGACTCGAGCGACCGCATCCGGTACACCGTCATTTTGTGCCAGCAGCTCGTAGCCCAGGCGAGTATGTAATTCAACATGGTCGCGTTCCGCCGATGACAAGGGCCCGGTCTTGCGAATTACCTTCAGACTGACACGCATCATACCCAGATCGTGCAGCAAACCACCCATGGCAACAGCGTGACAGACCTTGCGCTCCCATCCAGCGGCATGGGCAAAGGCCGCCGCCAAAACGGCCGTGTTCAAACCATGCTGGTAGGCATAGCGACTTTTCTCCTTGATGCGAGTCAGCCAGATCAGTGCTGCCAGCAATTCATCCATCGCCTCAAGCAGGTCATCGACCGCGTCGCAGGCTTCGGTCATGTCGACCTGGCCGTGACGATGAAAACTCAGGATTTGTGCCTGAGCAACCAGGCTCAATCGCCGATAGATTTGCCAGGCATCCACCAGGCGCCCGGAAGTGATCTTGCGCTTGCGAAGGCTATCCAGCGCTGACGTGATGGGTGGCAGCACGCCGGCGGTCGACAACGCGGCATCCGCTCCCGTCGCACGCCGATTAAGGCAACGCTCCAGGTCAATAATGACGCGCCGGCAATGCTTCTGAAACCACTGCTTTTGATCGAAGGATTCAACCTTGACACCATGAGGGGGAAATCGCAGTGCCGCCTCCAGGCTGTCCACCCGGGCAACGAAATCTCCCAGACGCAGTTCGCCCGGCGTAATGGTCAGCTCATATTCACCCCGTTGCTGGCGACGAAACTCGTCCCAGGAAATAATGCTCATTAAAACCCCCTGACGTCGGTCAGATTTCGCGCCAGTATACCCAAATCAACCGTTTACGGCTGTCCCGCCCGGCGGCCCGATATTACCGCGCGTCAAAAGGCTTTTCCCGGTGTCTTCGGTGGTTACCCGTTTTTTAATTGACCGGTCGGCCAGTTAACGGCATAATAGGCGCATGAATGAAACAATCACACGCGACGCCGAGCGCACTCGCAGCCTGATTCTCAAAGCCGCCTTTCGACTGTTCGTCGATCGCGGCTTCGCCGCTGTCACCATGCGCGAAATCGCCGCTCGAAGCGGCGTGACCAAGAGCCTGATTCATCATCATTTTGGCGGCAAGGACGCGCTCTGGGGTGCGGTCAAGGAAATGGCGTTCGGGGAGTACTATGCGCGCCAGAGAGCCGAGCTTGATCAGGCCGACACCCCCGGACCGGAACTGCTGATCAACGGGGTCAAGAATTACTTCGAATTCCTGCGCGACAACCCCAGCGTGGTTCGCCTGTTTGCCTGGATTCATCTGGAAGGCGATACCAGCTGCAGTCATCTGGATGCCGACCTGATCCGTCTGGGGGCCACGCGGGTACGCCAGGCGCAGGAACAGCAATTGCTGCGCGACGATGTCAATCCGACCCATGTCGTGACCATGTTCATCAGCATGTTTACCCAATGGTTCGAGGCCCGTGAACACCATCGCGCCTGGCCCGGCATGGGTGATGACCAGCAGTTCCTGGACGATTTTCTGAAGATGTTCATGGAAGGACTGTTACCGCGTCCTTCGGTCTCCTGAGCCGACAACCCCCAGAGATTCCCGTATGAGAGCCCGCACAACATTCCATCTGCTTCGCCCCTTTGTAACTGACCGGTCGACCAGTTTGCTCAACCCGATGGTCATACTGGTATCCACCATCGTTCTGGTCGCAACCCTGGCCATCGTGTGGTGGTCGGTGACCTCGGCCACCACTGAGGCGCCGGATGCCGGACCGACATTCGACCCGTCCGTCCGGGCCGTACGCGTGGCCCAGGCCAGAAGCGAAAACCACGCGCCCAGCCTGCGCCTGCCCGGAGTCACGCGATCACGCGAGCGCGGTGCCCTGGCCTTTCTGCATGGCGGGCAATTGGTCGAACGACGCGTTCGTCGCGGTCAAACCGTCGAGGCCGGCGACATACTGGCCCTGCTCCACAATCCGGCCCTGATGCCCGGCGCTGATGCCGCCGCCGCCCGGGCCCGCGAAGCGCTTCTCAACCTCGATCAACTGGAACGAGAAACCGAACGGCTGCATGACCTGCATCAGCGAAACCTGGTTCCGACCGAGGAACTTGAGCGAATCACTTCCCGCCGCGACAGTGCTGCCGAAGCTCTGGCCCGGGCTGAAGCCGAACTCAACGAAGCCCGCGAACAACTGGCCGAAGCCACCTTGAGAGCACCCTATCCAGCCACGGTTGCCGAGCTGTATGTCGAACCTGGCCAGGTTGTCTCCGCCGGCCAGCCGGTGCTCAGCCTGATTGGCAACAATGGCCTGGAAATCGCCGTTCAGATCTCGGCTGAATTTGCCGATCACCTGGCCGTTGACGCTCCGGTCATCATTACTCGCCGCGACCAGGCCCAGACTACCACGGGCCAGATTCGCGAAATCAGCCCGGCCGGGCCGGGCCAGCCATCGACAGTAATCGTCGAGCTGCCATCGGGCATTGCAGGCTGGCGTGCCGGCCAATCCGTCACGGTTGAGCTGGATGGTGCCGCAAGCCCCCTGTTGAGCGTGCCGCTGGCAGCGGTCATCAACCCCGGCGCTGGTCGCGCTTACCTGTTTCGAGTCGAGAACAGCCGGGTAATTTCGATTCCGGTCACCACCGGAGCCATCCGCAACGGCCAGATCGCCGTAGACGGTGCGCTGGCCGCCGGTGATATCGTCGCTATTGCCGGTCATTCCCAGCTACTGGATAACGAACCGGTTCGGGTACTGCCATGAGTCTGATCGAGTCGGCCATGGACCGTCGGCCCCTGATTCTGACCACTGTTTTCCTGATGTCCCTGATCGGTCTGGCAGCCTGGCAAGGCATGGACCGCCAGGAAGATCCATTTTTCCCCTATCGCTATGGTCATGTCCTGGTCTCCTGGCCGGGAGCCGATCCTGAACGCGTCGAGCGCCTGGTCATCAATCGCCTTGAGGATGAGCTGGCCAAGGTTGATGAAGTACGCGAAATTCGGGCCACGGCAAGGCTCGGATTTGCGCACCTGATCATTGCCCTGAACCGAGACGTTTACGATACCGATGCCGTCTGGCAACGCATTCGCATGGCGCTGGACCAGGCCGAACACCGACTGCCCGAGGACGCCGGCCCAATTGAACTGCGCGATCGCTCCATGGATACTCATGGCATCGTACTGGCCATCACCGGCGGCAACACTGCCAGTGACAGTAACAATGACAACTTGCTGATACTCCTGGACGCCGCCCGACAGTTGCGGCGCGACTTGTTCGGTATCAACGGTATGGGCCGGATCGATCTGCTTGGCGATCCGGGTGAGCAAATCATGATCAGCGTCGACCCCAGCAGCCTGCTGGCCCTGGGCCTGAATACGCGCACCCTGGCCGATCAAATCAATCGCGCCAACCAGGTGGTGCCGGGAGGCACCCTGACTATCGACGAGCGCAACCTGATCCTGCAACCGCGCAGCGATCTGCGCAGTCTTGACGAGCTTGGCCGCCTGAGCATCCCGACGCCCGACGGTGCCCTGGTAGCATTGGCCGACATCGCCGACATCCGCCTGCAAGCCGCCGAACCGATCACCGAGCGAGTCTGGTTCAATGGTCAACCGGCCGTGGTCCTGGGTATCGTGATACCGGAAAATAATATCAATGCGGTCCGCTTCGGCGAGCAGGTCAAGACGCGGCTCGAACAACTCGCCCCCCGCTACGCGCCGCTTGCCATTGAACCGATGTTCTACCAACCCGCCTGGGTGGAGCGACGCCTGGATGAACTGGGTCTGTCGCTGCTTTACGGCGTGATCAGCGTTGCCCTGATACTGCTATTGGCGATGGGTTGGCGGATGGGCCTGGTGGTGGCCGGGCTGTTGCCGCTGGTCACATTCTCAGGGCTGGCGGTCTATGCCATGGGCGGCGGGATTCTCCATCAGATCGCCGTCGCCGGCATGGTCATCGCCTTGGGCATGCTGGTCGACAATGCCATTGTCATGGTCGAAAGCCTGCAATGGCATCGCGACAAGGGCCGTAGCCCGACCCAGGCAGCCGTCGCAGCGGTCAGCGAACTGGCCGGCCCGCTGGCCACCGCCACCGGCACCACACTGGCGGCTTTTCTTCCGCTATTGATGTCATCGGGTGACACGGCCGACTTTACCCGCGCCATTCCCATCATGGTGATGCTGATCCTTGTTGTCAGCTATCTCTATGCCATTGTTGTCACACCAACCCTGGCCACTGGCTTGCTGCAAGCCGGTAGCGCGCGCAACAACACCAGGCTGGAATGGGCAGGGCACCAGATCGGTGCATTCGTCAACCGGCGACCCCGGTCGATCATGCTGGGAACGCTGGTGCTGATTGCATCAATGGCATCGCTGGGCGGCCTGATGCAATGGGACTTTTTTCCCAGTACGGATCGCAACCAACTGATCGTCGATCTGCATTTTCCCGAAGGCACACGCACCGAAATCACGGCACTGCGCGCCGGGATGATCGCGGCCGACCTGGCTCAACTCAACAGCGTCACCGACGTGCATCACTTTGCCGGCTTCAGCGGTCCACGCTTTTACTACAACCTGATTGAAACCCCGCGCGCCCCCCACCTGGCAAGAATCGTATTGATCAGCGAATCCGACCAGGACTTGCCACAACTGCTGGACTGGATTCGCGAACAGGTTCCACAACGAGTGCCGGAGGCCCAGGTCGTTGCGCGCCGACTCGGCCAGGGACCGCCGATCGACGCGCCAATCGAAGTACGCCTGTTTGGTCCGGACCCGCAAGCCTTGGCCAGCGCCAGCCGCCAGGTCATGGCCGTGCTGCGCCAGACACCGGGCGCACGCGACGTTCGCCATCGCCTAGGCGACGGATTGCCGACGCTGGTCTTTGACATCAACGATGCCGAGGCCGCACGCTACGGTGTCAGTCGCCAAACCCTGTCCACGCAATTGGCCGAAGCCACACTGGGACGCGAAATTTCAACCTGGCGCGCCGGTCACGAACCCTTTCCCATATTGATCAGAAGCCCGGAAGGCGAGCACCTGCCCCAGCGCGCCCTGACCGGCATCCAGGTTGATACCGCCTCCGGCCCAAAACCGCTGGACCTGTTTGTTCGCAGCCGAGTCGAGTATCAGTCAGCAGTGATCGAACATCGCGATCTTGAGCGAATGACCGCAGTATTGGCCGAAACCGATCCCGGAGTCACCTATGGCTCGGTCTGGAAAACGCTGGAACCGGCGTTGGCTGAAATATCCCTGCCTGCAGGAGTCCGCTGGGAAGCCGGCGGAGCCGCCACCGAAGCCAGCACAGCCAACAATGCCTTGTTCAGTTCTCTGCCAGTCGGCGCGCTGGTTCTGCTGGCCTTTCTGATGTGGCAATTCAACAGCCTGAGACTTGTCAGCATCGTCCTGCTCACCGTTCCCCTGGCCGCAGCCGGAGCCATTCCCGGGCTGCTGCTGGCCGGACAAGCCTTCAGTTTCACCGCCATGCTCGGCGTGGTCGCACTGATCGGCATCGTGGTCAACAACGCCATCGTGCTACTCGATCGGCTCGAAAGCGGACGCCGTGACGGCCTGGACATGGAACAAGCCATCAGCGCCGCCATCGCCCGACGCATCCGCCCCATCCTGCTGACCACCGCCACCACCATCGCCGGCCTGCTGCCACTGACCTTCACCCAATCCACCCTGTGGCCGCCGATGGCCTGGACCATCATCTCCGGCCTGATCGTCGCCACCGCCCTGACCCTGCTGCTCATTCCGGCCGCCTATCGCCTCAGCGCGCCGCGAATCAGCACTTGACAAGACTATTGCAAAGCTCCGACGCCTCGCTCGAACGCAAGGACAGATTCGCGAGCCGCCCGCGAGAGTCGAGTTATTCGACGTAGCTCAGATTCCGCTCGATATCCTGCACAAGATAGGTCATCCAGGCGTTGAAATTGCCGTGAATGCGAGGCTGGCCGTCGACAACCGCATATTCAAGATTGCGCGACTCGACATACTCCAGAGTCACTGAATTGGCGCTGTAGCGGAAATTGATCCTGGCAAAGTGATCACGAACATTCAGATCACCCACGATCAGCCCCTGTTCGCGCCGATGCAACAACCAGCCACGACCGCGCATCGCGTCCAGAATCGCCTGCTCAACATCCGCAACGCCGACTCCGGCCGGAACATTGACCTGACGCGGACTTTCCAGCACCGGTGCCGACGCACAGCCCACGAGCCAAACCGTAATCAACAGAATCACCAAAAATCGCATCTTCGACATGAAGCACTCCCATACAAGTTGAACGTCTCAGCAGATTAGCACCAAGCAACCGTCCCGAAAACCCTCCCTGACACTTCATTACCCAGAATCGACCCGGCCGATTTGCCCAAACCACCATTTCCGAGTATCATCCGCCCCCTTGCAAAGATCGGGCGATTAGCTCAGCGGGAGAGCACTGCCTTCACACGGCAGGGGTCGCTGGTTCAATCCCAGCATCGCCCACCACATCATAACACCCAAGCAACACTATGAATATATTGGGTTTTTTTGCTAATCAACGGGGCAGATTAGCGTTGGAAAATACCGCGGAGAAAGGTGAGTCGGGCGACTTGTGTCCAGCCTGTGACCAAATCATGGCGCCCAACAGATCGATGAAATTCGACGCGCCAGCCGCTATCCGAGACTCCAGCGCATTCTCCAGGGCCATCGAGTCGGAATCTTGATCAATAATCTGAACCGGACACAACTGGCGAAAGTTTTCGAGCCATCCAATTCCGAGATCGCCGATCCGCACGATGCTTTTCTTCTCGCGATGGCCCAGGTTGCGCAGGTCGACGTGCTGGTCACCGGTGACCGGCGTGCCGGTTTGCCGGATATTGGCAGCCAGGGACGCACTCGCATTATGACGCCGGCCGACTTTTGTGCCGAAGTCCTTCAAATCAACGGTCCTCAAAAGCGGGATTGAAGTCTACTCTTCTCCTGGGCAAACAAGAGGCGCAGCGTACCGGGTTGGTTATCCCACCTCGGTGTCGGCCACCCGCCCAGTTCGGGGTGGCCGGTTTACTCTGGAATCAGTGGCCGCCTTCCCGTGGCATCAGTGATCGGAATGGCGCGGAAGACGCCGACTCCAATCCGACGAACTCAATCGGTCGATCTGAAGACGGCGTTGGAAAGAATAGATGCAAACAAACTGAGGACAGTAATGCTGGCAAGAACTGGGATATCGGTCAATGGCATCGGCGCAACACTCCCGAATAGGAAATGCAGGATCTCGATAGCGCCCAGCAAAACCGCGATGGCCACAAAGATCAGAAGAAAATCTCGTACCATACACTTGATTACAGGCGAGTCTTCAGTTGCAGCTGTCGCTTCTTCTGACGAAGAAACGACACCAACCACTGAATCACCTTCGTTTCTGCCGGTTCGCCCCGCAGACCAAAAAACAGCGAGAAAAAGACTGTATATCAGGGCAAGAATACAGTAGACGGCAAATACATGCTCGTTGCCAGCGACAAAGGGACTGGGCGACAGAGAAGTAGCAACGAGAAGAAAGTAGAACAGCATCAGTTTGGTGAAAGTTTCTGCCGTTCGAGAGAAAACTATTCCATGGTCAGTCGATAAAATCTTCACTTTTCTCTCCTTGAAAATTTTAGGTTCTCATACTGTCCAGTTCATTAAGCCGGGCTACTGTCTGCATAGCCCGGCCTTCAACATTCAAAAATCCTCAGTTTAGAAAAACACCCAGACAAACACTGGCGGAAACTGCTGCACCACCAATAACTACAGCGCCTAGGGCAACGCCCGACGCTCGAACGGCAGCCCGACTCACACTTTCAGCTCGATGGCCTCTCACATTTGAACCATGATGCTGTACACCAAAAATGGTAGCACCTATCGCACCTGCTACAGAACCAACACAACCTAAATAGCCCCGAGTACCGGCTCGAGACGACATGTCCATTAGTTCAAGTGCCATTTCACGCATAGCTATGGACCTTTCATCCATTTTGCTTCCATTTATCACCCCCGGAGGAGGGAGGTACGGCGACCCATAATGGTACGGATCGCTAATCGTGCCGTTGGAATGAGAGTAGAAGCCAAAAAACTCACCTGAACTGAACTCTGACCAACCAAATGGCTCCGATGAAGAAGGGAACTCAATCCAATCTCCAATCAGTTCAGATGTGACAAGCAGTGCCGAATTCAGAGCTACTGAGTACTCTGCGGCTGTAATTGTATTTTATTATATAATATCAGGTCAAGACTTATTTCATACCATAGCCGTGATCGATGCAGAGCCTGTACTGGCGATGAACGATATTGAGGCGGCCATGTCGGCAGGTAACTGGCGTCGTGATTGATGGGCCAACCCTTCGGGCGCTCCTGTGGGGCCCCGCCGCAGTCGGTTCCAGGGCGACTCAAACCTCGCGTCCGGCCATTGGCCGGCAACAACTTCCAGAACGTTCCTTCGCGTTTCTCATGGATGCTCAGGGCGCCTGGCGCCTGCCTTCGACCTGACCTTCAGCCCCGGCGGCGAGCACAGCACCACCATCGCCGGCGTAGGTCGCGCACCGGGCCTGGGCCTGGACCAGATCCAGACCCTGGCCCACCAGTTCGGCCTGCGTCCCCGCGAGCTGGATGCCCTGCGGGAAAGCGTCAACACCGCCATTCGGCTATCACCAGTGGCGTGACATGCTTTTGGCCGCCAGCCAGCCGTATCCGGCCATCTGGGACCATTCCCGGTGTGTCGAGCGCGAACGCCTCGATCTCGGCCGGGGCGAGACGGTTGGTGATTTGCACCGTGTCCCGCTGTTCGCGACGCTCATGGGATTAGCCGAGTCGAAGCTGATCGAGGCGATTGTCCTCGGCATGCAGCGGCAGGCAAGTGAACAGAGCAAGTACAAGGATTCGGACGTTCGGTCCGTAACGCCTCGGGATGGGGCGAACACCAGCCATGGGGCTAGGCCGAGCCGCCAGCGGTACCCCGGGCAGGCGAGTGAGTGCTCTGACACGCTGTCTCCGAGTCGGCAGGGCAGCGGCGCGCAAGGCGACATCGGCCTCGCGCCGGTACAGGCTCAGGGGCTCGTCGGCTGCGATCAGGCCGAGTTCGATGTCCGGGTAGCGGCGATTGAACTCGGCTACCCGCGGCGCCAGCACGCGCGTTACCAAGGCCTCGGGGGCTGTGACCCGCAGCAGGCCGGTTGGACTGAGGTCGCGATCGCCCAGGCGCTGCTCGATCGCGGCCATGTCGGCCTCAATGCGGTGGGCGGTGTCCAGGATCTCGCGTCCGGCGCGGGTCAGCCGGGTGCCGTTTGGCAGGCGATCGAACAGTTGCACACCCAGCTGGGTCTCGAATGCGGCCAGGCGTCGCGAAATGGTGGAGTGGTTGACCTCGAGCCGCCCGGCGGCCGCACTCAGGCTGCCGTGTCTGGCCACCGCGAGATAAAAGCGCAGGTCGTCCCAATCGGTCATCAGTGCATTTTTGCGCAGATAGCTTGCAGTATTTGCGAATTTACACAGCAGCAGTCGGGCCTTAGGCTCTGTGCTCTGGTTTTCACGTTGGAGATGTCCCATGCCTGCCTATGCCATTGGCTTTCTGAAGGTTCGTGATCCGTCCTGGCAGCCTGAGTACCGCGCCCAACTGCCCGCCGTGATCGCCAAGCATGGCGGCCGCCTGCTTCTCGGCGGCGGTCCGCAGGAAGTTCTCGAGGGCACGCCGCCGCTCGCTGATGCGGTGGTGCTCATCGAGTTTCCTTCGATGGCGCAGGCCAGGGCCTGGTACGCCGATCCGGAGCATGCGCCGCTGGTGGCGCTCAGGCAGAGCGGTGCCAGCCTGGACTTGTTGCTGGCGTCGAGCATAGAGGCTTAAGCATGCGCGAATCCAAGACTTTTCCGCGCCTCGTGCAACGGCTCACCAGCCTGGCTCTGCTCTCCATGCTGTCGGTCAGCACCGCACATGCCGACCTGCGAACTGAGACCATCGACTACCAGGTCGGAGGTGCGTCGTTCCGCGGAATGATTGCCTACGACGACGCGGCCCGGGCCCGTTGCCGGCGGTGCTGGTAGTCCACGAATGGTGGGGCCACAACGAGTACGCGCGCGCAGGCACGGCGCCTCGCTGAGCATGGCTACTTGGCCTTCTCCATCGACATGTATGGCGCCGGCAAGCACGGCGAGACCCCGGAGCAGGCGCAGGCGCTGATGATGTCGGTGATGTCTGACCCGGCAGCGCTGGAGACCCGCTTCAACGCCGCCTTGAAAATCGTACGTCGGCATCCGCGCGCTGACAGCGCGAAGATCGCAGCGCTTGGTTACTACTTCGGCGGCGGCGTTGTGCTGTACATGGCCCGGAAGGGTGTCGATCTGGCAGGCGTGATAAGCATGCACGGCACACTGTCGAGCCCGCTGCCTGCGCGGCCGGGTTCGGTCCGGGCGCCACTGCGCATCTACACCGGCGGCGCCGATCCCTTTGTTCCGGCCGAGCAGGTGAACGGCTTCGTGGCCGAAATGCAGGCTGCCGGGGTGCGCTTCGACCTGGTCAGTTTCCCGGGCGTGCAGCACGCCTTCACCAATCCGGAAGCGACCGCTCTGGGACAGTGCTTCGGCTTGCCGCTGGCCTACGATGCTGCCGCCGACGGCGAGTCCTGGGCCGGACTGCAGGGCTTCCTGGCCATGGTTTTCGGCGACCGACCGGGCCGCCGAGCGCATGGGAAGGCAGCCGAATAGCGATCGGAGCTGAACAGGACAAGGGTGCTACCGTCTTGGAACGGGTTCTTGAGCTGGTACAGGGCTGATTGCTGTGTAATCAACAAGGCAGTCCGGTCTGTGAACTGCCGACCTGGCTGGCGTCATTAATCGAAAGACGCTCAAGCCCGGATCTCTGTAAATGATTATACTTGACGACATCCGGATGGTCGGTAACAGCCTGGCACCATGAGCCGCTTGTTGCACTGCCTGGACCGTCCTGACCGGTGATGCATTTGCACCGCATATCCGTTTTTTTCGATATAAGTTTGATGGAGTCAAGAACATGCCCTCAGCATTGATCCCTGCATGCCTTTCGGCCGCCGCTGGCGTGGCGCTGCTCGGCTACTGTACCGCCAGCGTTGCCGTCGACGATGGACCGGCCTTTACCCCCTTGGAAGGAACGCACTTTCTTGTCGGTGATGCTGGCAGCACGCGTTACTATCTAGCACCAGGCGAAGGAGCGCGGCCACTTCTGATTCTCATCCAGGGCTCGGGGTGTGAGCCGGTTTTTGTCGACAACGGCGAAGGGCTCAGCGCAACCGCAGGCCAGGATCTGATCCACATGCTGGCAGCGGGGCGATTCACCCTGATCGTGGTCGACAAGGAAGGCGTCGAGCCGCTGAAGTCCCGCACAGCCGCAGATGGTACGGCCGCCGACTGCACGCCGGCTTTCCTGGCCGGCCACAGTCTCGATGGCTGGACCCAACGCCTCGCTTCGGCGATCGATGCAGCCAAGGCCACTGATTTTGTCGACGCGACAGAAGGTGTGCGGGTAATGGGCCTATCCGAAGGCGCAATCACGGCTGCCCGGCTCGCGAGGATGCGTGCCGATGTCACCCACACCGCCTTCATCTCGGGCTTCGGCTGCCACCAGTGGCGCGACATGCTGGTGGTCGCCCGGCGCAACGCCGAGCCTGAGGGGCCGCAGGCGGCGAGGTCCGCAGCGGCGGCAATGGAGGAGGGACTGCGTGCAGTTGCGGCTGATCCCGGGGCGCAAACGATATTCGAAGGTCAGACCCATCTTTTCTGGTCCAGTTTTGGACGCGCCTGCCCGGCCGACGATCTCGCGGCAAGTCCTTCCGATGTGTTCGTCGCTTACGGCACTGCCGATGAGGCGGTCGATGCCAATGGCGTTGAAGCGATAACCGCCGCGCGCCTGTCCGCGAACAAGCCGGTGCGGGTCGAGCGCGTGATCGGAGGAAGTCATGTCCTCAATACGCCCGATACCGAGCCCTTCGAGGTGCTGATCGGCGTCTTTGGTACCGCGATCGACTGGATGGCTGGAGATGACTCCCGGGCCGAATGAGGTGCTAGTGTACTCCGTCGTTAATCCCGTAACATTCAGAGCGTGACTGAGTCGACAAATCAAGGCGCGAACCGCAGCGCAGGCAACGAAGGCTTTGCGATTTCGAGCTTGCTCGAAGAAGCGAAGCTGGAGTGCCGTCGCGCGTGTTATCGCTCTTGCAAAGGCAATTAGCATTCCCTGCGAGCGCTGCCTTGCAGCTAAGCGCTTTCCGACTCGCTGAAAGTTACAGGATTAACGACGGGGTACACTAGTGGTCCACGCGGATCGTTCGGTGGCGCGCTATACCAAAGGCTGGTCAGTGTAGTTTTGCAGATGCAATTCGAAGTGCAGGTAATTGCCGCCCCCACTGGGGATTGCAGTGGGGTTCATCGGGGTACGAACTTGCAACTGCACGGGTGGAAACACCGATGTCTTCGCTGGGTCGGAAGTCTGCATGCGAGCAGTTTGACCCGCAAGAATTCAACCGGCGGGAAGCCGAACCGTGTCGCTGGTCGACGCAGCTGGTGCCGTCATGCCAGCCAGCAAGGCAATTACTACCAGGTTCCTTGCCGTGCAAAGGCAAAGCGATGATACGGTGGCTATTTCCGAAATCCAGACTTATTTTCGCACACGCCGATGCAGCGTGCTCCAATCAGACTCTACGCCCGGCGCAGTTCGCTGTCAAAGGCATCTCGCGCCCACTCAGCCCGTTCCGGGGAGGGCAGTTCCGGAGTCACCGGCTGTTGCCTAATCGGTCAGGCTGGCAAGTCGGCGCACGCCATGATCGACCTGGCTCTCGAGTTCCGCAATCAGTTTCGCGGCATGCTGATGCCTCAGCAAGGGTGCGCCTTGACCGGCCCAAAGCGGCATCAGATCCGCCCGCCCCCGGACCTGGGCGGCCTGCTTCAGAGCGCCGGTCAACCAGTTCTGCACCGGATAGGGGGCGACCTGATGGCCGAGGGTGCCCATTTCCTGCATCAACCGGTTGACGATTCCTCTGGCCAGACGGCCGCTGAAGACCCTGGTCAATGCGGTCAGCCCGGCATCATCGCCAAACAAGCGCTGTCGATGGAGCGGGTGAGCATTGGATTCGATGCAGGCCAGAAAGGCAGTTCCAATCTGAACGGCTTGCGCGCCCAGTGCCAGTGCTGCAACGATCCCCCGACCGTCCGCGATTCCGCCTGCGGCAATAACGGGAGAACCCTGGATATCGACAATTTGCGGTACCAGAGCCATGGTGCCGGTAAGGGACTCCTCCGGCCGACGCAGGAATGAAACGCGATGCCCACCCGCTTCGAAGCCCGTGGCGACGACCATGTCGACGCCTCCGGCTTCCAGCGCCAGTGCCTCGGCTGGCGTGGTTGCGGCTCCAATCGTGACGATGCCAAGGTCACGACAGCGACGCAGAACAGCCTCCTCCGGGACGCCGTACACGAAGCTGAATACCGCCGGTCGCGCGGCCATCACGGCCTCGACCTGCTCCCCATAAGGGGGAGCAAAACGATCGGGCCGTTGCGGCAGAGTTACCCCAAGCTCGCGGAAATAGGGTTCCAGTCGATACCGATGCAGCGCAAACTCCTCATTGGTGAGTTGCGGATCATCGCTGCCATCGATCGGCAGCCACAGATTGAGGGCAAAAGGGCCGCGCGTTCGTTTGCGTATGGCGGCTGCCGTGGCAGCAATCTCCGGCCCGCCCAGGTGGTGGACCCCGAACGACCCAAGTGCCCCGGCTTCGGTGACCGCTGCAACGAGGTCGACTGCCGACAGGCCGCCGCCGAAAGGTCCCTGAATGATCGGCAGGCGAAGCCCAAGTCGGCGGGTGACTTCAGTGCGAGTCCAGTCCGTCACGGCGACAGGCCCTCGGCTGCAAGCGCTTCGACCACACTCGGGCGCACCCTGACGCGTTGCATGAAGTGTTCGATCTCGACCAGATCCGTGAGATCCACTGCGACCCTGGGGGCCCAGCGGGTGACAACGAACAAATAGGCGTCAGCCACGGTGAAGTGCTGCCCCGAGAGATAGTCCCGGTCTGCCAACTGAGTATTCAGCCACTCGTACTTGCGACGCAGAATCTTCCTGAACAGCGCTTTTGCCTGATCGTCCAGGGACGAATTGAACAGCGGCGTGTAGGACTTGTGCAGTTCCGAGGCGATGTAGTTCTGCCATTCCTGAACACGGTAGTGGTCCAGACTGCCAGGTGGAGGCAGCAGACCGCAATCCGGAGCCTTGTCGACGAGGAATCTGGCGATCACCGATCCTTCGGTCAGGACCTGCCCGTCTTCCAGCAACAACACCGGAACCTGGCCGCGGGAGTTGATGTGATAGAAATCGGTACCGGATTCGGTCCGGTGGGTGGCCAGATCGACCCGCTCCAGTTCAAAATCCAGTCCAGCCTCACGCAAGACGATATGTGGCGCAAGCGAGCAGGCGCCGGGTGCAAAATAGAGTTTCATTGCGACTTCATCATGATTTTGGGGACGACCAGTCTAGACTCAGCTCAGGATTTGAAAAATGGTGGATACTGCAATTCACTGCTTACACGGTGTAAGTTCATGACTCGTCATTTTGATGATCTCATGCTGGGCAGTCTCGAGATTTACTGCCTGGCCGCCGAATTGGGCAGCTTCGCTGCTGCTGCACAGTCTGCCGGCCTCAGTCCGGCAGCGATCAGTCGCTCGATTTCCAGGCTCGAGGAGCGACTTGGGGTGCAGTTGTTTCTGCGCAGCACGCGACGCATGCAGCTTACTGAAGCCGGTCAGCTCTACTACGACGAATGCCGGTCGGCGCTTGATCGCTTGATGGAGGCGGAACGCCGAGTGACTGGCAACCAAGTCATTCCTGCCGGTATCGTGCGAATCAGCATTCCAACCCCGCTGGGACATCGCCGAATTCTGCCCATGTTGACCGAATTCCGGGCGCTCCATCCGGAGATCACGCTCCATGTGCATCTCAGCAATCGCAATATCGACTTGTTTGCCGACGGTTTTGATCTTGCGATCCGCGGCAGAACGCCGCCGGATTCAAGGTTGATTGCACGCAAGCTGATGGATGCCGAACTGGTCGTGGTCGCCAGTCCCTTCTATTTGGCGCAACGGGCAGCGCCGCTGACGCTTTCCGAGCTGCACGAGCACGACTGCATCCAGTTCATCCTGCCGAGCAGTGGTCGACCGGTGCCCTGGCTTTTTTGCAGTGAAGGCGAGGCGATCACGGTGGCAACGCTCGGCCATCTGGTCTGCTCGGGCGATCTGCTCGGCGCGGTGACGCTGGCGCATCAAGGCGCGGGACTACTGCAGACCTATCGATTCATCGTCGAGAACGACCTGGCCAGTGGCCACCTGGTCGAGGTGCTTGAAGCGCACGGCGGCCGATCAAGGCCCTTCTCCATGCTCTACGCTGGAAGCCGGGATCTTCCAGCCCGAGTTCGCCTGCTTGCCGACTTCCTCGTGAATCGATTCGAGCGTGCCCGGAACCTGTCGTCGCACGGCCCTTCGGATTGAGCAGGCTTGGGCCCATCGCGGTGCGCTGTGCCTCGGCACAGCGCGTGCGAGCGAGGGCAGGCCCGTCAAGCGGATAGCACATCCCGGTACGTGTCAGCTGATCGATCATCACCTTCTAAACAGGCAGGCCAGCACAAACAGCAGGAACACGAAGATCGGGATGGCCACCGCGGCATGCAGGCCCAACACCTGAGCTTCAGGTCCACCTTCATAGGTGACCGCCCCGCCATAGAGCGGCGAAAGCACAAGTGCCGCAAGTGCGCCACCAATCATGAACATGCCGAGCACGGCGGCCAGACAGGTGCGGCCACGCCACCAGATCAGCCACAGCCCCAAGATTGCAATTCCGGTATTGGTCCACAGCTGCCAGACTTCATGAAACCGCGCATGGGGTGGCCATGACTCATTGAAAACGTGAGTGGGGCTGATTTCGAGCACAGGCAGCGCAATGGCGATGAACAGCAGCCCGATTGTCGCGAGCAGTCTGGCCAGGGTATTTTCCGGTTTCTTCATGGCTGACTCTCGGTTCCTTCGAATGCTTTGGTGATCATACCGAACTGGCATCAGAGCCTCGGGAATTATTTTCATGCTGCGATGGAGATTCATGCACAGATCAGATGCTCTCAGCCCAGGCTAGAAACTCCGCTTCCAGGGCGGCAAGGGTCAATGGGAGCCCAAAGTTGTGACCTCCATTTTCCAGCCATTCCTCAAAAGGCTGTCCGCTTTGAAGTGCATCGGACACGACTCCCAGAATGCCGGCATTTCCGCTCCGTGCGCTGAGAAAATCCAGCCATCCTCGCGTCTGGGCATAGAACAGGCCAGCCTCGCCGCTCGACTCCCGTTTGCTAGAGAAGCTACTCACTGCCGCACCCTCTCGGGCCGCCCGCTCGCGTGTCTGCTCAAGCAACGCGCGAAGGTCCGGGTCCTCGAACGCCGGGTGTGCCATCGAAACAAATCGATTCAACGGGATCAAGCGTCCGTCGCGAGCCGCTTGCCGAAAAAGCCTGCGTCGCGCGGCGGTCATGTCTTCGCTTTCGGCGGCAATTGCTGCGGCCTCGTCCAGCCAGTCAGGCGCATCCCCGCCATACTGCGATCCGGGCGGCAGGGTCCGCCCCCAAACACCTTCAATAAACAGCAAGTGGGCAATTTCGTGCCTTAGCGCTGTTGATTCCAGCGGTCCACTGTCGGAGGGGGCCGATCTCTCAGCCGCGGGATTCAGTTGCTTTAAGGTCTGCTGCATCAACAGGTCCACCCGGCGTGGGTCCACTGTTCGACCGCCACCTGACAACTGCGTCTCGATCTGCGCACGAATTGCCGAGGTGCGTGATTCAATCTCTGCACTGGAATCGCGCTCGGTGGTCGCGAAGCGCCACGGCAAGACCCATTTTGCTCCAGCCGCACGCATCGCCGCGAGCGATCCGGCATGTCTGATATCCACAATCGCACCACTTGCGGGTTCGCGTTCGAAATTCATCCTGAACGACAGAAACGCCGCATCGCGTTCCTGCGCCGCTTCTGCCGCCTGACACCAGTCCGGCGCAACCACCCAGCCACCCGCCGACCGGTACCACTGATCAGCCGGGATCGACGCCACCGGCAGTTCCTCGTCAGAAGGCCACGGCTCGAACCCATCGGGCCCGGGTCCGCAATCTGCCTGCAGTGTGCAGCACGTCAAATTCAAGGCGAATGCCGCAAGGATGTGGCAGATCCGTTTTAAGTGCATCAAGAAGCTCCTTCAGTTGTTATGTCTTTACAGGACGCACGGGGAGGCGATTTGGTCGCACTGGGTTACATCGATGCAATCAAGACCCCGGTGAGTTCGTCCTTCAGGATACGCGGGCGGTGTGCCGCCGATCCGTCAGTACGATCCAATCAATTCAATTTGAGGAACTATCGATGAGCACCAGAACAATGAATCGCAGAACAGCCCTGATGG
This sequence comes from uncultured Wenzhouxiangella sp., assembly GCA_964523755.1. GTDB lineage: Bacteria > Pseudomonadota > Gammaproteobacteria > Xanthomonadales > Wenzhouxiangellaceae > Wenzhouxiangella. Next base: position 7,468 of record CAZFYM010000032.1, on the reverse strand, counting down.
CCGCCATGACCGCCGCCGGGTTCCTGATCGCCGGCTCCGCAAGTGCGGTACCACCGCAGCCCGATCAGTGGGAGAAATGTGCCGGGATTGCCAAGGCAGGCAAAAATGATTGTGGCGCGCTAGACGGCAGCCATGCCTGCGCCGGACAAGCCGGGGTCGACGCCGACCCGAACGAGTGGGTGTACGTGCCAGAAGGCACCTGCACCAAGATCGTCAACGGCGAGGTGGCCGCAGTCAAGCCGGCCGACAAGGACTGAGTAACAATGGTCCCAAGTCCGACTGTTTCCGCAAGCGCGGCCGCTGGCCTCGCCGTGCGTATTCCGCATGCTCGAGAATTGTTGGATCGCCAGCCGGTCCTGGGATTGACAGAACTGCTGGCCGACAACCACATGGCTGCCGGCGGACCGGCCCGAAGGCTGGCCCGCCGGATAGCCTCAATTTATCCGGTGGCATTACACGCGGTCGGGATTTCGCTTGGCGGTTCGGATCCACTTGACCGTAACTATCTCATGCGCTTGCGTGCACTGACCGAGGAGCTCGATGCGTGCTGGGTGTCCGACCATGTTTCGTTCTCGAGCTGGCACGGCTGCCAGCTACACGACTTGCTGCCGATACCCTACTCCGAGGAGTCGCTGCAACACATGAGTTGCCGGATCGAATTTTGTCAGGACCTGCTCAAGCGCCGTTTGCTGCTGGAAAACCCTTCCCGCTATCTGCCCCGGGTGGCTGGTGAGCTGGGCGAAGCGGAATTTCTTGAAGAGCTGGTACGCCGAACGGGCTGCGGTCTGCTGATCGACATCAACAACGCCTATGTCAATGAAATCAATCTGGGAACCAGCGCGGCCGCGTTCATTGACGATCTGTCGGTCGTTGACATCGGCTATGTACACATCGCCGGACACTCGGTCCAGGGAGATCACCTTATTGACACGCACGGCAGCGCGGTGGCTGAACCGGTATGGCAATTACTCAGACGCCTGCTCCAAAGACGTCCGGACCTGAGCGTGGTCATAGAACGTGACCGCAATCTCCCGGCGCTTGACGATCTGCTTGATGAAGTAGCCCGGGCCACGGCGGTTTCCCGTGAGGTCATTGGCCTTGCGGCTTGAAGCCTGGTGGGCGGAGCTCGCCACGGCGACCCTCGCGACCTTGCCCCGGAACACTTCTTCCTGGCCACGGTCACGCATCGATGTGCACAGGACAAACTATCGTGAGGCCCGCATAGCAGCGCTCGAACAGGTCTATCCCGCGATCCTGAAGATCGTTGGGGTGCCATGCTTCAGGGGCTGGGCGCTCGCTTACCTCAGTACCAGCGTCTCCACAGAGGCCGACTTGAACCTGCACGGGGCCGACTTTCCTGGCTGGCTTCGCCGTCGGGGCACGGAACACCTGGGAGGGCTGGACTATCTGCCCGAACTGGCCAGACTCGAGCGTGCCGTTAACCTGGCTTACTACGCGCCGGAAGAGCCTGCCGTCCAGCGATCATGCTTGCGACTCACCTCATCGCTGAAGCTGATCTCCAGCGTGTATCCTATCGATGAAATCTGGCAGGTGAACCTCAGCGATGAACCCGCTCGTGAGGTGGCAGCAAGCCCTGGCCGACGCTACCTTGTGGTATGGCGCCGGGAACGAGCGGTGGCAATGGAGGCTGTTTCGATGCAATTGTTCTGTGTTCTCAGACGTCTGCAACAAGATGCCCGCCTCGACGTGATTCTCAACAGCGACCTCGAACCCGATGACGCCGCACGCTTGATACGCCGCAGATGGCTTATCGGTTGTCAGGATGCAGCTGAATGAGTGGTCTATCCGATGAGGACCTGCGTCGGCTTTATCGGTACGCGATGACGTTGACCCGTGACCGGGACCGCAGCCGCGACCTGGTGCATACCGCAATCGTCCGCTGGCTCGACTCGGGCAATAACCCCGTCGAGCAACCGCGGCGATACATGATGGTGGCAGTGCGCAATGCATACTATGATGAATGCCGCCGAATAAAGCTGCACGCCCCGAAAACTCTCACGGCGGGCGACGCGCTCGAAGAGGAAGGTGGTGAGTCGCTCGAAGACCTGCTCGTCCGCGAGGACCAATTGCAGAGAATCTGGCGATTGCTGAGCGATTCCGAGCGAGAGATTCTATTTCTGTGGGCGGTCGAGGGCTTCACTTTGGCCGAGATCAGCGCCCACACCTGTGTTCCGCGCGGCACGCTGCTGGCCCGGCTACACCGCTTGCGGCGGCGCCTGGCGAGACTTGACGAAGTCCGACTGATACGGGGTGCGACATGAAACTGAAGCTAAAGGAGGCCGTACGGCGTGTTTCGGAGGCAGACTCACCTTCCGATCGCGAGCTTTTGGAATTTCGGGACTTGCTCCACGCGGGCGAAATCGCAAGGGTAACCATACCCAATCGTCGCGCTTATTCGCGACTTGTGCCGGTACTCGCGGCATCGCTGGTTTTTTCCATGCTGGCGGGGCTTTGGCTGGGATTCCCGATAAATACGGACAACCGCGTGGCATTACTGGCGAGCGAGATCGCCGGAAACCATCTTGCTGCCAAGGGGCTGGATATCGAGGCGCGGACCATTGCCGACTTGCGCGAGACCTTCGCGACCCTGGGCTTTTCCGTTCAGGAACTACCCCCTGGTCGCCAACCAGGCCAGCTTGAAGGCGGCCGCTTCTGTTCGGTTCAGACCGTACCTGCTGCCCTGTTGCGCTATCAACTCGGTGCCGGGGGATCGGGGCATGGCACGGTCTACCAGGCCCCCTACCTGCCGGAGCAGCACGGCAGGCTGCCGGATATTGATCAGGGTGAAGACCCGGTCATGGCTATGGCCCGTGGGGTCGCGGTCGAACTATGGACCAGCCGCGGTCTCCTGTTCGCCATCGCACGCGACCAGCCCCAAACTAACAATTAGTGGTTTCCCTTGCTCACGATCAGTATGCGGAGCTGAGGTCGCATGGTGTGTGATAAGCTTTTTTCCAGACGTGTCACGTGCCTTGCTCGGTGGAGTCGTGGCAATCGACAGGGGACAGATGAACCTACAGCCAGATTATCAGGGCTTCAGTGAATACCAGCGGCGAGTGCGCTGGCGCCTGGCCGTTGGCATCGTTGCGCTGCTGGTGCCGCTGTTGATTGTAGTTGCTGCGACTAACCACGCTGATCAGCGTCCTGCCGCTGCACTGATCTCCTTACTTGCCGCGTCTCTGATCGCGGCTTTTGCTTTCTTTGCCTGGCGACGTGGTCATGACGGCGGTGGCGATCTAATATTCAGTGGGTGCTGCGCCATACTTGTGCTGGTCCCGTTGCTCGCGTTGATCACCAGAGTTGATGTGCATTTCTGGTTCTACGTTTTTCCACCAATATTGGTTCTTGCAACACGCAGACACTTGCTGTGGCTGATGCTCGCTTACGGCATTTATACCAGTGCGACCTTATCAACATTGCTGCCTATCGCTGATTTGGTGCGCTTTGCCAGCAGCTATCTGGCAGTCTCTATACTGGTGCTGACCGCGGCCCAGCTCAACGGACGCGCCATCGATCTGCTGCAATATTTTGCCGAACACGATCCTCTAACCGGCTGCCTGAACCGGCGCAGTTTCGACGAGCGGATTGAGCAGATGCTGCCAGTCGGAGGTGCGATACCTCGGCGAATGGGGCTGGTGCTGATCGATATCGATCATTTCAAGCAAATTAACGATCATCATGGTCACAGTATCGGTGATCAGGTGCTGGCCGACGTTGCTTCACAGCTGCGTTAGGCACTACCGGAAGGTGCGAAGCTGTATCGCTACGGTGGTGAAGAATTCGCAGTGTTGCTGCCGGGTTATGACCAAACGCAAGCATTGGACACTGCGGAACATTTGAGAATGACCGTGCAAAGCTCATCACAGAAGGTCGACCAGGTGACCATCAGCGCCGGCGTAGTGAGCTGGGACCCGGATACGCTGCCTATCGGTCGCGCTATTGACGCCGCCGATGAGGCAATGTATGCGGCCAAACAGGATGGTCGCAACCGGGTATTCCCCGCCGTAACGATCGTCTAGAACCAAGATGACGCTGCAACTCCTTGCATTCCTCACTTGGCAGGGACGGAAAAAAATTTCCAGTTGACAAAAAACAGACCGGTCTGTATAGTTACACGATGATTGCAAAGAACGCTTACAAATCCAACGCCCGCCAAAGGATTCTTGACACATCCGAAAGGCTGTTCTATGCCGAAGGGTTTCGAGCAGTAGGTGTCGACCGGGTGGTTGCGGAGGCCGATGTGGCAAAAATGACACTCTACAACCATTTCCCATCCAAAGACGATCTAATGCTTGCCACGCTCAAGCAGCAGGAGGCAAAGGTGGCGACGATGTTCGATACCGCTATCAAGAGCTATCTGGCTGTCGGGGAGGCGCGCCTGGATGCGTTCTTCCTGGCGCTTGGGGACTGGTTCCAGAGTCCGGGATTTCGGGGCTGTTCGTTTATCAATGCACGGGTCGAACTGGCTGATCCGGATCACCCGGTTTCCAAGTTTTCAGCTGCTCACAAGCAGCGCTTTCATGCTCAACTCGCCGAAATTGTTGCCGAAGCGGCCGGCCACGAAATCGCTGATTCAGTCGCGCCCGCCATTACTTTGATTGTTGAAGGTGCGATTGTTGCGGCGGTCATGCAACAGTCGCCGAGGTCTGCGGAAATAGCTCGCAAGGCTTCGAACGCCCTGATTTCCGCCGCCACCGGGCATTAGGCGATTACGCGCGAGTTCATGAAACATACGGATTAGCGACGTTGGTTTATTTTTTGGCTAAAACAATACAGACCTGTCTGTTTATACCGGCAAGGAGCATGCACAACTCGGAACACTTTGAACCTAAATGCATTATCGATTCCTTATATCTCGACTCAACAACCTAACACTTGGAGAAAAAAATGAAATTATTGAAATCTGCCACTGCGGCATTGGCGCTCATTGCGCTGATGCCGTTCCTGACCGCATTACACGCTGCGGCGTCGAAACCCGCGCCAACACAAACTCTTTACCGCACAGTCACTGTCGAAGGCCTGGAGATCTTCTATCGCGAAGCCGGCCCGCCGGATGCGCCCGTGGTATTACTACTGCACGGTTTCCCAACCTCATCGCACATGTTCCGGGATCTTATCCCTGCATTGTCTGAGCGATACCGGGTGATTGCCCCTGACTATCCTGGCTTCGGCTTCAGCTCGGCACCGGCCGTCACTGAATTTGACTACAACTTCGACACGCTGGCAGATGTGATCCATGGCTTCATTGAAAAGTTGAACCTGACAAAATATTCGCTCTACCTCATGGATTATGGTGCGCCTGTAGGCTTCCGGCTGGCAGAGAAGCATCCCGAGCGGGTGCAGACGCTGCTGATACAGAACGGAAATGCTTACGACGAGGGCCTCGACAATAACTTCTGGACGCCCATCAAAAACTACTGGAAAGATCGTAGTGTTGAAAACGGCGATCAATTACGTCCGTTGCTGACTCTGGATGCGACAAAATGGCAATATCTGCATGGCGTGCGCAACCCGGAAGTTATCAGCCCGGACACTTGGGATCATGTTCAACCATTGCTGGATCGACCCGGTAATCAGGAGATCCAACTGGCATTGTTCCACAGCTACGGCACCAATCCACCCTTGTACCCCAGGTGGCAGCAATACTTGCGTGATCAGCAGCCCCCAACGTTGATTGTCTGGGGTCGAAACGACCAAATTTTCCCGGAAGCCGGAGCGCATCCGTACAAGCGCGACCTGAATAACATCGAATTCCATCTACTCGATACGGGCCACTTTGCGTTGGAAGAAGATGGCGCTGAAATTGCGCGTCTGATACGCGACTTTCTCGGCCGACACGTCCGCGACTGATTGAATTTTCGGCCACCGGGCAGCACAACCGGCCCGGTGACCGGCCATTCCGCATCCACCCCAACAGCATGAAGCCCTAAAGCTTCAATGTCCGGTAGCCTGTTCCGAGAGTCGACGGACGGCACCCGGCGGTCGTCCTCGCACGCGTGCGAAAGCTCGCCGAAAGGCTGCTTCGCTGGCGTACCCGAGTTGTTCGGCCACTCGAGCGACAGAATGATGACGGTCCTTCAGCAGTAGCTCGGCCTGCCAGAGTCGCCAGGCATCCTGGTATTGTTTTGGCGTGGTACCTATCACCCGTGCGAACTGGCGTGCAAACGCAGCGCGAGACAGCCCAGCTTGCTCGGCGAGCTGGTTTAACGACCAGTAACGATGCCATTGCTCGTGGATCAGACGGAGTGGTTCTCGGAGCCTTGGGTCCCGAATGCCGGCCAGCAGGCCCCCCGTGACCTGCCCGGTGCTCATGGCATGACGCAGTACCAGGATGACCAGCATCTCCGAGAGCCTATCAAGCAAGGCGCTGAATCCAGCCTGACGCTGATCGAGCTCCTGGCCAAGCAAGGTGGCAAGCGCTGCAGTCCAGGCCTGCTGGTGCGGGTTGGCAGCATGCAGGACCAGTATCGTCGGCAAGCTGTCCATTAGCACACGGGCATCGCTATGCATGAACTCAACAGCACCGCAGATGATTTCGCTGATCGTGCCGTCGCCCTCATAGACCAGGCGCATGCCATCGTCGGCAGGTGCCTTCGATGGCGAGAGCAGATGATGAGTCTCGCGCGTCAGAAACACCACATCCCCGCTGCTCAATGCCACTGGTTGGTCCAGAGATGCAGCATGCAACCAGCATTCGCCGCGCACAACCAAATGAAATCCGGTCTGGTGCAATCCGGACGTATTGATCTGCCAGGCACCGCACACGCGCGGGCTGGCGAATACCCTGGCGCTAAGCTGGTACTGCGATAGAATCCGGGAAAGGAGATCAGAATTGATACTTTCAGGCATAAAATGATCATTTAATGGGCTAGTTCATAACTAAAAAGCCTAGCACAATGGTGACGTTCGCAGCGAATATCCGCTGGAGAATTTAGTTCAATCATTAGCCTTTAAGGAGAACCATGATGAAAAATCACCTTTTGCAAGTTACAACCGCATTACTGCTGGCTTTCGGCCTTATCACTGGCGCGGCGGCTGCCACGCCCGAAACGGTCGATGGAGTAACGACCATCCATCTGGATCAATACAACGGTTACTTTGCCGCCCAGGAAACGCTGGCAGGCCTGAAGCCCGGAACCTATGAGTTTGTCGTGACCAACAAGGCCGAAAAGTTGGTTGGCTTCCAGATCCAGAATGCCGCAACCAACGAGCAACTGGACATGTTCCCACTGCAGCCAGGCGAGTCGCGCACTAGCAGGGTCGAAATCAGTGCTGACGGTTTCCGGTATCGTTGCCCGATCAATCCGACCCCTTGGTACGAGGTCGGCGTGAGCGGCTGAACCCTGAGCTACCCTCGTCCATATTCACGGTCAGGACCCGGCGCTGCCGGGTCCTAAGTACCCCTGGGCATAAATACACACACGTTCAGCGGGATCGGAAAAGCCCA
>CAZFYM010000031.1:0-38372 GCA_964523755.1 uncultured Wenzhouxiangella sp. | reverse complement strand
GCTGAACAAACCGGCCAATCTGGCCATGCACGGCGGCAGCGGCCTGAGTTTTGGCCTGATGGATGCAATCAGGCAGATCAATCCGAACTGGCGACCGGTGCATCGCCTGGACCGGCCAACCAGTGGCCTGGTCGTGATGGCTTGCCATCATCAGGCCCTGGTCCATCTCCAGCGGGCCTTCATGAGTCGCGCGGTGGAAAAGCGCTATTTTGCGCTGCTTGACGGGCGTCTTCCGCAGGCCCGGGTGAGGGTTGATGAGCCTTTGAAAAAAATTCGGGATGGCAGCGGTCAGCATCGGGTTATCGTTGCTGAAGATGGCCAGAATGCCTGTTCCACCTTTGAGCTGCTGGAAGCTATCGGTGACTACAGCTATGTCGAGGTCGCCATTGAGACCGGTCGTACTCACCAGATCCGTGCTCATGCAGCGGCGATCGGTCTGCCGCTGATCGGCGATGAACTGTACAATGAGCGACCTGCGCCGGTTGGCCTGAAGCGTTTGTTTCTGCATGCTCATTATCTGCGGTTGCCGTGGCCGGAGGACCGGATTTTCAGCGCGCCGCTGCCAGAAGAACTCAATCAGGCACTGATGGCGCTTCGCGTGGTCTGAATTCTGACCTGGCCCCTGACCCAAGGAATGCTGTCAATCTCATCATGTATCAGCCTCTGACCCTGTTTGTCGGCCTGAGATACCTGCGGGCCAAACGCCGCAATCATTTTATTTCGTTTATCTCCCTGATCTCGATGCTGGGTATCGCACTGGGCGTGGCCACGCTGATTACCGTGCTGTCGGTGATGAACGGCTTCGAGCGCGAATTGCGTGAACGGATTCTGGGGATGATCTCCCACGCCACCATTCAGGGCTACGACGGCGACTTTCCGGACTGGCAGTCGGTTGTTGGCCAGGCCCGGCTCAATCCCGAAGTGGTCGGGGCGGCCCCGTATGTCGAACAGGAAACAATGCTTCGAGCGCGGCGTACTTCCGGGGCCCTGGTGCGCGGTATCGACCCGCAGACTGAGCCTGATGTCTCCGATGTCGACCAGATGATGGTACGCGGGGCATTGACCGACCTGGTAGCCGGGGAGTGGCGTGTTCTGCTGGGTGGCGGTCTGGCGACCCGGCTGGGAGTTGGCCCGGGCGACTCGGTCACGATTTTTGCCCCGGAAATTCGGGCCACGCCGGCTGGAGTCATTCCTCAGGTCAGGCGTTTTACTGTGGCCGGCATTTTCGAGGCTGGCGTGCATGAGTACGATACCGCGCTGGCGGTAATTCACCTGGAAGATGCCCAGCGCTTATTTCGTCTGAATGATAACGTCAGTGGTATTCGACTGAAGCTCAGCGACATGATGCGCGCACGCTGGATTGCCCAGGACTTGAGCAGCGAACTGCCCGGGTTTTATCGGGTCCGCGACTGGACCCAGCAGCACGCCAATTTCTTTCGCGCGGTGCAGACCGAAAAAACGGTCATGTTCATTATTCTGTCGTTGATCATCGCCGTGGCCGCGTTCAATATCATCTCGACTCTGGTCATGGTGGTGACCGATAAACAGGCAGATATTGCCATTCTCAAGACCATGGGAACGGGGCCGCGCCGTATCATGATGATCTTCATGATCCAGGGATCCCTGATCGGCATCATCGGTACCTTGCTTGGTGTGGCTGGTGGAATCGTTCTGGCATTGAATGTTGAGTCGGTAGTGGCTGCTATCGAGCAGATTCTCAGTGTCGAGTTTCTCTCGGCCGAGGTGTACTACATTTCCGACCTGCCGTCGGAGTTGCGCTGGTCAGATGTGGTTCGCTTTTCCGGCCTTGCCCTGGTCCTGTCGCTGTTGTCAACTATTTATCCGTCCTGGCGGGCGTCCCGGACTGACCCGGTGGAGGCGTTGCGCTATGAGTGAGCAGGCCGTCATTCGCTGTCGTGGATTGAGCCGGACCTTTGTCCAGGGCCAGGTCAAGCTGCCCGTGCTGCAAGGCGTGGACTTCGAAGTGTTGCCTGGCGAGCGGGTTGCCATAGTCGGCGCTTCCGGTGTTGGCAAGAGCACCTTGCTGCATATTCTGGGCGGGCTTGACCAGCCGACAGCCGGTACGGTCGAGATTGCCGGTGAAAATATCGCGATCAGTGATGAGCGTCGTCGGGCCCGCATTCGCAATCGTTCACTGGGCTTTATCTACCAGTTCCACCATCTGTTGGCGGAGTTCACGGCGCTTGAGAATGTGGCCATGCCATTGTTGATTCGCGGTGACTCGGCCGAGCAGGCTTCAAGGGCAGCCAGCAGCTTGCTTGATCGGGTCGGTCTGGGTCAACGGCTGCATCACAAGCCCGGCGAGCTGTCCGGGGGAGAGCGCCAGCGCGCAGCGGTCGCGCGTGCCCTGATCAACCGGCCAGCCTGCGTGCTGGGCGACGAGCCAACCGGCAACCTGGACGAGCAAAACGCCGCCCAGATCTATGAGCTCATGCTGGAACTCAATCGTGAATTCCGCACATCAATCGTCCTGGTCACCCATGATCGGCAGCTCGCTGCCCGCATGGATCGACAGCTGGAAATGACCGGCGGCCAGCTCCACCCGGTTTAGTCGGCCATGGCCTGGCGCTGGCTGCTGGCCTTTGCCCTGGGCGTGGTCGTGGCTGCGCTGATCCCGGCCCTCCCGGCGCGCTGGCTGATCGTGGCGCTGGGCGTTGCCGCAACCCTGCTGCTGGCCTGGTCGCCAGGACGTATGCTGGCGACCTTTATGCTCGGTGCCTGCTGGTTTTTGTTTCATGCCCAGAGCCTGATTGCAAGCCAGTGGCCGGTCGAGCGCGCCGGCGAGACGGTGTCGGTCACCGGCAGTCTGGTAACGATGCCGCAGTGGCGCGGCGATAGCCGCCAGTTTGTTTTCAGTCCGGATACAAGGGTCGACCACGGTTTCCCCGAGCGTATCCTGGTCAACTGGTACCGACCGACGCAATATTTGACGGCCGGTCAGCGCTGGCGTCTGGACCTTCGTCTGGAGCCACCTCATGGTCGTCTCAATGAACGCGGTTTTGATTACCAACGCTACCTGTTGGCCCAGCAAATTGGAGCGCTGGGCACAGTTGCCGGCCAGTCGGTCCTGCTGGAGCAGGGCCGACTTGGCGGCTCGATTGGTCGTCTGCGCCAGTTTCTGGGTGAGGTGCTGTCTGCCGAGACCACCGGACTTGAAGCCGCGGCGCTGATGCGTGCGCTGGCCATCGCTGACCGCGCGGCCATGCCGCCGGACTTGTCCGAGCGCCTGCGCCAGACCGGGACTGCCCACCTGCTGGCCATTTCCGGATTGCATGTGGGTATGGTCGCGGCCCTGGCCGGGCTGATCGCAGGCTGGGCACTGGCACCAATGGTCCTGGTATTTCGCAGCCTTGACCGGCGCCGCCTGGCGCTGAGTGCGGCGGTACTGGCGGCCGCAGGCTATGCGCTATTGGCTGGATTGACCCTGCCCACCCAGCGCGCCCTGTTGATGCTGGCTGTGGCCGGTGGTGCATTCCTGCTGCGGCGCGGGATTCAGCCGGGCCATGCATTGTTGCTGGCTCTGGTTGGCGTGTTGCTGCTGGATCCTTTGGCCCCGCTGGCGACCGGGTTCTGGATGTCGTTTGCCGCTGTTGCCGTGCTGATCTGGGCGTTTTCCTGGCGTCCAGGGCAGATCGCCGGTGTGCGTGGCTGGTTGCTGGGACTGCTCAAGGCGCAGCTGATGATCGGAATCGGGCTGTTGCCGCTCAATATTGGACTGTTTGAGCAGATGACCTGGGTCGCGCTACCGGCCAATCTGCTGGCCATACCACTGGTAGGGTTGTGGATCTTACCCAGCCTGTTGCTGTCATTGGGCCTGATCACACTGGGCTTGCCGGCGCACTGGCCGCTGGCGGTTTGTGAGAGCGGGTTGATCTTGCTGGTTCACGGACTGGAAGCGTTGCACGGACTTCCAGTAGCTCATCAAAGACTGGTTTCGACCGGGCTGGTCAGCTTGATTATGGCCATGCTCGGCGCGCTTTGGCTGATCGGGCCGCCGGGGTGGCCGGCTCGCTGGCTGGGTGCCGTACTGATGCTGCCGTTGTTGTGGCCGCCGGTGATCAGGCCGGCCGAGGATACGCTTGAGCTGCATCTGCTGGATGTGGGGCAGGGACTTGCCGTGATAGTTGGAACAGGGTCGGAATGGCTGCTTTACGATACCGGCCCTGGCGACGGCGAGGGAGGTGACGCCATTGGACCGCTTTTACCCGGCTGGCTGGCGGCTCGTGGTATCGACCGACTGGACCGGCTGGTGGTGTCTCATGGCCATCGCGGGGCTTCGGGTGGCCTGGCTTCGGTGCGCTTCAGGGTTGAAGATGATCGGATCTATTCCTCGCTTTCCAGTCTTGGTCAGCCGTGCCATGAGGGAATCGGATGGAACAGCGGTGTTTATCGTTTTGAGTTCCTGCACCCTTCTCCTGGCCTGCCGTATCTGGACGGCAACAGTTCCTGTGTGTTACGAATCGAGGGGCCAGGCGGTTCGGTGCTGCTGCCCGGGCGGATTGATGCGATCGTTGAGCGGCGTCTGATCGATACGGTCGAGTCCTTGAGCGCTACTATTCTTGTTCTCAGTGACGGTGGTCATGAGAAAGCCAGCAGCACTGCTTACCTTGACCGCGTCAGCGCCGAACTCGCGCTTTCCTCCTCGGCCCGCTTTGATCGGTCTGGTCGGCCCCACGCTGCGGTGCTGAAACGGCTGGAGCGAAGTGGCACACGCTGGGTCTCGACCGGAAACTGTGGCGCATTGAGAGTCCGGTTGAGCCCCGATCGACCACCTCAACTCAGTTCGGTCGTGGGACGTTCACCGCGCTTCTGGCTGGCCGACCGTGACTGTCCTGGTTAACGCTGTCGGTTAACAATGTCCAAACGCGGACTGCGGCGAAACCCGTTATCATTCAACCCCTGAAATTCGATTAACGGAAAAGACTGTCTTAAATGCTTGAGATCATGATTGCCGGCGGCTGGTTGATGCTGCCTATCATCGTGTGTTCGGTGATTGCCGTTGCAATCATTATCGAGCGCTTTCTGGCGCTGCGTGCCACCAGGGTCATGCCGGCTGCCATTCCCGCCCAGGTCCGCCGGTGGGCCTTGCAGCAAGAACTGGATGCCAAGCATATCGAGCAACTGCGCCGCTCCTCACCGTTGGGCCGGGTGCTTTCCGCCGCTCTGGATAATCGTCACCGGCCTCGGGAAATCATCAAGGAAGCCGTTGAAGATACCGGTCGCCACGTTGTCCACGAGCTTGAGCGCTTCCTCAATACCCTGGGCACCATTGCCGGCATTACGCCTTTACTGGGCTTGCTGGGTACCGTGGTCGGCATGATCAAAGTGTTCAGCGCAATCATGGTTCACGGCGTGGGCGATCCCAACGAATTGGCCGGTGGTATTTCCGAGGCATTGATTACCACGGCGGCAGGCTTGACGGTTGCCATCCCGGCTTATTTTTTCTACCGCTATTTTCGTGGTCTGGTTCGATCCTATGTGCTGCAGATGGAGCAGCAGGCGTTGCTGCTGATGAGCACCATCGAGCAGAATGTAAGTCGTCGTCTGCGCTGATACCGAAGCTGCCATGAAACTCTACGACGAAGAACGCGAAGAACCCGAGATCAACCTGACCTCGCTGATTGACGTGGTCTTTCTGCTGCTGATTTTTTTTATGGTCTCGACCACGTTTGACCGTCAGTCGCTTTTAAGCCTCCAGCTGCCGGAGGCCGGTTCGGTGCAAACTGGAACCCTGCCGAACCTGGTCGAACTGGTGATCACCGATGACGGGCGCATGTTTATCAATGACAACCAGCTGGCCGATAATCGGTTGAGCACGGTTCGGGCGGTGATTGCCGATCAGTTTTCCGCCAATGCCGATGCCACACTGGTGATCAGAGCTGATGCCGAAGCGCCGCATCGCCTGGTGGTGCGGGTGCTGGATGCGGCCGCTGCCGAAGGCATCGAGCGGCTGACGATAGCGGCAGTGGAAGCTTCCGAGAACGACTCGTGAACCCGGCCTCCGGGCGCAGTCTGTATCGACGCCTGCTGGGTTATCTGGCCCGTCAGCGGCTGGTGTTTGCGTTGGCCGTGGGTGCCGTTGCCCTGGATGCAGCCGGCCAGGGTCTGTTTTTCTACCTGCTCAGACCGTTGGTCGATAACACCATCGTCGCTCCCGACCCAACTTTCAGTCTGTGGCTGCCGGGCCTGGTATTGATTTCCGTAATGGTTCGCATTCTGGGTAATTTCGGTGGTGTATTTGGCATGGAGTGGGTTGGACGGCGTTTGATTGCCGACCTGCGTCGCGAGCTGTTCGACCGCTACATGGATCTGCCAGCCAGCTATTTTGATCGCGAGTCGTCCGGGCAGATGATTTCCCGGGTCACCTACAATGCCGAGCAGGTGGCCCAGGCAGCAACCACCGCGCTGATCGGCTCATTGCGTGATTTGTTTACGGTGACGGCACTTGTTACCGTCATGCTGATCCAGTCCTGGCGCCTGACCCTGGCCATGCTGTTGCTGGTGCCGGTGATTGGGCTGGTGGTCACCGTTATCAGCCGGCGGTTCCGGCGCATTTCCGGTCGCATTCAGGAGTCCATGGGAGATGTAACTCATGTGACCGAAGAAGCGGTCAATGGTCATGAAGTGGTCAAGATTTTTGGTGGACAGGACCAGGAGCGGTCGGCATTCGAGCGGATCAATGAGCATAACCGGTCCCTGCATCTGAAATTGATCGCCACTCAATTGGTTTCTTCATCAATGATTCAACTGGCCGCCGGTCTCGCGGTCATCCTGCTGCTGGTCATTGCGGCCAGCGATTACATGAGTGCCGAGGTGACGGCGGGTATTTTCATGTCCGTGCTGGCGGCCATGGTGGCCTGCATCCCCCCATTGAAGCGTTTGACGCGCTTGCATGTGGTGATCGAAAAGGGACTGGCAGCTGCAGACAGTATTTTCACAGTCCTCGACACACCGACGGAGCCGGATACCGGAGTGCTGGAACCCGAACGCCTGCGCGGTCGGGTGGTATTCGATTCGGTTTCCTTTCGCTACCCGGATACCGAGCGCCTGGTTCTGGATCAGGTTGACCTTGAACTCGAGCCGGGTAGTGTCACCGCCCTGGTCGGGCGCTCCGGGTCGGGCAAAAGCACGCTGGTTCGCCTGTTACCCCGCTTCTACCTGCCCGATTCCGGGCGAATCCTGATCGACGGGATTGAGATCTCTGACTTTCGCCTTCAGGCACTGCGTCGCCAGATCGCGCTGGTCAGTCAGAATGTCGTGTTATTCAATGATTCCGTGGCCGGCAATATTGCCTACGGTTCAATGGCACCGGTCAGCCGCGAGCGCATCGAAGCGGCGGCCCGACAGGCTCACGCCATGGAGTTTATTGACCGGCTTCCACAGGGCCTTGATACGCCCATTGGTGAAGACGGCGCCCTGTTGTCCGGTGGTCAACGCCAGCGCCTGGCAATTGCTCGAGCACTGTTGAAAGATGCGCCCATTCTGGTGCTGGATGAAGCAACCTCGGCACTGGATGCCGAGTCCGAGCAGAAAGTCCAGCAGGCGCTTGATGTGCTGATGGCCAACCGAACCTCGTTGGTGATTGCCCATCGACTCGCCACGGTCAAAAAAGCCGACAAGGTAGTGGTATTGGACCAGGGCCGAATTGTCGAAGCGGGCAGCCATGAAGAATTGCTGCGCCGGCCGGAGGGTCTTTATCACTATCTGCACCGGCTCCAGTTCAAGGGCAATGGCGAATGAAGGGGCGACTGTCGCTGGAGCAGCATTTCAATCGTATCTGGTATCGGTCAGAACCACCGCCCCCGCTGGTTTACCGGACACTGGCGCATCTTTACCGAGGGCTACGGGCCAATCGTGACTCCCGCCCCCGGGTGCGCCCACCCATTCCGGTGATCGTGGTCGGAAATCTATGTGTTGGCGGAGCCGGCAAGACGCCGGTCGTGATTGCATTGGCCAAGCACTTGCGCTCTCAGGGGTGTCGAGTGGCGGTGATCAGCCGGGGCTTTGGCGGTCGACGGTGCAGGGAACCGAGCCTGGCAGACGCTGACTCTGATCCCCGCAAGTTGGGTGATGAACCGGTACTGATCGCGCGCTCCTCGGCTGTGCCGGTGTGGGTTTGCCGTCAGCGCGCGCGGGCATTGCAGGCAGCGGTCAATCATTCTGATGCCGAAGTAGTGATCGCCGATGATGGTTTGCAGCACCGAGGGCTGGCGCGCAGCTTTGAAATCTGCCTGTTCGATGGTCAACGTGGAATGGGAAATGGTCGGCTTTTGCCGGCCGGACCGCTCAGACAGCCCCTGTGCCGCTTAGAATCCGTTGACATGATGCTGGTCAAGGGGAGCGGGTTTGAGTTGCCGCAGAGTTTGCGTTTCGAGCTTCGTCCGCGGGGTATTCGGCCGCTTGGGGAAAGTTCCTGCCAGAGTGTTTCATCCTGGGCAGGGCAGAGCATCGACGCGGTTTGTGGTATCGCCAATCCCGACAGTTTCATGGCCACGCTGACTGGCCTCGGAATGCGTCCGCGCGGGCACGTTTTTCCGGATCATCACGACTTTCACAGACGTGATTTCGAGGGTCTGGAAGGGCCGGTCGTGGTCACCGCCAAAGATGCCGTCAAGCTGGAGACGCTTGACCTGGAGCGACCGGTCTTTGTGCTTGAAGTCGAGGCTGATTTGCCAGCAGCGGTACTGGCCCGCATCGATGCGCATATTGAAGGTTTTGCCCATGCCGATTGATTTCCATATTCTGATTCCCGCGCGGCTGAATTCGACCCGTTTGCCGCAAAAAGCGCTGGCCGATATTGCCGGACGTCCGTTGATCGTGCATGTGCTTGAGCGTGCCTTGGGCAGCGGAGCAGGTACTATCCAGGTAGCGACGGACAGTGATCAGATTGCCCGTGCGGTGCAGGCGGCCGGCGGCCGGGTTTTGATGACTTCCAGCACGCATCGTTCCGGCACCGAGCGCTTGGCCGAAGCGGTTGACCTTTGCGGCATGCCGGATCAGGCTATCGTGGTCAACCTCCAGGGTGATGAGCCGGGGATGCCAACGGCGTGTCTGCGGCAGGTGGCTGAGCTGCTGGTCAGCGACGCGCAGGCCAGCATGGCCACTTTGTGGCGTGGCGTGGATTCGGCCAAGGAATGGTCCGATCCGAATGTGGTCAAACTGGTCACCGATCATCAACAGCGAGCGCTGTATTTTTCGCGGGCACCGATTCCGCATCCGCGCGACGGGCAGTGGCCGGTCCAGCAGGCTAAAGCCCATATCGGCCTGTACGCCTATCGGGTCGGGGCGCTTCGGCAATGGGCCGGACTTGCGGCCGGTTCGCTGGAGGAGATTGAGTCGCTTGAGCAGTTACGTGCGCTGCAGGCCGGCTGGATTATCGCCACAGATCAGGCCTGTCAGCCCATACCGCCAGGTATCGATACCGCCGAGGACCTGGCCCGATTCCGGTCAATGCTAACCTGAGCAGTCGACCACGCGACCCAATCCTTGATACCAAGTTGAATTAAGAAGCGTTTGTATCATAATGAAAAGTATACTTTTTATTTGCCTTGGCAACATTTGTCGCAGTCCTACAGCCAAGGCTTTGTTCGATTACAAGCTGGGCCGGGCCGGGCTTGATGTCCTCACCGATTCTGCGGGCACGATCGGTTATCACGCCGGTCATCCACCCGATGTCCGGGCGGTAGAATATGCCGGGAAGTGGGGCTTGGATATTACGGCTGAACGAGCGCGCCAGGTGACGGTCGCGGATTTTTATCGTTTTGATTGTATCTACGCCATGGACCGTTCGAACCTGGCTGATTTACAGGCGATGGCACCGGACGATGCCCGCGCCGAGATTGCGCTGATCATGAGTCTGGCACCCGACTACGGCCTTGATGAGGTGCCGGATCCGTATTATGGATTGGCCGACGGGTTTGAGCGTGTGCTGGATATGCTCGAGGTGGCAGCCGAACGGCTGGTCAGCGAGCTGCTTGCCGCACAGGACGCTTCCATTCGCCGATGAATGGTTTCGACGGGCGCGCATTTGCTCGTTCGCTGGGCCCGGGCCCGGGTGTGTATGTGATGCGCGATGCTCGCGGCAAGGTGTTGTATGTGGGCAAGGCGCGCAACCTGCGTCGACGGGTGGCTAGCTACTTTGACCGGCGCGACAAAGGGGGACGGATCAACCTGATGGTGCGCAAGATCGCGAGCATCGAGGTCAGTCTTACCCGGACCGAGGCCGAAGCGTTACTGCTGGAAAACGAGTGGATAAAAGCCCACAGGCCGCGCTTCAATATCAATCTGCGCGATGACAAGAGCTATCCGTGGATTCGCATCGATACCAGCCACAACTACCCGCGTATCGGCTTTTATCGTGGCAATCGAAGCGCGCCTGGCGATTATTTTGGACCCTATTCCAGCGCCGGGGCCGTGCGCGAATCGCTTAACCAGATCTATCGCCTGATGGGTTTGCGCCAGTGCCGGGACACGGTGTTTGCCAATCGCACCCGACCCTGCCTGCAATACCAGATCAATCGCTGCTCGGCACCCTGTGTCGGCTATATCAGCGAATCGGACTACGCCCGCGATGTGGTTGCCGCCGAACAATTGCTCAAGGGTCGCAACGAAGCGGTGATCGAGCATCTGGGTGAGCGCATGCGCCAGGCCAGCGCCGCCCAGGAATTCGAGAAGGCCGCGGTACTCCGCGATCATATCCAGACGCTGCAACGAGTGCGCTCGAGTCAGTACGTGACCGACGGTGGCGAGAATCTCGATGTCATTGGGCTGGCGATCAATGCCGGTCAGGCGGCTGTTCAGGTGGTCGAGTTTCGCCATGGTCGCAATGTTGGCGGGCGTTGCTTCTTTCCGGGCAATCTGTCGGATGAGTTCGGTCCGGATGACATCATGAGTGCTTTTCTGGGTCAGTACTACGCCGAGCGCCTGCCGCCGGCTGAGCTGCTGCTTTCACACGCACCTGGCCAGGCTGAACTTTGGCGCGAAGCACTGGGGCGCCGGCGAGAAGGGCGGGTGTCAATACGCTGGCGGGTTCGTGGCGATCGGGCCCAGTGGGTGGCCATGGCCCAGACCAACGCCGGGGATGCCTTGCGCCGACGATTGTCCGAGCGGGATCAGATCGGCCGCGGGCTGGCGGAACTGGCGGAATTGATCCATCTGGCGGCACCGCCCGAGCATCTGGAATGCTTCGATATCAGTCATATCTCCGGAACCGAAACGGTGGCTTCCTGCGTTGTGTTTGGCCCGGAAGGTGCGAGAAGGAAACACTATCGCCAGTTCAATATCGAAGGCATCACACCCGGGGATGACTATGCAGCCATGGAGCAGGTGCTTACCCGGCGCTACCGTCGCTTGCTGGAAGACGGTCAGCCCATCCCTGATCTGGTCGTTATCGATGGCGGCAAGGGCCAGGCCGGGCGGGCGCGAGAGGTACTGGCGGGCCTGGGTCTGGATGCGATCCCGGTGATGGGAGTGGCCAAGGGGCCGGCGCGTCAGGCCGGTCACGAGAGTTTTGTTCTCGGTGATCGTCAGGTGCGACCCGGGCCTTACCATCCGGCATCCCATCTGATTCAGCAGATCCGCGATGAAGCCCATCGCTTTGCCATCAGCGCACACCGCCGCCGCCGCCAGAAGCGGGCGCAGGCCTCTCCGCTCGAGCAGATTCCGGGTATTGGCCCCCGGCGGCGCCAGACATTACTTCAGCATTTTGGTGGTTTGCAGGGCTTGATCAAGGCCGGTCCGGACGAACTGGCTCGCGTGCCCGGCATCAGTGTCAAACTGGCCGAGCGAATCGCCATCTTTTTGCGCGATTAGAAATCTGTCTTGGTAACCAACTGCACCTGCACCGGGCTTTGCGGGATAATGCATCTTATTGTTCGCGGAGACTGCGCTTGCATCTGACCATTCCAACGCTTTTGACCCTGGGAAGAATTCTGTTGATTCCCGTGCTGGTGCTGGTGTTCTACCTGCCTTACGGCTGGTCGAACCTGGCAGCGGTCAGTGTGTTCATTCTGGCCGGGCTGACCGACTGGCTGGACGGCTGGGTTGCTCGCCGTTATGAAATGACCAGTTCTTTTGGCGCATTTCTCGATCCGGTTGCCGACAAACTGATGGTGGCGGTCGCACTGATCATCATCGTCCAGCGTAACCCGGAAATTGGATTGACCCTGTCGGCCGCAGTGATAATCGGTAGAGAAATCACCATTTCGGCCCTGCGTGAGTGGATGGCCGCACTGGGAGAAGGCGGTCGGGTCAAAGTCGCCTGGACCGGCAAGATCAAGACCATCCTCCAGATGGTGGCCATCGGATTCCTGCTTTACGGCATCGATCTGTGGACGCTTCCGGTGCTGGAGATTGGCCGCTGGCTGCTGATTGTGGCGGCGATTCTGACGATCGTGTCGATGCTCAGCTATCTGCGCGCCGCCTGGCCGATGCTGCGCCAGCGTCGTTAGTGTTCAAGTTTTCAAACCAACCTTCTTTCAATCGAAATCAGAGTGATCATGCCCAAAGCGCTAAAAACCTCCAGCCGAATGGCCGACAAGGCCGACCGGCACGTGCTCTATGAAGCCAGCGTTCAGGATCCGGAAACCGAGCTGGAATTTGTTGCCGAGACCTTTGCCGATTTGACCGGACGCCCATTGAAACGCATCCGCGAAGACTTCTGCGGTACCGCCAATACTGCCTGTTATTGGGTACGTTCAGGTTCGGATCACGAGGCAGTTGGCGTGGATCTGGATGACGAAGTGCTGGATTGGGGCAAGAGGCAGCATGTATCGGGTTTGACGGCAAAGCAGCAAGCGCGGCTGGAATTAATTCAGGGCGATGTTCTGACCACCAACACGGATCCGATCGATGCCATCCTGGCTATGAATTTCAGTTATTACCTGTTTACAACGCGCGAACAACTGAAAGCTTATTTCGAGAAGGTGCTGGCGGCGCTGGTTGAAGATGGCATACTGTTTCTCGATGCTTTTGGTGGCTATGACGCCCATCGAGAACTGGAAGAAAGGACCGAATACGACGATTTTACCTACGTATGGGACCAGTCCAGTTTTGATCCCATCAGTCATGCCATGACTTGTCAGATCCATTTCGAGTTTCCCGATGGATCGGCGATGAAGCGGGCGTTCGAATATCACTGGCGCCTGTGGACGCTGCCAGAAATCCGCGAGCTGTTGCTGGAAGCCGGTTTTGGTTCGGCCACAGTCTACTGGGAGGGGACAGATGAAGACACCGGGGAGGGTGATGGAATCTATTCACCCAGCGAACAGGGCGATGCCGATGCCGGCTGGATCTGCTACCTGGTCGCTCGGCGCTAGCGCCGGGCGACCAGTATTCGTCTTTCGGAAAAATCTCGGCTTAATGAAAGATTTCTTCCAGCCAGTCGTCTAGGCCCTGGTATTCGCTCGCTTGAGCCGGCACGAAACGCTCGATGTCCAGCTCGTGCAGGGCGGTGAAATGGTCCGGGTCTTCATGCAACGCCAGAAGAGCGTTCCGAATATCGTTCTGCACACTTTCCGGCACATTGGCGCTAGCCGCGATCGAGGCATGGGGGAATTCTTCCGAGGTCTGCACGACGATCATGTTGACGTAGCGCGAGACCAGATTGTGAGGAACAATCGCTGCCTCGGTTTCCATGGCAAAGACGATCTCAACCGCGTCCAGCCAGGAGCTGGCGTTGGACAGGATTCTCGGCTGCTGAATCGGGTTTGAGTACCAGCTGGACAAAATCAGGTAGCCCAGGCTCGGGGCCGGCATGCTGGAAACGGGTCGGGCAATGAAGTCTGACAAATCGGCATCCATATTCATGCCGGAGGTCAGCAGCGAGAAGGTGCCCGGCTCGGATGATTTGACCAGTGGGACAAAGCCGTTGCGCGCTATTCGAAGTGCGATCATGTGCGCGTCTTCAAGTACCAGATCAGGCTCAGAGCCGCGCCGGATTTCTATCCAGTAACGGTGGAAGTCGCGCGAGGTCCGCAGACGGATTTCATGTGGCGTCTTGGCATTGAGGTAATTGACCAGTGGCTGATAAACCATCTCGGCCTGGTCAGGCGGAAAGATCGGGTGAACTTGCAAGGTGAGTGTCCGGGGTTCTACCGCAGTCGGCACCGGGGTTTCCGGAATCGTTTCAGCGGTGCTGTCTGCTTCAATACTGCCGCTGATCGAATCGGGCTCTTCCGTGGTGTCGTCGACAGGTTCGGCCACAACCGGCTCATCGATTACTGATTCATCAACCTCAGATCCATCAGCGACGGATGCCGCTTCGCTGGCTGCTAGGCTGTCATCGGACTCGGGCTGCTGGGCCCAGGTCAGCGAGACAACTCCAAGGCAGACCGCAGCCAGCATAATTCTGATTGAAGTCATCATTGAAGATACCCCTTTAACTCTCTGATTGAAAATTAATTTGTCAATATTTTGCCCCGATAGTAGCACAGTCTTTCAGGTGACGTCATCCGTCCGGGACGCGTCCAGTCCCGCCCCGTACTTGTGATTGGATGCTTATCGTGCAATTGAGTTGGAGCGACCGCCAGGCCCACGATGGCCGAGTGGGTCTGGACAGCCGCGAGAACCGTGATAACGGTCGATTGATCAAAATCAACACTGGACTGTAACTGCATCGTCTCCAGGCTGATTGTCGACGGCCAGGGGGGGTCGAGCTCGAAGCCCATTAGTTGATATTTGACTTGCCCAAGATAGTGCACGCGAGCAATGATCTCCTGGCCTGGGAAGCAACCCTTGGCATAGCTCAGGCCGTCGTTTGACTCCATGCCCAGTGCCTGGGGAAGAAACATGGCCGAAGTTTGGCTGGTCAGCCAGGGGATTGGGGTAGCCAGGTCTGCCAGACGCCAGGCGTTGAGTTGTGCCGGTTCGGGTTCGGGGTCTGAATGGCTCAAGCGAATCGCCCTGGACTGATCTGCAACGATCCAGTGGTCATCCGCCTTGGCAGATAACGTGCCCGAGACGCTGTCCACGGGCTCAATCGATATCGAGCGACCTATCGAATAGATGGCGAGCTTTGCAAGGATGTCAATCTGGTCGCGCGGGGCCACGATTTCGACATGGTTTTCATGTCTGGATGTCAAAATTACAGTCAGAACTCGTCCTTTGGGATTGCACCAGCTCGTGATCTGCCAGCGGGCCAAAGGCAGTGGTCGAAGGTCGGCCGTGAACTGGGATTGACAAAAGTCCAGTGCGTCCTTTCCGACAATTTTCAGGCCGGCCAGATGCGGAAGAAGAAACCAGGAATGCATATTTATCGCGATCACCCATAATGAGACGTTACAATTCTATAATGAGCAGCGACAGCAACGACGCCGGGTCCGATTCTCGGCTCCTCATAACCCCAGACGAAACGCCTGACGAATCGCCAGACGAATTGACCGGCAATGAACAGCGCGACAGTCAACACCGCCCGCGAGAAATCGGTGGGCGAAAAGACGGTTTGGATCCTACCCGTTACGGCGATTGGGAGAAGAACGGGCGCTGTATCGATTTCTAGTTAACGAGACAACACGAGAACTCAAGTTTATGGTGACGGATAACCGACCGCTTTCCCCTCATTTACAGATTTATCGCCCTCAGCTGACCTCGGTCCTGTCGATATCGCATCGCATTACTGGTGTTTTGTTGAGCCTGGGCACGATTGTCGTTGTGCTCTGGGTGTTGGCTCTGGCAAGCGGTCCGGAGCGCTACGATCAGCTGATGGCCGCCGCTGCACATCCGGCTGGCCTGATTTTTCTGGTTGTCTGGTCTTTTGCCCTGTTTTTTCACTTGCTCAACGGAGTCCGTCATTTGCTATGGGACGCCGGCTGGCTGCTTGATTTGCGCGGTGCTTACGCTTCAGGCTGGACGGTTGTGATCGGCGCGATCGCGCTGACTGCCCTGGTTTGGGGAGGTCTGTTATGAAATTTAGAAATCCATTGGCAGTCGCGCGCAATCACGGTTCAGCCGGCGACGGCGTCGGGCACTGGTGGGCTCAGCGCTTCAGTGCGATTTTGCTGCTTGGCCTGACAGTCTGGGTGGTATTTGCCCTGACTGCTGTTGTCGGTGCCGATCACGCTGAAGTGGCCGCCTGGATAGCTCGTCCATTCAACGCCGCCATGGCCATTCTTTTTGTGGTCAGTTCGATTTACCACGGCAAGCTGGGCCTGCAGGTGGTTATTGAAGATTACGTTTATCAGCGTTTTGCAGAGGTCACGTTGCAGCTGCTGGTCAAAATTTTATCGATTGTGGGCGGCCTGGTGGCTGTCATCGCGATCCTCAAACTCGCTTCTGGAGTCTGATCTTGAGCAAGGCTTACGATATTACCAAGCACGAGTATGACGTTCTGGTCATCGGTGCCGGTGGCGCCGGACTGCGCGCCACCATGGGATTGGCCGCGACGGGCCTGACCACTGCCTGCATCACCAAGGTATTTCCGACCCGCTCGCACACGGTGGCGGCCCAGGGTGGCATGAGTGCCGCACTCGGAAACATGGGTGAAGACGATTGGCGCTGGCATATGTATGACACCGTCAAGGGGTCGGACTGGCTGGGCGATCAGGACGCGATTGAGTATATGTGCCGTGAGGCCATTCCCTCGGTCATTGAGTTGGAGCATTTCGGCGTGCCTTTTTCGCGCACCGAAGATGGCAAGATTTACCAGCGCCCGTTTGGCGGGATGACCACGCACTTCGGTGAAGGCTCGGCCCAGCGCACCTGCGCGGCGGCCGACCGAACCGGGCATGCAATACTGCACACCCTGTATCAGCAGTCGCTCAAGCACGATGCACAGTTCTTTATCGAGTACTTCGCGCTTGATTTATTGATGGATGATGACGGCACCTGTCGCGGCGTACTGGCCTGGGATCTGGCCACCGGCACTTTGCATGAGTTTCGGGCCCACGCGGTGATTCTGGCAACCGGCGGTTACGGTCGTTCCTATTTTTCCTGCACATCGGCGCATACCTGTACCGGTGATGGCAATGGCATGGTTTTGCGTGCCGGTTTGCCGTTGCAGGATATGGAATTCGTCCAGTTCCATCCCACCGGTGTTTATGGTGCCGGCTGCCTGATCACCGAGGGTGTGCGTGGTGAGGGCGGTTACCTGACCAATTCCGAGGGTGAGCGCTTTATGGAGCGCTACGCACCCAATGCCAAGGATCTGGCCTCGCGTGATGTGGTTTCGCGTTCCATGACGATCGAGATCCGCGAGGGCCGCGGTGTCGGCGGCAAGAATGACCATATCCATCTCAATCTTCAGCATCTGGGTGGCGATGTGATTCATGAACGTCTGCCGGGTATTGCCGAAACGGCCCGGATTTTCGCCGGGGTCGATGTGACTCGGGATCCGATTCCGGTGCTGCCGACCGTGCACTACAACATGGGCGGTATACCGACCAACTATCACGGTGAAGTGGTCACCCTCAAGGATGGCGATCCGGATGCCGTCGTGCCCGGCCTGTATGCGATTGGCGAGGCAGCCTGCGTGTCAGTGCACGGAGCCAATCGCCTGGGCTCGAATTCATTGCTGGACCTGATCGTATTCGGGCGGGCCGTGGCCAAGCGCTGTGGTGAGACGATCAAGCCGGGTCAGTCGCACAAGACATTGGGGTCGGAGACAATCGGCAAGCTGGTCGGCGAATTTGATCGCTTGCGCCATGCTTCAGGTTCAACGGCAACGGCCGAGCTGCGAGATTCCATGCAGCAGGTCATGCAGGACAATGCGGCCGTGTTCCGGACTGGTGAGACCTTGCAGCAGGGCTGCGAACGCATCAACAAGGTCAATGCCGGATTCGACGAGGTCAAGGTTACTGATCGCTCGCTGATCTGGAATTCGGACCTGGTCGAAACGCTGGAACTGCGCAACCTGCTGGGTAACTCGGTCACCACCATGATTTCGGCCGAGAACCGCAAGGAAAGTCGGGGCGCCCATGCGCGTGAGGATTATCCGGATCGCGATGATAACAACTGGCACAAACACACACTGATCTGGATGGACGATACCGGCAAGACCAGGATCGACTATCGACCGGTACACATGTACACCCTCAGTGACGACGTCGAGGTCATTCCTCCCAAAGCCCGTACTTACTAAAAGAGATTGCACGTACCATGACAGAATTCAGGCTTCCGAAGAACTCGCGCATTCAGAAGGGTCGCCATTTTGCGGCCGAGGGTGCCAGCAAGGTCAAGACTTTCAGAATCTATCGTTGGGATCCCGATAGCGGCGAGAATCCGCGCGTGGATAGCTACGACATCGATCTGGATCAGTGCGGGCCGATGGTGCTCGACGCCGTGGTCAAGATCAAGAACGAGATCGATCCGACCCTGACTTTTCGCCGCTCCTGCCGTGAAGGGATATGCGGGTCCTGCGCGTTCAATATCGATGGCACCAATACTCTGGCTTGCACAACCGCCATCGACGATATCAAGGGTGATGTCAAGATTTACCCGCTGCCACACCTGCCGGTGATCAAGGATCTGGTGGCTGACCTGACTCATTTCTACGCCCAGTACGCGTCGATCCGGCCCTGGATTCGCACCCAGAGCCCGCCGCCGCCGGACAAGGAGCGCTTGCAATCGCGCGAGGATCGGGCCGAGATTGATGGTTTGTATGAATGTATTTTGTGCGCCTGTTGCTCAACTTCGTGCCCCAGTTACTGGTGGAATGGTGATCGTTATCTGGGTCCGGCGATTTTGCTTCAGGCCTACCGCTGGCTGGTGGATTCGCGCGACGAAGCGACCGGTGAGCGGCTTGATGAACTTGAAGATCCGTTCAGGCTTTATCGTTGCCATACGATCATGAACTGCGCCAAGACTTGTCCCAAGGGACTCAATCCCGCCAAAGCCATTGCCGAGATCAAGAAAATGATGCTGGCCCGGCGAAGTTTGTAGGCCAGTGATCCGGCGTGCCCCATTCTGATCAGCCACAGGGCTCACTACGCTGGCGTTGCCGGCGTGGTATGCGGGAATTGGATGTTTTGCTGGGTCGCTGGTTGGATGATCGCTGGCCTTCGGCATCGGCTGACTTGCGGGTGGCCTTTGATGTAGTGCTGGATCGTGAGGATGATGAAATCTGGGATTGGCTGATGGGTCGTGCCTGTCCCGAGTCCACTCTTGAGCCCCTGATTCGGGATATCTGTGAACACTGCATTGGTCCGAGCTATCGGTAACCCCGAAGATGGCCGAATGCGACCGGCCGGATGGATCGCTGGCCTGGTCGTGTTGTTGGCGGCCGGCGCTTTGGTCAGTATCTTCAGCACGGCTTGGGTAGCCGGGCTGCAATGGGCGTTGACCTTGCCAGTGCTCGCATACACCGGGCTGGAGCTGCGGCGTGTTTTGCATCCGCGATGGTGTTCGGTGAAAATTGTTGATCAGGTGCTGCTGGTCACGGATAAGCGCGGCGAATCCTGTCAGGTAGAATTGCGAT
Organism: uncultured Wenzhouxiangella sp.; assembly: GCA_964523755.1. Lineage (GTDB taxonomy): Bacteria > Pseudomonadota > Gammaproteobacteria > Xanthomonadales > Wenzhouxiangellaceae > Wenzhouxiangella. Next base: position 18,943 of record CAZFYM010000031.1, on the reverse strand, counting down.
CGGCTCCTTTTCTGAGTCCGATTTACATCGGAATCAATGGTCGCTTCAGTGACTCTGGCCGGGTGGTAGGTATCGGGATTTTTCGGGGTCAGATGCCGAATCAGTCTTATCGTCGCTTGAGTGTCGGGCTGCGCGGGCTGACGCGGTCCTGAATGATCGCCGGAATTGCGTGCGCAACCGACTGGATTCTGTCGACAGGAATTTTTTTCTCGTTGGAGGGCAGGCTAAAGAAAATAACGCTCACTGACAATCGCCCAGCTCAAAGCGCCACTGAGCAGGCAGAACCAGCTCAGCAGCAGAACTTCCGTGATCGGGCTTTGTGCGCGTCGAAACAGCATCCAGAGCACAAACGGCACGATGTAGTAGCGTTGTTCAATAAGCTCGATTGGCAGCACGGCCAGTATGGCCAGCGGGAACAGCCAATACAGGACCGGCTCACGTAATCTGATCACCAACAGCGTCAGGCTCGCCCAGGCCATGGGAACAAATGCCAGCAGACGGATCAGCGGATCCTCATTCATCCACAGCAACAGGCGATTGCGAAGATGGTATTCCGGCAGGCCGAAGTTGTGGTGATGAGTAATGGCAAATGACCACCAATACGCCGCCAGCAGAATCAGCGGCAAGGTCATTATCCAGGGCCGGGATGTGATCAGCCGGCCGATATCGGCAAGTCGGGCAATCTGCAGGGGAAGGGTCAGAATCCAGACGGTCAGCAGTAAGGTAAACACCTGAGTCGGGTAGAGACCGGCCAGATGGTGCAGGTCGCGACTGCCGATGGCAATACCCTGATTCCAGATAACAAAGATTGAAAAGGCAAGGCCGGGCAGCAGCAGTGGCCAGGTTTCAATGAAGGCTGCTTTAACCTGGATCCACAGTCGACTCAGCCAACCGGGTTGCTGGTCAGAGGTAAAGCGAAGCAGTGGTTCGAGCTGGCCACTGCGTTGCAGTGCAATCAGCCAATAGAGTGCCGTCCACAGGATGCTGGTCTGGCGGACTGCCAGGCTGGCAGTCGCAACAAGCGCCAGGCTGACATGGCGTCCGGCCATCGCCAGCAGCAGGGCGGTCAATACCAGGGCGGTCGAGACAAGATCGGTATAGAGCAGAAAATAAAACGGCCACAATAGCGGGCAAAACAATATCTGGGCAGTTCGGGTTGCCGGGGCGTTGGCATTCTGGCGGACCAGAAAGAGCCCTGCCAGAATCACCGTTGCCAGACTGAAGACCGTGCTGATAATTCTCAGTGCGGTCAGTGAGTTCAGGCCAGGCAAACTGGCCGGGCCGGCAATCAGCGCGTGATAGCCCGGTGGCATCGGCAGGTGTGGCAGCATGCTGAAGTTGCCGCCGAGCAAGTGCTGGATCTGGGCCAGGTGGAAGTGTTCATCGACCAGTGGTTGGTCTGGCAGCAAAAGCATCATCGCAATGCTGGCAGTCAACCCGGATAGTGCCAGCGCCAGCCAGGGCCGGAGGTTTTTGCTCATTACTGTGGCTGGGCGATCAGCCCGTGCCGCGAGTTCGGGTCTTGTCCTTTCTGGCATTCTTTTCCAGGAACTCGATGATGATGCCGGCAACATCCTTGCCGGTGGCGGTCTCAATACCTTCCAGGCCGGGTGAGGAGTTGACTTCCATCACCAGCGGACCGTGGTTGGAGCGCAGCAAATCGACGCCGGCTACGTTCAGACCCATGATTCTGGCTGCCCGGACAGCGACAGATCGCTCCTGCGGTGTAATCTTGATCAGTTCCGCCGTACCGCCGCGATGCAGATTGGACCGAAACTCGCCGGGCTTGGCCTGGCGTTTGATGGCGGCAACAACCTTGTCTCCGACCACAAAACAGCGCAGATCCGCACCGCCGGCTTCCTTGATGTATTCCTGGATCATGATCGATACGTTCAAGCCCATAAATGCTTCGACCACGCTTTCGGCGGCCTTGCGCGTCTCGCACAGAACCACACCGATGCCCTGGGTGCCCTCCAGCAACTTGGCAACCAGAGGTGCGCCGCCAACCATCTCGATCAAATCGCCAATGTCGTCAGGCGTGCGGGCAAAACCGGTTACCGGCAATCCAATGCCCCGCCGGGCAAGTAATTGCAGCGATCTGAGCTTGTCACGCGAGCGTGTTACGGCTACCGACTCATTGAGCGGAAAGGTGCCCATCATCTCGAACTGGCGCAGGACGGCCGTACCGTAAAAGGTGATGGAAGCACCGATTCGGGGAATGACCGCATCAAATGGTTCGAGTTGCTCGCCGCGAAAATGCATTGTTGGCCGATGCGAGGCGATATTCATGTAGCACCGGGCAGTATCGACTACATGCATTTCATGGCCGCGCTCCCTGCCAGCTTCCACCAGACGGTTGGTGGAGTAGATCTTCTTGCTGCGGGACATGATCGCGATGCGCATAGTAAATGGGACCTTTGTCGATGGTTCAGTCCAGGCGCGGATTGCCCTGGAGAAAAGTTCGGGCTGGATAAACCAGGGCGTGGTTTTCCATGGCAGTTCGGCCAAGCAGCATACGGTAGCGCATTTTTTCCCGATTACTCAAGGTGATATCAACCTGCCAGCGTGAGTGACCGATCACGATGGGTGTGCGGATGGTATAGCGCTGCTCGGATTCACCGGAAGTGCTGCGAACCGTTCGAACATCCATCAACAGGCTCTCGCAATCGCGGTCGGCGTTGGGTTCGGGATGGCCCAGGTGAACGCGGAAAGCGACCCAGTCCTGACCCTCTCGCTGGAACGATTGAATTTCACTGGCGTGCAAGGCACAGGATTTGGCACCCGTGTCCACTCGGGCGCGCAGCTTGCGGATGCCCAGCTCGGGCAGGGCGACCCACTCACAAACACCGATGATCATGTTCGGTGCCGGTGGCGCACCGGTGTGCGCCTTGACCCGTGATCGGGACGGCACTGAGACTATTCCGCGCTGGCCAGATCGTCAAGCATGGCTTTTAGAAAGCGAGCAGCCTCGCCGCCGGTGCAGGCTCGATGGTCAAAGGTCAGCGACAGCGGAATTGTGCGATGGACTTCCACACCACCAAGTACAGGCACCACTTCGTGACGCAGGGCACCGGCCGCGACGATGGCCACGCAGGGTGGCGTAATCACGGGCGTGGCATAGCGACCGGCAAACTTGCCGAAATTCGACAATACAATGGTGTAGTCCTTGAGATCTTCCGGTGGAATCGAGCGATTTGATACGTTGTCGCGCAGGCGATTGATCTCGTTGCGGATCTGGCCGCGGTCAGCCTTGTTGACGTTGCGCAGGGCGGCAACAAACAGGCCGTCCGGGGTATCGACCGCCATGCCAACATGCATGTTCTTGTGGATGATGCGCATGCTGTTGTCGCCATCGAACCAGGCATTGAGGCCGGGCTCGGCTTGGGCTCCGGACCACAGCGCACGCAGCAGGCGCGCGGTAATGTCTTCACCGGCTCGCCAGGCATGAATATCGGCATCATCCATCAGCGTGGTTGGAACCACACTCTTGTGCGACTCGGTCATGACCCGTGCCATGGTTCGGCGAGTGCCGCGCACCGGTTCCCAGTCATCGCCGACCTGGTTGCCGGTAGCCGGTGGCCGCTGCTCGGTTTTTGGCTCCTCACGAGTCGCATTGGCCGGCTCCGCAGGACGCTGAGGCGTATCGCTGTCCCGGCGCTGTTCACGGCGTTCGACTGGCTGGCGTGGTGCGGCGGTTGCACTGCCATTGGCTGCGGCTTGTCGCACATCACCGGCCGTGACAACTCCATCGGTGCCACTGGGTTTGATCTGGGCAATATCGACCTTCAGCTTGCGCGCCAGTGCCCGTACGGCTGGCGTGACCTTGACCCCGCCGACGTTGCTGGTGCGTTCGCTCAGCACTTCATTGGAGGATTGTACGTTGCCTACCACGGTGCCGGTGTCGGCGCGTTCTTCCGCTTGACCCGCATCGGGTTGGTCTTGCGCCGGCGCGGTGGGCGCTTCGCTGGCCCTGGGGCGAGCTGGGTGGGCAACCGGTTCTTCCTTGCGGCTGTCGCTTTTTTCAACCTCGGTCTCGGCGGCTTTCTGACCAGGGCGTTCGCTATAGTCCGACAAGTCCCGTTCCTCGTGCGCGACTTTGGTGGCAGGCGGTTGGTCGGCCTCATCGGCGGCCTGCTGTTTGTCACCAGCGTCATCGCCTGCAGCGTTGTCCTCATCGCCGTCAACCTTGAACTCGGCCAGCGGCGCGCCGGTCTTGATGACATCGCCGGCCTGGCCGTGAAACCGGGCAACCTTGCCGGCAAACGGGCTTGGTACTTCCACGACCGCCTTGGCCGTTTCCATGGAAACCAGCGGCTGATCCAATTGAACCGTGTCGCCTTCCGCGACCAGCCATTCAACGATTTCGGCGTCGGGCAGACCTTCACCCAGATCGGGCAGATTGAAAACTTTCATGAAACCTCCAGAACCTGTTGGGCAGCATGCACGATGCGACGGACGCTGGGCATGTATTTCATTTCATTGCGATAAAGCGGCATGATCGTATCGTACCCGCAGACCCGCTTGACCGGGGCCAGCAGATTCCAGATGCCGGCATCGGCCAGGTTGGCCGCGATTTCGCTGGCTACGCCACAGTGGCGCGGCGCTTCCTGAACGATGACGCAGCGACCGGTACGTTCGACCGATTCGATAATCGTATCCATATCCAGCGGGCTGATCGTGGCCACATCGATCACTTCGACGCTGATCCCTGCCTTTTCCAGCTGATCGGCCGCCTGCAAGGTTTCCTTGACCATGGCACCCCAGGTGACCAGCGTCAAGTCGCTGCCATCCCGCAGCGTGTAGCACACATCCAGCGGCAATTCCTCGCCATCGTCGATCACCTCTTCGCGTTGCCAGCGGTAGATGCGCTTGGGCTCCATAAAGATGACCGGGTCCGGATCGCGGATTGCGGCCAGCAACAGACCGTACGCGCGCGATGGTGAGGATGGCATGACCACTCGAATACCGGGCATGTGAGCAAACAGCGCTTCGGGACTTTCAGAGTGATGTTCCGGAGCGTGAATGCCACCGCCGGTGGGGAATCGCAAGACCATCGGACAGGTCAGGCGGCCGCGCGTGCGATTACGCATGCGCCCGGCATGACACATCAGGTGGTCAATCATTGGCATGGTGAATCCGCAGAACTGGGCCTCGGCTACTGGCTTGATGCCGTGAGCGGCCATGCCAACGGTCATGCCGGCGATCATGACTTCGGCCAGGGGCGTGTCGACCACGCGTTCGTCGCCGAATCGCTCCTGCAGTCCCGCCGTGGCGCGAAACACGCCACCATTGACGCCGACATCCTCGCCCAGGACGACCACTGTCGGGTCTTCTTCCATGGCCCGGGCCAGGGCCAGAGTCACGCCTTCAATCAGTGTGATCTGGGCCATCAGTGGTGCCCTCCATCTTCCGGAAACTCTTCGGCGTAGGCACGTTGCTCGACCAGATCATGCGGCAACTCCTGGTACATGAAGTCAAACATTGCGGTCACCGGCTGAGGGTCGTTGGTCACTATGTCCATATACTCATCGGCGGCTTCCTGAACAAATTCAGCACATTCCTTGAGTAATTCCTGTTCACGTTCGTCGCTCCAGGCACCCTGGTCGATCAGGTACTGACGCAGGCGAATCAAAGGCTCCTTGCTCCAGGCCTCGTCCACTTCATCCTGAGGGCGGTAGCGGCGGGCATCATCAGCGGTGGTGTGATCACTGAGGCGGTAGGTCATCATTTCGATAACGAATGCGCCCTTGCCTTCGCGAGCGGCATTGACCGCCTTTTCCATGGCCCACAGGCAGGCAATAAGGTCATTGCCGTCAACCTGAATACTCGGCAGGCCACCGGCGATGCCTTTCTGGGCCAGCGTGGAGGCTGTATTCTGTTTGGATCGCGGAACTGAAATAGCCCACTGATTGTTCACGATCACCAGCACCAGCGGCAGCTTCCAAGCGCTGGCGGCATTGATGGCCTCAAGAAAATCACCTTTGGAAGATCCGCCGTCGCCGACAATCGAGACCGCAACCCGGGGTTCTTTCTTGAGCTTGTAGGCCATGGCGGCACCAGCAGCGTGCAGGCACTGGGTAGCAATCGGAACACACCAGGCAAAATCGTGGCGCGGGCCGGAAAAGTCATTGCCGCGCTCGTCGCCACCCCAGTAGAGCAACACTTCAGACATCTTGACTCCACGGTAGAACTGGGCACCGTATTCCCGGTACATGGGTGCCAGGCAGTCCTCGTCGCGCATGGACGCGCCAATGGCCACATGCGCCGCCTCGTGACCAAGACTGGATGCGTAGGTGCCAAGCTTGCCGGTGCGCTGCAGGGCGACCGCTTTCTTGTCGAAAGCGCGAGTCAGCACCATCAGCTTGTACAACTCGCTCAAGCGTTCGAAATCACGGGCCAGGGCCGGAACGTGCTGGCTGTCCAGCAATTTTCCGTCGGGCCCCAGAAACTGGAAATAATCCACCTTGAATGCGGCGACAGTGCGCGCCATGTCAATACCTCTTTTATTGGCTGCCTGGAAATTGATCGGCCCATCCGACTCTTGTTTGATCAGGCCGCTTCGGGACGGGCGCCCATTATACGCTGCAAGGAGGCTCACGTTAAACTGGACGTCCATGCCATCAGAGTCTTGCCCTGCCAATGAGTGAATCGCCCAATCAACGAGACCTGGAGTCCTCGATCCGGACCGACCTGGCCGGTCGGCTGGATTATTCCGCCTACCTGTCGCTGGACAAAATCCTGAATGCGCAGCTACTGCTGTCCAATCCGCAACACCATGACGAGCTGCTGTTTATTATCCAGCACCAGACCTCGGAGCTGTGGTTCAAACTGGTCATCCATGAGCTGCGCGCGGCCATGCGCCAACTGGCTGCTGACGACCCGGGCCCGTGCATGAAGATCCTGGCGCGGGTCAAGCTGGTCCAGCAGCAGCTGTTCAATCAATGGGCAGTGCTGGAAACGCTCACGCCCAGCGAGTATGTGGAGTTTCGCGGCATTTTCGGTGACGCTTCCGGTTTCCAGTCCCATCAGTATCGGCTGGTGGAGTTTCTGCTCGGCAACAAGAATGCCCAGATGCTGAAATTGTTCGACCATGCTCCGGCGATTCACCAGGAGCTTGAGACAACCTTGATGGCGCCCAGTCTTTATGACGAATTCCTGCAATTTTTGGCCCGCCTTGGTCATCCGATACCGGTCGAGTGTCTCGAACGTGACTGGTCATTACCCCATCAACGTAATCCAGAGCTTGTTCCGGCTTTTGTCCGAATCTATCGCGATACTGAGCGCTACTGGAACGAATATGCGCTGTGCGAACGTCTGGTGGATGTGGAGGAATCATTCCAGCTATGGCGATTCCGGCATTTGAAAACGGTTGAGCGAATCATCGGCTTCAAGCCCGGGACGGGCGGCTCCAGTGGCGTGGCATTTCTGAAGCGTGCCTTGGATCTGACCTTCTTCCCCGAGCTTTTTGATGTCCGAACCGAGCTTTGAACGTTTACAGTTGTGCCATAATCAAAAGCCAACATCACAACTCGGGGTAGATATCATGAAAAAAGCGTTCAGCTTGCTTCTGGGACTGCTGGTAGCCGCGGCCGTACAGGCCCAGCCGCTTGAAGTGCCCAGACTCAATAACTCGGTAACGGTATTGACCGATGCCAATGGCGTTCCCACCATTGTCGGCGAAACGGAAACCGATGTAACGTTTGTCCAGGGCTACCTCCACGCTCGTGACCGATTTTTCCAGATGGACTTTCTGCGTCGCGTCGCCAGTGGTTCTCTGGCCGAACTGGTTGGGCAGCCTGCGCTGGCCAACGATATTCAGCTAAGAATACTGGGACTGCGCCGTTCGGCCTGGGCGACCTTTGCCGAGCTGTCTGAGGTCGAGAAAAACTGGTTGAAAGCTTACGCCGATGGCGTCAACCACTATCTTGCCACCAATCCGCTGCCGCCGGAATACGGTGCGCTGGAACTGACAATGGCCGATCCCTGGTCGCAGGTCGATTCGCTGGTGATCGGCAAACTGCTGGCGTTCCAGCTATCGTTCGACCAGAGCCTGTCAGATATCGGCAATACCATCCGCATCGGTACCTATCAGGCCGTCGGCGATGCGGTCGGCTTCGACGGTACCGCATTGTTTTTGCAGGATCTGAATATCAGTATTCCGGTCGATGGGCGATTGACGGTACCGGATTTCTTCGAGCGTATTGGCATCATCGTGCCGGGTGAGGCGTCGTCAACGTCGGCACCAGCTGCCGCCGGCTCCGCACCGGTCAAATCTTCGCTGGCTTCCCTGGATGCCAATCACGAGCTGGTTGACTCCGTGGCCCGGATTGATGCAAGCACGGTTGAACTGGCCCGGCGTTATCGCGACGCGGTAGAGGGCCTGCCGTTCCTCAACGAAGGTCTGGATATCGGCAGTAACTTTTGGGCGATTTCCGGAGAGCACACCGCTTCAGGTTACCCTTTGTTTGCCAATGACCCGCATCTTGGTTTAAGCATGCCATCCATTTTCATGAGCGAAAACCTGGTGATCCGGGATGAGGGCATGGTCGTCAGCGGGGTAGCCTTTGCCGGTGCGCCGGTCAATGCCCAGGCTTGCAATGAGTTTCTCTGCTGGGGTTCGACCGTCAACCGGATGGACGTCACCGACGTTTTCCAGGATCAGATTCTGGTCAATAATTTCGGCCTGCCGACGCACACCATTCACAACGGCGTGCCCGAACCGGTTGTCTATGCCTTCCAGAGCTATTTCGCCAACAATCCCGGAAATGGCGTGGCTGACGACGTCAACCGTGTCAATGTCGGTTACGACGCCGGTGCCATCACCTTTATCGTGCCACGTCGCAACAACGGGCCGATTGTCCAGCTGATGGATGAGACGGCGCTGACTGTTCAATACACAGGCTGGGGTCCGACCTTCGAATTGTCAACTTTCCGCCGCTGGTCGCGCGCCCAGAGTCGGGAAGAGTTTGAATTGGGCCTGCGGGACTTTGCCATTGGCGCACAGAACTTCCTGTATGCCGATATCGACGGCACGATTGCCTACTATGCTGGCGGAGAAATGCCACTGCGTGCCGACCTGCAGAACGATCTGGCCCCGGATGGCGGGCGTCCGCCCTGGTTTATCCGCGACGGCAGCGGCGCACTCAACCATGAATGGTTGATTGATCCCGATCCTCAGCCTGGCCAGGCAACACCTTATGCGCTGATTCCGCGCAATGAGATGCCGCAGGTGATCAACCCGCCGTGGGGCTATATTGCCAATGCCAACAATGATCCGATTGGAACCTCACTGGATGGCAATCCGCTCAATCAACTGCGTCCGGGCGGCAATGGCATTTATTACATCAACACCAGCTACGCTGATCTGCGCATGGGCCGAATTGATCGCGAAGTTCAGGATCTGGTTGCCGCAGGCAATGTCACCATCGCCGATATGAAAGCGCTGCAGGCCAACAATCAGCTGCTTGATGCCGAATTGCTGCTGCCGTTTCTGCTGCAAGCTTTCAGCAATGCCTCTGCTGAGGGTGCCTGGGAGGGTCTGGCTCAGTTTGCTGCTGACCCGGCCATCGTTGAAGCCATGGGCCGATTGGCAAACTGGGACTTCTCGACGCCGACCGGTGTGGCAGGCGGCTTTGATCCGGGTGGCGATCCGAACGGCAACAGTGTTCCGACGGCCGATCAGGTGGCCAATAGCGTCGCTGCGACCATCTACAGCGTCTGGCGTGGCCAGGTCATTGCCAATACCATTGATGCTACATTGTCAGCGGTTGGACTCGCTGACGAGTTGCCGGGATCGACGACCGCGTGGCGTGCCCTGGTCAATCAGCTTCGCCTGTTCCCATTGACTCAGGGTCAGGCGGCTTCGGGTCTGACTTACTTCAATGTTGCCGGAGCGCCGGATCCGGCCTCAGCACGTGATGCCGTATTGCTGACCTCGCTGGCGCAGACGCTGCAAAGCCTGGCTTCGGACGAATTTGCCTCGGCCTTTGGCAATTCGACCAACCAGGACGACTATCGCTGGGGCAAACTGCACACCATCGTATTCAGTCATCCGTTGGGCAGCCAGACGCCCTTCAGCGTGCCGCCTTCCGGCGGGTTCGGAACCATTGCCCGTTCCGGTGGTTATGAGGCCGTGGATGCATCAAGTCATAACCCGCGTTCCAGGTCGGTCAATGGCTTTACTTTTGGCAGCGGACCTGCTCGTCGCAATGTGGCCACCCTGACACCGATCGGGCCGCAGGCCGAGGAAATCATTCCGGGCGGTCGTAGTGGCGTTCTGATCAGTCCTTTCTACACCAATCAGCTTCGTTTATGGCTGGTCAACGACTATTTGCCGTTGAGTATCGGGGAGGGCGATGCTCAGGCGGGTGCCGTCAATGTTCAGGTGTTTGCACCACAGCCTTGAATTGTTCCGACTTGTCGATATCCGGGCGCCCGCCACCGGCGGGCGCTTTGGGTTCATAGTCTCTCAACCCTTGAAATTGCCCGCCTTTGGAGCCATAAAAGGGGCTTGATCGAAACCCGGAATATCCATGATCAATCTGCTTGATCAGTTTGCCCTGGCGCATACCCAGGTAACCCGTCTGAACGCTGATCTGAAGGAAATCGTGGCTCAGGACCAGAAGTTCAGCGCCAAGGTTGAGCTCAAGCTGACGCCGCGTGAAATGTCACCGGATCAGGATCACCCCCAGTTTCAGGTGACGGCCAGGATGATGTGTCGTGGCCATCGCGATGGTAACGAAGCCGGTGATCCGCTATTTACCGTCGAACTGGTACTCCAGGCGGTTTATCGCCAGTTTTGCGGCGAGCCGGTTGATTTTCCGATGTTTTCGTCAAGTCATGCCTCACTGACCCGGCAGCTCTATCCCTTGATTCATCACCAGCTCAAGCCGGTCTTCAAGCAACTGGGTCTGGATCAGGTCAAGCTACCCTACGACCTGGCTACCCAGGGTGCCGAAACAGCGGGCCAGCGCCAGGTCCATTGATTGAACCCGCATCTGAATTGACGCCCACCCGGGGGCGTGAAAGAATTGCACCTTTGGCAAACTGCCGATGTTTCCGGAAATCTGAGCTGTGCCCACCGCCCGACGTGAACCAATTGCCAAGGTCGATACGGCCTGGTTGAGAATGGAACAACCGACCAACCTGATGATGATCACCGGGGTGATCGCGTTGGCCAGCCCGGTATCTTTCCAGCATTTTCGTGAAGTCATCGCCAATCGGTTCCTGTCATTTCCACGCTTTCGTCAGAAAGCCGTGGACCACGTCCGCGGCTGCTGGTGGGAAGAGGATCTGGATTTTGAACTGAGCAGTCATGTGCGACGAACCGCACTGCCGGGAGATGCCGGCAAGGCAGAGCTTGAGGAACTGGTTTCCGAATTATCCTGTACGCCGCTGGACAAGACCAAACCGCTCTGGCAATTCCACCTGGTTGAGAACTACGTGGACGGGCCGGTGGTTATTACTCGAATACACCATTGCTACGCGGATGGCATCGCACTGGTTCAGGTCCTGTTGTCGTTGACCGAAGACAGTGCCGAGAAATCCGAACGTCTGGTGGAACAGGAAGCCTGGAAGCAGAAGCGCGCGGCCGAATCCAATATCTTCAAGCGTTTGACAGCACCGGCCCGGCAGGGCGTGGGGGCGGTGCAGCATATGGGCCAGAAGCTTATCGATGAGGTATTGCATTTGCTGCGTGAACCGAATGTGGCCACCGAATATGCGCTCGGCGCGAGCGATATTCTGTCGGAACTGGGCACGGCCTTACTGCTGGAAGACGACCCGCCGTCGCGTTTCAAAGGCGATATCGGCGTGCGCAAGAAGGTCGCCTGGGCCGAACCGATCAGCCTGGAGGAAGTCAAGGCGGTTGGCAAGGCGCTGGGTTGTACCGTCAATGATGTATTGATTGCAACCATGACCGGTGCCCTGCATCGTTATCTGATCGAGTGCGGCGACGATCCGTCCGAGTTGACCATGCGCGCCACCGTACCGGTCAACCTGCGCCCGCTTGAGCATGCACGCGATCTTGGTAATCACTTCGGGCTGGTGTTTCTTGACCTGCCGATTGCCGAGCACAACCCGCTGGCCCGCTTGTACCAGGTGGCTGAATTCATGCATCAGCTCAAGCAGTCCAAGCAGGCGGTGATGTCACTGGGTCTTCTGGCCGCCCTGGGCTTGGGTCCGACCGCGCTGCAAAAACCGGCGCTGGAGCTGTTCAGTCGCAAGGCCAGCACTGTCCTGACTAACGTGCCGGGCCCGCAGAATACGCTTTACCTGGCCGGTGCTCCAATACGTGAAATGATGTTCTGGGTGCCGCAGTCGGGTTCGATCGGCATGGGTATCAGTATTATCAGCTACGAGAACAAGGTATTTTGCGGCTTGATTGCCGACAACAAGCGGGTACCCGATCCTGACGTGGTCATGCGGAATTTCCAGCTGGAGTTCGACAATCTGCTCCACCTGACCATGCTGTTAGGGCCGCAGGAAGGCTGGGTCAGTCCGGATCTGGCTGAGTCCATTCATGAATGGATCGAAAGTGATTCGGAGGTGTTTCCGGATCACTCCATGGATGAAACAGCGTAGTCCACGTCCAGTTTCTGCATGGCATCGATCGGCTTGCATTCTGCGGCCTTCTGATAGGCTGCATTGGATTCGTCAATGCGTTTTTCACCGAACAGCAGATAAAGCCCATTGCCGTACTCCAGATTGGCAATGGGTGCATCGGGCGTCATATCCAGCGCTTTCTCGAAATGTTTTATGGCCTTGTCAGCGCTGGCGCCATAAGTCATTGAGCCGACCAGCTTTCCCACCTTGTCGATAATTTCGGCGTGATACAGACCCATGGCCGTGTGCGCTTCAGCGTGCTCGGGTGCCAGCTTGAGCGCTTGCTCCAGAGAGGCCTTGACCTTGCCGCCAACACCCTGGGCCAGTGCCTGGCCGATTGAAATGCACTGACTGTAGCGCCCGAGCAGAAAAGCATGGAAGTAGTGGGCGTTGGCATCGTCCGGATAAGCCTCAATGGCCGCCTCGGCACGCTTGATGCCTGCCTGGTAAATAGCCAGTTTCTGGTCTTCGTCTTCTTCCAGATAGTCAGCGTAAATGCCGCTGGCTTTGTTGGCCACGGCATGGCCGATCAAGTCCAGCTCATCGGCCAGGTCGACGGCTTGAGCGAAATCTCCGCGATGAAAGGCACGCCAGGCATCGGCCAGAGTCGTTGCGGCGGAATCCGGGTCCGGGTGATCAGGATCCAGGGCAAGAATTCGGTTACTGTCCGGCCACGGTTCACAGTCACCGCGGTGCAGCTTCTTCCAAGCTTTGGCCAGTTTGTCGCCTGAATAGTCAAAGGGTTTTTGAGGGTGAGGGAAATCCGACCAGTTGCGCGTATTCATGATTAGTGTGATCGCTCTAGTTCCTGGGTCTATCTTAGCGTTGTAACTGGCTGATGGCAGCCCCCATTGAACAATTTGAATCAGGAGAACCGGAGCATGAGCAAGAAAACCGCCAAAAAGAAAGTTGCCAAGAAGAAAGTGACCAGGAAAACCGCTACCAGCAAGATCTCGGCCAACCAGGCTCAGGATTACGCTCATGAGATCTGGCTTGCCGGACTGGGTGCATTTTCCATGGCTCAGGAAGAAGGCGGCAAGATTTTCAAGCAGGGTAGCAAGGTAATTGAGGATACCCGCAGCAAGGTTGTTGGCGAATCGAGCAAGTTGTTTGACCGTCTGGTCAAGGAAGGCAGCAAGTTGGAGAACAAGGGCCGGAAGCTGGCTTCTGATACGGTCGATGGTGTTCGTGGCGACGTGGAAAGCCGCGTCGGCAAGGTGCGCCAGTCTGCCCAGAGCAATTGGGACAAGCTTGAGAAAGTGTTTGAACAGCGGGTTGCCCGCGCTCTTTCCCGCCTGGGCGTTCCGACTTCAGACGAGATCAGCGAGCTGAGCAAGCGGGTTGCCGAACTGAACAAGCGGGTTGCCGAGCTGGCCAAGAAGCAGGATGCCAAGCCTGCAGCTGCCAAAGCCGCACCAGCGAAGGCTGACACCAGCGCAAGCTGATTGACTTGAACTGAAAACCGTCTACCCCGAAGCAGCCTGGGCTCCCCTCTGCCCAAGTTTAGCTGCTACTTTGGCCCGGATCTTCCGATCCGGGCCTTTTTTATATCTGAAGGAAAGAGGGTTGGAAACGGCAGGGTTTTGTGCTCTTTTCTGCTTTCGAAAGCGTGTGGCGGCCGCAAAATTCAGTCAGGCGGGTAGGCGGTTCCCGCGAGCCTTTGACTTCCTTCTCACCTCTCGCCCTCTTTCCTTTTTTCCAACTTTAAAGCGTGGCTGAGGTATATGCGTAATCAGGTTGTTATGTGGTGTTACGGTTAAAGAATTCTTTCCTCCAGCGCATCGAGATAGCGGCGAATCCGGGCTGCATTGGCACCGATGTCGCTCATGCCCACCCTCGATTTGGAGCGCATGTCGACCAAACTGCCTCCGTCGCTGGCCTGGATGCGAATGACCACGTCGTCTTTGAAACCGAACCAGGTGGTCGTATCGGTTGCTTCTATTCGTCCCAGATCCTGATCGACAGCGACAATTTCCCAGCCCATGGATTCGGCAGTGGCCAGGGCATGATCGAACAGGATGGCCGGGTAGATATCCGTACTCAGCGGCAGGATGTCGGGGTAGGCGTCCCGCTGCTGTCGTGCGACTTCTTCGCCGGCATAATCGACCGGGTTCGGAGCTTCGGCACGCAGTGGGGCAATGGCGATGAACTCCGGTGGATTGAGGGTGTCGGTTGTGATGTCGTGGATAGGTGGCACGGATTGCGCCTGGCGGACCAGCAGATAGGGCACTGCTGCGACGGCCAGTCCCAGCACCAGAGTGCCCGCGAGCTTTGGCAGATGACCGCGCCGTGTGCGCGGAATCAATATCAGTAACAGTGCCAGCGTTGCGCTTCCGGCACCGAGATACAAGGCCCAGCGCATCAGTGTGAAGCCAAAGCGAAAATCCCAGAAATCCATCCGGGTTCCGGGCCCGGCGATCAGCAGCGCACAGGCGGCGGCCAGTGCCGCGAGCAAGAGGAGCAAACTGACAAATTTCATGTTGGCGATCCTGTCCAGTGAATGTCGACTCCATGGTACCGCCAAATCCGACTGTTACGAGCTAAAGCCTGGACGCGGATCTGACGGGCCTGATCGCAAAGGGCTTCAGTCGTCGCAAACATGAGCTGTTTGCTTGAACCGATACAACCAATCGAGTGCTTCGCGCGGACTGATTTCATCCGGATCGATGGCGTTGAGCATCTGCCGCAGAAGGTCCGGGGCTGAATTCGCTGTCGGCGCCTTGGCGGCTGGCTGATTGAACAAGCCCAGTTGGGGTGAGGAGGCCTGGGCGGCCTCGGATTCGAGTCGATCCAGATGCTTGCGGGCCTGGGCGATGACCGGTTTGGGGACGCCGGCCAGTTTGGCAACCTGAATGCCGTAGGACTGGCTGGCGGGACCCTCGCGAACGGTGTGCAGAAAGACGATACGATCGCCGTGTTCGCGGGCGTCAAGATGAACATTGGCGATGCCGTCATGGTCCTCGGCCAGACGGGTCAGTTCAAAATAATGGGTTGCAAACAGGGTGTTGGACTGGAGCCTGAGCGCCAGCTCGGTGGCAACCGCCCAGGCCAGGGCCAAACCATCGAAGGTTGATGTTCCGCGGCCGATTTCGTCCATCAATACCAGCGATTTTTCGGTCGCATTGTGCAGGATATTGGCCGTTTCGACCATCTCGACCATAAAGGTGGAGCGGCCGCGGGTCAGGTCATCGCCGGCACCGATGCGCGAAAAAATGCGGTCAATCGGGCCGATCCGGGCACTGGCGGCGGGAACGAAACTGCCGGCGTGGGCGAGGATGACAATCAGAGCAGTCTGACGCATAAAAGTGGATTTTCCGCCCATGTTCGGACCGGTGATCACCAGCATCCGACGATCTGGTGCCAGGCGGCAGTCATTGGGCACGAAGGCTTCGTCCTGCACCTGTTCGACCACCGGATGGCGTCCGTCCTTGATGTCGAGGCCAGGCTGGTCATCCAGAACCGGGCGGGCCAGGTTGAGTGTCTCGGCGCGCTCGGCGAACGCGACCAGGACATCCAGCGAGGCCAGGGCTGACGCGATTGCTGCCAGCCGCTGGTGCTGATCGGCCAATTCGTCAATCAACAGTTCATACAGTGCTTTCTCGCGCGCCAGGGCTCGTTCGCGCGCCGACAGGACCTTGTCCTCGAAACCCTTCAATTCTTCGGTGATGTAGCGCTCGGCGTTCTTCAGGGTCTGGCGACGACTGTACTCGGTCGGCACTTTCTCGGACTGGGCCTTGGAAACTTCGATGTAGTAGCCGTGAACCCGGTTGTAGCCGACCTTTAGGGTGGCAATGCCGGTGCGTGTTTTTTCCTGCTCCTCGTAACGGATCAGGAAATCGCCGGCGTTCTGGCTCAGCGAGCGCAGTTCATCCAGCTCGGCATCGTAGCCATCGGCAATCACGCCGCCGTCGCGGATCACCATCGGCGGCTGGTCGACGATTGCCCGGGTCAGCAGCTCGTGCAAATCCGGGCAAGGGGTCAAGGCCTTGCCGAGTTGATTGAGCAGCTCATCGCCCAGATCATCCAGGATCTGGTTGAGCTCCGGCAAGCGTCCCAGTCCTTCTCGCAGTGTGGCCAGGTCGCGCGGGCGGGCGGATTTAAGAGCAATGCGGGTCAGTACGCGTTCCAGGTCTCCCATGCCGGACAGCGGCTCGTGCAGCTTGTCAGTCAGATGATTTTCGAGCAAGGTCGTGATGGCACCAAAACGCTGGTCAAGGCGCTTTCTTGAGCGCAAGGGATTGGTCAGCCAGCGCTTGAGTTTGCGACTGCCCATCGGCGTGGCCGTGCTGTCCATCAACCCGACCAGGGTGTGTTCCAGGCGTCCGTCCGGATGAATATCAATTTCCAGGTGGCGACGGGTCGCGGCATCCAGCACCAGGTGCTGGTTGGCATTGACAGCTCGAATGGCGGTCAAATGGGTTAGCTCGCCAGCCAGCATGTCGCGGGCGTAGGCCAGTAACGCGCCAGCCGCGCCCAGGCCAGGTCCGCGCTGTTCGACGCCGAAGCCCGACAGGTCCTGGACACCCAGCTGGCGGCACAGCTCGCGTTCACCGGTTTCAGGATCGAAATGCCAGGGTGGGGTGGGGCGCAAGGCGGCGATCTGGCCTGAAATCGGCAGATCGCGGTCTTCGGGAAACAGAATTTCGGCCGGACGCAGACGTTCCAGTTCGGAACCCAGTTCAGCGGCACTGCCAGGCTCGGAAAAGCGCAGGCGCCCGCCGGCCAGGTCCAGCCAGGCCAGCCCGTAGCCTTTTTTCGCCGGTGTGATCGCTGCCAGCAGGTGGTCCTGGCGATCATCGAGCAAGGCCTCGTCGGTGACCGTGCCGGGGGTCAGAATACGCACCACCTTGCGTTCTACCGGCCCCTTGGCCGTTTCCGGGTCGCCGACTTGTTCGCAGATCGCGATTGACTCGCCCTTCCTGATCAAGCGGGCCAGGTAGCTGTCAACCGCGTGGTAGGGCACGCCGGCCATTGGAATCGGCTGGCCTGCCGACTGACCGCGCGTGGTCAGGGTAATATCCAGCAGCTTCGCCGCCCGCCGCGCGTCGTCATAGAACAGCTCGTAAAAATCGCCCATGCGAAAAAACAACAGAATGTCCGGATAATCTGCCTTGATTCGCAGGTACTGTTGCATCAGAGGAGTGTGGGGGGAGGGCTGGTCTGACATCTTGGTGGCGGCTGGCTGTGAGGTTTGTTCTGCTGGTGGTAATGAAGTTTCCAGGTTTTCGAATTTGAATCCCGAATCCTGAAACCTGTTTTTTGCGTCATTATAGAACCCATGAATCCATCAAATCTGTCCGTGTACGACGATGAAGCGCTGGTCATGCTGGCATCGGCAGTAGCAGCCGAGCTAAAGGTCCAGGGCCGGATGCTGGCCACGGCCGAATCCTGTACCGGTGGCTGGATTGCCAAGGTCTGTACGGATCTTGCCGGCAGTTCGGCCTGGTTCGAGCGAGGCCTGGTGACTTACAGCAATGAGGCCAAGCAGGAGCTGCTCGGTGTGCGTGCCTCGGATATCTATCGTTTTGGTGCGGTCAGCGAGGAAGTAGCGGCTGCGATGGCCAGTGGTGCGGTCCAGCTCAGCCGGGCCGATGTGGCGGTGTCGGTATCCGGCATTGCCGGTCCTGACGGGGGCAGTCCCGAAAAACCGGTGGGTACGGTCTGTTTTGGCTGGGCCTTGTCCGAGAACAACGCCGAGACCGAAATCTGCCTGTTTGCCGGTGATCGTGACGACATTCGCCGTCAGACCGTCGCGTACGCATTGAATGGCCTGCTGGCCCGGCTCTGAGCCTTGTGCTGACCCGGGATCCGTGTGAGTGATTCGATTTCTTCGGAGCCTTATCAGGTTTTGAGAATTGTGGTCGGTAGAATGAGGCGTAAATTGGGAAAAACGCCCGGAGATGCCTGGGAGAATTACCCGACGGGCCGATTCAGCCTTGGCAGCGACAAGGCCTGTGAGATAATCCGGGCATCGTGGAAAGCGCAGCCCCATCGAACCGAACAAAAGGAATTGACGCAGTGGACGAGAATCGCAAACGCGCGCTGAGTGCAGCGCTGGGACAGATCGAGAAGCAGTACGGCAAGGGTGCCATCATGCGCATGGGCGATGATGTCCGCAACAAGGATGTGCCGGTCGTATCAACCGGATCGCTGGCGCTGGATGTGGCGCTGGGGATCGGCGGATTGCCGCGTGGCCGGGTCATTGAGGTCTACGGGCCGGAGTCGTCGGGCAAAACCACCCTGGCCCTGCATGCCGTGGCTGAGGCCCAGAAAGCCGGTGGTACGGCCGCGTTCGTCGATGCCGAGCATGCCCTGGACCCGACCTATGCTCAGGCGCTGG
>CAZFYM010000030.1:34195-38709 GCA_964523755.1 uncultured Wenzhouxiangella sp. | reverse complement strand
GTTAAGCATGCCGCCAGCGTTCAATCTGAGCCAGGATCAAACTCTTCAGTTTAAAAGCAAAGCTTTCGAACTAACAGAGCGGACCCTGTCCTGAATTGCTGACTAAATTAAGAATTGCTATCAGGGCAGGTCGCTCCAATTGGCTTCAAAACCAACTGAGGGCGCCCACACAAATTATCTGCTTTAGTTGTTAATGAACTTGTTCGTTCAACCCTGGGGCGTTTCGCTCACCAGGCCGGCCATTATAGCCTGTCTGTTTCTTACGTCAACAAAAATCTCAAAAAATTTTTATTAGCGACCGCTCCGAACCGGGGTTCGTGAGGGGCGTGTTGCCCGAGCGAGCTGCGCATTATAGACCCTTAAAACCGGGCGTCAACCACTGACTGAAACTTTTTTGTAAAAAACTGAAAACTCCGTGCGGCGAACTGCCGGAAAGCCTGCAAATACGGTGGGTTTCGAGTAGGCCGGGGTGACACCCCCGACGGGTCCATGTCGAAACAATCTCCATAAGGCCGGCCCATACCAGACCGAAGCAATCTCCAAAAGGTTGGTTGGGAAAAGCGGTTTGGGGTTTACGGTTTTAGGGTTTAGGGGAAAACCAGGAACAAGACTGAAGGAGGGTTCAGGGTTCAGGGTTCAGGGTTCAGGGTTCAGGGTTCAGGTCAGTCAGGCGCTGCTCCAGGCGATCGAGGAGGAGGTTGGCGCAGCCGCCGGGGGAAACTCTCGCCTCAAGGCTTCGTTCGGGGGTGCGTTGGCCCAGTTCATCGAGCTCGCTGGCGGACTGGCGGTAGGCTTCGCGGAAGGACTTGCCCTGGCCGACCAGTTCGTTGGCACGGTCGGTGGCATGAAGATCGGTTGATATAGCCTGGCGCAGGCGCTCGGTCTGCCATTCCAGCCCGGCGAGCAGGTCCGGGACGATCGCCAGGCCGGCCAGTCCTCGCCCGAAGGCTCGCAGCAAGGGCGGCTTGGTGTCCTGAAGGTCGCGCTGATAACCGGAGGGCAGGCTGACAACCGCATCGAGTTCGGATCGGGCGCCGACAACAACGCCGTGCAAGGAACGCAGCAGCTCGACCGTATCCGGGTTGAGCTTGTTGGGCATGATCGACGAGCCGGTGCAGAATGCGGCCGGAATCCTGACGAAGCCGAACTCCTGGCTGACAAAAAGGCTCAGATCCCAGCTAAGCCTGCGCACATCGCCGGTGGCCGCGGCCAGCGCATCAAGAGCGCGCAGCTCGACTTTACCGCGGCTGTTCTGGGCGCATTGCGGATTGACCACCAGGCGGTCGAATCCCAGCTCGGCGGCCACGCCATCCCGGTCGAGCTGAATATTGACGCCAAATCCGGACGCGGTCCCCAGCGGGCAGGCATCCAGCCAATGAGAGGTTTGCATCGCCAGCGCACGATTGTCGATAAAGGCTTCGGCGTGTCCTGCCCACCACAGCCCCAGCGACGATGGCATCGCCTGCTGCAGATGGGTGTGACCCGGCAGCGGAACCTGTGCTTCTGCTTTCGCGCGATCCAGGCACACCCGTGCGATCGCTCGACAATCTCCTGCCAGGCGATCAAGCCGGTTTCTCATATAGAGTCGCAACGCCACGCCGACCTGGTCATTACGGCTGCGTCCGGCGTGAATCCGACCACCGATATCACCCAGGTGATCGATCAGCCAGCGCTCGATGGCTGAATGGCCATCCTCGAAACGATCATCCAGGACAAACTCACCAGCGGCAAAAGCCTGCGCCAATTCATCCAGGCTTGTGCGCATCGCGCCGGCCTGATCGTCGGTCAGCACATCAATCCGCGCCAGGCCGGCCGCGTGAGCTTTGCTGGCCTGAATATCGAACGGCAGCAATTCACGATCAAGAATGACATCAGCCCCGGCCAGGAAGCGCATCACCCGCTCGTCGACAGCTTCCGATGAAGCTTTTTTCCAGATGTAATCAGTCATTTTTTGACCTTTCGATGCCCATCAGTTCGCCCAAGCCAAGGGCCAGATTGATGTTCTGAAGCGCCTGACTGGCGGCACCCTTCAGCAGATTATCGAGCACAACGACAAAGCTGGCGCGATGCGGATTGCGCTCGTCCACGGTAAAACCGCCGATATGCAGTCGGGGCGTGCCGGCTACCTCTCGTATTTCCGGAATTTTCGGGCTGATGCCAATCATCGACTCGTCCTTGTAGGCAGCCTCGAAATGGGCCAGCAGTTCGTCGGCACTGGTCGGATCCGCCAGGTCAACGGCAAGGGTCAGCGATATCCCGCGGAAGAATGGCGCAACGTGAGGGTGGAAACGCACCGGACGACCCAGGCGCGCTGAAATTTCCTGTTCATGCACATGACCGGTGAGTGCGTAGGGAATCAGGTTGTCCTTCAACCGCTCCGGGTCGTTGCGCGGTGAGGGCGTTTTACCCGCACCGCTGAAGCCGGACACGCCGAAAACCACCGGCGGCCTGACCAGAAAATCGCGCAGCGGCAACAGTCCGAATTGCGCGCCGGTGGCGTAGCAACCCGGATTGGCAATCCGGGTTGCGCCGGCCAGCGCCTCGCGGTTCCATTCGGTCAGACCATAAACCCACTCGGAATCAAATCGCCAGTCGGCACCCAGATCGACAATCACCGCTTCGGGATGCGCCTGCTCGATCGCTGCCACCCAGGGCGTGCTGGCACCATTCGGCAAGGCCAGCACCCAAACAGAGGCATCAACCTCGCCCACCGAGGCGGGCTCCAGTTCGGTATACGTCTGCTTTCTGTCCGGCCAGTCGGGCACCTGCTCCACAATCGGCTGCCCAGCCTGACTGGTACTGGAGGCCAGAGCCAGCTCGATATCAGAATGACCAGCGATCAATTGCAGCAGTTCAGAGCCGGTATAGCCTCGGCCTCCAATCAGGGCCAATCGATGCATCGGTACGCTCCGTTTCAAGACGATTGTTGAACATCCGGCGCACCACCCGGACTCACTGGTTCTATCCAGCCTGAATCCCGAGCACGCGCGTCAGTGACCAGCAGTTCAAGTTGGCCGAAATCCTCGATGCCGATAGTATGCACAATCCACTCGCCACGCCGGAAGCTGGCGTGCGCTTGCTGCAGGTACCAGCCGGCAATCGGGTTGCTGGCCCGGGCGCGCCAGTAGAGTTTCGGGAATCGGGCGCGAAGTATCTGCCAGAGTGCTGCACCCAGGCCTTCCCCTCGAGCCTCCGGTGTCACGACGAACTTGTCCAGGTAGGGAATACCGTCAGCGCCGCGTGTAAACAACGCCGCCGCTCGTCCGCTTTCGGCCAGCAGCAAGCCCTCGATGTCCCGCCCTTCCAGCCAGTCAGACTTCAACTCGCGCTCGAAGCTCTGCTCCAGCAGGGACTCGAGATTCCTGAGTCGATCGGACGGGATTGTTTCCAGCCAATCGATACGCTCGCCGCGCCGGATCAGGGTACCGGCACCGGTATGGGTAAACAGTTCACGGGTCAGCTTGGCCGCCGAGGTAATGGACACCGAGGTCTCGCTTGGCAGCTTGTCCAGCATCTCCTTGATCTGGGCCAGCTTCAATTGCATTCCGGAGTGCACCCAGTCCTGGGAGATCAGGTGGTCGTAGTCGCCGCTGATGCTGATGGCCGAAATGATCCGGCCGTTCTGGTCCAGCAAGCCACCGGTTCCGGTCAGAAAAATAACCTTGTACGGCCTGGCCGCCCAGACCAGCTCGCGGGCGGCAATATCGGCATTGATATTCATTACCTGGCCGGCCGCCGATTCACCCAGGCAGGCAACCACGGGCAAGGCACCGGCCTTGACCGCCGAGCGCAACGAGTCGAGATCGACACTCTCGATTTCTCCGACCAGGCCCAGTGTCTCGCGGTCGGCCAGACGGGCGTTGAAAACACCGTGCAGAATGCCACGCGCCCGCACACCGCGTTCCTCCAGCGCATCGACCAGGCGCGCATTGGCCTTGTAGATCACCGGGCGGGCCACTGCCATGACTTCCTCGGTGGTCACCCGCAGGCCATTGTGCTTTTCCACCGGCACACCGGCCTCCTGCATGGCCTCGTCAAGCTGGGGTCCGGCACCATGAAGCACGATGGGCGTCAGACCCAGGCGATGCAGAAACGCCAGCGCTGCGGCCAGTTCGTCCAGATCATCGCGCAGCACAGCCCCGCCCACCTTGACCACCGCGAACCGCGATTCCTCGATCCGGGAAAATTGTTTGAGGTACTGGCGTGCCTCGCGGCTGGAACCCAATTGACCCAACAGCTCAATGACGGTCTGACGTACCTCAGCCATGGATCACGATCTCCCGGTAAAGGCTTCTGGCCGTTTCCAGCTGGGCCAGGCTGACCCATTCGTCAACTGCATGGGCCTGGGCAATGTCGCCGGGCCCGAGCACCAGGGCCGGCAGACCGGCATCGGAGAACAACGATGCCTCGGTCCAGAAGCCGACCGGCTCGCCAATCGCAAGCTCATGCCGGGCGCAGAAGGTTCGAGCGGACCGGTCGTCGCGACCGCCGGCAGGTAATGGCGGGCCGGCGAA
>CAZFYM010000030.1:0-34185 GCA_964523755.1 uncultured Wenzhouxiangella sp. | reverse complement strand
CCATTGCGCGTGTTCATCGGCACCCTCCAGATTTTTCAGGGCAGCGAACAGGGCGTCGTTTGACTGGCCCGGGCCAAGCCGTGCCGAGTAGTGCATCCTGGCGTCGCCGGCGATCACATTGGACTTGGTGCCGCCGTTGACCAAACCGAGATTGAAGCAGGTTTGCCTACCCGCTGAAGCTTCTTGCTCGCAATAGTCCAGCGCCGCGACGGTCCAGCGCGCCATTCGATGATTGGCATTGTCGGCCAGCGCGCGGAATTCAGACGAATGCCCCATCACCCCGGCAAACCGTCCCTTGACCGAGAGAAAACCGCGGTGGGCCAGGATCGCCTCGCAGCGAGTCGGCTCGCAAACCACGACTTGCTCGTAATGGCTTCGGTCTGATTGTTCCAGGAAATGCCGAATACAGCAGCTGCCGGCACCCTCCTCGTCGCTGGAGAAGAGGATAGCCATGGGCGCGTCCGTGGTTTCAGCAACCTCCAGCAAGGCCGCCGCCGCACCCTTGATATCGCAGACTCCCCGACCAAAAGCTCGCTCGTCTTCGATCGTCAGTTCCAGCGGCGGCCGGGTCCAGCCCTCACCCACCGGCACCGTGTCCAGGTGACAGTTGAACAGCACGGCGGGCTTTCCTCGGACCGCATGACAATTGACATGCCCCTCGCCGTAGTCGTCCATAGCAACCTCGAAGCCAGCCGGCTTCAGCACGCTCTCTATATAACTGAACATACTGCTGCCAGCCGTAATCTCCCGCGGCGGATTCTGACTGTCACACGCAACCAGTCTGGCCAAATGATGAAGCAGTTGTTCAGTCATTTCTGACCTGTTTCGGGCTTGTTCAAAAGCAAAACCTTCTGGTCGCAAAGCAGCGAAGCAGCGAAGAAGAGGACAAAAGAAAACAAGCCTTGTCTGCTTTGAAACTTGGCTGCTTTGCTGCTTCGCTGCTTCGCGACATAAAGATTTTTGAGTTCGATCATGACGCCGGCTTTCTGACTCGGGCGGCGAGGGTTGAGGACTGGCCGATGAGTTTGACAAAGCCTTCGGCTTCTTCCGGGGTCCAGCCGGCGGACTGGGCGTAGATGGCTTCGGGATCCTTGAGCAGGTAGCGCGAGCCGACCGAGACGGCACTGACCGATCCGCCGTCGGTGGCCAGACGAACCACGCCGGTGACGTAGCGGTTGGCGCCTTCGAGATAGGCTTCCAGATCGAACTTGTGCGGTTCGTAGAAAAATCCGGTGTATACCAGCTCGGCCCAGCGCTGGGCGATCTGCGGATGGAACTGGTTCTGCAGGCGGGTGTTGACCGCTTCGCGCAGGGCGCGCTGGGCAATCATCAGGCCATCCACGCCGGGGCATTCGAACACGATCCGGCCTTTCAGTCCGATCGACACATCGCCGGTGTAGATATGGCGACCCACACCGTAGGCACCCAGGCGCTGGTTCAGTTCGGCCAGCAAGGCAGGGCCGGCCATCGGCTTGCCGTCCAGGCTCACCGCCCGCCCCTGGTCAAATCCCAGCGTCAATTCCAGGCGCTCGTCCGGCCACTCGGCGCGCGGCTTGCACCAGACATGAGTATCGGCACCCGGCGAGCCGAATTCATCGATTTCCTGGCCCGACAGGGTCACGCCCAGCAGGTTTTCGTTGATGGAATAACGGCTGGACGAGGTCGGTACCTCGACCCCGGCCTTGGCCATCAGTTCGAGTTCATGCGCGCGGACATTCTTCGTTTCTCGCTGTAGTTCGCGAATCGGCGCATGTATCTCGTAGTCACCCAGCGAGCGCACCGACTGATCAAAGCGCAGCTGATCATTGCCCATACCAGTACAGCCATGCGCGAAATGGCGCGTCCCCAGCCGATCGGCCAGTTTGAGGCACTCGGCCACAATCACGTAACGGTCCGAACACAGCATCGGGTACTGCTCGAGCATGCGTGCCCCGGACCACAGCAGGGGAACCACAAACTGATCCCACAACGGCTGAGCGGCATCGAGCTCATGATGATCGACCGCGCCCAGGGCACGTGCTCGCTCAGCAATCCAGGTTTTCTGGTCCGCGCTGATGCCACCGGTATCGACGAAAGCGGTGTGCACGTCATAACCCTGGTCCTTGAGAGCCAGCACGCAGTAGCTGGTGTCCAGGCCACCGGAAAAGGCGAGCACGATTTTTTGATCTGACATGGTTACTCCTTTGTAAAACCCCGGGTACAGGGAGTGAGGGAGAAAGGGGAAGAGGGAACAACCTTCTCACCCTCTACCCCTTTCACCCTCCACCCATCAACTCCAGCATCAGGGCCTTCTGTACGTGCAGTCGATTCTCCGCTTCGTCCAGCGCGACGCAGTAATCCGCCTCCATCACCTCATCGCTGGCCTTGATATTGCGCCTGAGCGGCAGGCAGTGGCTGAAGCAGGCATTGTTGGTCAGGGCCATCTTGGCACCATCGACCATGAAGTGGCGAAACGGCTCGCGCAGCTCGGCTTCCTGTTCGGGACGTCCGTACAGCGGCAGCGCACCCCAGCTTTTGGCATAGACAAAATCCGCCCCGGCATAGGCCTGTTCGATATCGCCGGTCACATTGACCGATCCACCCGCTTTCTCGGCCTGAAAGTGCGCGGCATCCATGAATCGCTCGTCGAGCTGATAGGCCTCATTGGGGATCAGCATGGTGATCTCCATACCGAACTTGCTGGCAATCAACAGTGCTGAATTGGCAACCGCGGTGTTCAATGGCTTAGGGTGCCAGGTCCAGGTCAATACGAATTTCTTTCCGTCCGGCTTGCCAAGATGGTCCTGGATGGTTCGCATCAGGGCCAGTTCCTGGCAGGGGTGCACCACGGTTTCCATGTTAATGACCGGCACCTTGGCATGCCGGGCCAGGGCGCGAATGATTTTATCCTGACGATCTTCGCGCCAGTCTCTGAACAGGGGAAATGCCCTCAGGCCAATCGCGTCACAGTAGCGCGACAACACGCCAGCCACCTCGGCAATGTGTTCCTCGGCGCTGCCATCCATGACCACACCCGATTCGAACTCGATGCCCCAGGCCGCCTTGCCCGGCTCAAGCACGACCGCATGCGCGCCGAGCTGGAATGCCCCGATTTCGAAGGATGATCGGGTCCTCAGTGACGGATTGAGAAACAGCAGCGCGACCGTTCGTCCCTGCAAACGCTGGTTGACGGGATCACATCTGAGTTGGTCGGCGGTATCCAGCAACGCTTGAAGTTCGGGCCGGTCCCAGTCTTCGGTCGTCAAAAAATGGCGCATGATGCTTTCAGGATTCCTTCGTCGTATAAATTCAAGGTCGGGTTATCGACTTGCAGCCGGTTTCAGGCTAAGGTTAACCGGTGAACGAGTCAAAAGGGTGGACTATCGGCTTTTGCCGCAGCTGCCTTGGCCTGATGCCGGGGCTGCTGTTACTGTGGCTGACATCCTCTATGGCAGCAGGACCCGGCGTCGATGAGGTGCGTTTTCGCGCCTTCGGTGTAGGTGAAGGGCTGTCCCAGGCGACCGTCCGCAGCATGGCCCAGGATACGCGGGGATTTGTCTGGTTTGGTACCCAGGACGGCCTGAATCGTTTTGATGGCCGCGTTTTTCAGGTATTTCGCCATGACCCTACCGATCCCGATTCGCTCTCCGACAATTACATCGTTGCCCTGGCGGCTGATAACCACGGTGGTCTCTGGATAGCGACCCAGTCTGGCGGCCTGAATCATCTTGACCCCATATCTGGTCGGATGATCCGCTATCAGAGTCGCTCCGATGACGCTCACAGCCTGGCGTCAAATTTTCTTGCCAGTGTCCATATCGATACCAGCGGCCGACTCTGGGTTCAGGCCGAAAGCGGCGAACTGCAGTGGCTGGATCCTGCTACCGGGCAGTTTCAGTTGCCACCGTTTCGGATGCCGTCAGGCATAGACGGCCTGCGACTGCTGAGCCCGTTGAACGAAGCTGGCCTGCTGCTGAGCAGCAACAGTCAGATCTGGCAGTGGCAGCCCGGCATGCCGAGTCCAGACTTGCTCAGCACGCTACCAGTCCCGGATCTGAATATCACGCTGGCCCAGGTCACCGACCAGTCGATCTGGATAGGATCGGAAGCCCACGGCTTGTTCGAACTCGGCCTGGATGGCGATGTTCACCACCATTGGCAACGAGCCGGGGACAATGGCCTTATTGACAACGAAATTCGATCGCTACTCCTTGACCGCCACGGACAGCTCTGGATCGGCACGGTAGCCGGTTTGTCTCGCCTGAACCCGGTCAGTCGGTTGATCGCCAGCTGGCAGCATGATCCGGATGACCCGCTGGGATTATCCGGGCCACGCATTGTTTCCCTGATCGAAGACCACGAAGGCATGATCTGGGCCGGTTCCTGGACTGGTGGCGCCAATGTCTACGATCCGCAAACCAGCGCCTTTACCCTGATCCGCAACCGTCCCGGCCTTGCGGCCAGCCTGCCAGGCAATGCCATTCCGGCGGTGCTGGTCAACCCGGACGGCACCATCTGGGTCAGCGCCCTGGATGCGGAGGCTCTGGTTTTGTTCGATCTGGAACGCGGTGTCCTGGAACAGTATCGACACAACCCTGCCGATCCCGGCTCGCTGCCCCACCGCCTGCCTGGCTCGCTGCTGCATGATGAGAACGGCCTGCTGGTCGGCACCCTCGGTGGCGGGCTGGTTCGCCTGAACCCGGACAGCAAGCGATTCGAGCGCGTGGTCGACGACCCGGCGCTCGATGTTGCCAGAACCGCGTTTATCGAGCGACTGCAGCGCGATCGTTCAGGGGGTCTTTGGGTATCGACCATCGGACAGGGCCTATACTTTCGCTGCGCCAGCTGCGAAGGCTTCGATCGCTTTATCGCCGTTCCTGATGATCCCCACAGCCTGGCCAGCGATGCGATCAACGGTATTCTGGAAACCAGCGATGGCGAGTTCTGGGTCGCTTCGCAACGCAAGGGCCTGCAGCGACTGGATCGGGCCACCGGTCGCTTTGAGCTCTTTCAGGCCGGGCCCGAGCCTGGTACGTTGCGGCATAATTCAGTAACCGGCCTCTACCAGGCTCGCAATGGCACGATTTGGCTTGGCACTCAAGGTGGCGGCGTCCACCGCATGATCGAATCCGGCAAACAACCACGATTCCAGGCTTTGGGGCGAAAGGAAGGGCTTAATGCCGACGCAATCGGCGAGATCGCCGAGGATGACCAGGGACGAATCTGGGTCAGCACCACTGCCGGATTATCCCGGATCGACCCGGATTCAATGGAAATTGAAAATTTCCCATTTATCGATGGCGACTCCGGTGCCGGCTTTTTCATTGGCAGCATCGACCGAAATGATGAGGGTTACATCTGGTTCGGCGGCGTTCGCGGGTTGGTTCGGGTCGATCCAACACGCGTTGATCACGAGCACCGCTTGCCAACGGTTGTGCTGACTGAGCTGCTGCTGTCCAATCAGATGGTACGTCCCGGCAGCCCTGCCCTGCCCGGACCCTTGTCTGAACTGGACACGTTGGTGATCGACCATGAACAGTCCCTGCTTGCCTTCGAATTCACGGCACCCGGAACACTGCGGCATGGCCGTCAGTTGCGATACGCCTATCGCTTGCTGGGACTGAGTGACGAATGGGTCGAAACCGACCCGGCCAGGGCGTTTGCCACCTATACCCTGCTGCCACCCAACAACTACCGCCTGCAGGTCCGGGCCAGCATTTTACCGGGGCAATGGGGGCCGGTGACGGAGTTGCCTGTCGAGGTGCGCCCGGCTCCCTGGGCACGCCCGGAAGCCCTCTTTCTGTACGCCCTGAGCGGGCTGATTCTGATGATCCTGGCGGTTTGGCGCTTGTTGATTGGGCTGGAACGCAAGGCCGCCGCCCAGCGCGAAATCGCCGCCAGTCGTGAGCGTCTGCGACTGGCCTTGTGGGGCAGCCGCGACGAGCTCTGGGAAGCGGATATGGACGCGCAGACCCTGGTCCGCGAGAGCCATTTGAGTCGACTCGAGAATCACGATCACCTGGCTCGGATGACGTTTTCGGAATTCTGGGCCAGCATTCACCCCGATGACCTGCCGACGCTGAAACAAACCTTTCTTGATCATGTGCGCGGCACCACTGATCACTTCGAGGCCGAGTTTCGCGGTCGCACCGACGATGGGCCGTGGCGGTGGGTGCTGTCGCGTGGCCGGGTCACTGATCGCGACAAGCATGGCCGGGCGAGGCGGTTGTCCGGCACAACGCGTGATATCAGCCGCCTGAAAAAGACCGAAGAAGCGCTGCGCCAGCTCAACGAAGAACTGGAAAGCCGGGTCGGTCAGCGTACCGCTGAGTTGCAACAATCCAACCGCACGCTGAAGCAAACTCTGACCGAACTGCAACAGGCGCAGCGCTATCTGGTCCAGAGTGAAAAAATGGCAGCCCTGGGCAGCCTGGTGGCAGGCATTGCCCATGAGATCAACACGCCGATCGGAGTCGGGGTGACCGCCGCCTCGCATCTGGACAGCGAGGCACGACGATTTGGCGGTCGGCTGGCCAGCCAGAACATGCTTGATACGGACAGCCTCCAGGCATTCATCAATATGACCAGTCAAGGCAGTCAACTTATCCTGCGCAACCTCAAACGCGCCGATGAGTTGGTCAAAAGCTTCAAGCAGGTCGCCGTGGACCAGTCCAGCGAACAGCGTCGGACCTTTGATCTGGCCGCCTATCTCGACGAGATCCTGACTTCACTGCAACCGGAACTCAAGCGTTCACCGCACCAGGTCCAGCGCGAGATCAAGAACAGCGCCATTCTGGATTCCTACCCTGGGGCGCTCTACCAGGTGCTGGTCAATCTGATCATGAATTCGCTCACTCATGCCTTCGACGATGACCAGAAAGGTCTGATCCGGATTGCTGTCGAAACTGACGAAAATCGAGTCCGGCTGGTATTCAGCGACAACGGACGCGGGATGGACAAGCGCGTTTCCGAGCGCATGTTTGACCCCTTCTTCACCACCCGGCGTGGTCAGGGTGGCAGCGGACTGGGGCTGCATATCGTCTATAACCTGGTCACCAAAGTGCTCGGCGGGACAATCGAAGTTTCCACGGCACCCGGCGAGGGTGTGACGTTCAACCTGGAATTTCCGCGCGTGGCCGGCGAGCCGGACTCTTGACCCATCATTGATCAGTCAGTCAGGCAAGCGTTCGCGCAAAGCACCCACTTCCGCCCAGCGATCCATCAGCAAGTCCACCAGCTTGGGCTCGAACTTGCTGCCGCGCTTGTCCTGCAGATAGGCTTTGACCTGGTCTTCCGGCCAAGGATCCTTGTAGCAACGCCGACTGCCCAGCGCATCGCACACATCGGCCAGTGCCACAATGCGTCCGGCCAGCGAGATCTCTTCGCCGGCAAGGCCCTGCGGATAACCGCTGCCGTCCCAATTCTCATGGTGGTCGCCGGCAATTCTTGCGGCCATTTCAAACAGCGGCCGGCTCGAACTCGACAGCATATCGACCCCGATCTTCACGTGCTGCCGCATGGTACGAGTTTCCAGGTCCGAGTGGGGCCCTGGCTTGTTCAGGACCGCGTCAGGTATACCGATCTTGCCGATATCGTGTAACGGTGCCGCCAGTCGAATCATCTCGACTTGCTGGGCATCCAGCCCGTAGGACTCGGCCAGCATGGCAGAAAGTTCTCCGACGCGCCTGACATGGTTGGCCGTTTCCAGCGACCGGGTTTCGGCAACGCCGGCCAGCAGGCACAGCATTTCGGACTGGCTTTCATTGATTTCCTGACTGAGCATCAGATTTTCAAAGGCAATCGAGATATTGGCGCAGAATACTTCGAGTAGCTGATGCTCAAGCGATCCCGGGTGTTCAACATCGAAGACAAACAACAGGCTCTCGGACTGACGATCATCGACCAGATAAAGCACATAGTGGTCTTTGCCGGCAACGCTGCGCTTCGTTTTCAATGCCTTTTTGACGGATTTGAGGACCGGCTTCGGCAAACCATCAAACCCCGGGGCATCATTCAATGCGCGGTAACGGCCTGAAGCCGCCTTGACCATGGGCCTACCCGATTCAGCTTTGCCCATTGGAATCCGGCAATAAAGGGATCCGACACCGGTTCCGGGGAATCCGCCGATCTGATCCATTACGAGTGCCCCGAAGCCTGGCAGCGACGGATGGGAAAATATCTGGGCCGAGGATTCGATAACCCGCTCCAGTCCGCGCCTGCTGGCCTCGATGGTGACGACATCCCGATACGCCCGGAGCGTGGCGTAGAGCGTCGTGAAAAGCCGTTCGGAGGTCAGCTCGGTCTTTTCCTTGTAATCGTTGATGTCATAGCGGGCAACCACCTCCCGTTCCGGCGCTTGCCCTGGCTGACCCGTGCGCAGCACAATGCGAACGTGCGGATTGGCAAGTTCTCGACGAATGAAATGAACCAGTTCCAGCCCGGCCTGCTCAGTCTCCATGACCACATCAAGCAGCACCACGGCAACATCGGAGTGTTTGCTGAGCTGCTCACGCGCCTCAGCAGCCGAATAGGCGTGAAGAAAATCAAGACCGCGGTTCTCGAACCGGAAATCATCCAGCACCAGGCGCGTGACTTCGTGGACTTCAGGCTCGTCATCAATGATCATGACCCGCCAAGGCGGCGCGACCGAGCCAGCGACCATCGAGTCGCATGCGATGCTGCTCTGTCCGAAGCTCATGCCGACCTCCTAGACAACGTGAGGGCAGCCCTGTCTTCCCCCGTTTTTCGAACTAGTGTACACCATTGCGCCGGTGCCTCTGTTGACTGGTCAGTGCAACGCAGGCTGGGGTAAGATGAAGTTACTTTTCACATGCAGGAGCAAATCGCCATGGGCTTTGAAGTCGGTGGAATTCTTGGGTTGATCTGGCTGATTTTTGTTATCTGGGCCATCATCAAGACCGCGCAAAGCCGGGCTGGAGGCGTCTCCAAGGTCCTGTGGATTCTGATCCTGCTGTTCCTGCCGGTCCTCGGCCTGATCCTGTGGCTGCTGCTCGGGCCGAAATAACGGCCATAGTGATCCCGCTCACCTGACGTGTTCAGAGGTTCCCCCGGGCTGCGCTGCAGCGGCGGACAGTTTTCACTGCCGTCATGGGTGCCTGCAAAAGCCGGGTTCGGTAATTTCAATCGGGTTCGTTGAGGATTTCCGGGTCCAGACCATAGATCACGCCCGATCTGTCCTGATACAGCAAGATGAACTCGAACTGTCCGGTTACGTTTTGATTGCTCATGAATTATTCCTGGTGGTGTTAGTTCGTTGTGTTATTGCACGATGGCTTTGAAGATGGGCAGATTGATGATCTCTGCTTGCAAGCCTGCCAGATCATGGTTGAACCGAGTCATGGCGTCGAGGCGGTCAGCGCTTTCCGGATTGGACAGAACGGCTTGCGCCAGGGTATAGCGCAAATCGTTTCGACGGGCGTCCGGCACCCGCTCCAACTGCTGCAAGAAGCTTGTCACCATAGCCGGCTCGACACTTTGGGTCGTGTGGTCCAGCGCAGCGATCAGCAAAGCGGCTATCGTCAGCATGGCGCGGCGGCGAGAGTGGGTTGGATCAATGGCGACGTCCTGGCTGGCCTGAGCCACAGCTTTTGCAAGCAGCGACTCGGCTGCATCAATCAGGCCCAATCGTTCGGATAGCCTGGCCAAGTTAAGGCGAAAATTGATTTCAGCATGCATTAATCGCGCATCGTCGGGATACTGTCTGGAAGCATTGATTACCGTATCCAGGGCCTGGGCTGAACTTTGCCATGCTTGCACCAATTCGCCCAGAGCATTCTGGACCCGACCGACCCAGGACAGGTTATTCGCCAACCCGAGCATGCCAGCAGCACCTGATGCCTCAACCAGTTCAAGGCGAATACGGGCAGATTCCTGGAAATAATCCAGTGCGACCAGCGGGCGATTACGGCCTTCAGCCAGCGTGCCCAGGTTGTTGTGGGCGTAGGCGAGCTCCCAACGGGCTGCGATTTCATCAAGCAAATCCAGGCGCCCGATGGGCCGGAGCTGGGTGGCAAAATCACCCAGCATGAATCGGATCAGCTGTTCGGCATCATTGCGTCGTTGTTCGGCCAGATCGAGCGCGGATTCGGCCTGGGTACGACCTTGCTGGGCCTGGCTAAGTACCCCTGGGCATAAATACACACACGTTCAGCGGGATCGGAAAAGCCCATCGCCAAGGCGCGCGAGCGCAGGACTGGCCAGCCAATTCAAGCGAGTGCAACGCCGGAGATGGGCTTTTCCGACCCGCCCGAAGGGAGCGCCTCCAAAGCGCCACTGCGGCGTTGCGCTTCTTGGCAAGGGCTTGCCATTCCCTGCGAAGCGCGCCTTGCATTGACGCTTTGGAGACGCTCTGAACGTGTGTGTAT
This sequence comes from uncultured Wenzhouxiangella sp., assembly GCA_964523755.1. GTDB lineage: Bacteria > Pseudomonadota > Gammaproteobacteria > Xanthomonadales > Wenzhouxiangellaceae > Wenzhouxiangella. The sequence continues at coordinate 23,821 of CAZFYM010000030.1, read as the reverse complement.
TTATGCCCAGGGGTACTAAGCCCGTACATCATCATGCCGGTGCCCCCCAGTATTGCCAGGGCAATCAAACTGACGGCGGCGCTGGCCAGCGCGTGGCGGCGCAGGAAGCAACCTGCGCTATACATTCGCCCACCCTTCAGCGCCATAACGGGTTTGTCCTCCAGGAATCGACGCAGGTCGTCCGCCATGGCTGAAACCGACGGATAGCGATCTTCACGCTCCGGTGCCATGGCCTGCAGACTGATCGCCTGCAACTCAACCGCAAATCGGCTGGTTCTGGCCGGTATCTGATGGCCGGAAGCGTTTTCAATGCTGGCATTCAGGGGGCTCAGACGACCCAGGCCAGCATGGAACAGGGTGCGCGCTTTGCTGCTGTCAACGTTACGGTTTTGAAATGTTCCCAAACCTTGACAGATCAGCAGTGATTCTGCCAGCACGGCACCCAGAGCATAAACATCGGTGCGTACGTCGATGCCACCAGCTTCAGGGTCCCGTTGTTCCGGTGCCATGTAGGCTTGAGTGCCGGCGCGAAGGTGCCTGGCGTTATCTTGTGACTCGAGTTGGGACAGGCCGATGGCAATGCCGAAATCGATGATCTTGGAACGTCTGAGCTTGTCTTCTTCCTGAACGATGATGTTCTGGGGCTTGAGGTCCCGGTGAATCAATCCGCGCTGGTGAGCGTGCTGCACACCTGCGCAAATTTCAAGCAAGAGTGCGGCCAGGTCGCGATCATCAAGCGGACATTTCTGGAGATACTGATCGAGGGCGATCCCGTGCACATATTCCATGGCAAAAAACAGCCCACCGTCCGGAAGGCGACCGGCATCGTAAATTTGAGCGATTGCCCGATGGGATAACTGGGCCAGGCTCTGGCGCTCGACTTCGAAATACGCTTCGGCCAGCACGGACTGCTTGCCCGTCTTGAGAACCTTGATAGCAACTTCTCGTTGAAACGGCTCCAATTGTTCAGCCAGCCAGACCATCCCCATGCCACCACGGCCAAGTTCGCGAATCAAACGAAACGGGCCGAGCGTTTGGCCCGCTTGCCAGACCGAAGTGTTGGGAGAAAGCTCCAGAGCTTCCGCCACTTGAGTTTGAAAATGGGTGGTCTGGTCTGATCCGCTGTCGCTATGGTTGCTCAATGTGCTCTTCGAATGACTGCAGGCGACTCAGTATACCCGGCGTTGTTGGCCGTGTCGGTGCCACCCGCCAGGCATGATCATTCGGAGGGCCTGGCCGTTTTCTTCCTGACCTTTGACTTTTTGGAAGCCGGCTTCTTGCTGGTCTTGCTCGCACCCTTTCTGGTCAGCGATTTTTTGGTGCTGGTCTTCTTCGCGGCGGCCTTGCTGGCGGTGCGCTTGTTTTTGCTTGCCTTGGTTTTCTTTGTCGCGGATTTGGTGGTGTGCTTTTTCCTGGTCGCATTGCCCGTCGCCGATTTTTTGGTCGTTGCCACGCGCCGCTTTCGTCCGGTGGTCGTCACCGGCTGGTCGGCAGATAGACTGCCTATGTCGATGTCAACGCCGAAAACCGACGATAGTTGGTCGGAATCAAGCACGCGACCCTTGCCGGTTCTGCCCGCGCCGGTCGGTTGATCAATGGCGGCCTCTACCATCTCGGCGGGGTCGGCTTTGCGCAGGGTGAACAACAGCTCGGGCTGTTGGTCAAGGCGGGCTCCAATACCATACAGCGTTGCGGCCACATGCTTGCACATGGTGGCCCAGTCCGGGCATGAACAGGTCAGCGTAATCTCTCGCGGCGACGGGAACAGTCCTTCGCCTTTTCGGGTGACGATCTCCATCACGCCTTTGGAGATGGCCCCTTGAAGAAGCTCAATCAGTGAATCAATCTGGCCAGAACACTGACCCTTGATCTGTGTCCACTTCGTTTTGGGCAGTGGCTTGATCTTGATGTCCACGTTGTACAGGTCGGTACCACTGACCAGCGCCCGAACCTGTCCGGCTTCGATCTGCAAGTCGATCACCGAGCCGTTACGCACGTAGCTACGACCCCGGGGCAGACGATTGGCGTAGTCGCTGTAGGATTCAAGATTCTTGCACCAGGCCTCACCCCAGAAGGTTGTGGCAATCTTTCGCCCGGTAATCTCGACCGGCGTAACCTGCTGACCGGCCTTCTTCATCCTGGCCACTTTCTGCGCCGCCCGGCGGCGACGTTCGGCTACCGAAACGTAAGGCGGCCAGTAGTTATCGTATCTGCTCATGGATTCACCTCGTGGCTCATGACAATGACCAGGACCATGATGATTGACTGCTCGTCCTGTTACCGCTCCACAGCACGGCTCAAATCGAGCGACACCATCGATATCAGTTCCTCGTTGCTCATCTCCGTCAAGGTGTTCTCGCCCCCTTGGGAGAGCACCTCGTCGGAGAGCTTCTGCTTGTCGCTGATCAGTTCATCAATACGCTCCTCCACCGTGCCCCGACAGACAAATTTATGCACCAGTACGTTCTTCTTCTGGCCGATACGGAAAACACGATCGGTGGCCTGATTTTCCACCGCCGGATTCCACCATCGATCGAAGTGGATGACGTGCGAGGCCGCCGTCAGGTTAAGCCCGGTACCCCCGGCCTTGAGCGACAGCACCATAAAAGGCACGCGCTCATCCTCCTGAAAACTCTTGACCAATCCCTGACGTTTTTTCACCGGCGTACCACCATGCAGCACCAGGCCGCTGTGACCGAAAACCTCGGCCAGATAACCTGATAACGGCGCGGTCATCTCACGGAACTGGGTAAACACCAGCAGCTTGTCCTGCCTGGCGGCAATGGGCTCGCACAGCTCGCGCAGGCGGGCGAGCTTACCGCTGTCTCCGGGTTCGTAAGCGCCATCACCCAGCCACTGGGACGGGTGGTTGCAGATCTGCTTGAAGCGCATCAGAAAGGCCAGCACCACACCGCGCCGCTCGATCCCGTCAAGCTCTGCGATGGCCTTCTTCATCTCGTCGACTGATTGCTGGTACAGGGCAGCCTGACGTTTGCTGAGTAGACAATAAGCGGTGAGCTCGGTCTTGTCGGGCAGATCAGCGATGACGCTCTTGTCGGTCTTCAAGCGGCGCAGGATATAGGGCTGAACCAGACGCCGCAGCGGCGCATAGCCCTGCCTGCTTTTGGCCATGGACTTGCACAGCCCGTTGAATGCCTTGGCCGAGCCCAGCAGGCCAGGATTGAGAAAATCAAAAATGGACCACAGGTCACCGAGGCGGTTTTCTACTGGCGTGCCCGTCAGTGCCAGGTGCCACTTGGCCGGTATGGCCTTGACAGCCCTGGTCTGCTTGGCACCCGGGTTCTTGATGGCCTGGGCTTCGTCGAGAATCAGGTAGCGCCATGCCTGTTTTTTCATCCACTCGGTGCGCATGGCAGTGCCATAGGTCGTGATCACGACATCATGCGCCGCCACCTGTTGTTTCGAGAGCTTGTTGAGCTGGGGCGAAGGAATCCGCGAGGGATGGGCGATAAGCGCCTTCAACCGGGGAGCAAAGCGCTCGATCTCAAGACGCCAGTTGTCAACCAGCGAAGCCGGCACCACCAGAAGATCGGTACCTTTGTCGTTGTCGTCCCGGTTCAGGTTGAGGACGCCGAGCACCTGGATGGTTTTACCCAGACCCATGTCGTCGGCCAGGCAACCGCCCAGTTCGAGGGCGCGCAGGGTCTGCAGCCACTCAATCCCGCGCTTCTGGTAGGGGCGCAACTCGGCATCAAGACCCGCATTGGCCGCGACCTCTTCGCGCAGCTCGGGCGAACGCAGCGCAGCGAGCCGGGTAGAAAGCCACTTGCCGGCGATGACCTCCGACCATTCCGGCACCGCGTCTTCCATGACCTCGTCGTCACCGTAGAGGCGGGTTCCGGAGAGCATGCGCATGGCTTCACCAAAGCTGACGCCGCCGGCCTGCGCCTGTTTCTGCATCTCGCGCCACTGGTCAAGGACTTGCGAGAGCTTGTCGCGATCCACCTCAACCCATTTGCCCTTGATCAGTACCAGTCCCTGGCTGGATGCGAGAATCTCCTCGATTTCCCGTTGGGTCAGCTTTTTGCCGTCCAGGGTCAGGCCTACATTGAAATCCAGCAGGGCCTCCATGCCCAGGGCCGAGGGTGGCTTGCCGCCCACCGACACGGAGACCTTGGGGCGAGGCTTGTTGTTGGCGCTCCACCAGTCGGGCATGCGCACCACCAGACCGGCCTGCTCGTACAACTCGATCTCACACAGGAAGCGATGAGCCTGTCTGGGCGTCCAGGAGAGCGGATGATAAATATCGGAGCTATCGACCAACTCGCGGATAAACTCGCTGTGTTCAGCCGCACGGGACAGCGGTGCCAGCAGCGCTAGCAGCTTTTTGCGGTTTTTTGTACCTGCATAGTCCTTCAGAGCCCGGCCCAGGGGCAGGTGTTGTGGCTTGGCCTGATTGGAGACCTTGTGGACGTAGGTGGCGATAAAGGCAAAGGGGTAGTCCGGGTCGCGCTTGTTTTCGGCCAGGTGGAAACACACCCGGCCCACCACGTTCCAGACGGCGCTGTGCCGGGTCAGATATCCCTGAACGCCATCCTTGTAAGCCCGGGCCTGGGTCGCCAGCGCCGTCCCCATGTCGGTCCAGAGGTCGCCGAGAAGCTCGGCATTGAGGAACTCGGCCCCCTGCATGGGCGGAACCGACTCAACCAGCGTCGAGAGCTCATCCGCATCCGGGTCGGGAACGACAAGGGACTTGGGGTCAGTCGGATCGAGGGCGCCACACACCCGGCCGACGAAAGTGCGCCCGACATCGCGCCAGTACGACAGCGCCGGCGGAAGATCAGTCGCAAGCTCTGCCGCACCGAGGTGCAATACGCCACGACCACGCCCGGCGCTGAAGGCCTCCATGATCCGCCCCGCGGTCTTGGTCGAAAGCCGCGGACCGTCCCCGGACAATCCAGACTCAACATCAATGTGCCCACTCGGCATCAACCGGCTAACCAGATTTACATCGCCGGCTTTCGCAGCTTCGATAGCGAGTTGGCTTATCACCCGCTGTTGACCTGTGAATGCGGTCGGCTTTCAGGCAAATCGGGCAGCCCCCTGAGAAAGTCGACCACCTTGGCCCTGGCATAACGGTTCATCTTTTTGATGAGCTTGTCCGCAATGGGACGCCGTTTGGCTCTATTGGTCGTTGTTCCAGGCATCATGCTTGATGAATTCGCACCACAATCGCGAAGGATATCGTTTGCGCCAGGGATGATCCACTGGTGTCCAGAAAAATCGGCGTTTCCGCCCGTGATGAATCGCTTCAGGCCATGACGCGCAGACGGACAAACTTGCGCTTGCCGACCTGAACTACACCTTCAAAGCCGGACTGAAGCCGCAGGTAGCGATCTTCTATTTTTTCGCCATCGATTCTCACCGCACCGGCTTTGATCATGCGGAAGGCATCGGAGTTCGAAGCGGTCAGGCCGCAGGTGGTCAGTGCCTCGGCGATACCCAGGCCGTCACTCCCGGCCGGCAGGGACTTTTCGGGGATCTCCTCGGGCAAATCGCCCTGGCGGAAGCGGGCAATGAAGTTATCCCTGGCTTTGTTACCGGCACCGGCACCATGGAAGCGATCAACGATTTCGATGCCCAGCTCGAATTTCACATCGCGCGGATTAAGACCCTCGGCAATCGCCTTTTTCAGCCCTTCGATATCATCGCTCGGGCGAAAACTGAGCAGCTCGAAATAGCGCCACATCAGTTCATCCGAAATACTCATCAACTTGCCGAACATCTCGTCGGCCGGCTCGGTGATGCCAATGTAGTTGTCGAGTGACTTCGACATCTTCTGGATGCCATCAGTGCCTTCCAGCAACGGCCAGGTGATGATGACCTGGGGTGTCTGATTTTCCTGTGACTGGAGCTGACGACCCACCAGCAGATTGAATTTCTGGTCGGTTCCGCCCATTTCGATATCGGCCTTGAGGGCGACCGAGTCATAGCCCTGCACCAATGGATAAAGAAATTCGTGAATGGCAATCGGCTGGCCGGACTGGTAGCGCTTTTCGAAATCATCGCGCTCGAGCATGCGCGCCACGGTGTGCCGGGCGGCCAGGCGAATCATGTCGGCCGATGACATCGATCCAAACCACTCGGAATTGAAGCGTACCTCGGTTCTATCACGATCCAGGATCCGAAAGACCTGGTCCGCATAGGTCCTGGCATTGGCCCGGATATCGTCATCGCTCAGCGGTTTGCGGGTGACATTTTTCCCAGTCGGGTCGCCAATCATGCCGGTGAAATCACCGATCAGAAAAATCGCCACGTGCCCGGCATCCTGAAACCGGCGCATGGCATTGATAATGACCGTATGGCCCAGGTGCAGATCGGGCGCGGTCGGATCGAATCCGACCTTGACCCGCAGCGGCCGACCTTCGCTGAGGCGTTTTTCCAGCTCGTCGGTCTGAATGACCTCGGCGGCGCCGCGGGTCAGTTCCTTAATATCTGTCACTCGACATTCGCTCTTTTTGGCAGGTCTGCTAAGCAAGTCGGTACCCTCCAATTTACAGCCCGAGATTGACTTTGGGTACCGGAAATCGTTAATGTTACCGGGTTTTTACGAGCGAATCCTGATCGAATGACGAGAAAAGCCATGGCCAGCCCGCGACACTCGGGCCGACGTCAAGCCGCGCGTGAGCGATTGCAGTCAGTTGTCAGCGCACTGTCCGCTCTGACTTGGACGCTGGCATCCCGGCTGCTGGCTCATCCGCGCTGGAGCCTGGGGGGTATTTCTCTGATTGCGCTGGCCCTGACTCTGGGACTGGTCCAGGGTGAAGCCCCGGACGGCCTTGAAACTGTCCATGCCAGTGCGCTGATTCTGCCGGAACGTGATCCCAACGCCGAGCGACAGATTCAAAAAGCCCTGGGTCACGCACTCGGCACAGCAACCGTCCAGACTGCCGAAGCCTCCGCCACGCCAGAACCCATTGCCCTTCCTCAACGCCAATGGATGCTGGTCGAAGTGCGACCTGGCCAGACGCTGGAGAGGATTTTTCGTGATCTGTCGCTCGGGCCCCGCCTGCTGCATGACATTGTTCATTTGAGCGATGACACCCGAAACCTGGCCCGGATTCGTCCTGGCGATCAGTTTGCCTTTGACTTGACCGACGAGAACGAATTTATTGCCTTGCGCACTGAACTGGATGAGGAGCGCTGGCTGTTTGTCGAACGCCAACAGGATGCGCTGATCAGCCGCATCGAACCCCGTTCGCTGGATCGCCGAGTGGTTGAATCCAGCGGCACGATCAGTTCGTCACTGTTTAATGCCGCAAAAGCCGCCGGCCTGTCGGACAATATGACCATGCGCCTGGCAAGTATTTTCGGCTGGGACGTGGATTTTGCCCTGGATATTCGCGCCGGCGATCAATTCGCCGTGGTTTATGAACAGGTCTGGCGTGACGGCGAATTCCTGCGCGACGGTGACATCCTGGCCGCCCGTTTCGTCAACCAGGGCGACGCATTCGAGGCCATCCGCTTCGATGCCGGCAACGGGCCGGATTACTTTGCGCCGGACGGCCGCCCGATGCGCAAGGCGTTTCTGCGCGCTCCGCTCAACTTCACCCGTGTTACCTCCAACTTCAACCCGCGCCGCTTTCATCCGGTCACCCGTCGTGTCCGGCCGCACAATGGCACCGACTACGGCGCTGCCACAGGCACGCCGGTCTGGGCGGCGGGCGATGGCCGAGTCATCGAGTCGGCCTACAACAACGTCAATGGGCATTATGTCTTCATCCAGCACGGCAACAATATTGTCACCCGTTACCTGCATCTGTCACGCCGACAAGTGGCCCGCGGCGACCGTGTCCGACAGGGCCAGACCATCGGCCGGGTTGGGGCGACCGGGCTGGCAACCGGGCCGCACCTGCACTACGAGTTTCTGCTCAACGGCGTGCATCGCAATCCGCGCACTATTGATCTGCCGCCGGCCGATCCACTGCCAAACGAGCTGATGGATCAGTTCAGCGCTCACAGCCAGGGCTTGCTGGCTCAACTCCAGGCTCTGGATCAGTCGGGCCTGCTGCTCGCCCGCCGCAGTGACGAGGGGTGCCAGGCCAGCACCTGCTGATGTCCGGCTACTTTGTCGGCCTGATCTCCGGCACCAGCATGGACGGCGTGGATGCCGTCGTGGTCGATTTCAACGTCGAGCCTTTGCGTCTCATTGCATTTCATACATTCGAGTTCGATACCGAGCTGCGCGCCAAACTCGATCAGGTACGCTCGGATCCCGACCGGTTTCCGGTCGCTGCTCTCGCCCGGCTTGACGCAAGCTTCGGCGATTCGCTGGCCGAAGCAGCGCTGAAATTGCTTGACGAGTCCGGCCTGACGGCGGCCGATATCGAAGCGATCGGCTCGCATGGTCAAACCATCCTGCATCGCGCCGATGCCGATCCACCGCATACGCTTCAGATCGGTGACCCGCACCGGATCGCCGAGCAAACGGGCATTACGACCGTGGCCGATTTCCGCCGTGCCGATTTGGCCGCCGGTGGGCAGGGTGCGCCGCTGGCACCGCTACTGCACCAGGCACTGCTGGCCTCCAGCGAGGAATTCAGAATCGTGGCCAACCTCGGAGGCATTGCCAATATCACCCTGCTTGAACCCGGCCGGGAAGTGACCGGTTTCGACACCGGAACGGCCAATTGCTATCTGGACCTTTGGTACCGCCGGCATCATCCGGGGCGTTTTGATCTGGATGGTAACTGGGCCAGCGGTGGACAGGTCGATGAACACTGGCTGTCATCGCTGATGAGCGACCCCTACCTGTCGCAACCTCCGCCGAAAAGCACTGGGATCGAATACTTCTCACCGACCTGGCTGGACCAGCGACTACCCGACTGGGCTGGCCAGCGACCGCGCGATATCCAGGCCACGCTGGCCGAATTCAGCGCCCGCAGTCTGGCCGCGGCGATTCGAACATCGTCGCAGCGCTCTCCCGACCGGCTGATCATCTGCGGCGGCGGTATCCACAACCAGGACTTGATCCGACGTATTGGTCAGGGTCCAAATGCCTGCCCGATCCAATCCAGCGCCGATTTCGGACTGCCACCCGATGCCGTCGAAGCCACCTTGTTCGCCTGGCTCGCCAAACAACGTCTTGACAGACAGCCAATAGCCACCGGCTCCATCACCGGTGCCCGACATCCGGTGTTGCTGGGAACCGTTTTCGACCGCGGTCCAGAAGCCGACTGAAACGCCATCAAAACGCATTGGAACTCATCGGGACGCTGTGCTATAACTCCCTGAATGTGAGGGAATTCATTACGTTCTGGGAGCAAGCCATGTCAGGCATCAAGTACCAACTCAAATCACAGGTTCAACCCACTGTCGCTCCGCTGACGGTTGCGGTTGGAATGGCCTTGAGCGCAAGCACACTGCAGGCCGCCGTCATCACCGTCAATACTCTGGCCGATGGTTCATTGGCCGGCCAATGCACCTTGCGCGATGCGATGCAGGCAGCGAACGGAGACGCAACGGTGGCCGGATGCGCGGCCGGCTCAGGCCCGGATGAGATTCAGTTTGCGCCCGGCCTGAGCGGAATCATCACGCTGACTGGCGGCTATATTCCCAACCTGGGTGATGTCACCATCAGTGGGCCTGGCCCCGACGAGCTGACAATCAGCGGCAATGATTCCGATCGGATCTTTGCCACCACCGCGCCCTTGAGCGTTGATGGTGTGACCCTTGCCAATGGATCAACCAACCAGCTCTATGGTGGTGCAGCGATTCTATCGCTCGGCGGGGAGATAAACCTCAGCAATTGCCAGATTATCGACAACTACTCGGGGACGGCAGCTTATGGTGGAGCTATCACCATTCTCGCTGGAACAGCGACGATAGATCAGTGCCAATTTGACAACAATCAAACCGCCGGGGGCGTATTTCGGGGAGGTGCCTCCAGCCCCGCCTATGGGGGTGCCATCCTGGCCTTCAACAGCCTGCTGTTGGTCAATGATTCGAGTTTCACCAACAATCAGTCCGGCTACCAGGGCGGCGCCATCGCCCTGGCGAGCGCCTATGCAGACATTCTGTCATCCACTTTCTCCGGCAACGGTGCGCTGTTCGGCGGCGCGATCAGTGCGACCGGTTCCTCCGCCGCTTACCTGGCAGACAGCAGCCTTTTCCTGAATGAAGCCGGAGCCGGCGGGGCCATAATTGCGGGTTCTTTGTCCGAAGTCACAATCTTCCAGACCGATATCGACTCCAACTTCGGAGAAATCTACGGCGGAGGCGTACAGGTTGGGTTTGGCAATCCCGCGACCCCGCTCCGCAATAATTCCTCACTCGAAAGCACCATCAGTGGGGCACCTAATTTCAGCCTGGTGGGTCCGGCGACATTTTATGCTGACTCGAGCCAGTTCAGCGCCAACCTCACGGAATACTATGGTGGCGGACTATCGGCCAAGTACGACAGCGAAGTCACGCTGACCGACTCCCTGGTGACCGGCAATCGCGCTGAACCGCCTCCGCCTCGGGCCACGGCCACCCTGCGCGGCGGTGGCGGCTCCAGCTATGCGGGTTTTGGCGGCGGCTTGCTGGCACGCAGCGATTCCTACATCATCGGTCAGGGTCTGATCCTGGCCAACAATGAAGCCATCTACGGTGGTGGAGGTGGTGCCGATCAGGGCGCGGCGCTGGTGCTGTACGAATCGCTGATTGATGGCAATGTGGCCGAAATCGGTGGCGGGCTGCAGGGTGGATTCTTTCAGCAACCCATCATCTATCTGGATTCCGGGGCATCGATTGCTCGCGGCGGCGGTGCGCCTTACAACGGTTTGGTCGGCGCGGTCGCCTCGACCATCTCGAACAATGTTGCCCAATTCGGGGGCGGCCTCAGTTCTATCTACGGAGGGCTGGCAGTGGCCAAGTATGCCGAGATCAGCACCAACGATGCAGCTTACCTGGGCGGCGGCGCGCTGACCTATGAATCCTACCTGCTGGCCGTGGGCAGCCAGATAGAAAACAATACCGCAGGTTACGGCGGCGGGATCGCTCGTCGGGGTGGTCCGGGTGCGGTCCTTGTCTCGCAATCGACAATCTCCGGTAACCAGGCTCAACTTGGTGGTGGTCTGGATCTTCGCTATGGACAATCCAGCGTCAAGTACAGCACCATCTCCGGCAACATTGCCTCGGTAATTGGCGGCATGATAGCGCTGGGCACGCCGACCGAACCGGCCGAGCTTCTCAACTCGACGATCACCAACAACACGGCCGAACAAATAGGTGGCGTCTACGCGAGTTCAGCCCGGATGGATTTCCTGACCATCAGCCACAATACCGCCACCGGGGCATTACCAACTCCCCTGACCGCCGAGTCGGGCTTTCTGCGCCGCAGAGGCATCGAGAATTCTGGCGGCGCGTATGTCGATGGCTCTACCAACGCAAGTATCAGCAATTCGATCTTTTCCGACAACTCCAGCCCGGGTTCCACGATTGATTTAGTCGTCTCAGCCGGAGCCGGCGCTGTCTCGCTGGATTATTCACTGGTCGAAACCCCCGGCACGGGTGTTCCGGCGGGAACAGGCAACGTCACGGGCGTGAGTCCGCAACTGAGCGCGCTGGCAGATAATGGCGGGCTGACCCTGACTCGCGCCCTGCCTGAAAGCTCACCGGCCCTGGATGCCGGTGACCCGGCTGCGAGCGTTGCCTATGATCAGCGCAATGACCCGTTTCCCCGAGTATTCGGGGGACGAGCCGATATGGGTGCTTTCGAGTTCTTTGTCGACGGTATCTTCAGTGACCGGTTCGAGCAACCCTGAACCGGTTTTTGTATTGTTGCATCCGTTACACTTGAAGATTCATATCGATAAAGAATGAATTTGGACGAGTTATGAATCATCGATTGCCACTTGTTTTGCTTGTATTGGTCGGATTGACGCTGGTCGCCTGCAGCAACGATGAGGCTCAGCCTGGCGAGGATGAGACAGCCATCGATAGCACGACTGAATCTGCCGCAAAACCCGCCTCGGAGCCTGACCCGACCGCAACCGACACTGACGAACCTACCACGGGGCTGCTGGAAGATCCTCAGGCACTGCGCGAAGCCATGCGCGATCCGGAGCAGCGGGACGCGTTGATGCAGGCCATGCGCGAACGGCGCCAGGCGCGGCGCGAAGGCCAGGGCGAGGGCGATATGGACCGTCAGGCGATGCGCGAGCAGATGCGTCAGCGGCGTGAAGAATTGATGGCCAACCGCAATGCCGATGGACGTCCGGGCCTGTTTCGCGAGCGCATGGGGGCGCAGTCAGAGTGGTGGCAGGATGAAGCGATGCGCGATTCCCTGGGACTGGACGATGCGCAAGCCGAGGCATTGAGCGCTCAGCGCGAAAGCCTGGATGCACGCCGGGCCGAGGCGCGCCAGCAACTGGCCGAAAGTCAGCGCGAGCTGATGAGCGCACTCAAAGCGGTTGATCGTGAACGACTGAGCGCATTGATTGAACAGCGCAGCGCCGCCAACCTGGCACTTCAGCAGCTTGAACTGGACTGGTGGCGGACCCTGCTGGACCAGCTCAGCGATGAGCAACTGGCCGCCCTGGGCCAGGAGCACCCACACCTGTTTGCCGGACGACGCCGCTGAACTGACCGAGAGCTGTCCGTGACCCGTCAGGTCTGGTAACTGATCCCGCCGCTGGCCGGCGGGGCTTGATCTTTCGGCTTCGGGCGCACCACCTCTTTCAACGCCTCATCCGGCAGCGCATAGCTGATGGCAACATGCTGATCAGCGCCGCTGAGTACGTCGGGAAAGCGAATACCCTGAAGCACCGAGACCGCGAACACTTCCTGCACGGCGTCTTCGAATTTCAGGAATGCCACCGTTTGACCTGATCGAATATCCACCACCCAGACCCCGCAATTACGCTCGCTGACCCGTTCGGTCAAGGATATGCCTGAAAACACCGCCGATTCACGCACCTGTGACAGGCCGACAAACGCATAGGGCCCGAAAAAATCCAGTCCACGCGTAAAGCCTGGCAGTTCGGCCACGGTTTCAACCTGGCCAGTATCCAGATCCACAGTGGCCAGTGATCCATTGCCCGATTCCAGCACCCACAGCTTGTCCTGGTACCAGCGCGGCGAATGCGGCATCGACAGGCCACGACAGATGAATTCATCCGAATCAATGTCGATCAGCACCCCGCCGCCGGCCTTGTTCTCGCGCCAGCCGCCGGCCGCATCCGAGGTACCCAGTGCCGTGACGTATTTCGGCTTGCCATCAACCACTTCCAGACCATTGAGGTGACAACGGTCCTCGGCGGCGTAGCCGGAAATGAACTTGGGTCGCCAGCGCGGCACAAAGCTGTGCTCGTTATCCAGCGTGCACAGGCACGAAAAGCGCGTATTGACCAGCCACAGCTCGTCACCGGCGAAATCCATTTCATGAATATCGATATTGCCGGTGATATGGCCGCGTCGTGGCAGAAAAGCACTGTCGTGCTTGCCGGGCGGATTGAGCTTGCGCGCCACTTCAGGCATGTTGCGATAATGCTCGACCGAAATTGCAGTCCCCAATGACAGCCGGGCCCGGTCGCAGGCCATGCCCATCGGTCGGTTGTAAACCCGGAAATGGGTGTTCAGCTTGCCCTGGTCTTCGCGCAGGATCACCAGCTTGCCGGCCTGGTAGGTCGAGACCAGCAGCGAACTGGCTGTCTGACGCAGTAACTCCGGCAGGCTTTTGGTATGAACGCTGCGCAGCGGCGAGTTGGCCGGATCGATCGGCGCATTGGGGTTGGCCTGGCTGTTGCCGCCCGGAGCGGGAGCGGTGTTGGGGGTCTGGATCGGAGTCGGCGCTCGTTGCGGCTGATCTGGCGGGAGTGATGCCTGTTCACTGTCATTGGTCGAACCGGAAGTACTGGCTTCGGTTGGCCCGGCCGCTGCCTCAGCCTGACGCTGCCTGGCCACCTGTGCCTGACGCTGCTTGGCACCGGGCGGCAATATCACCACCGGCTTGCCATCCTGGTCTTTCATCGCACCCAGAACAATCGACTGGTATAGCAGTTCGGCCGCATCCACACCGTTGGGCAGCTTCCAGGCACCGGCGAACATGGCCGCCTGGGCCACCAGCTGCTCCAGCGCCTGCTTGTAGGCCGGGTCACCGGCCTCATCCTCGCCGTGACGGGCATGAACGCCCTGCCACTGGCGCATGAACTGATTCAGCGCCGCCTCCAGTTTGGGCAGATGCGGCGCATCCGGTGCGACCACCGACCGAAGTTCCTGCATGACGCCGTTGATCAGGCTTTCCAGTTCCCATGGCGACATCACCCGACTGGTGCGGACAAACTCGGTCTCCAGCGCCTTCGGAGCGCCCTTGAATGCGACCTGGCGCGGACTCATCGAATCGGCGCGCTCGGCATCCAGCGGTCGGTCAGCACTGTTGACCGTCGACCAGAATGAAGCCGATCCTACGGTATCAACAACCAGGTAAATCAACTCAGCCTCGGACGGGTTGCGTTGGGCATAACCGCGCCAGCCATCAATCAGCCAGGCCTGTCCGGCCGGAATCACCTGCTCATCCTCTCCGCAAGTCCAGCGCACCGACTCATCGGCTTGCAGCGGCATGAATACCCGAACCCGGCGATGCCAGTAGGAACCCGCATCGATCAGGCGTTGGGCCTCCTCGCCAGGCTCGGCCCGCACCAGCATGGCCCGACCGATCACCGTATCGAGCGCATTCAACAACTGCTGCATGGCCGGCAGCTTTTCCAGCACCTCGGTCGGCTGCATCTGGCCTTCCAGCCGGGTCAGATCCGGCTTGCCATCCGCCGAGACCAGCGCCAGCACCCGATGCCCTTCCCAGCCCCGCGGATGCGCCTGCCACAAATTCTCATCAATAGCGGCAAGCTGCTCAGCAATTGCCTGCGGCTCAAAGCGATAGGGCAGTCGAATGAACGGGGCGTCGAGTTTCATAGTCGAGTTTCAGAGTCGAATTTCATGGCAGGCGAATTTCCGACGTTAACCAGGTTTTTTGATTCAGGGTCGGCATGATGCATGATCATAGCGTTACTCGCAAATTCCGGGGCCGGGCACACTTAATTTTTCCTGATTACGCATAAACCTCAGCCATCGTCGAGGGGGGGTAGGTTTGGTGGCAGGCGGCAAGCGGCGTCACCTGCTGGCCAGCAGGTAACGCCACTTCCCGCTGACAGTTGGGTGCAAGGGGTGGGTTTACCCAGGCTCTCAGTCTGCTGCATCGGGGGGTGCCGGGTGCTCGAAGCGATCGATAGGCACAAGAACCTGAATCAGCACGATTGAAGTCCCTGCAACTGCCCGTTCAAGGCATGCAGCCGAAGCGATAGGTGATGGGGGTTGGCTTCGAGCAGCAGGAGCGTCTTGTAATAGCGCGGTCGGATTTCAGGGTGTCTTTTCAGAAACGCTTTTTCCCGCTTGCGGTACGAAGCAGGAAAGATCAGGCTATACCTCATCAGCTTCCCGCTGTAGCCGGGCGATATGTTCCGAAGCAGTCTCGACGATGCAATCCCCACCGGCCTCGGCTGCCTTCGCTGCCTGCCAGGCCGAGGCGATCTCGGCTTCGCGAAGTTGCTCGTAATGATCCAGGCTCATCACCACATAACGTGGCTTGCCACGGACGCTGATGGTGGCCTCGTCGTCTTCACCGAGTGCCTTCTCCAGCGCCGAAACCCCTCGGGTCTTGAGATCATTGGCGGTCAGATCAGCCATGAATCACACTCTTTAGCATGCTATTCATAGTGTGATTGTAGGTGTCTTTTCGGTTTATGGGCAAGGACCTGCCAGCCGTGCGTCGTGCGCTGGTTCCCGATACCGAAGGGGATCTTCACTACTTTGAAGATTTGGGCTTGAAGCTGGCTCGAACAAATTTGCGGGAGTGTAACTGCCGGCGCAGTTTACCAGTTCACCTCAATGTGGCTGGCGTCTGGCCGGGTTGCGGCGATCTGTCCGCCCGGGGCGGAGATATTCAATGCCGGATTCAGGGCCAGGGTCAGAGTCAGATTCTCGAAGGTTGCGTGACCGTCGAATTCCACATGCAGTGTCATCTGACGATTGTCACGATCGACGAAACCGGCAAATTGCCAGGCAAGTTTCATGTCCTGGCTGATTGGTCGCGGGCAGTCGCTTCGGCATCAGTTAAGGCGGCTTAGCGCCTGCGCCGGATAACGGTGCCATCTGAACGGTTGGGCACCCGTGGCACCGGGGCGCGGCAGTTCATCGCCCATCGTTTCTTGACGTTGGGTGCGAACCGAATCGGCCATTCAGGATCAAACAGGTTGAATCACTCTTCGCCAACACCACAAAGTGAAAAACCTCATTCTGCTTTGCTTGCTGGCGCTTGTGCCGATAACCGGGCTGCATGCCGCCGACAGGCTGGAAGTGCCTCTGATCATCGATTTCGGTTACCTGGATTCCATGGTGGCCACCAGCCTGGGACTCGACGCCCAGGATCGGTCGGAACTGGCGGCGGACGCCTGCAATCGCCTGGTACTGTCGGAGGTTCGTACAAGTGGATCGACCGCCGATCTGGAGCTGTCCATGGCCATAACGGCACACACCGGCGTTTCTGTGTTCGGCAAATGCACAGGTCTGCAGCCGCTGGAGAGTCAACTGCATATCGAATTGACGCCGCAGGTCGCTGAAAGCGGCCACGCGGCACATTTCCGGGTAGGCGCTGTGGAACTGCGCCGACCCGACGGACAACGCGGCATGCTTTCGACACCCGTCCGAATGCTTGTTGAACATCTGGTATTGCCGCACCTGGAAACCATGAAGGTCGACCTGAACGAGTCCCTCGCGGCCATCGACCAGTTGATCGAGGAGTTTTCGCTGGCCGCGACCGAGCATCGGGTAAGGCTCACCGAGCGTGGCCGCCTGGCAGATCTCGCGGTGGACCCGGGTGGCCTGCGGGCGGTATTGCGGTTTGACCTGTTACCGCCGCTGACGCCGGCAATTTCCGAGCCCGCCCTGGACGCGACCGAACTGGCCCAGTGGCAGCGCCTTGAGGATGAACTGGACGGCTTCCTGACGGTGATTGTTGTGAGCCTGGCAAGCCAGCTTGATGATCGCGACCTGACCCTTGACTTGCTCGCCGTTTTGCTCGATTCACGCCACCAGATTGCCGCAGCACTGGCCGACGATCGGGTTGAAGACGGTTCAGTCCGTCGTCTTTTCCTCGATAGCTGGACGGCCCTGAGTCCGCTGCTGGCGCGTGCCGATCGGCTTGAAATCGTCGCAGGCGCTGATCTTCACCTGGCCGGATTTGTGGCAGCCGGGGATGCATTGCTGGCATTGGATGCGCTGGGCCCGGAATACGGCCTCGAGATCAGCCGAGACGGCCTGCGCCGCCTGGCGCGCCTGCTGCTGGCCGAACGTGCGCCGACAAGCTTTACGCCCCTGCCGCTGGAAACGGATCCGGCCCTGCGTCAACTGTTCGGTCTGGTCGATTCTGCCCGGAATGAGAACTTGGCAAGGAGCCAGAATCGTTGGTGGTCCTGGCTTTTTTCGTCCTGGATGGTTCCCTCGGCCCATGCCCAGGATCCGCCGACCGTGGCAGAGGCATTGCGCGGCCTGGTGCCGGAGTTGGACACGCTGGACAACTATCTGGGCCTGGTCGCGCGCCTGATCAGCGAAACTCTTGCCACCCATGCCGACCCGCAATCGCGCGTGCCGGTCGAGTATCGGAACCTGTTTGATCCGCTGGTACGGGCCACCGCCTGGAAGGAGTCGTGCTGGCGTCACTACGAAGGCACGGCCGACCCGCCCAGGGTTATCCGCTCACCGGTCGGCGCGATCGGGATGATGCAGATCATGGGTCGAGTCTGGCGTGGTGTCTATGACATCGAGCGCCTGGAGAAAGAGGTGGAATACAACCTCAGTGCCGGCATCGAAATACTTGAGCATTATCTTGTCGACTACGCCGTTCGCCGGGGCGAGCATGAACGGCCCGGCGGCGCGGAAAACCTGATCCGCGCTACCTACGCCGCCTACAACGGCGGGCCATCGCACCTGACGCGCTACCGTCGTGACGAAACGCCTGCGCAGCTGCAGGCCATCGACAACGTCTTTTGGCGCTACTTCCAGACCATGCGGGACGGCCCCTGGCCCGAAGACAGCGGCTGTTATGCAAGGTGAGTTTCATCGACTGGCACCAGAGTCGTTAGTCAGCTTACGGCACGACGCTTCGCGTGCAAACGAAGTGGCACGATCCCGGATTTCATTCCAGGAAATCGGCATGAGTATTCTCCGGGCGAGCGCAAATTCCAGTCTGAAAGAATACCCCGATCACGGCCAGGGCAGCGCGATGGGTTGCGGGCGCGGTCGGCTGGACGGATCGTCGTCGCCGTCGAAGTAGCGCTGAATGTCGTCCAGCGCCAGTTGGCGATGGGCCCGTTCGATGGAACCTGGGCGGTCGCGTCGGCCGGGTTCGAGCATTTCGGCCAGGCGCCGCAGTCGGGCTTCGGTGACGGCGCGGGTTTCGGATGTCGCGCTGCGGTTGCCGGCCAGATCCAGCAGGCCGTCCAGTACGCTGCGTTGAGCGATCCGGATCAGGGCCTGGTCGCTTGCGTCGGCCGCGGTATCGGGCGTTTCCCAGCTTGCCGCGACCAGCCGGTCGAGGACTTGCGCCGGGCTCGGCATCTCCGAATCCATCCGGTTGAGCTGGGCGGCGCGCGCCATGCGCGCCGGGTCCAGCAACAGCGTGACGACTTCGAACGCCCAGCGATGGGCGAAGTGCACCGGGTCGAACAGCGTGTCGCCGGGCGACACTATGGCGCCGGAATCGGCGTGCCACTGCCAACCCGAATCCCAGCCCATCGGGGCTGGAGCGAGCAGGCGCGTGACTCGTTCGGGAATGCGCAGTTCACCCGGTTGCAGTGCAGCCAGGGTTTCATCCAGCGCCCGGTGCTGCAACTCGGCCGCCACCGGGCGGGTCGGCTCCAGTCCGTCGCCCTTGAGCGCGTAGGAAAACGCCCAGCCGCCGACATGCTTGATCGTGCCGTAAAGGGCGGTGCGGTGATACAGATACGCGTGGGCGAAGCGGCGATGCAACACGACAAAAGGTTCATCATCGGAAAGGGCGCGTTCGTCGAAGCGTTCCACCAGCGCACGCCGGACACTGCGGGTGCGTTCCAGTGCCTCGAACAGGTCGTTGCCTTCGACCCAGCGCGTGGCATCCGGGACACTGCCGTTGTCGCTGGCATGACTACCGGTGATGAAGGCCAGATCGCGCTCGGCCATTTCAGCCAGGATGGCGGCTAGCCCTTCGCGCTCGCTCCGGGCATCCGGATACCAGGTATAGGCGTAGCGGATCGCCAGTTTGTCGAACTCGCCGATGCCAGTGGCGTAGGCGTCAGAGAGATCGATAAAGCCGTCCTCGTCCAGCCGGATCAGGGGCACCGGATAGTCCATCACCGAAGCCCGGTCGCGGGTGGCGGCGAGGAAGTTGTGCGCCAGGCCCAGCGAGTGGCCGATTTCGTGTGCGGTGTGCTGGCGCCGACGGGCCATGGCCATTTCCTCCGAAGAGATCCGGATGTCATCCGGGTTCATCGCCGGCCGGAAGCCCATCCACAAGTCGTGGTTGACCAGCGAGCGGTAGGAATCCATGCGCACCTTGGCGCTGACAATTTCGCCGCTGCGCGGATCGCGGTAGTGCGGGCCGATCGACGGCCCGCGCTCGTTGCGATGGACCCACATCAGCATGTTGTAGCGGATATCCAGCGGGTCGGCACCTTCGGGCAGGTCGCGGACTTCAAAGGCGTTGCTGAAGCCGGCGGCCTCAAAGGCTTGCGCCCACCAGTTGCCGCCTTCGCGAAACGCGCTGCGATATGGCTCGGGGATAGCCGGGTCGAGGTAGAACATGATCGGCTCGACCGGATCAACCAGTTCTCCGGCCAGATAGGCTTCCGGATCGGACGGCTGCAGCCGCCAGCGCCAGATCCAGCGCTGCTCGTAGCCTTTCTCCAACGAGCGGGCGAAGTTGTAAAACACGTGCGGAAACACGCCCGCGCGGGGATGGTAGGCGCGTGGCTGGTAGTCATCGTCCGGCAGCGCGAGGAAACTGTGCTGCTGCTCGAAGGTCACCGAGCGGGCATCGGGTGCCTGGCGGGCCAGTGCCGCCTCGGGCGCGTCCAGCACGAAGGTCACCGAAGCGCGGATTTCGGTGTTGCGCGGAAATGCCGCCGTGCGCTCGCGCACGATATAGCTGCGGTCCTTGTCCGGCTTTGCGCTGCCCAGGCCGCCGGCCTTCAGCCTGGCCGCGACGCCGAACAGGTCGGAAAGGAAGAAGTCCGTGGCGTCGACCCTGACTGCGTCGTCGCCCTCCTCGACGATTTCGAACGCGGCCAGCACCGAGCGGGGAAAGGATTCACGAGCCGACTGCAGCAGCGCCGGATTGTCATCGAGTGCCGTGTAGGTGGTGTTCTCGCGGATCAGCAGCACGCGCTTGCCGTGACGTTCGAAAACCACCAGCGCGCTGGCACCGGTATCGGCCCGATCGATCAGCGGTGAGGGCGTGCCGAGGCCGGTTGCGAGGGTATTGGCATAAATCATCGGCTGGTCGAAGGTACGAATCTCCAGCAGCAGGCGGTCTTCGGTCGGATCAATGTGCACCGGCAGCAGCAACTCGTCCTCGGCGGCACTCAGATTGAACGGAGCACTCAAAAGCAATGTCAGCAACGGCGCGATCATCAGTCGTTTCATGCGGTTTTCCAAAAAAGAGTTCTCCCCAAAGACTCAGGCAAGCATACCAAGTCAGGCCGCTGGCGGTTCAATCCTGTTGACTGCAAAGCTTGAGCTGGCGGCCCTGACCATCGAATATACCGGCCATCAAAGATCGGATAGTTCGAGATCTTCCAGAAGACAAATGCAAGCCAGATCGGCGGCCTTGTGCTTATAACGCCGATCGGTAGTCACCAGCATTGCTTCCGGCAAGCACCCAGCCACAGCATGATAGAGCGTGTCAAAAAGGTGGTGATCAAGATCATCTGCAAGCAGCATGGCTCGCTGATAAAGCTCCGATGTCTCCAGAACCTGCCAGTCCAGGGTCTGCAGGTCCTCAATGTCGGCCATTGCTGCGTGGCCTTTTTCACGGACCAGGACAGCCGCCATTTCAGCCAGAAAATGTGGCGGCTGGATGATCTGAACCGTGCCGGCATCCAGTGCGTCGAGAATCGTCAGCGCCCGTTCGGTTTGTGCTTCGTTATTTCGATCAGTGAAAAACCACTTCAGGGCGACGCTGGCGTCGACCACCAATTTCACGACCGGCCACCCTGTCGGGACTTGCGCAATTGTTCATCGGTCCGAACGGGTGCACCGCCGTGGCGCTCACGAATACGGCGACTGGCTTCTCGACTGATGCGACGCTGCTCCTCGCGCTCCACCGCCTCATCCATCAAGCGAGCGATGATCGCGCTCTTGTTGCGATTGCGAAAAGTCCGGTTGAAGCGTTCGCGCACCTCTTCCGGTACGCTGAAATTGACCGTGGTCACTGCACTACCCGATTGTTGAAATCTTCAACAATCATTCTTTCGAACCTGATCAGGAGCAAGCTGCTGGAAACGCGACTGTCGTGGAATGGAACCTCAGAAGCACCACGGAGACACAGAGGGTTCCTATCTTGCCGCCGCTGCATTGACTTCAGCCTGGCGACTCATCAACCAGATCACGATCAACATGGCCGGGATGCCCAGGGCCGAGGCATAGAAGAAAAAGAACACGTAGCTGGTCTGGTCAACGATCCAGCCCGACGGGCCGCCGAGAAACTTGCCGGGCAGGGTCATCAGTGAACTGAACAGGGCGTACTGTGTGGCGGTGTAGCGGCGGCTGACCAGCCCGGACATCCAGGCGATGAACACCGTTGCCGAGAATCCAACGAAAAAGTTATCCCCGGTAATCGTCATGGTCAGGGCCCAGATGACCGGCTGCATGGTCGCCAGCCAGGCGAACAACAGGTTGGTGCAGGCAATACCGATAGCGCCAACCAGCATCATCGGCATCAAGCCATAGCGCGCGACAACCAGTCCGCCGACCAGCCCGCCGGTGATGGTCATGGCGACACCGAACACGCCGCTGATCGCTCCGATCTCGGTCAATGTAAAACCAACATCCAGATACAGCGGGTTGGCCATGGCCGCCATGGACAGATCGCTGGCCTTGTACAGGCCAATCAGGGCCAGGATGGGCAAGGCCAGCCAGCGGAAGCGACGCAGAAAGTCGACAAATGGAGCGATCACCGCCCCGGTGATCCATGCCCCCATGTCGGCGGCCAAGCCTTTCAGGCGGGTGCGCTGGCGAAAGCCGATAACCAGCGGCTCCTTTTCAGTATCCAGCCGTTCCAGCGACGATGGTTCAGGCGAAATAATGACCGCGAACAGGCCGACGACCATGCAGGCGGCCATGGCCAGATAGGCGATGGTCCAACCGACCTGGTCGGCAAGGAACAAGGCGCCGGCGCCGGTAGCCAGTAGCGCGAGACGATAACCCAGAACATAGGTACCGGCCAGCGCTGCCTGAAACTGAACCTCGTCGGATTCAATGCGGAAAGCATCGATGGTGATGTCCTGGGTGGCCGAGGCAAAGGCGACCAACACCGCCAGCAGAGCCAGTTGGGTCAGCTGGGTCACAGGGTCGGTCAATGCCATGCCGCAAAGCCCCAGCATAATGGTCAACTGGGCCAGCAACATCCAGCCACGCCGCTGGCCAAGGCTGGCCGTCAGCAGCGGCAGGCGTACCCGATCGACCACCGGTGCCCAAAGCACCTTGATCGAATAGGTAATGCCGACCCAGGCAAAAAACCCGATAGCTGTGCGCGACACCCCTTCCGAACGCAACCAAGCCGTCAAGGTGGAAAATACCAACATGAATGGCAGCCCGGCGGCAAAACCCAGCAGCAGCATGCGCATAACGGTCGGGCGAGTGTAGACGGCCCAGGCGTCTTTCCAGTTGCCGGTGCCGCGTTCTTCAGTCCGCATAGTCGATAGTCAGGGGTGCATGATCGGAATAGCGATCGGCGACGTAGATTTCGGCCTGTCTGGCACGCTCGGCCAGGTTCTGGCTGACCACGTGATAGTCAATCCGCCACCCGACGTTGTTGTCCCAGGCTCGGCCGCGGTTAGACCACCAAGTATAGCGATCCGGGTTAGGATCGACGATGCGGAAAGCATCATGAAGGCCGACCGGCCCGAACACCTCATCCATCCAGGCCCGCTCCTCGGGCAGAAATCCGGAGTTTTTCTGGTTGGACTTCCAGTTTTTCAGGTCGATTTCCTTGTGTGCGATATTCCAGTCACCGCAGATGACATAGTCGCGACCGCTGGCCGCGATCTCCTGAAGCCGCGGTTCGAGCATGTCCATGCAGCGATACTTGAACTGCTGGCGCTCATCCTTTGAAGTGCCCGACGGCAGATAGAGGGAGACCACGCTCAGGTTGCCCACGTCGACCTGCAACCAGCGCCCTTCACGATCAAACTCAGACCAGCCCAGGCCATAGCTGACCTGGTCTGGCTGAAAACGTGAATACAGGGCCACACCGGAATAGCCCTTCTTCTCGGCATCGTGATAGAAACAGTGGTAACCGGGGGGGAAGAAATGCCCGTCGACCAACTGATGCAACTGGGCTTTGGTTTCCTGGATGCAGACAAAATCTGCCTGCTGGGCCGGCAGCCAGTCAAAAAATCCCTTGCGCGCGGCAGCGCGAATGCCGTTGGCGTTGAAGGTAATGATACGCATGGATCCAGAGAGAGCAAAGCCAACGGGTAGTGTACTGGTTTGCCATGTCGAAAGCCGCTGCTATTGTCTAGTGTACCCCGTCAATCATTCTGTAACTTATAGCGAGTCGGAGAGCGTTTAG
>CAZFYM010000029.1:0-39218 GCA_964523755.1 uncultured Wenzhouxiangella sp. | reverse complement strand
TGACGCTTTGGAGACGCTCTGAACGTGTGTGTATTTATGCCCAGGGGTACTTAGTATCATGTTGCCTGATTGGCCAAAATGACTGATATCCGGTCAATTTGACAGAATGAGCGCTAGCTCATCAAGTTGATCTCTATAAATCATACAGTTACGCATTGGTGCGTTTATTGCAAATAGGGTTGATATCGATCAACGAATCCCAGATCGGGGAGACAAAACGCATGACCCAGCACAACGAAAATATTCATCCTCTTCACGGCCAGCAGGAAGACCAGCCGTTTGCCGTGCCGGCCGAGCAGCTTGAACGCATTATTGCTCGTGCCAGCGTGTTTCAACACGCCGCCGGCGATGGCGAGCAGCGACGACTCAGTGAAGAAGAAGTCGTCAGCATCGGTCAGGAAGTGGGACTGGAACCCGAGTATGTTCGTCGTGCTCTGGCCGAGTACCGCGCAGATTCGCTGGTTCCACCAGCACCATCGGAGCATCCACTGGTGACTCGTCTGCTGGGTCCCGGCTATGCACGGGCACGGCGCGTCATGCGCGGGAATGCAGCTGACATCCACCGGCGGTTCGAACGGCATTTGAAGCTCGACGAGCGTATGCGCCCGGTGCGCCTGCGCTCGACTGAATCGGTGTGGGAACCGGATACCAGTTGGACCAGCAAGCTGACCCGAGCACTTGATTTCGAGGGGCGGGGCTACGAACTGTCGCAGCTCAAGTCGATCAGCATCGTGACCGCGCCCGCTTCCGATCAGGAATCCCTGGTCACCCTGACGGCCGATCTGGCCGAAGAGCGCAAGGAACAGCTGTCAGGCTGGTTCATCGGTCTGGTTTTTGTCACAGCCTTTGTACTGCTGCCGTTTTTCCTCAGCAAGGCCTGGCTGTGGTTGCTCCTCGGACCGGCTCTGGTCGCCGGCATTGGCATGGCGATCTGGTCGATTCACACCAGCCTGAAGCGCAAGCGCAAGCGCGCCGCGCTGCTGCTGGAGGGGTTGCTGGACCAGCTCGAAATCAGTCGATAGGAAGGCTTGGTCGGCCAGGTTTGCGCAGCAGTCGCGAGGCGGCGACAACCCCGATCAATCCAATTACAGCACCGGGCATGGCACCCAGGATCAGGGCGCTGACCAGCCCGGCCAGCAGGAAGAATCCGCCGACCAGAATGGCCGGATCGCTGGTCGCCGACCGAATATCACGCCGGCGTCCCAGTTCAAACTTGACCACGATGGCGATAACCGGCACCACCATCAAGGCGCACAACGCCAGCCACCACAATCTTCCTGCCCAGAATCCCGGCGTACCCGGCAAGCCGGCATCGATGGGGAGTTGCAGCCGTTCCCCCAACCAGGCAGCCGGGAGTTCTGCCAGTTTGTGCCACAGATACAGAGGCATTCCAAGTGCGCCAAGAATCCCAACGGTGCGTCGAATGGGATGACGTTCAAGTAGCCAGCGAGTCGGGCGTTCGCACAACAATACGGCTCCGACCTGAAACCACATCACCCCGATCAGCGCAAGGGTGGGCGGCAGCATGTTACTGCGGCCTTCGAAGTCCATGCCGACCATGGCCATCGAATAACCAGACCACACGCTGGCTGCCAGCCATGCCAGACCCAGCAGGATCAGCCCAAGTCCGACCAGACTGCCACGAAAGCGCTGGTTCTTCCAGGCAATACCAAGCTGCTGAGGAATCAGCCAGACCACCAGGGCATTAAGCCAGCCGATGCCACCAGTATTTTGGCCAGTGCGGGTTCCCAGCTCCAGCAGCTCCTGCGGCGAACCTGGCGCGGCCCGAATCATATCAATAACAGCAGCTATAGCAATCAGGCCGAATACCGCTCCGAGCCCAAAGCGCTGATCAGCCCGGTAAGACAGCGGCAGCAGCGCCTGGACAAGCAGCAGCATGATCAGAAACCACAGGTGGACCGTCAGTGACGAGTTCAGCGGCCCCAACAATCGCCCGCCGGTGTAGATGGCAAGGACCGCAAAGACCGTGATCGCCGCCAGGTAGGTCACGGTGGGGCGGGCCATTTTCAGCGCTCGCCCGGCCCACCAGTGCAACTGTTCATGTTGATCGCGCAGACGCCGGGCTACGCCGTCGGCGCTGACCGCCGCTGAAACAAAGACAAACAGCGGCACCACCTGAACAATCCAGGTCAGTATGCCGGCATTGGGCCAAACCTTGAGCAAGTGATCGGTATCGACCATCAGGCCCTCGTCCAGCCTGGGCAGGGTTGCGAACCAGTGCCCGAGCACCACGATGATCAGCGCCAGGGCGCGCAGCGCGTCGGGATAGTTGTCGCGATCAGAATTGTTCACGGTTTCACTCTCGATCCAGAATTTTCATCGCGCGAATTCATGAAACATGCGGGCCAAACGCTTCTACGGTTCTCACGCGCTATGTTACATGGTCGCGGTATCATCAAACCCAGGCGTTTGGACCGACCCACAGGAGCGTGACTATGGGGACAATGCAGCAAGGACTGGTGGCCGGCATGACACTGTTGCTGGTGGCCTGCGATTCGGGAACCCAGGCTACATCCGGATCCAGCACCATAAACCATGCATCAATCAATGACGAGGTGGTGCTCAGTGGTGAAGTCTTCTATCCAGAACGGGTCGCCCTGCCCGATGACAGCATCCTGCTGGTCGAGGTGCGCTCGGATCCTTCACCCAATGCGACACTGCTGGCCGACGAGCGAGAACGCCTTGAGGGACGCCAAGTCCCCATTCCGTTTCGGTTGCGTGTCGGCACTGAGCAGCTGGCCACCGCCACCAACCCGATATTGCGTACGGCGATTACTTCAAGGTCTGGCGGTATAAGAGTCACCGAAGCCATCTCGCTTGGACCTGATTTAAGCACCGATACGGATCTGGGAATGCATCGTCTGCTGGCGATCACGCAGGTCAGTTTCGGAACGGCTTTCCGCTGTGGTCCACACAGCGTGGTTGTCAGCCAGCTGGGCCGACAGCAACGCATGGTCATCGATGCTGAAGAAGTCTTCGACCTGGAGCCGCTTGTGGCCGCCTCCGGTGCGCGCTTCAGCGGGCGAGACGGGGACGGGACCGAATTCTGGAACAAGGGTGATCAAGCCACCATCACCGTGCGCGGCCGGACCTTTCCTCCGTGCCAGCGCGTCAAACCGCCCGAACTCACCTTCGCTGCCCGGGGCCATGAGCCCACCTGGCATCTTCGGATCGGCGACCAATCCGTCATTCTCAGGGCCAATTATGGCCAGCAACACCTGCACCTGCCCCCCGCCACAACCATCACCACTGCTGCCGGAGTCAGCTTCATTTCCAGCAACGACGAACATGATCTCAACATCCTGGTCGTGCCGGAAGTCTGCCACGACAGCATGAGTGGCATGCCATTTCCCTACCGCGTGTCATACCGCCTCGACGGCCACACCTACACCGGCTGTGGTGGTGAAACCCGTGAGATGCTGCTGGGTCGCGTGTGGAACGTCACTGAGCTCAATGAGCTCCCGCTAGTACCGGGTTCATCCGTATCCATCGAGTTTCGCGAAGAAAACCACCGTGTGGCTGGCCAAAGCACTTGCAACCAATTCCTCGGCGGCTTCAGTCTCGGCGGCGAAGGCCTGAGCGTCGGCCCGATCGCCACCACCCGCCAGGCCTGCCTCAACGAAGACCTCGCCACCCAGGAACAACAATTCCTCGAGGCCATGGCTGCCATCACCCTGTTCGATATCGATACCCATGGTCGACTGATTCTATTGGCCAACGGCCAACCCCGAATCGTCGCCGAACCGATCAATTAGCTTGAATGATCCTGACCCTACTCGACATCGACGGCACGATCTGCGATTCAAGAGAGGTCGAGGGTGTTTGCTTTGCCAACGCCATCGAAGCCATTACAGGAGTTACGCTTTCTGCCATGGATTGGTCTGGATACGATGAGCCAACAAGTAGCGGCATTGTCCGCAGTTTACTTGCTGGTGATCCGGCCGCCCAACAGAAGGAAGCAGCGATCAAGCGGGAGTATTGTCGTCTTCTCCGTGATGCCCGGCGCTGCCATCCTGAGGAATTCATGCCCTTACCTGGCGTTCTTTCCTTTATCGAGCGACTGCAGAACGAAAGGATTGCCAGAGTTGCGATTGCGACTGGCTGCTTCGACGATGAAGCCCGGTTCAAACTGGCATGCTGCGGAATTGACATGGACGATTTTCCCCATGCGACATCCAGCGATACACCAAGAAGAAGCGACATTCTTCCCCTCGCTGCGTCTCGCGCCGGAGCGACCACATCCGACATCATTTATTTTGCCGATGCGCCATGGGATTTCATCGTGAGCAAAGCTTTGGCCGTTCCCATGATTGGGATCGGTCGCAGGATCAAGCAACTGAGACAATCAGGCCTTGAACACACGTTCGCCGATTTTCTAGATCATGAGAGCATACTTGAAGCTATGGCCACAATGACGGCAAAGTCCAACAATCCGCCGTCCCTCGTCCGCTGATCGAGCTGTATAGACTGATAGCATGGGGCAATAAAAAGCCAGAGAGTATTTCCGTGCGTGTCCACTGCTTCCCGCCAGTCTCGAGCACCTCTGCCACTCGCCTGGTCCTTGGATCAATGCCCGGCAAGGCTTCACTGGCCGCGAACCAGTACTACGCCCACCCCCGCAACTATTTCTGGCCGATCATGGAATCGGTCCTGAATGTCCCATTGCATGCGCCATATGAAGTGCGCTGTCAGACACTCATCAAACGGCGAGTGGCTTTATGGGACGTTCTCAAGGCCTGTATAAGGACCAGCAGTCTGGACTCTGATATTGTCGAGTCATCCATTGTTGCCAATGACTTCGAGGCGTTTTTGAGCACCCATTCGGACATCGAGACGATCATTTTCAACGGAGCGATGGCCGAGCGGTCTTACCTGCGCCATGTCCAGCCGAATCTGCCGGACAGCTTTGCCCGGATCCGACTGGTTCGCTTGCCATCGACCAGCCCGGCCAATGCGTCAATACCGTTTGATGTCAAGCAGCGCCGCTGGTGCCTCGCTCTGGGGAACCGCTGAACGAGTCTGCGCGCATCGCGTATCAGTCCCAGACTCCCGCAAAGTCTCTAACCCCGTAACTGGGTCCGCTGTCGGAGCTGAAACAGAAACCTTTCCAGATTACGCCTATACCTCAGCCATCGCGCAAAAGGGGTAGATTTGGCGGCAGGCGGGAAGTGGCGTCACCTGCTGGCAAGCCGAGGGTCGATCGGTCTTGCTGTTATGCAGCCGATGGGTTAAGGCTCCCTGAAAATCGAATGATTTCCAATACGCCGCCAGCGAAACGATCCTCCCCGCGCCAGTGACACTTCACAAGCCTCATTGAACTTTCGAACGACCTTCCGGAACAACCGCTTTTCACCCTCATTCAGTTTCTTGTAATCCGCTTCGAAACTGTGGGTCGTTTCGAACTTCACTTGTCCAGGGCCGACAGGAGATCGTCAACATTTTCATGCTGGCGAACCCGGCCGGCGGCGATGTCCTCGTCTGCCTCGCGTTCCATTCGTTGCCATCTTTCAGTCCAGAACCAGCACTGATCCGCCGGGACGGCGGCCATCGGGTACAGTTCCAGGACCCCATCGTCACGTTCGACGATTCGGACCTGCGCCCCGGGGGCGTTCAAGTGGTGACGCTTGCGCAGCTCGGCAGGCAAAGCCAAGGTTCCGCGCGACTGAAGGGCGACATGGTATTCGCGTGTACTCATCAATGATCTCCTTTGCTTGTTCAGGATACCGCATAACCGCTAAGCAGCAAAGCCGCAAAGCAACCAATCACGAGAGGCGGCATTGTTCGTAGTTTGCTTGCCGGTGATCCGGCTGCTCAGTAGAAGAAAGCGGTGTTGCGATTGTTGAGTACCCCCGTGGGTAATCAGGTTTAGTTATATCATTCGGCCTGGAATGATTCGGGCTGGTGGCGCACAGCGTGGAAACAGCAGTCGACGGTCGCTGCCTAACTGAGTACTAAACGATGAAAAACCCGTTCTTGCTGGTTCTGACCACCATCGCGACCACCTTTGCAGGCGTGGCACAGGCGGAGAAGTTCACCATCGGCGAGTTCGGCGTGATTTTGATGCTGGGGGGCAGCATTCCCGGTGAGACCAAGGTGCTGTCGGTGCTGATCTATGATCACTCCGAGGCGATGAACTACGAGGCGGCGCATCGGCTGTCGGCCATGTTGCTGGTGTTCGCCTTTTTCGCGCTGTTCGTTGTCTACTCGATCACGCGCCGCTTCGAGGTGGCGAAGGTATGACCCTTGCCGCCAGGGCACACCTCGCTCGAAACGGTTTCACACTGGATGTCGACATCGAGATCCCCCGCGAGCAAATCAGCATCCAGAATCATCTGAAGGTGCGCGTGGAGCGTGTCGAAAAGCCCGGTCAAGGCCGTTGTGTCGTGGCCACCCGCACCGCAGACGACCAGTTACTGCTGGCCGAAGTGACCCCCTGGGCGGTGGACCAGCTCGCGCTTCAACCAGGCAGTGACGTCTATGCGCTGATCAAGTCGGTGACTTTAATGGACTGAACAGAGGACTGGCCCGCATGAGTCAGCAAGGGGCAATCGGCTGAGGTAGCGGCCTGAAATTTACTCCTGCACCGGCTGGACCTGGCAGTCGGCCCAGTGTCGGGAATCGATCTTGACTTCGACTTGTTCGCGCCCGGTAATCACTTCCAGATCAGGGGCGCTGAATCGTTCGCCGCGGGGATCGATGGTTCGTTCAAGCACGTGTATGAACTCACCCCAGTGCAGGGCAGCATGGGCCGGTCCGATTCGTAACTCGGCGGTTTGCGGGCCATCCGGGCAATGCAGCATCAAGCGCTGATAAGTCACCGGCTGATCCATCTCCAGCAACGGCTCAAAGGCGTTGATCGATCCCTCGTTGTCCGCCGGCTTCAGTCCCAGCAACGCGGTCATCAGGGCATACAAATCAACCGACCTCACGGTCGGAATGCGAGCCCCGGCAGCAAACGCCGGACCATGGGCGACGAAAGCGCCGTGCATCTTGTGATAGGCCGGGTCCCAGCCATGCATACCCAGCAAGGAAAATCGGGTCCGTCCTGCCATATAGGGTTTGTTGGAGATCATCCACTCCGGATCGGCTTCGGCCAGCACATCCGGGACACGATGGTGCTGGCCGAAATGGTAGCGCGGCGGGATATCTTCGCGTTTCCAGACGCGTAGCCGGGGATGGGCGCCATTCAGGGCCGCCACGACCTCATCGGCACTCATACCCGTCGCCCAGATCTGGGCTGCCGGGCCCCAGTCGGAAACCTCGACCCGGCTCAGATCCAGGTAGTCATCAAGCAGGATG
This sequence comes from uncultured Wenzhouxiangella sp., assembly GCA_964523755.1. Lineage (GTDB taxonomy): Bacteria > Pseudomonadota > Gammaproteobacteria > Xanthomonadales > Wenzhouxiangellaceae > Wenzhouxiangella. The sequence goes on along the minus strand of CAZFYM010000029.1, from coordinate 31,898 downwards.
TACTGATCAAAATCCACCCTGGCCATACCGTGATCGGAAACCAGCAGAATGTGCATGTTGTCGAGCAGGCCGCGGGCCTGGAGACCGTCGAGCAGGTCGCCCAAGTGACGATCAATATCGATCAGCGCGCTGGTAACTGTATCCGCACCGGGTCCATTGGCGTGCCCGGCCGAGTCCACGGCAGAAAAGTACAGGGTGAGGAAATCGGGACGTTCAGCGTCGGGCAAGTCCAGCCAGGCCAGTACTTGCTCGATACGTTGGGCATGCGGAGTTTGGCCTGCGTAGGGTTTCCAGTAAGTCGGCCTGACTCGATGGATGCGGGCTTCTGAGCCAGGCCAGAAGTAGGTGGCGGCGGTCAGACCCTGATTTTCAGCGGTCACCCAGATCGGTTCGCCATCCCGGTACCAGTAGCCGTTGCTGACGGCCTCGCGATCGCCGAGTGAAAAGCGGCTGTTGCGCCTGGGATCCCACATGCTGTTGGCAACAATGCCATGGGTACCGGGATGGCGACCGGTGACCATGCTGTAGTGGGTCGGAAAGGTTTTGGTCGGAAAAACGTGATGCAGGCTGTCGGCTTGCAGCCCACCTTCGCGCAGGCGGTCCAGTGCGGGGGTGTCGGCCAGGTCGAAATAGTCGTGACGGAAGCCATCAATCGAAATCAGCAGCAGTGGCACCGTGTCCCCATCCCGACCGGACATGCCGGAACACGCGGACAGTGCAGTGATCAGTAGACAGGAGATGGCAACAGTCCGGAACATCACTGGGAGTTAACCCGAAAATCAACGATGCAGCATTGTAACGGGCCGGGATGAACCCCGTTTGTCAATGCTGGCGCTTTTTGCGTGCCGCTTGCGTAATAACAGGCACTGACAAATCGGTTTTCAAGGCTATGCAAAAATTTCTGATAGGTTGCTTGATTGTGGTCGCGGTGCTGGTCATCGGTGGCGGTACGGCCGGTTATTTCCTGGTCATCAAGCCCGGCTGGGAGCTGGTCAAGGACGCCGGCAGTTTTGCCGCAGAGTTCCAGCAGATCAACAGCCAGATCGAACGGTCAGAGCATTTCGCCCCACCTGCCGATGGCGACCTGGATCAGGCTCAGTTCCAGCGTTTTCTTGTGGCCCAGCGCGATATGCGAGCCGGAATGGAAGGTGAGCTTGAGGAACTGGAGAACAAATGGCGGGAAATCCAGCAGGAAATCGAGGATAAAGGGCGCAGCGCCAACATCGTGGAGATTGTGACCGCCTATCGGGATTTGGGTGGATTGCTGCTTGAAGCCAAGCGTCATCAGGTCGCGGCACTGAATCGTTACCAGTTCAGCCTGGAGGAATACCTCTGGGTACGGAACCAGACCTTTCGGGCCCTCGGCCAACAGGTGGCAGTCACCGCGATTGGCAACCAGGGCAACGCCGAACTCAACCGCCAGGTTTCCGACCAGGTCGTGGCGATGGTGGCACCGCATCGCGACGAGCTGATGGAAAGCTACGTGATGGCCTGGTTCGGTATGTAAACGTCATGTCGGCCTGATTGCGCCGGCTTGGTATGCTGTGCCCTGAGTCTATTGCAGGCGAACGGGTCGATGCCAAAACATTTCCGGGTCAGGATTCTTGCCAGTGCGTGGCTGTTTTGCCTGGCAAGTGTCGCATGGACCCAGCCGTTCGACGACCTGGCAACGCCGGAGTTTCTGGTCAACAGCTTCGAGGCCGGTGACCAGCGAATTCCCATCGTGGCCAGCGACGCGGCGGGCAACTCGGTGATTATCTGGCAATCGCGCAACCAGGACGCGCCAGGCTGGAGTATTTTCGGGCAACGACTGGATTCCCTCGGCACCCTGGTCGGCGACGAATTTCGCATCAATGTGTTCAATAATGGCTCTCAGGATGGCCAGCATCTGGCGGTGGCCAACGACGGATCTTTTGTCGTTGCCTGGAACGGCCCTGATCGAACCAGTTCTTTGAATGTGATTTCCTTGCGGCATTTTGCGGCGAACGGGCAGCCCCTGGCCGGTGACCGGCGCGTCAGCGACACCGTCAATGGCTCGCAAATCTTGCCCCGCATTGGCCTGACCAGCGCCGGTGAATCGCTGGTTGCCTGGGAGGCTCAAGCTGTCGCAGGGCCAACATTCAACATTGTGTCAAGAACACTGGACAGCGACGGCCAGCCGGTGTCACCGATTGAGCCGATCAATCAATTCCAGGTTGGTGCCCAACGTCGAGTCGATATCGCGGTCGGGTCTGACGGCTCGCGCGTCGTGGCCTGGCAGGATGCGGTCAGCGATGGTAATGACTGGGGTATTTTCCTGCGTTGTCTGGATGCCGACGGCAACGGGGGGACTGAAATCCAGGCCAATCAGACAACCATCGGACAGCAGTTTCGTCCGCGCCTGGCCCGGTCCAGTGACGACGGCCACTTTGTGGTCGTGTGGCAGGACACGATGGGGCAGAGTTCGTTTGTTTACCGGCGCGTGATGTTGCGACGTTTTGCGGCCGACTGTCAGCCGCTGGGTCCGGAAACCCAGGTCAATCAGTTCGATGAGGGCATTCAGGATCTTCCGGAAATCAGCCTGGATGGTGATGGCAACTATGTCATTGTCTGGCAGAGCTTGCCGGACGACTTTGAGCAACAGGGTATCTTCGGTCGCCGCCTGTCGGCCTTGGGCGAGTTTCTCGGCAATGAATTTGCCATCCACCAGGAAATCGAGGCCTTTCAGGACTTTCCCACGGTCAGTGGCTTGCCGGACGGGGGCTTTATCGTCACCTGGGAAAGTGCCGGTCAGGATGAATCGGGATTCGGTATCTTTGCCAGGCGCTTTCTGGGGCCGGCACCGGCCCGACTTGAACTGCTCGACGGTGGCGGACAGCAGGCAAATGCTGGCCAGCCGTTTGCCGTGCCCCTTCGGCTTGAACTGGCTGACCAGTGGGGCAGTGTACTGGCCGGCGAAACCCTGTTACTGCAGGCGCCAGCCAGCCAGGCCAGTGCCTTGTTCGCCAACGGCTCAAACCAGATCGAATTGCAAACCGATTCGAATGGACAGATCAGTGCCCCGGTTCAGGCCAATCAACTGGCGGGGGAGTATGTGGTCAGCGTGACCGCCGTCGCCACCGGGCTGGTGCGCCTGGTGGCGCTGGAGAATCTTTCCGTGGCCGGCAACATTGCACCGATTCCAGTGCCGGCCGGCTCGAACTGGAGTCGGGCCCTGCTGGTGCTCTTGCTCGCTTTGTCCGCCTGGCGCGCGGCTTTGATAAGCTGTCGCCAGGTGAATTGAAGGAACGAAGCTGATGCTGCGCAAACTGTTGCTGATACTGGGTTTGATGGTTGCCCTGGTCGTGGTTCTGGCGATCGCCGCCGTGGTGCTGATTGATCCGGACGATTATCGTGATGAGATCGCCGGGCGCGCTTCGGAAACCCTGGGACGTGAGGTGCGCCTGGACGGTCCGATGTCGCTCAAACTGTTTCCCTGGCTGGCACTGGAGATCAGCGATGTCCGGGTTGGTAACCCGGCAGACTTTGGCGAGGCTGCCCCGCTGGCCGAAATTGGCCGGGCAATTGCCTCGGTTCGAGTCTGGCCATTGATTCGAGGTGAGCTTGAGCTCGGCGCGATCACGCTGGCCGACGCCGAGCTGAATCTGGTCACCAATCGTGACGGTGAATCGAATCTTGACGGCCTGATGGCCGAACCGGCCGCTGATCAGCCGGCGGCCGAACCCGACCTGTCGCGCCTGGTGCTGGGCGAAATGACCCTGGACAAGGTATCGTTGATTCAGATCGATCTTGGCCGGCAAACGCGCAGCGAGTTTTACATTGATCAACTGACGCTCGACCCGTTCCGGGCGGGCCAGCCGACGGCTTTTCGTCTCAATGCCATCGTCCGGGATCAGTCTGGTGATCAACTCATACTGGATTCGCTGAGCGGCCAGTTGACGGTTGCGGCCAATCTGGACAGCATCGCGGTTGAACGAATCAAAGCCGCATTCAGCCTGCCGGGTGCCGAGGCTTCCGGTCGGGCTGAAGGGCAGCTTAGCGTGCTGACGGGTGATCAAACCCGGCTGAGTATGCCGGCCTTCACGATCGATCTGACCAGCGGTGATCTGGTCCTCGGCCTGGCCCTGACCAAGCCACTGGACCTGGTCATGGCCGAGACCATGAACATCGCGCTGGAGGGTGCCCGATTGTCGCTGAACGGTCAACATCTGGATGCGAGTGGTCGTGTTCGCCTGGGTGAGAGCCTGCGCACCGAATTGAATCTGAGCGGAGAGAGTCTGGACTTGAGAGCCTTGATGCCAGAGCCGGGTTCTCAGGCCGACACGCCGGTTGAGACGGATCAGGCAGCGGCGGATTTTCAGGCGCTACAGAATGTCGATCTGCAATTCGGCCTGGCGCTGGACACTCTGATTCTTTCCGATGCGCTCACGCTGAGCCGCGTGGAAACCCAGGCACGACTGGTCGACGGCATGCTGGTGCTCTCTCCGATGAATGCTCAATTGCTGGGCGGGGGTTTTGATAGTCGGGTTGAAGTCAACTTCAATCAGAATCCGCCGCAGGTGGTGATGCAGCCTCGCCTGGACAATATCATGGTCGAGCGTTTGGCCGCCTTGAGTGGAGCGGCAGCACCGCTGAGCGGCCTTGGCAATTTCAGCCTGGATATGACATTCAGCGGCCTGGACCTGTCGTCGATCCTGGCCTCGCTCAATGGGCGCGGCCAGTTCACGATCGATGGCGGGGCCCTTGAAGGGGTGGACCTGCGTCGGCTGATTGATGAAAAGCTGACCACCTCGAACCTGGTCAACGTCAGCCAGGCATTCGGTGGTCGAACCGAATTCAATACTTTTGGGGCCTCGATAGAGGCCAACAATGGCGTGATCGAGCTACCCGATATCAATCTGGCCGCCAGCACTTATGGCGTAACAGGGCGGGGCCAGATTGACTTTTCCGCCGACCGGGTCGACTATCGACTAAGACTTGACCTCGGCCCCGCCCTGACCCAGCAGTTGCCACGAGCCCTGCGAGAAGCCACCGGTGGACGCATCCCGCTGGCGATTACCGGACCGGTCAGCCAGCCGACCGTCTCGGTTGATCTGACCAGCCTGGTCGAAGGAGCCGTTCGTCAGCAGATCGAGCAACGCCTGTTCGGGCCGCGTGGGGACAATGAATCCGATAGCGAGTCTGGCAGCCAGTCGCGGTCGGAAACTGCCGGTGAGGGCGATGCCGCAACCGATGAATCACAACAAGCCGAACCCGAAACGCGCGAGCGCACCAGCCAGATGCTGTTGCGGGGACTTCTGGAACGACGCCGGGATAATGAGGCCGAAGCCGACGAAGACGATCCACCCATTGAACCATAGGTGACCAAAATCATGAATCTACGGCTCCTCAATTCCCAGCCAGGGCTCGGGTTCATGGAGATAATAGCCCTGAGCATATTCAATGCCGATGCTGGTCAGCCTGTCGAGGATTGCCTGGGATTGAACGTGCTCGGCCACTACCGGAACTCCGAGGGTTCTGGCAACCGCCTGGATGGCCTGGATGATGGCCAGATCAAAGGATGAATCGGCAATGTCGCGAACCAGCGCTCCGTCAATCTTGAGGTAGTCAATCGGCAGATTCTTCAGGTAGGTAAAGGAACTCAGTCCGCTGCCGAAGTCATCCAGCATGATGCGCACGCCCAGCTTGCGCATGCTTTGCAGGAACCGGGTAGCCGCGCGAAAGTTCTTGATCGCGCTGTTCTCGGTAATCTCGAAACAAAGATTGCCTGCATCCACACCACTTGAGTGAAGCAGTGATTCGACCATGCCCTGGAATCCGGCATCGTTGATGGTTGAACCGGACAAGTTGACCGAAAAGCGATCCCCGGGGTCCAACTGGCCCGCTCGCTTGAGCTGACCCAGCTTTTCAAATACCCGGGTCACGACCCAATTGTCAATCACGTTCATCTTGCCGTATCGTTCGGCACCGGGCAGAAATGCCCCCGGCAGAATCGGCCTGCCATCACGCCCGCGCATACGCAGCAACAGTTCGCGGTGACCCGAACCTTTCCGGCCGGTCAAATCAACGATCCGTTGCTGATAGATTTCAAAACGACTTTCCCGTATCGCCAGATCGATACTGGCGGCGGCGCGTAATTCGGAACTCCGCTGAACCAACGTGTCGTCGTCACGGCTGAACACATGAAATCGATTGCGACCCTGGTCCTTGGCCGCATAACAGGCCTGATCGGCCGCCTTGAGCAGCGCCGTGGCTTCAGAGGTACCGTCAATGACGACCAGGCCGATGCTGATGCCGACATTGAAGGTCTGATTGTCCCAGTGAAATTCAAATTGGTTGACGGCACGAATAACTTCGACGGCAATCTCGGCACCCCTTTCAGGCGGACAATTGACCAGCAACAGGCCGAATTCGTCACCCCCCAGCCGGGCCAGTAAATCATCGCGTCGCACCAGCCCGGAAATGATGCCGGAAAGTTCGCGCAGCAAGCGGTCACCGGCTTGATGTCCGCAGGTGTCATTGACAATCTTGAACTGGTCCAGGTCCATGTAAAGCAGGCTGTGCAGCGCCTGACTGTTACGCGCCTCGCTGATCAGCTCGGCAACCGCCGTTTCAAAACGAAAGCGATTGCCCAGGCCCGTCAACGCATCATGCTGGGCCTGATAGGCGAGCTGCTCACGAATGCGCAACTCCTCGCTGATATCGCTGAAAACCACGACTGCGCCGACAATCAGTCGTTCGCTGTCGCGAGTTGGCATGGCAGAGAACTTGATGGCGCACAGCTCGCCATGCGGACGACGAAGATGGGCCTGGCCATCAGCATAGCGCAAGGAATGACCAGACAGGCAGCGTTTCATTTCTTCCTGGGTGCGGCTGGGCTCAGCGTCGCTGCTCAAGTCAATGATCTGGTGAATGGGCAGGCCCAGCACTTCGTCGCCAGCAATACCGATCAGGCGGCTGGCGCTGGGATTGAGGTATTCGATCCGCCCATCGGTATCGATACGCACAACGCCGTCGGCGATCGCGTTCAGGGTGATCTGGGCCCGCTCTTTTTCATGGAACAGGGCCCGATGGATCATGATTCGTTCGCTGACATCACGCAATATCCCTCGAAAACCATGGGCCCGGCCAGTCGCGTCAAGGATCAGGGTGACTGAGGTTTCCATGAATCGCCGACTGCCATCGGGCCGGGTGAGCTGCCAGGAAAACCCGGGATTGGGCTTGCCACTTAGATAGACCTGGTGGTAGACCTCATAGACTGTGCGCGAGGTTGCCTCATCCATGAAGTCGCGGTTGTTCAGTCCGAGCAGCTCTTTGGGCGAACGATCCAGCAACCGGCACAAGGCCCGATTGAAAAACACGATGTTTCCGCCCAGGTCAACCTCGTAAAAGCCATCCTCCATAGTCTCGACAATGGAGCGATGTTTTGCCTCACTTTGGCTGAGCAAATCTTCGGCCTGGCGACGGGCAGTAATGTCGCGATACATCGCATAGATGCCAATCTGCTGCTCATCAACCGCGATCGGAGTGCCGAATATCTCGACATGAATCAAGTCGCCCTGCTTGGTGCAGCGCAGGCTTTCAAGGTGAACGAGTTGTTGGTTCAGCGCCCGGTGCGAGATTTCACTGGCTTCCTGGTGAAAAGCCGGATCGACGATGAGCGAATTGATCGGCTGGCCTTCGACTTCATCCAGGCGATAGCCGAACAGCTGCAACCAGGCCGGGTTGGCCTTGAGTACGCGATCAGCATGATCAACGAGCACCAGCCCATCGGGTGAAATCTCGAAGAACTGGCGAAACAATGCCGCCTCGGCCTCTGTACCGGACAAGTGTTCAAGCATTGAATGCGCAGTTCGGAGGTTTGATGTCATTACCGGATGACTGCATCTGTCGTGCCAACCTATCACATATGTGATGACTCAACCGGGATCGAAACGGATCAGTGACCCACTGCCATACCGCCGTCAACGCCGATCATCTGGGCATTGATGTAGGCGGCCTCATCGCGACAGAGAAAGGCAATCAACGCTGCCACTTCGTCGGGCTGGCCAATTCGTCCCGCCGGGATCAAAGCAAGCGCCTGGTCCCGATGCGAGGGTTCGATCATGCCGGTGTCGATCAGGCCGGGCGCGACGGTATTGGCGGTAATACCCCGGTTGGCCATTTCGCGGGCGAGGGAAATCACCGCACCGTGCAGGCCAGCCTTGGCTGCGGCATAGTTGGCCTGGCCGCGATTGCCAAGCCGGGCAGCAACACTGGAAATGGCAATGATTCGTCCAAAGCGCAAGCGGGCCATGCCGAGCAAGGCCGGCTGAACCACCCGGTAGAATCCGTTCAGGTTGACATCCATCACTCGCTGCCATTGATCGGCACCCATGCCGGCCATCGGGCTGTCGTCGTGATAACCGGCATTGTGCACGACCACACCCAGCGGCATTTCGGCAAGCAGAGATTGCATGGCCCGGGCGGTAACATCGGCATCGACCAGGTCAAACTGGACCGCCAAAGCTCGACCACCCGCGTCACGAATATCAGCAACGGTCTGCTCGGCAGCATCGGGCCGGCGGCTGGCGTGAACAAGCACCTCCAGGCCATCGGCAGCCAGGGCCAGGCAGATCGCCCGACCGATATCACCGGACCCACCGGTGACCAGCGCGCGACAGACGTCCGGGCGCTTGATGGTCTGGCGCTTCATGTCAATCCGACTCGATCGGCGAACATGATCGTGGCCCTGCCGCAGGCCAGATCCTGATCGCCTCGTGCAACCCGGAACTCGTAAATCTGGCCGGCATCGTCACCGCTCAGGCGGGTCGCCCAGACTTCCAGCGGACCGGGCTTATCAAGCTGATCAACGGTGGTAGCAAATTCGCTTAGTGCAACCAGTCGTCCGGGTCGTGGCGACTGCCCCGGCTGACTCAGCAGCCCGCCGTGAACGGCAATAGCCTGGGCACCATACTCGGCCAGTGCGGCGGCCGGCAGATAGTGACCCCGCCGCAGTGGATGATCGCCAATTGGCCCGGTATCTGCACGACAATGAATAGTCTGACCGTCATAGGCCAAGACTTCGTGTAACAGCACCATACTCCCGCAGTGCGGAATCAGTTCGGCGATGGATCGATTCAGTGACGGCGGCATGGCGGCTGACAAAGGCGAGCAAAAATCCAAGATAGCAGAATACCCAGTGCCACCGTCAGCCCCAGCATGTTCAACGTGCCGATACCGGATTGACCCAGGATCAGAAAGACTCCGCCGCTGGAGATCGCACAAATCAGGACTGAGCGATTGGTGCGCTGGCGCTGGTCGGGCCGGTCAGCCAGTGTCTGGGTGAAGATCGCAAAGTCCAGCCCAATGCCGGCCGCCAGCAGCAGGCCGACCAGGTGAACGATGGTCAGACCCTGGTCGAACACGCTCATGATCGCCGCCGTGCAGACCACGGCAGCCAGCGGTGGTGCGATAACGCGCAGGGTGCTAGCCACGTTTCTCAGTCGGAATGCCAGCAGCAGCGCGATCAGAAGCCCGGCCATGGCCAGACTCCAGCCGGCCTCGATCCGGTAGGCTGCGACCATGGCTTCGGATACGGCACGCAGGTCGATCAGCCGGGCAGGCACCTGCTGTCTTTCAAACAGTTCAGCCAGGGCTTCCGGCTGATTGAGACCGACCGGCACAATCAACGCTCGCCAGCCGTCATCGGTCTGGCCCAGAAGGCTGTTGACTCGATCCGCCAGGGCAGTGCCAGCCCACCAGTCCGGCGTCAGGTCCGGTAGATTCTCCAGGCTTGACAGATCGTCCAGAAACGGGCCAAACGCATCGGCCTGGAAACGCGGAGCGGCCTCGCTGATGCGCTGGCCCAGCCGTTCCGGCGCTGGCCAGGCGGACCGACGACGTGCCTGTTCGGCAGCACTGGGAATCAGCTTCGTCAGGCCTTGCCAGTCGTTGAGCAGGTCTTGGTCACGCGCAGACTTAAGGGCCGCGACCGTCTGCTCGGCAGCCTGCAGAACGCCCTCCAGCGTCGGGGCGGTCACGACGATCAGCTGAGCGACATCGCCGACACCCAGAGCGCGGCGCAGGTCCACATCATCGGCAATGCGTTCCGGGTTGATCGGGCTCAGGCGCGACAGATCGGAGGACCAGCGTTGATCGCCCTGAAGATAGAGCACACCCAGCGCAAGCACGGTTGCCAGGCCGACAAGCCACGGCAAATAGATCACCCGTGGTACACGCCGCGGCAAACGGGTGGGCGCAGCGATGTTCAGCCACGGCAGCATCAGCGTGGCAATCGCGGCGCCGGTCAGACCGGCCGCTGAGAATGCGCCAAGCTGGGCCAGGCCCTGACTGGTTGAGGTCCAGATCGCCAGGTAGGCAATCAGTGTGCTGGTGGTACCCAGCAATAATGGTGCGGCAATGTCGCGCGCTGACTGATGCAGGCGGCGACCACTGGCATGACCGAATAGATGGACCGGGTAGTCCAGCACAACACCCAGCAGGGTAAAGCCGAAGGCCAGCGTCAGACCGTGGACCTGATCGAACAACAGCACGATCGCAGCCAGCCCGCAGACCGTCCCTGCGGCCAGCGGAAGCGCACCGGCAAGGACAAGGACCGGCGAACGCCAACTGATGGTCAATACCAGCAGCAGAAAAACGCTGCCGATCAGACTCAGTCGAGTGGCATCGCTGCGTGAACGCTCGGCGCTGTCCAGGCCGATGATGGCCGGCCCGGCCAGCTTCAGGGTCATACCGGGATCAACCGTGTCCAAAAATCCCGAGCGCAGGCGCTCGACCAGAGACCGTTGGGCCTGGCTGGCAAAAGCCGGATATTCGCTGCCGATGATCAGCAAAGCCCGCTCCTGCGCCGGATCGAACCAGGCACCGTCGAATTGCTGGGGCGAGCTGGCAGGTGCCAGCGACTCGGCCAGTTCGGGAATCAGACCGAGTGGATCACGTCGAATCAGTTGTTCGATCTCGCGGCCGCCCAGGGCCAGTTCGGACAGTCGATCCTCAAGCTGGTTCTGAATGGCTTCGAGCTCGGTTCGCTGGTCAATCCCCTCAACCAAGACGAAGCGCGCCCGCATGAGTTTTTCCAGTGTGGCCGGATCGGGCGAATCACCGCCGTTGTGTACCTGCACGACGCCATCGAGATTTCGCCAGCGTTCGGCCAGTTCATGACTGGCTCGCGCCAGGCGAGCCGGTGAAGCACCGGCGACCGCAGCCAGAATCATCCGCCCGCCCGGACCGGAGCCAAGCTGGTCGACCACCAGCGCCTGATCGGCATCGTGCGGTGCCGGCAGGAAGGCATCAATTTGATAGTCCAGTTCCAGTGATCGAATAGCGACCGTGGCAAGGCCTGCCAGTACCATCAGAATCAGCGCCGGCAGAAACAGTTCCTTCATGGATTGGGGTGGAAGCGAGTCTGGATCCTTTCACCATTGGTCAGAATCAGCTCCAGTCCCTCCAGATGCTGATTGGTGCCACTTAAAACCATCACCTCAAGCTTCTCGGCGATGTGATCGGGGCGCGGACGCAACTCCAATGACCAGGCATCCGGCTGCCCGAAAGCCTTCATCTCGAAGGCCTGATCAAGCGGGTCGGGGTTTTTGCTCATGACGGCAAGCAGAACCTCACGCAAGGCGGCCAGTTCAGGCGCACGATGCAAGCTGAAGCGGCGGCGATGACCGTTGGGTTTTCGCACTTCCACGTAGTCGGTGGCCAGGGTCTGGGTTTCACGGAACGGGGTTAGCGTCTTGCGCTCCAGCGCCTGATTGTTCCTGAGCCAAAGCTCACCGGTGATCTCCAGCGGTTCGGTAAGCAGATCGGAGCGGCGGGTCTCGGAGAAAGCGAGCCGCTCATGCGTCAGATCCAGATTTTGCAGCAGTTGCGCGGGATTGACCTGGGCCGGGCTGGTGGTGCTCAGCGCGATCAGCATCAGGCCGGTCAGCATTCCAGAAGTCATAGAAGTTAAACCAGTTGTAAGGGTAGGCTTTGGCATAGTGTTCCAGCCTTTGGGCATAAGCAACAACCCATTGGTTCAATTGAGCCCGTTTTTCGCGGCGATTGCGTGACAGCGGACCGGGACGGACCAGGGGTTCAAAGACCAGCCGATAGCGCCTTGAACCCTCGTACAAACCAAAGACCAGGAAAACAGGCGCATCCAGGGCCGCCGCTATCGCCAGAGGTGCGACTGGAAAGGGAGCGGGTTGTCCGAGAAACTCGACGTCGACCGAGGCTTCCTGTCGATAGATACGATCGGCCAGCAAGGCCACCATACCGCCCTGGGCCAGGACCTCGGCGACTTCCAGCACGATCTGGGGGCCAGACTGGTGAGCATTGATCACGGTCTCCCGGATGTCGGGATTAATGGCTTCCAACGTCTGGGTCATCAGCGAGTTCTGGTTGCGATCCATGACCACCTTGAGCCGCCGATATTCGGGCGGAGCCTGGCGACTGTAAGCCCGGATGGCTTCGAAGCTACCCAGATGGGAGCCAAGCAGCAGGCATCCGCGTCCCTTGGCCAGGGCCAGGTTCAACTGATCTATCCCCTCGGCACGGACCGACAGAGTCTGGTCTCGCCCCGACAGCATCAAAACCCGGTCGACGATTGTAATGGCAAAGGTATGGATATGAATCAGGGTTCCCGGCAAACCGCGACGTGGTGCCTGGACATGCTGCAGCCAGTGCTGAGAGGCGCGTCGCTCGGCACCACGGACCAGCAGGAAATACAAGCTGGTGGGCCACATGCACATTTGCGCGAATCCGCGGCCAATGTGCAGAATGACCCAGCGGATCAGCAGCAGCCAGAAGCGATTGCCGCCCTCGGGGCGTTCACGCCACTGGGGCATGGCGACACTGCCCACGGGCCATATGTTGCCCGGTGCCCGAGAGAATCCGGAATGAAAACCCGTCGCCATTGCCGCTGAGATGAATGTCAACACGTTGGTCTGGCAGCACGGGGGCCAGAAACTTGACACGGCGCCATTGGCTGCCCTGGCCAGCAAGACTGAACGACTCACAGGCCACCGCCGCCACCTCGGCCAACAGAACAACGCCTGGCACGACTGGCTGTCCAGGAAAGTGACCAGGCAAGGCCGGATGCTCGGCCGACACCGTCAGGGAGCGCACGATCTCGGTCATCGGGCTGGCTGGCAGACCTGGTGGAAAAAGTTGACCAGCGCAGATTGTGGCAACTTGCCGGATTCAGCCCTTGGCAGAGCTTCTACCAGACGCAGGGGGCGCGGCATAAAGGCCGGATCAATGCGCCGGGACAGCTCACGCCGGAGTTGATCAGCACCCAGCCCCGGGGCCACAACCAATGCGGCCAGACGTTCTACCCGACCTTCATCCGTTGTCGGTGGCTTGAAGATAACGCCATCAACGACGCCGCGAACATCCAGCAGTATGCGAGTCAGCTCGGCCAGCGAAGCCCGTTTCCCGGCAATATTGACCAGATCGCTGGTTCTTCCAACCAGCTTGAACCGCCCCTCATCAGAAACCTTCAGCTCGTCCATCAGGGCTACCGGACCGGGCAGATGCTCCGCCGAGATTCCGAAACGTCGCGGACCCCCCTGTAAACGAAAGGCCTTGAACAGTTGCCAGGATTCCGTGCATGCGGTTTCACGTCGAGCCAGACAGCCGACCTCGGAACAACCATAAACCTCAATCACTCGGGCCCCGGTGGCTTCCTCCAGGCGTCTGGCAAGGCTGGCACCAAGCGGGGCGGTCGCTGAATAAATGATCTCAATCGAGGGCAAAACCCCGGCATGCTCGGCCAGAACTCGCAGATGAACCGGCGCGCTTATCAGCACTTTGGGGCCATTGAGCCGGTTGAGTTCATCAATGATGTCAGCAGCAAAAAATGGTTGACTGCTGCTCATCGCCAAGGGTCCGAAAAGTGGCAACAGAACCGATGTTTCCAGCCCCCACATATGCTGCGGAGGGACAGTTGCCACGCCCTGGACCAAGTCGGCAGGCCCGTATTCGGCCTGGTTGATGCGGGAGCTCTCGACCAGTGTGCGCCAGGTTTTTTCGATACGCGAGGATTTTCCGGTACTGCCCGATGTGTAAACCACCGCGGCCAGCTGGTTGGCCGGAATGTCCGGAATGCCTGATACCTGATCATCCAATGCCGCTGCCTGTCCGGGATGAATCAAGCGGGCGTTCAGTTGGCGATAATCACAATCGGCCAGAACCACGGCATCGGGATGCCTGGTCAGCAAAGTATCGATGGTTGAAGGCAGCCGATTGGCTGGCAGCAGATTGTAACCTCCGGCCAGCAGTGTGGCCGCGAAACCGGTACTGAAGTGTTTTCGGTTTCGGCACAGGTTGACTACGGGTGTGTCGGCCGGCAACTGCTCGGCCAAGCCCCCGGCGGCGGCCAGGAACTGCCCCAGGGTGAGCGACTGACCGGCATCGATCAGGATGGGTTCATGCAGGTCACGGTCAGACAGCGCCAGCCTAGTCATTGATTGAACTGCCTGGGTTGGATTTGGGCCAGCGTACGGAGAAAAAAGCTAGCTGTCCAGCGCGGCTGGTCCGGAAAGCGAAAGCGCCTCAGGTAGTGCTCGGACAGCAGCAGAACAATCATTAGCAAAGGCATGATCAGAAACACCCAGACCAGCCACAATGAGGCCTGCTCCGTCATCGCCAGCACCAAAGTGATCATTCCGTAACCGCTGAGCATAAGGGTCCACAGCAGAGTCCAGGCGCGAAGCCAGCCTGCGGAATTTTCCGGCAGCTTTCGGTCATGCATGGCCAGCGCCCAGGCGGCAAATTGCTGGATACGAGGTTCGCGGTCAGGTAGCAGTGACAGGCCAAACCACGCGGCAACTCCCAGACAAACCAGGCCGGGCGGCCACAAGGCCAGGGTCGGCTCGAACAGAACCAGCGCGGCAAGCAGGGTCGCAGCCAATAGCAAGACTCTGCTGGCCAGACTGGCTGGCAGCGGACCCACCACCCCGATGGCAAGCAAGGGCAGACTGAGCGCCCGGATCTCGGGATGGTCCAGCATCAGTGCCAGCAGCACGATAACCGGATAGGCGGCCAGTACCGCCCATCGCCAGGCCGGCACAGCTTGAGGGATCGATACAGCACTACCCATAAACCATCACGTCTTGAGGCTCTCGACATGCGCGCTGAGCGCACGAAGATTACTGAACACCTGCCGATTCTTCTCGTCATCAGCCTTGAGCTGGACGCCGTAGGTCTTGGAAATGGCCAGGGACAGTTCCAGGGCGTCAATCGAGTCAAGTCCGTATTCGCCGCCAAACAGCGGCTTTTCCGGTTCGATCGCTTGGGGCGAGATGTCTTCGAGATTCAGGGACTCGACGATCAACTCGGCCAGCATCCGCTCTGCGGGCGTCTGCTCTGCACTCATTTGGGTTCCTCCAGAGGGAAACGACAACTGGTTGACCCAGCATCTCCCATTATAATATAGGCTGACTCTCAAACTACCTTAACGGCAAGAGACATTCTTGAATGCCAGTGTGAACGACAATCTTCCGCAACGGGTCGATCTGGCCGTGATCGGTGGCGGCCCGGCTGGTTCGACCATGGCCAGTCTGGTGGCAGCACAGGGCTACTCGGTTCTGGTGCTTGAAAAGGATCAGCATCCCCGGTTTCATATTGGTGAATCGCTGCTTCCCCACAATCTGAAGATTTTTCGGCGACTGGGATTGATCGACGAAATTCAGGCTATCGGTGTCGATAAGCTGGGTGTTGATTTCACCAGTGACGAGGCGGATGCGCCCTCACAGGAAATCCGTTTCGCCGAGGCGCTGGACCTGGTGCCGGGATGTGAACAGTCGTACCAGGTTCGACGCTCGGATTTTGATGCGTTGCTGTTCGCGCATGCCGGCCGATCCGGTGCCTGCCTGGCAACCGGTGCCAGAGTACGCGGCGTTGATTTTGAATCGGGTGCGGACCCGGTGCTTCAGGTGGCCCTGTCGAACAACGTGCAAACGGTGACGGCACGCTTTGTGGTGGACGCCAGCGGCCGGGACGCGGTGCTGGCACGCAAGTTCGGTCTGCAGCAGCGCAACCGGGAACATGGAACCGCTGCTCTGTTCGGTCACTTTCGGCAGGTCCCGCGACGGCCGGGCGACTCCGCCGGCAACATCAGTATCTACTGGTTCGATCAGGGCTGGATCTGGATGATTCCACTGCCTGATGGGGTGATGAGCGTTGGCGCGGTATGCAATCCGGATTATCTGCGCAGTCGGCATGGCGATGTCGATGCGTTCTTTCGCGCCACCATTGGGCGCAATCCGGCAGCGGCCGAGCGCATGGCCAGCGCCGAGCGACTGTCCCAGATCACCGCAACAGGCAATTATTCCTACTACTCTCGCCAGTTGGCTGGAGAGCGCTGGCTGATGGTTGGTGATGCGGGCATTTTTGTTGACCCGGTATTCTCCTCGGGCGTTTTTTTCGGTATGCACAGCGCCGAGTGCGGTGCTGACGTGGTTCTGGCCGAACTGGCCGGCGACGCTGTGGCTGCCCGCAAGGCGCGGCGGCGGCATCGTACCCGGGTGATCCGGGGGGTAAGGGAGTTGTCCTGGTTTATCTATCGATTTCCGGCGCCCGGCATGCGCCACCTGTTCATGAATCCGAGCAATATTTTCGGACTCAAGCAGGCGGTCATTTCGGTTCTTGCCGGTGATGTATTCGATAATGCCCGGGTCTACCGGCGTCTGCGCCTGTTTCGCCTGATCTATATACTGACCAGCCTGGCTCAGTGGCGTTCGGCCTGGCAGGCGCGTCGCCAGCGACGCCGCAATGCCAAGGTGGTATTTGATCGTGCTGCCTGAGACCAGGCCGGCCGATCAACTGTGTCCAGCCGGATTGCTTCGGGCAAGTTCGTCGGATCCAGGTCATGATCGGACGCTGTTGCGCTTTGATTTCGAGCCTTATGCGGGTTCTGAATCGAATGCTGCCGGCTGGCCAATTGGGCTGGACTGCTTGGGTGGTGATCTGACCAGCGAGTTCTGGTCCTCTGGTGGGCCGGTCGTCAGCGGTGTTGAGGGCAGCATCCACTGGCGACGGTCCGATGAGAATCTGGCCCTGGCGCTGGTTTGCCCCGACGACATCGGGTCCGACCCGGAGCAGGCAGTTTTCGAGGCCTACCGGGATATTCTGGCGCTGGCAAGCCGGCTGGGTCGGCCACACTTGCTCAGAGCCTGGAACTACCTCCCGGCCATCAATGATGGAACGGGTGATCGTGAGCGCTATCGACGCTTCTGCCTGGGGCGCGCCCGGGCGCTGGAGGCAAGCAATATCAACGGCTCGTCGCTGTGCGCCGGAACGGCCATTGGTAGCGACGAGCCCAGGCTCAGGGTCTATGTGCTGTGTGGCAACCGGCCGGGCGTACACATCGAGAACCCCCGCCAGGTCAGCGCTTATGAGTATCCACGTCGTTACGGACCCAGAAGCCCGTCATTTGCCCGGGCCACAGCAGTACCGACCAGTGATGGTCAGGTGCTGCTGATGATATCGGGCACGGCCAGTGTGGTCGGTCACGAAACCCGCCACCCCGGGAACGTCGTCGCCCAGACCGAAGAAATTCTGGTCAATCTGAAGTCGCTGCTGATCGAGAGCGCCCAGCGCATGAATTGTGATGCCCTGCGACACTTTGATCACCACAGTATGGTGCGCGTCTACGTGCGCGAGGCCGAGCACTGGTCCTGGATTGCCGATCGTCTGGCCCGCGCCTGGCCCAACTCGCTGATCATTGGTATGCGGGGGGATATTTGCCGATCCGATCTGCTGGTCGAAATCGAGGCTGTGACGACAGGTTATCCGACCGAGGTCTGAGCAGCCCGGCCATAGAAAGTCGACTCGACACCGGATGCCTGCGGCCGCAAATAGGCTTCCGGCAGATCGTCCAGAATAATCCGCCCTTCAGCCGGCACCTCGTCCGCCAGTTGCCCGCTGGCGGCTTTTGGTGCCAGCGAGGCCAGCTCAGCGGCCAGTGCCTTGAGCATCTCGCCGTTACGTGCCAGGCGCTGATCGAGTTGCTCATCGCTGTCTCCGACGACCTCGGACAGCTCTTGATTCAGACGAACCAGCAACGGTAGCTCGGATTGGTTGATAAACAACGCCTGGCTGTCGATTGGCTTTTCGAGCCGTGACCAATCGAGAAACACGGTCTGGCTATCAGCATTCAATTCTCGCAACGAATCCAGCAACGAACCATGGCGCGCCAGTAGTCTGGTGTCGGTCAAGCGACCGGAAAAGTAGATCAGTGCCAGCACTGCCCAGTAGTAAGCATAGTCCCAGATAGTCTTGGCGCTCATGGCGCGAGCGTGGCCAAACAACTCATACTGATTACGGTACAGCTTGAGCGATGACTGGTAGAAGGAAAAATAAGCGCGTTCATACAAACGGGTCCGGCGCCTGATGCTTTGTCCGGTCAGATCTCGCCGAACAAGATCAGCGATCAGCGTATTGCTGATCGCAATAAAGTCGCTGCCCGGCGAATAGAATGGGTCAAGAAAAACGCCGGCTTCACCGGTCAATGCCCAGCGCTGATTGGAAAAAACCTGGCGGCAGCCGTGGGAAATCCGACGCAGATAGAGGAAATCCTGCAACATGCCGTTCGATTGCACCAGAGCCTGATGACAGCGCGGCTGATGGCAGGCCAGCCAGTTCAAAGTACCCTCATAAGTCTTGAATTGGGCAAATTCATGCAGGCGATTGTCGAAAACCACGCCGATACTGGTCGAGCCGGATGCCAGCGGAATCAGCCAGACCCAGTAACCAGGCCCCATCAGGTGATTCGTTGACTGCCAGCGTGGAAGCTGGCTACAGCGCAACTGCCAGGTCGGATCCTTGCTCCAGTCGGCGACGTCGATCCGGTCCTTGACACGGAACCAAACCGAACTGCAGTGATGGTCGTTGTCTTCAGCAAGGTTTAGCCGGCGTTTGAGCAGGCTGCCCCGTCCCATGGCGTCAACCAACCAACGTCCAGTCAGGTGCATTTCACAACTACCGGATCGGTAGCTGACCTGGTGGAATCGGTCAGCATCGAGCTTGATATCCACCACGGTTGCGCCATTCACCAACTGGATATTCGAACTTTTCATCCGGGCAGCCAGATGATTTTCGAGCACACCGCGGTCAATCTGATAGGAACGCAGGCTCAACAGGTGACTGGCTCCCAGCTCGATGGCCTGAGTCAGGTCATCGGACTGATTGGCGTTGAAGAAGAACCGCAAGCCATATTTGCGAAGATGTTGCTGGTCCAGATGATCTTTGAGACCAATCACCCGTGACAGATAGTCGGCCCCGATTTCGACCGTGGACTCACCGACCTTGTGTGCCCCTTCCGGTACCGGATGACGTTGTCGTTCGATCACCGCAATGCTGGCCGTCGGCAGATCCTGACGCAGCTGCAGGGCGAGCGTCAGCCCGGCCAGACCACCGCCAAGAATTACAACGTCGTAATTTTCCATCGTCATCAAACCAGTCAATCGTTTCCCACGTTCATCTGGCCAGTGTAACGCGTAGCATCAGTGGCTTTTTCACGGCTCGTCCGGGCAGTGAAACCGGGCCGGTGTTCGCAGCATGCGCCACAGCCCGCGCAAGTAGAGTGCCCGACTGACAATGCGCCAGAAGACAAACCGGAAAATTTCCCAGACATCACGGCCCGGTCGAAAATAGCTGGGCCGGGCCCCGAGCCGGTAGACACTGTCAATGGCCACGGCCACGCATGGAAACCCGGCGCGGGCACCATCGATCAGCATGGCCGTTTCATAGACAAAACCATGGCGCTTGTCTGTCGATGGACGCACCGCATCCAGCAGCCGGCGAGGGTAGACCCGAAATCCGGTCTGGCTGTCGGGAACGCGCTGGCCGCTGGCCCAGGAAATCCAGAAATCCGCGAATCGATTGGCGAAGCGGCGAATACCGGGCTGGTGGTGGCGCTGGCGAACTCGGGCACCGAGTACCAGATGATCCGGGTGGTCGCGCGCAGCCGCCAGCAAACGCGCGATATCGGCCGGGTCGTGCTGGCCGTCGCCGTCCAGGGTCACCACGACCGCGCACTGGCCCTGCAGCGCGCGGGCAAAACCATCGGCCAGCGCCGCTGCCTTGCCACCGGCGCTCGGGCGACGGACAATATCAACATCGAGACCCTCAAGACGGTCCAGCGTATCGTCCTCGGAGCCATCGTCGACCACGATAATATGGTCAACGGCCAAAAGGCTTTGCCTGACCACCTCGGCAATCGTGCGGCCTTCATTGCGAGCCGGAATGACGACGCAGACGCTCATATCGAAACTCGCTCAAAGCGCAGCCCGGGACCTTGTTCGGCAGCGAGAAAGACTGGCTGGCTGGCACGTCCGGCAATCAGTGCCAGCAGCGGCAGGAGTCGGGCCGCCGGATTGTCGCTGCGGCGCGCTTCCAGTGCTGGCGGCAGCGGCTCGAATTCGTCCATCCCCCGGTCGCTGCTGACCTTCAGCCTGGCCATAGGATGCCGGTCATCGTCAGATCCGGCAATGAGCATTGCCGCACAGAATCCCCACTGACTGGGCCACAGGTCACGCATCGAGCCAATCGCATGATCATCGTAGACGACCAGCAGAACTGACTGGCTGCCCAGCTGGGCCCGGACCAGAGACTCCATCAAACCAATCGTGGCGCTGTCGCGCCAGGCGGATAAGGCAGTCACATCACCTTTTGCACCGGCCCCGATCGACCAGTAGCCTGAAGCGGCATTGTGCACGGAGTTGTGAAACCGGGTGGGCGAGAGCAGTTCTGGTTGGTCGGCCAGGGTTCGGCAAAGGTAGTCGGTAATATCCAGATCGCCCATGCCGGAGCTGAAGATGGCCAGTGGCTCGGCCGGCTCTATTCCGGCCTGCCGGCAGGCCTGTTCGGCTGCACTGAAGGTCAGCTTGACCGCTGCCGGTGCCCGGCGGCGTTCGCGGGGGGAGAGCAGGCTGGAGTGAGGTAGCGTTTTGTCCGGGTTCGGCGCTTGACCGTCCAGCACAGCCAGCAAGCTGTCCCAGCTGTCCAGACCCGGTGCAGCGATGCCAACACCGAGAATGTCGATTGTGTCGAGGTTCGGCGTCGCCGTCATCATCAGGACAAACGCCCAAAAATCAGACTGCAATTGCTGCCGCCGAAGCCGAAGGAATTACTCAGCACGTGGTCGACCTTTCTTCTAACGGGTCTGTCGAGAATAAAATCGGACCAGGCCGGGTCGGGGTTTCTCAGGTTGATTCCGGCGGGCAGGTAGTCATCGGTCAGTACCAGCAGACTGAACACGGCCTCGACGATACCGGCAGCTCCCAGCGTATGACCGGTCCAGCCCTTGGTCGAAGCGGCGGGCGGTGGTTCGCCAAAAACCTGCCGGATTGCCATGGCCTCAATCTGATCATTGAGCGGCGTTGCCGTGCCATGGCAGTTGATGTAATCGATTTGACCACTATCCAGTCCGGCCATGGTCAGCGCCTGCTGCATCGCCGCCACAGCCCCTTCGCCCTGCGGGTGCGGGGAAGCCATATGGTGCGCATCGGAGCTTTCGCCCCAGCCGAGCAGCTCGCCCAGCGCCTGCGACGGTGAAGATTCAAGAATGGCAAAGCCGGCGGCCTCACCCAGGCTCAAGCCCTTGCGCTGCTGGTCAAAAGGTCGGCAGGGTTGGTCGGAAATCAGTTCCAGGGAATGAAAGCCGTACAGCACCGACAGACACAGGCTGTCGACACCACCAACCACGGCGGCATCGGCCAATCCGGCCTCAATCAGACGCGCCGCCGATGCAAACACCTTGGCGCTGGACGAACAGGCCGTGGAAATGGTCATCACCGGCCCATCGATACCCAGTCGTCGGGCCACGTAGGCACTGGAAGTGTGTGGGGTGTGGACTCTCGGCAACAGAAATTGCCGGGCAAAGTGCTCGCCCTCGCCCTGGTCGCGATAGGCCATTTCGGTGGTACCGATTCCGGCGGTGCTGGTACCGATCACGCAGGCGATCCGACCAGGTTCAATCCGCTTTTTCAGGCTCTCGACGGCGGCGATAAAGCCGTCCTGGTTCAATCCCAGTTCGGCCAGGCGATTGTTGCGGCAGTCAAACTCGGTCAGATGATCAGCGAGCTCGACCGATTCGACCTGATCCACCCGACCGATCCAGGTCGTCAAGTTGCAATGGTCGAAATCGTTGGCTCGCAAACCGGAGCGTTCAGCGCCCAGTGCGCCGCGTACCGCTTCCAGGCCGGCACCGGCGGCACAGGTCACCGTCATGGCACTGATCTTCAGGGGTGACATCAGCAGCTAGCCCGCGTTTGGCCGGCTAGCCGGAGATGAACTGTGGCGCAATAACATGGCGGTTAGTATATCGACTCGAACTGATCAGACCATTCTTTCATGCCATGTCGAAATCCACCACGGCAAACCGGATAGGCACTGCGGCCACGCTCGAATCCCTGGCGGCAACGAGCGTTCTACTGCTGTTGACTGCAGGTCTGAGTCTGGTGGCCAGCCTGGTGTGGGTGCTGCGATTCTCCATGATTCGACTGCGTGCCCCGACTCACCGATTGTTACTGGTCTGCGGCCATCGCCTGGACAAGGGTCAACCGTCATTTGACTATCGTGAGCGCCTGGCTCGTGCAGCCGAGTTGCTTGGACAGCATCCGGACATCAGGCTGGTTCTGCTTGGCGGTGGCCAGCCCTCTGAAGCCGCAGTCGGTCGCGATTGGCTGATGCGCCACCACCGGCTGGACAGCGCTCGCCTGACGCTGGAAGAGGCATCGACCGACAGCCTGGAAAACCTGGTTCACGCGCGCGCTGTGGTCGGAGCAGCCGGGCCGGTTTCGCTGATGTCGAGTCGCTACCATCTGGGACGATTGCGGGTTCTGGCGCGCCAGGCCGGCCTGGATGTCGAGCTGATCCCCGCCGAATCCCGTCTTGAGTTGACGGCCCACAATCTGCTGAACCTGTTGCGCGAAGCGGGATTTCTGTGCTGGTTTGTCAGCGGCCGTCTGTGGGCCCGCCTGGCGCGCCGACGATATCTCCTTCGTCATATCGGTGAATAGCGAGCGGAACCCGCGACTGTCTCGACGCAAGCTGACACCTCTCTGACCAGGCGGGTCAAGCCTCTTTTTGGTGGCGCGATTGAAGTGTGCGCTGGTCTGATTTCACGCTGAATCGCATGTGATGTAATGAGCCATCTCGATGGTTTGGCACGAAAATTGGAGCAGGGATAGACGGCCATCTTTTTTCTCATTCAAATTCCGGACACATTGAACATGGACATTGCAACATCTGAACTTGACCAGCGCGAACGCCTGGCCGACTACACCAGTGTGATTGGCATGGGAATCCAGTTCGCCTTTCAGCCGGTGGTCGACTTGGATCAAAGCTGTATCAGAGGCTACGAAGCTCTGGTTCGCGGACGAACGGGCGAGCCGGCCGCGAGCATTATTGCCAACGTGCTCACCGAGAATCTCTCCTTTTTTGATCAGGCCTGTCGTAGCCGGGCGATCAAGGATGCCGCCAGGCTGGAAATGACCCATCATCTGTTTCTCAACTGCACTCATATTGGTCCGGGCAACCTGAATCTGGCGCTGACTACAACCCGCGAGCAAGCTGAGCTTGAAGGCCTGTCGCCGAAAAAGATTGTTCTGGAGTTTGCCAGCCTGGCTCGCCTGGGCAACCCGCGTGAACTGGCTTCAGTGCGCGATTGTGCGCACGACCACGGCTTTCGCGTACTGGCCGACAAGTTCGGTACCGGCGAGGCCGGCCTGAAACGGCTGGCGGTGTTCTGCCCCGATTACGTCAAACTCGATCGCGAAATCATCAACCAGATCCACACCAGCCGCCGACGTCAGGCCATAGTGCTGGGCATTGTCGCGTTGTGCCGGGCAATGGATATCCATCTGATTGCTACCGGAGTCGAGCGTCACGATGAAGTGTCCTGGCTGCAGGACAAAGCGGGCATCAGCGATTTTCAGGGTTACTACTTTGCCAAGCCGGCGTTGATGGCCAAGCCGAAGGTTGATCCAGATTTGCTTGGGTCCGAACTTGACCCATGAGATCCGGTTGGATTTTATCGTTATAGCGGATCGGATCATCCGCGTGGGTGATGCTTTTGTTTGAGACTTGTTGCGCCTCTTGGCGCTGAGGTCAAAGTTAAAAGCGTTTCGCCCACAGGGGCTGACATCTCCACTCCAGGGCTTCATGCGCCTGTGCTCTCGGTGCCTTCAAGGACTCGAAACCCCGAAAACACCGGAACTGAAGGATTCTTGGCAATCGCCAGGCCAGGGGTTGGATCAGGCCGAGCGCAGCGGGGGCGGAACGCCTTTGACTTTAAAGAGCCAGTGCCGCCAGGCACAAAACTCTCACCTTCGGCGGGCGCTGAGTACGGCCAAAACCTGGTCCAGGTCACTGCCGGCGGCGCGCAGGCAGACCAGCAGGTGGTACAGCAGGTCTGCTGCTTCGTTGTTGAGTTGCTCGCGATCGCCGGATACGGCCGCCAGGGCAACTTCCACCCCTTCCTCACCGACTTTCTGGGCACAGCGTTGCACACCTTTTTGCAGCAGGCTGGCGGTGTAACTGTCGGGCTCGGGTGTTGCGGCACGCTCAGCGATAACCTGCTCCAGACGGGCCAGTCCTCCGATGGGCGGCAAATCCGTGTCGCCGAAGCAGGTGTGCGTGCCGGTATGACAAGTGGGGCCATGCGGAATCGCCTGGACCAGCAGCGTGTCGCGATCGCAGTCGCTGTTGATGCCGGTCAGTTTGAGCACGTTGCCGGAGGTTTCACCCTTGGTCCACAGGCGCTGTTTGCTGCGCGAGTAGAAAGTGACCTGTCCGGATTCCAGTGTCTTGTCCAGCGCCTCGACGTTCATGTAGCCGAGCATCAGCACCCGCCCGTCGCGGGCATCCTGAACCACCGCCGGCAACAACCCGTCACCCTTGTCCCAGTCCAGCGTCGGCAATGCTTGAGTATTTGGTTTCATAAGTTTACTGAGGCTTTTTATGTTCGAACCACGATACTGCGATTGGTGAGCCAGGTTTTGAGGTCGGGGATGGTGATCTGGCCGGAGTGGAATACGGTTGCGGCCAGAGCGCCGTCGACGTCGGCTTGTTCAAACACATCCAGAAAATGCTCGGGCTGGCCGGCACCGCCGGAGGCAATTAACGGTACCCGGCAGATTGGGCGCATGGCCCTTAGCTGCTCGATGTCGTAGCCGCTGCGAACCCCGTCTGAGTCCATGCAGTTGAGCACGATCTCGCCGGCACCCAGTTGCTGCACGGCTGCAACCCAATGCGCGGTATCACGACGTGGGTCAACCATATTGTCGGGATCACCGGTGTACTGACGTACTCTCAATGTTCCGCTTTCACGAATCGAATCGATGCCCACGACCACGCACTGGGAACCAAAGGCGTCGGCCAGCTCGCTGATCAGCTCGGGTCGTTCCAGGGCCGGCGAGTTGACCGAAATCTTGTCGGCGCCGGCATGCAGTACCGCGCGCGCCGTCGCCACATCACGAATACCACCGGCCACACAGAACGGAATATCAATGGCTTCGGCCACTTGTTCCACCCAGCGGGTGTCGACGCTGCGACGCTGCGGGCTGGCCGTGATGTCATAAAACACCAGTTCATCGGCTCCCTGATCACGATAGCGCTCAGCCAGCTGCACAATGTCGCCCATTTCGCGATGATGGCGAAAACGCACACCCTTGACCACGCGTCCATCGCGCACGTCCAGGCAGGGGATCAGCCTTACCGCGACCATCGGTCGATCTGGTCAAGTTCGATTCGACCTTCAAGCAGCGCTTTGCCAACAATGCAGCCGCTGACACCAGTGGCGGCAACTGCCTCCAGATCAGCTGACCTGGCCACCCCGCCCGAGGCCTGGACTTTCAATCCGGAATAGCGCTGGGTAATCGTTTCATACAGGCTGATGGCCGGGCCGGAAAACATGCCATCGCGCTCGATATCGGTACACAAAAGATGTTCCAGGCCGGCATAAACCAGGCGATCGAGCAGCGCGAACAAGTCCAGGTCGCCGATCTGGGTCCAGCCGGCAGCCCGCGGAATCCACTGGCCGTCCAGGCCACGCGCCACATCCAGCCCGGCCACGATGGCCTCACCACCCAGCGCCTCCAGCCAGGCACTGACGGTACTCGGGTTTTGTACGCACAGGCTACCGATGACGATCCTCGCAGCCCCCTTGTCCAGTCGCAATTCCACATCTTCCAGACAACGCACCCCGCCACCGGTCTGCACCGGAATATCGAGTACCTGGCAGATCGTTCCTATGGTCGCGAGATTTTCCTCGTTTCCGGATCGGGCCCCGTCCAGGTCAACCAGGTGCAGGAGGCGCGCGCCCGCTGTCTGGTAGCGCAAGGCCAGTTCCACTGGATCGTCGCTGTACCGGGTTTCACGATCGTAATCGCCCTGCTCCAGGCGCACCACGCGGCCTGCGCGCAAATCAATCGCCGGTATCAATTGCATGTTGTCGCTCCCGATGGTTCCATGGTTTCAGCTCTCCAGAAAGTTGCGCAACAATCGAGCACCCGCCGCAGCCGACTTCTCGGGATGAAACTGGCAGGCAGCAAAATTGTTGTGGCGAACCACCGCAGCAAAGGGCTGGCCATGATGGCTGGTCGCCACGGCATGGTCAATCGGCGCGCCGTAGCTGTGGACAAAGTAAAACCATTCACTGCCCGTCAATCCTCTGGCCAGCGGATCATCGGCCCGGGTCCAGTCGAGCTGGTTCCAGCCCATGTGAGGCAGACGCAACTCCTGGCCCACCTTTAGTCGTGTCACCTGCCCCGGTATCCGTCCCAGGCAGGCACAATCGCCCTCGCTGGATTGATCGTAAAGCAATTGCAGGCCCAGGCATATACCCAGCACCGGCTGCTCAAGACCACGAATCACATCAACCAGTCCAGCCTGGTCAAGCGCGCACATGGCGGCTCGGGCCGAGCCGACGCCGGGCAGAATGACCCGATCAGCCAGGCGGATGGTGTCCGGATCGCAGGTCAGCACCGACTTGGCACCCAGCCGATTCAGCGCCTGCACCACCGACCCCAGATTCGCCCCACCCGAATTGACCACTACTACCGTCATGAGGCCGATTCCTGGAAAGAAAGAATCAAAACCTTTTGAACGCGAAGACGCAAAGACGCTAAGAAATTCTTGAACGAGTCTTTGTTTTCAAAGCCTTCCTTTGCGCCTTTGCGTCTTTGCGAGAGAACGCTTTTGAATTGGCTTTTTATTTTGCTACAAGCCATCACAGCAGGCCCTTGGTTGAGGGGAGGCCTGAATCGGTGCGAGCCAGGGCCGGGCGCAGGGCTCGGCCGACGCCTTTGAAGCAGGCTTCGACCATGTGGTGGGTGTTTTCGCCGCTCAGGTCGATATGAATGGCGCATTTGAGTGTCTGGGCCAGCGAGGCAAAAAAGTGGCGGACCATTTCGGTATGCAGTCCGCCGACCGACTCACGCGGGAACTCGCCATTGAGCACAAACGCCGGGCGTCCGGACAAGTCGATGGCAACCCGGGCCAGGGATTCGTCCATTGGCAGAACAAAACCATAGCGACCCAGCCCGACCCGGTCGCTCAGGGCCTGATCCAGGGCCTGACCCAATGCCAGCGCGCAGTCCTCGACCGTATGATGCTCATCAACCTCAAGATCACCGCGACAATCCAGGACCAGGCTGAAGCCGCCGTGGCTGGCAATCTGGTCCAGCATATGGTCAAAGAAACCGATGCCGGTCTGGATTTGTACCGGCCGGGCCTGGTCCAGGTTGACCGTCACCGAAATACCGGTTTCGCGCGTATCACGCTTGACGGTCGCCGTGCGTGGCGTTCCGAGAATTCGGGTTGCCGTGGTCTGCCAGTCCTCACCCTCCGGGCCGACCCGAAATCCCCGCAGACCCATATTGGCCGCCAGCTCCAGGTCGGTGATGCGATCGCCAATGACCGCCGACTGGGTCCGATCCAGGCTGGGATCTCTCAGATACTCCAGCAACATTCCAATCCCGGGTTTGCGGGTGGGTGCCTGCTCTTCAGGCAGGGTCGGGTCGATATGAATGGCATCGAACTCGATACCCTGGGATGCAAGAATATTGAGCAACAATTGTTGCGGGCCTTCGAAATCCTCGGTTGGAAAGGCCTCGCTGCCCAGTCCGTCCTGATTGCTGACCATCACGAATCGAAACCCGGCAGTCTTCAGTTTGAGCAGCGCGGGAATCACGCCAGGCATCAGGCGAAACTTGGCAAAGGAATCAACCTGTTCATCGGCCGGTTCCTCGATCAGACAGCCGTCGCGGTCGATAAACAGGATTTTTTTCAGACTCATGCGTTCCAGCCCTTGAAAAAATGGATCAGCGCCGTGGTTTCTTCCGGCGTGCCGATGGTGATCCGGACGCAGCCGTCCAGGCCGTGCTGAGCTGACTGGTTGCGCAGCCGGATGCCAGCCGTTGCTGCGCAAGCCACCAGATCGCTTGCACTGGCCACTCGCAGCAGAATGAAATTTGCCTCGCCCGGCCATAGCGCGCGGATGCCACTGTGTCCTTTCAGGGCCTCGACCAGGCGCGCCTTTTGCTGGCGCAGGATGGCCAGGTGATCGTCCTGGCTGCCGACCGCATCAAGCGCGGTCATGGCGGCGCGAATCGATGGCGTTGGCAATGGGTAGGGTGCAATGATTCGTTTCAGAAGGCCAACGACATCCCGGTGAGCGAGCACGGCACCGATGCGGCAGCCGGCCAAACCATAAGCCTTGGACAGCGTGCGCAGAATAACCAGGTTGGCATGGTCTGCCAGCAGATCACTGGCCGATGGTGCGCTGGTAAATTCCACATAAGCTTCGTCGACCACCACCAGACCCTGCCCGGCCGCTTGTTCGGCCAGCCTGGCGATCACTGCAGACTCGATCCGGTTTCCGGTGGGATTGTTCGGCGTGCACAGAAAAGTCAGTCGAGCAGGCGGCGCGTCATTGAGTCCGGCCTGGTCCAGGTCCCAACCGGACTCTCGTTCAATCAGCGGAATCTCGATAAGGTTCGCGCCCTGAATTTTTGCACTCAAGGCATACATGCCAAAACACGGCGGACAGGTGATAACGCAATCCCTACCCGCCCGACAAAAGGCACGGACCAGCAGATCGATACCTTCGTCACTGCCACGGGTGATCAGCAACTGATCAATTGATACGCCGTAGCGCTCGGCCAATCGGGCTTTCAGCTGAGCCGGTTGCGGATCGGGATATCGATTCAGCGCCATTCCACCATCATTGACCGGCGGCCAGGGGTTTTCATTGGCATTAAGCAGAATGCCGGCGCTATTGGCCAATGCACGGGCCGAAGCATAGGCTTCCAGGGCGCGGATTTCCGGTCGGGCCAGGTCAACAGGATTCATTCAAACCGCTCCTCTGGCCAACGTATCCAGGCGCAGTTCAATGGCCAGGCGGTGAGCGTCCAGCCCTTCATGCGCCGCCAGCCGGGCCCCGGCCGGACCGAGATTCTTGAGGCCTTCAGGGGTTGCTTCCTGCACCGTCATGCGGCGCATGAAATCGGCGGTGGACAAGCCGGCCCGGGAGCGTGCCCAGCCGGCCGTTGGCAGGACATGGTTGGTCCCGGAAATATAGTCACCCAGTGATTCAGGCGTGTAGTGCCCGAGAAATACCGAGCCGGCGGTCGTGATGTCAGCACACAAGCTTGCTGCGTCGCGGCAGGACAGAATCAGATGTTCGGGGGCATAAGCATTGGCGATGGTTACGGCCTGAGCGCTGCCGTCCACGACCAGAATGGCGCCGTGATTCAAAGCCAGCCTTGCCGTATCGGCGCGCGGCAATTGCTTGAGCAAGGATGCCAGCGCCAGCGCGGTGCGGCGTGCGATATCGTCGCTGGTGGTCACCAGAAATACCTGGGAATCCGGACCATGCTCAGCTTGCGAGAGCAAGTCGATGGCGATGAATTCCGGGTTTGCCGAATCGTCAGCAATCACCATGACTTCCGACGGCCCGGCCGGCAGATCCATGGCCGCCCCGTCGGCGGTTTCGCTGACCTGACGCTTGGCTTCAGCGACAAAGCGATTGCCAGGCCCGAAAATCTTGCTGACTCCTGGCACGCTTTCAGTGCCATAAGCCATGGCAGCCACGGCCTGGGCGCCACCGGCAACCAGAACGGTCGTGATATCGAGGCGTCGGGCGATTGCGCGCACGGCTGCATCTGCCCGGCCATCCGGACCGGGTGGTGTGGCCAGCACAATGTTTTTGCAGCCAGCCAGGCGGGCAGGCACGCCCAGCATGATAGCGGTTGACGGCAACGGGGCCGTCCCGGCCGGGACATATAGCCCGACCGGATCGAGCGCGAGCCAGCGCGCCTGGCAAGTGACGCCGGGTGCCGTTTCGGTGACTTGGTCAACCGGCTTGCCTGCGGCATGAAAGCGACCGACGGTGTCAATAGCAGTATCAATGGCGGCCAGCAAATCGGCATCCAGTTCAGCTTCGGCATTGGCCAGGTCTTCGGCGGTGGCCAGCAGACGGGTCGGTTCTCGACCGTCAAAGCGGCGGCCATAGGCCAGTAGTGCCGCATCGCCATCTCGCCTTACCGCTGCGATGATGTCAGCCACCGTGGCGCGCAAATCGGCGTTGGATTCCATCGCTGGCCGCTCCAGCAGTTGGTCAAGCCCGATCTGATCCAGGTTGTCGGCAGCGATGATTTTCATGCCAGCATTTTCTCCACAGGCAGAACCAGAACCGCTGAGGCTCCCGCTTGCTTGAGCTCTTCCAGGTGCTCCCAGAACACTTGCTCGGTGCACACCGCATGCACGGCGACCCGATCTGGCTGGCCTTCCAGGGTCAGTATGGTGGGTGATTCGGCCCCGGGCAAAATGGCCGAGATATCGGCCAGGCGATCGCGCGGCGCGTGCAGCATCACGTACTTGGTTTCCGCGGCCTGTTGGACGGCCTGGATTCGGGTCAGCAGTTTGTACAGCAGCTTCTCGCCTGCTTCGTCCAGCTTGATTGGACTGCGATACAGCGCGGCCTGGGAGGTCAGCACCTCATCAACCGGCTTGAGATGATTGGCCCGCAGCGTTGTACCGGTGGAAACCAGGTCGACAATGGCATCGGCCGTTCCCAGGCTTGGTGCGATTTCTACCGCACCGTTCAGGGTAACAATATCGGCTTCGACGCCGTGGCGCTCCAGGTATTGTCGGGTCAGCCAGGGATAGCTGGTGGCCAGACGCTTGCCGTCCAACTGGACAGGACCATTGAAAGCGGTCTCTTCCGGTATGGCCAGCATCAGACGACAGTGTCCGAATTCCAGTTTGAGTAAAGATTCCAGTTCGGCATCAGCGCGGCGCTTCCGACTTTCCAGCAGCTTTTCCATGGCGACGTTTTCACCGACGATGCCGAGATGGCACACGCCTTCCAGCAGTAGACGGGGAATATCGTCATCACGCACCAGCAAAAGATCGACCGGTAGATTGCGACCAAACCAGAACAGCTTGTCCTTGGACCGGGCGAATGAGAGTCCGGAGCGCTCAAGCAGCGACAGGGATTTGTCGGCCAGGCGGCCGGATTTCTGAATGGCGATTTTTAGTCGGGTCATTTTGATAAGGCTCGAGGTTCAAGGCGCAAGATTCAATCTCTCCAGGGCCAGGCGGTAGCCGCCGTTGCCGTTTTCCAGGAAGCGGGCGACGCGGCCGATGGTGGTGACGCTGACGCCGGTTTGTTCGTGGATTTCACGGTAAGGCACGCCCTGGTCGATAAATTTGACTACGCGCCATCGATCAACCAGTGCTTCAAGCTCGGCTGGCGTGGTCAGGTCCTTGAGCAAGGCCCGACATTCGTCACCCGTTTTCATGGCCAGAAAGGCCTCGGCCAGGCTGGCTCGAGCGGCACGGTTCGCTTCGGCGTGTTGTTGGTCAAGTTGTTTCATGGTTGAATTAATGTAATAGCGTGTTAGTACGTTAACATAGTTGTG
>CAZFYM010000028.1:0-40316 GCA_964523755.1 uncultured Wenzhouxiangella sp. | reverse complement strand
CTTCTCCGGCGAAACCCATACGGGACGGGCCTTTGCGGGGCCTCCGCCTCGTTTGGGCTCGCTCATTTGGAATGACCAAACCACGCTCGCCCAAGCCAAGCCGGAGCCTCCCGCAAAGGCACCGTCGCGCCCGCGTAGACTTGTTCAGAGGTTCCTTAATCAATTGTTAGTAGTGGCCATTGATGCCAACAGCAGACGAAGCTCAGAGATTCCCTGGGGTGGAGGTGGAGAACGGCCTGATTCAGTTATAATTGCCGGGTTTTACCTTGCGATTTACTCCATGTTCAGGCTTACCGACGAAATCGAGCGTCGCCGCACGTTTGCAATCATCTCGCATCCGGATGCCGGCAAGACCACACTGACGGAAAAATTCCTGCTGTTTGGCGGGGCGATTCAGCTGGCTGGCTCGGTCAAGTCGCGCAAGGCCTCGCGTCATGCGACCTCGGACTGGATGGAAATGGAAAAAGAGCGCGGCATTTCCATTACCTCCTCGGTGATGCAATTTCCCTACCGGGAACGCATCGTCAACCTGCTCGACACGCCGGGCCACGCCGACTTTTCCGAAGATACCTACCGGGTGCTGACGGCGGTGGATTCGGCCCTGATGGTGATTGACTGCGCCAAGGGTGTGGAGGAACGGACCATTAAATTGATGGAAGTCTGCCGGATGCGGTCCACGCCGATCTTTACCTTTATCAACAAGCTTGACCGCGAGGGCCGTGAGCCGGTCGAGTTGCTTGATGAGGTCGAAGAAGTGTTGGGCATCGAGTGTGCACCGGTGACCTGGCCAATCGGCATGGGCCGGCGTCTGAAAGGGATTTATCACATGCTCCGCGACGAGATTCATATTTACGAATCCGGCAAGAACTACATGCGCCAGGAGCCGCGCATTATCCAGGGCCTGGACTCGGCTGAGTCTGACCAGGCGCTGGGCGATATGGCCGCCGAGCTGCGCGACGAGATCGAACTGGTCAAGGGTGCCAGCCACGAATTCGACCTGGAGCGCTATCTGAACGGCGAGCAAACACCGGTATTTTTCGGTTCCGCGCTGAACAATTTCGGCATCATCCCACTGCTCGATGAGTTCGTCGAGCAGGCACCCCGGCCGCAGCCACGTGCCACCCTGGGGCGGACGGTGCAACCAGATGAAAGCAAGCTGACTGGCTTCGTGTTCAAGGTCCAGGCCAATATGGATCCGGCTCACCGCGATCGCATGGCATTTATGCGGGTCTGCTCGGGTGTGTTTGAAAAAGGCATGAAGCTGCATCATGTGCGCCTGGGTAAGGAGCAGCGTACTCACGGTGCCTTGACCTTTATGGCCGACGAGCGCGCGGCGGCCGAATATGCCTTCCCAGGCGATATTGTGGGCCTGCACAACCACGGCACGATTGGGATCGGCGATACCTTTACCGAGGGCGAGAATCTGCAGTTTTCAGGCATTCCCAGCTTTGCCCCCGAGCTGTTCCGACGGGTCCAGTTGCGTGATCCGATCCGGCTCAAGGCCCTGACCAAGGGGCTGGCACAGTTGTCCGAGGAGGGCGCGACCCAGTTCTTCAAGCCGCTGTTTGGCAATGACCTGGTGCTCGGCGCGGTCGGGATACTTCAGTTTGATGTGGTCGCCTACCGCCTCAAAGCCGAATACAACGTCGAGGCCCGCTTCGAGGCGGTCAACGTGTCGACCTGCCG
This sequence comes from uncultured Wenzhouxiangella sp., assembly GCA_964523755.1. GTDB lineage: Bacteria > Pseudomonadota > Gammaproteobacteria > Xanthomonadales > Wenzhouxiangellaceae > Wenzhouxiangella. Next base: position 38,630 of record CAZFYM010000028.1, on the reverse strand, counting down.
CTGGGTCTCGTGCGAGGACGAACGGGCGCTGGAGAAATTCCGCAACAAGAATGAACAGCACCTGGCCGAAGACGGCGGCGGCCAACTGGTTTATCTGGCCCCGACCCGGGTCAACCTGCAACTGACCCAGGAACGCCACCCTGAAATCACCTTCCGTGCGACCCGCGAAGTCAGCGTCTATGTCGAGGCGGAATGAATGACTATTGGGTTACTCAATCAGTGACAGGTGTTGCGGCCCGGCACCTGGCACTGAATCTACTGCGATTCGACGGTCGAAGGTAACGAATCGCCCCCCATGATGGGCTGCCAGCGCCAGCAGGTAGCAGTCCGTGACCTGGCGCGAGCCCAGCAGCGCTCTCCAGTTCACTCTGTCAGCTTCCAGCAGGCTGATGTCATCTGCCCAGAATTCATGCCATTCCGAGTTGGCGGCTTCGGCCAGACGCCCGGCGACCTGCGTGACCGGCAATGGGTTTGGATAGGCTGGTTGCGACATGATCCGGATGACACCATTCTGGGTCAGTGGGCAGGACGCCCATCCTGAATTGATGTGGTCGCTCAGCCAGTCAGTGGCAAGCCCGTGATGGACATGCTGGGCATCCAGCAGGGCAATCAGGACGTTGACATCCAGCAGACCACGCACGATCAGATCCCTTCCTGATCGCGCAGGTTTTCAATTTGTTCATCGGTCACGACTTTTCCGCGAGGGGGAAAGGGCCGAAAGCCGTAAACTGCCTCGGATTCGAGAGTTTGATCTGTCGGTTGTTCGGGTGTTGTCAGCGCGCGCCGCAGCAAGTCCGAGACCACCCGGCCTGCGGTGGTGCCGCGACGTCTTGCCAGTTCCTTGGCTGCCGCGAGCAGGTCTTCGTCAATATCCAGGGTTGTGCGCACAGTATTTTCATGATTGGGTGATCGGCAGAGATTGATGCTATCACATCACTGCATCAGATGACAGTTATCCACAAGGTTGCCAGTCCGAGAGAGCCGATCATGCTGGTTGCCAACGCCGGCAGAGGCTGCAGGCGGGTCACTATGGCGGCAATCATCCCAATCATCATGGCGATCACGCCGGAGCACACTACTTTGGCCAATGACCACACTGGATCGTTTGGCCAACCAGAAACCCAGCCGCTGGCAGCCAGGACCAGGCTGCACTGGATCAAAATCACAAGCCCCAGGACCAGCCCGGCTGCGATCCACAGATCGGATACCAAACCGCGACGCTTCAGGTCCGGCAGGCCAGGCGGTAGCCAGTGGCAGGCCAGCCAGGCGGTGGCCATCGGGATGGCGACCAGCAGGCTGATGGTGGCCTGACTGACGGCGTCCATTTCCGTTCTGAGCAGCCAAAGACTGCCCAGCAGAATCAGCGGCAAGATCAGTGTCTGAAACAGAACAAGTGGCGAACTTCGCCCGTTCGCCAGCAGCCGTCTCGTCAGCACGCTGGTGGCGGCGAACGATGGGCGGCGCATAGGCCAGCGCCCGCCCGAGTGTGCTTTGTTACGTTGGGGCTGAGGGGTTGGTTGAGGCGTTATTCCGCGTGCGCCGCTGAGTACCACGATGGTCAGGCTGGTACCAGCCAGTGCTTCGAGACATTGGTACAAGCGATGGGTGGCTTCCGCGTTCAGGCCGGCAGCCGGCTCGTCGAGCAGCAGCAAGCCGGGGCGGGTCAGCAGCGCCGAGGCCAGACGGGCCAGGGCTTGATCAGACCGATCAAGATCACATAATCGCTGGTTGGCGCGGTCAGTCAGATGCAGGGCTTCCAGGGTGGTTGTGACCAGCTCATGGCGGCGTTGGTCTGACAGGTCACCGGCAATGGCCAGAACGGCCTCATCGACCAGCCATGCGATCAGCGTCTGGGTCCGGGTCATCGGCTGCGCCGCCGCCACCAGCGCGATTCTGTCGCGCTGCTGTTCGGGCTGCCCGGCCAGGGTGGTGTCGCTCCATTCCAGTCTGTCCTTCTGAGTCATTGGTGGGGCACAAATCAGTCGCAGCAATTCGCGCCGCCGGGCCGGGTCCGGCAGATGAACAATGTGCAGGCGCCCAGCGGGCAGTTGGATATCGACCGGCTCTGGTTCCGGCCCGAGTACCAGGCCTTTGGCGCGGACAGCGATAGCGGTAGCCAGATTTCTGACCGCGATGACGGGGCGGTCGCTGCCCCTGTCAAGACGCAACTGGTTGTGGCCGATCACCACGCGGTCGCTATCGGTGAGGGTGGACCGGCGCTTGCGCAGCCCGTTGATCCAGACGCCATTGCGACTGTGCAGGTCTTCGATGATCCAGTGACTGCCCTGGCGAATGAGTCGCGCGTGGCGCTTGCTGACCGTCGGGTCGGCAGGCAGGCTGACCGGATGCTTGAGCTCACGCCCGATCAGCCAGGGCCCATCGCCGATCAGCGACAGGATCTGCTCGGCATCGCTGGTCGATACCAGTGAAAACACATAGTCCGGTGCCAGGGCCCGACCCAGTCCAATCACATCGCCCGGCTGGAGGGGTCGATCCTGTTGGATCTTCTGGCCATTGACGAATATGCCGTTGGTCGATTCCAGGTCACGAATAGCCCAATTGCCGTCAGGCCCGCGGCCGATCCAGGCATGGCGGCGCGAGACATCGGGTCCGTGCAGAATCAGATCGACCTCCTGACCATCGCGTCCGATCACGACACCGGCCCCCGTCAGTGGCTGCTCACAAGTCAGCGGCCCCGGATGCAGGGCGCGCAGAACAGCAGTTTTCGGGTTTGTCCGGGGCATCGCCGCAGTGGTATGGAGAGTACTAATGTCAGTTTACGTGATTATGTATGAAGCTCAGCCACGCCTTCAGGGGGCCGGGATGGGAAAAGGGAAAAAGGAAATGGGTGAGAGAGTGAAAGGTAAGAAGGAAGCTCGCCGGAACCGAATACCCGCCTGACTGGATTTTGGGATGGCAGCAATCATCTGCTATATTCGTACTAATGGGTGACTGGGGCCGGCATCTGCCGGCATTAAAGCTGTCATCGCAATTTGAGGAAGCTGTTATGCCCAAGGTTCTGGGTCGATATCACATCATCAGCGAACTGGGTCGCGGCGGTATGGGCGTGGTTTACAAGGCCGTCGATCCCAAGCTGGAACGATTTATTGCCATCAAATGCCTGAGTGACGAGCTCAGCAGCGATGAAATCACGGTGACCCGTTTTCTCCGCGAGGCCCGCAACGTCGCAGCACTCAATCACCCGCACATCGCCCAGATCTTTCTGGCCGATGAAGACGACGGCAAGCCGTATTTCGTGATGGAGTATATCGACGGTGAATCGTTGGCTGAACGGCTGGCCCGCGACGGTCGTCTGATGCCCGAGCAGGCGCTTCGGATCGTGACCGAATGTGCGCTGGCGCTCAAGGCCGCGCACGAAGAGAATATCGTCCACCGGGATATCAAGCCGGGCAATATCATGATTGACCGGCGCGGCCGCTGCGTACTGACCGACTTCGGCATCGCCAGTGTCATCAATCCGGATGCCGAGAAAACGACCAGCAAATACATCATGGGCACGCCCGGCTACCTGCCACCGGAAGTCATTACCGGCCAGCCGGCTGATCATCGCGGCGATATCTTTGCCCTGGGCGCGGTGTACTACGAAATGCTGGCCGGCAAGCGCCTGGTCCCGGGCTCAGGCCTGGAAGACACAGCCCGCACTCTGCTGTCGTCTGATTTCCCTGAGCTGGGCGATCTGGACGAGCAGCTGGACGAAAAGTCCTTCGGCATATTGGGCCGCATGCTGGCACCGGATCCGGACAAGCGATATTCCGACTACATCGCCCTTCTGGATGATCTGACGACCGGTTCGGCGCTGGCGGCGGCAGGTATCCCGGCCTTTGACCAGGCAACTCGTGCCAGCGGTGCTGACTCAATGCCGCGAATATCGAAAAGCCCGGAATCCATCGTGCCCACCCAGACAGTAGACCCGACCCGGGTTCAGCCACCAACGACCCAGTCGGCGGTACCGCCTGCGGGAAGTTCCAGGGCTGGTCTGGTGGCGTTTGCCCTGATTGCGCTGCTTGGCCTGGCGGCTTCGGGCTTTGCTGTGGTCAAATTTGCACCGCAGCAGGTGGAGCGGGTCGCGGGCCTGCTGGGGTTGGGTAAAGACGCCGAGCCGGCTGAGGTCAGCGCGGCGGCCACTCGCATCGAGGTTGGTCGCGACGCCGAGACAGAGTTCGATTCCGATTCCGATTCCGATTCCGGATTGTTGGGGTCTGATTCAAGGCTGGCGCAATCCACCCCTGGTGATTCACTGGAGGATGCGGTTATCAGCAATCATCTGACCGCCATTCAGGATCGCGAATCGACAACAGCAACCGATGTCGCTGGCGAAGTTGATGCCAGTGCAGTGACTGCTCATCAAGCCCCGGAATTATCGGTCAGCGCTGCGGCCGCGAGTGAACCGATCCAGGTTGCCTCGATCGAACGGCCCGCTTCTGTCCAGGTCGACCCGCCGTTGGCAGCAACGAGAATCGATCCACCGGCACCTAGTCCTCAGGGCATTCTGGTGATTGGCCAGGGCGATCCGGTTTTCGTCGATCCGATGGTGCGCGAAATCGAGCGAGCCCTGCAAGCCGATGGCTTTGAGCTGACTGAGCGCGGCTTTATTCCGGGACTGGGTTCCTTGATCTCTGAAGGAGAACTCGACCTGGCTGAGCTGGCCGATATTGCCATCGATGCCGGCGCACGTTATGCCGTGATTGCGCGCGCCATGCCGGCCGGGCAACGCCAACTGGTCTTTTACGGGCGCTCGGATACGGCCTATATGGTTCAGGCCGATACCATCGTTTACGATCTGTCGATGCGCCGTCGCCTCGGATCGACCGCCGTGGAACAGATCGAATACACCGCGCTCAACGCCACCACTCGGGCTCGCGAAATCATCGAGCCGCGCCTGGCGAACATCCGGGCCGATCTTGAACCCTGAAATTTCGCGTGTATCTCAGCCATCGCCGAGAGAGGGTTGATTCGGTGGCAGGCGGCAAGTGGCGTCACCTGCTGGCAAGCCGTGGGTCGATCGGCCTTGCTGGAATGACAAGGTTCACGGGAGCTTTGGTGCCAACGAAATTGATGCTCGATTGTCCTGATCTGGGAGGCTCCTTGAAAATTATCCGGGGCTGGTCGAGGCTGTATGATCGTGCCGGATTCCGCGACCCACGGCTTGCCATCAGGTAACGCCACTTCCCGCTGACAGTTGGGTGCAAGGGTTAGGTTTGCCCGCCCTCGAAGCTCTCGATAGGCACAAGGAACTTGGAACAGCCGTTGACCCCCTTGCACAGTGGCTGAGGTATATCCGTAATCAGGAAATAAAAAAACGCCGCCCGGTGAGGGCGGCGTTGGGCGCGGGGTACTCTTGTTGTTAGAAACGCAGTCGGCTGCGGGTGCGTTCGCGGCGGGTGTCTTCCCGGCTGTCGTATTTTTCCAGGCAGGAGCGACTCTGGATGACCATGGCGCATTCGAGGTAGTCGGTGATTTCCATCAGCGCTGCGCGGATGGCTTCGCCGGCCGGGGTGTTTTCGAAGTTGGACAGGTTGCCGCCAAAGCCGCCGCGGTAGGCGCTCAGGTTCAGACCGCCACCGGTTGATCGACCTTCGATGGTGCGCACGAACTCGATTTCACCGTTGTTGACATTGACCACGCGCAGGTCCACGGCCAGGTACGACTCAGTGCGCTTGCCGCCAACCCCGATACCGCGGAAGCTGATGCCGCCGCCCGTCGAGCGGGTATTCTCGCTGTAGGAAGTGACTGTGCCCAGCACGATATAACCGGCGCCAGTCAACTCACCAATGCGCGCCGCGCTGTCGGCACGTACCCGCCCCGAGGCGCCCAGATCCTGTTCGGCCAGCACCGACTCCAGGTTGGAGCGCTCGACAACTCGAAATGCACCCGTCGAGGCCAGTTCGTTGCTTAGCATGCCGGACAAGTCCCAGCCGACCCCGCCACCCCACCAGCCGGCGCCGGATTCGTTCTTGAATTCGGCCACGCCGAGGACTGGGCGATCAGCGAGGGCCATGCCGCTGACCGCGATTAAAACCAGAAAAAAAACGTGTCTCATGATGACCTCCACTCAGGGATTCGCAAAATAGGGTTTGGTTCGTTATCCTTATATAACGACAAACCAACACGAATTGTGCCGCTTAGTGGGCATTACTATGCCTGAATTGTTGAGCCAATGGCAATCCACTTTTATTTCAATTTCAATCGTCTGGTGTCTGTTATGTCACTTCTCAGTGCCGCCATGAAACCCAAAGCTTTAATGTTGCTTCTGCTCCTGCCTGCTCTGATAGTGGCTCAGGAGCCCCTCCCGCTGGAAACATTTTTCCGGCATGCCCAGTACACGGACATGATCATTTCGCCCGGCGGTGACTACATCGCCGTTACCGTGCCTCAGGGTAGCGAAACCGGCGTGGTAATTCTCGATATCTCGGCTTTACCCGAGGTTGAAGTCACCGCCCAGTTTTCGCCTGCCCGCAATGAGCATGCCATCAACCTGTTCTGGGCAACCAATAAGCGGCTGCTGTTCATGACTACTCGCAAGGAAGGTTCGCTGGCCATTCCTTTGCCGACCGGTCAGGTGTTTGCGGTCAATGCCGATGGCTCCCAGCGGCGCCGGATTTTCGGGAATCCTCGCCGCGGTTTTGTTTTCCGACAGATCTCTTACTTGCATCGATTGCCGGACGCACCCAGTCACATTCTTGTAGTTGAACGAAGCCATGACAGCGAGCGACCTTTCGCGTCGCGGCTGAATATTTTCGGTGAGAATCGCATGCGAGCTGTGGTCGGCTCACCACTATCGACCGGAACGCTGGGCGTGGATCAGCAAGGCCGGGTGGTCTTTGCCCAGGGCATGACCGAGGATTTCGAGAATGAGTTTGCCTGGCGCGCCGATGAACAAAGCCAATGGAAGTCGTTCAACAATCCCTTCGAAGGTGATATCCGGTTCTGGGGGATGGACAAGGACGGCGAGCATTTTATTATCGCGACACGTGATCAGAATGCTCTGGGTGTGTACCAGTTCAATCTGGGCAATGGGCAGTACACCCCATTACTTGAAGATGATCGCCACGAACCATTGGCGCCGGTCTGGGATCTGGATGGCTCCACCCTGATTGGCGCAATTTTTGATCCCGGGCGGCCGGAAATCCGGTTTATTGATGAGTCCAGGCCGACCGCTCGCATGCTGCGCAGTCTGATCAACGCCCTGCCACACTACAGTCTGAGCATCACCAGTTACTCGGATGATCATCGCTATGCCATTGTGCGCTTGTCCAGTGATCAGGAACCGGGCGTATTCATGTTGCTCGATATGGAATCCATGGCGCTGAATGAATTGGTGGCGACGCGCGAATGGGTGCCGGTTGAGAAAATGGCCAGAATGAAGCCGGTCCGTTTCAAGGCACGCGATGGTCTGGAGCTTGAGGGTTATCTAACGCTGCCGCCGGGCCTGGACGAGCCTGGCGACTTGCCGCTGGTTGTCGAGGTTCATGGTGGCCCTCACGGGCCAAGGGATGCCTGGCGATGGGATCCCTGGGTGCAGGCCATGGCATCGCGGGGTTACGCGGTCCTGCAGGTGAATTTCCGCGGCTCCGGTGGTCGTGGTGCCCAGTTCGAATGGTCCGGGTACGGTCATTGGGGCAGCAAGATGCAGGACGACTTGACCGATGCGGTCCGTTGGGCGATCGACCAAGGCATAGCCAGCCCCGATCGGATCTGCATCTCAGGCGCCAGCTATGGAGGCTATGCTGCGATGATGAGCGCCGTCCGCGAACCTGAACTCTACCAGTGCGCGTTCGCATTTGTCGGAATTTATGATCTGGAAGAGGCTAAAAAGGTTGGCAACATCCCTGAACTAATTCCGTGGGGCTCAACCTATCTGGACCGTGCCTTGGGCACCGATACGGCCCGATTGCGTGAATTCTCGCCGAACCACCATGCCGAACGCATTCAGGCCGAGGTCTTTATTGCCCATGGAGCCGAGGACCGGCAAGCGCATTATGACCAGTTCCACATCATGGTTGATGCGCTTGAGCGAGCCAATGTGCGTCATGAAAAACTGTTCGTGGAGGGTGAAGCCCATGGATTCTACGAGCTGGAAAATAATGTCAAGCTGTACTCGAAGGCCCTGGAATTGTTTGATCGCACGATTGGGTCGGGCTGGAACCCGGGCGACTGAAAAGTCGCGTTTGGCCCACGGATTGTGCCGCCTGCTACCTGAGTAGCAAGCGAGTTGGAGGTCAGTGCGAGAAGAAGGTCGAGCTCTATTCAACCTTCCAGACCACGATCTCCCAGTCAGACCGTCGCGGTGAGGACGTATCAAGCGCCAGATGATAGGTCTTCCCCTCTTCTACCGTGAGCTCGATTTCATTGTTCTCGGCGACATGCCGGGTGGATGAAGATCGACCGACGGCGGCGGTGTAATCGACCCGCACGGCTGCTCCGCGTGCCTTGATCTGGTAGTCGCCGGGCTTGAGCCAGACGCCCTCGGAACGACCGCTACCGACCAGCTTGCCGTTGATTTCGGTGATTTCCACCCGGTACAGACCACTGGCCGGCTGATCAATGGCACCGGTCACGTGACCGTTCGGTGCCGAGGGGCTGACAAACCAGTCCTGAGCGACAGCGGTTGACACTACCGCCATCAGAAGGCTTGTTCCAGCGATCGTTGTGCCTAGCATCTTTATTGCGCGCATCATCATGACAACCACTCCAGAAAAATGACTTGGGTGACTGATTTAGAGGCTGTTTGCGCTTGCAAGTTCCGTCGGAAACCGAAAGTCAATCTCACCCTGCACGGGCTTGCCATCGAAGGCCTGGTCGGCATAGGGTCCATTGCGACTGACCCAGTGCATGAAGAGGTGAACCGACCAGCGATTCGGATTGGGCCGGGTACGGCCATGCATGAATTCGACCCCGTGGTAGAAGACCGCATCTCCGGGCTCCATGGGAAAGGCGATTGCTGTGTCATCGCCGAAGTCTTCGCTGCCCCGTTTGGTGGCGCGCTGGTCTGGCGGGGCGGGGCGGGTCCCGACCTCCAGTGCCCAGGGGATATCGTCGGAATAGGCCAGCGTCAATGAAACCGAGTGCTCACAGGCCGCGCGATCACAGTGAACCCGGCAGACATCGCCTTTTTGATAGGCGCGGAAATAGGCATAGGTGGGCAGAACAGGTTCGCCGGCCAGCCTTTCCATCTGGGGCGTCAGGCCCCATAAAAAGGTGAGCAGCCCCGGTGATTGGCAGCCGCTGGCCTCGTAACAGGCTTTGGACCCAATGGTTGGGGGCACCAGCATGGTGTCACCGTTGAAGCGGGCCTTCTGGCTGAGTTGGTAAGCAAGCGCATGCACCAGCTCGCGCGGGAACAGACGCCGCACCCAGGTCGCTCCATTGTCGAGATATTCTGTCCGATGATCCATGATTTTCGATGAATCGGCGGTCAAGCGCCAAATCTGGTGTGAATCCGTGATGGTTAACAACACAGGATTTTCCCGGCAAGTCGCCGGATTTGTCAAGTTTTCAAAAGGAGCCGTACCGGAACCGGGCTGGACCGGGCGCGTTATAATGAGCGGCCAGACGCGACTACCTGAATTTTGACTCCCGAGCAGCCTGCAAGAAATCCCGAGCGGCGTTCGCTGGTGCAGAAAGGACAACAACGTACATTATGACTTCCAAGCTTGCCTCCCTGAATGCGTGGGTCGATGAAGCCGCTGCGCGAATGCGCCCCAGTCGAGTTCACTGGTGTGATGGATCCGAAACCGAGCAACGGGAGCTGATCGACCTGATGCTCAAAACGGGGGATTTGATCGCCCTGAATCCCGACACTCACCCGGATTGCTATCTGCATCGTTCCGATCCCGATGACGTGGCTAGGGTCGAGCATTTGACGTTTGTCTGTACCGAACGGGAAGAAGACGCCGGACCGAACAATCACTGGATGGCACCGGCCGAGGCCCATGCCTTGATGAATGGATTGTTTTCCGGTTGTATGGAAGGTCGGACGCTTTACGTCATTCCTTACTGTATGGGGCCGATTGATTCGCCCTTGGCGCGCTGTGGCGTGGAAATCACCGACAGTCCCTACGTGGCCGTCAATATGCGATTAATGACCCGAATGGGACAATCGGCATTGGAGCGGATCGAACGCGATGGCCACTTTGTCAAAGGTCTGCACTCGACCGGCGAGCTGGACCCGGACCGTCGCTACATCATGCATTTCCCCGAGGAGCTCGGCATTCAGAGCTATGGCTCGGGCTATGGTGGCAACGCCCTGCTGGGCAAGAAATGCCATGCGCTGCGCATCGCCAGCTTCCAGGCCCGCAATGAGGGCTGGCTGGCCGAGCACATGCTGATCGTCGGCATCGAGAACCCGGCCGGCGAGGTTCGCTATATTGCCGCAGCCTTTCCCTCGGCCTGCGGCAAAACCAATCTGGCGATGATGATTCCACCAGCAGCCTACCGCGCAGCGGGCTGGAAAATCTGGACCGTGGGTGACGATATCTGCTGGCTGCACCCGGGTTCTGATGGCCGCCTGTATGCGGTCAACCCGGAGGCCGGTTTTTTTGGCGTGGTGCCCGGAACCAGCGCTGCCACCAACCCGAATGCCCTGGCCATGCTGAATCGTGGTGCTATTTTCACCAACGTGGCGGTGACCCAGGATAACCAGCCGTGGTGGGAAGACCTGGATGATCGTGTGCCGGCCAGGGATTGGCGGGGGCGCGACTTCGATCCCCGCAATGGTCCGGCGGCCCATCCCAATTCACGCTTTACGGTGTCGATTGAGCGTTGTCCGAGCTATTCGGATCAGGTCGAGAATCCGGCCGGTGTGCCGATTGATGCGATCGTTTTCGGCGGCCGCCGTGCCAGTCTGATTCCCCTGGTGCTGGAAGCCGAAGACTGGACTCAGGGCGTATTGCTGGGCGCATCAATGGCATCGGAAACCACTGCGGCTGCCACCGGTCAGGTCGGTGTAGTACGGCGTGATCCGATGGCGATGAAGCCGTTCTGTGGCTACCATTTTGGTGATTACTGGGCGCACTGGCTTGGCATTGGTGAACGTCTGAGTCAGCCGCCGAAGATTTTTCAGGTCAATTGGTTCCGGCGCGACGCCGACGGCGGGTTTCTATGGCCCGGATTTGGTGAAAATCTGCGCGTCCTGGAATGGATTCTTGAGCGCAGTCAGGGCAATGGCAAGAGCCGCTCCACGCCGGTCGGCCGTTTGCCGACCATTGATGCCTTGCGCCTGGAGGGTCTGGAGGTGCCACCGGATATGGAAACCCTGCTGGATGTCAACCCCGGGGCCTGGCGCGAGGAGCTTGCCGAGGTTGATCGTCATCTGGATGGTTTCGGCAGCCGTTTGCCGGCTGCCCTGCGCGCAAGACTGGAGAGCATGCGACGGCTACTGGATAAATAACGACTGGATGACTAATGATTGGACGAATCAGTGGGTGTGTTTGATGGCTTGATGCCATTCGATGCGGTCGCTTACTTGTCCGGTCCGGGTGCTGGATCTTGCGCTGACCGATGCTTGTCAGGCCCATGTTTGCCGGGCCGATGTTGAGCGCGCCTGGTCCAGGCAGCAGCATATTTGTCAAAGGTGTAAATGGCATAAACCGTGGCCATCAGCAGGCCGCGTGCACCATCCAGCGCCCCCAGGCGGCGCACATAGAGCACCCCGAAGCTGATCAGCATGCGCACCCAGGCACCGACGGGGCCAACCCGTCGACGGCGGGCGATACGCTCGGCACTGATCAGGGCATAACGGGTCATTTTTTCCTTGAGATGGCCGTAATCCCTGAAGGTGACGTGACAAATCGGTGCACCCAGAGGGGCGATGCGCCCGTCCAGACAGACATCCTCGTGCACATCGGCTTCATCAAAGCGTGCGCCGTCACGCCGAAACAAACGGCAGTGGTAGCGTCCGTCAGCCCCGAAAAACACGTATTTTCCGAACACTTCCGAAACCCAGGCAATCCGGAATCCGGCAAAGTCGCAGGGTTTGCTCAACCAGGCGTCGATTTCGCGGCGCAGTTCGGCGGTAACCAGTTCATCGGCATCAATGCTCAGAACCCAGTCACCACCGCACCGGTCCAGGGCCAGTTGTTTTTGCCGGCCATAGCCGTGCCAGTCAAGCTCCCAGACATTATCGGTGTAGCGCCGCACGATCTCGAGCGTGCCATCCTGGCTGCCGGAATCCACCACCACGATTTCATCGGCCCAACCGGCCACCCGCTCCAGGCAGGCGGCAATTCGATCGGCCTCGTCCTGGCAAATGATAATGACTGACAAGCGGGCCAGGCGTCGGTGGTCCTGACAAATCCAGCGCCATCGACCCTGTTCCAGCAAAGCCAGACCCACGCCGATGGCAATCAGCGCAGAGCCGGCCATGACCGCCGAGGCATGGACCAGGACAGCCAGCCACCACAACAGCAGTAACCCGGCGATCAGAAAGGCCAGAGCTCGGAGCCAGCGCGGCGCAATCAACACGAAATGCCACAGATACACCAGGACAATCGCGCTGAGCTGCAGCATGGCCAGCAGGGTCAGGGGGTGGGTTGGCGGATTGACCAGTCCACCGGGCCAGGTCAGCCACAAACCGGTCAAGGTCAGCGCAATGCCTGACAGCAAGACACCAGCGAGAGTGCGATGAGTCACAATCACCAGGCCGGCATAGAACAGACCGCTGACCAGCATCGGCATGTTGGCAATGAGCATTGTGGAGTCTGACGCCCACAGCAGCAGGACCCCGACCCCAAAGCCGTAGCCAAGCATGCGGTGACGCCGTTGCCATAGGCCGGGGGGCGTGATGGGCCGGAATTCAGTCATGCGCAAGTTCCGATAAGCCAGGCAGGAAAAGGCAGAGTGAAATATATCAGGCAATTGCAGACAATAGCGCCGGGTTACATTAGTTTGGTGGTCAGCGATCAATCCGGATGCTGGAGCGTTTTGGTCAAATTGCAAGAGAGAAAGCGAATTATTGAAGAAAAACAGTTTGTTAAGTGTTCAAATACGATTCATTGCGGGTTTACGCTTTCTTAACCAACCCCCTTTTCATCTTCGTTCGATAATGCTAGTATCTGCCGAGAGTTAAGGTTCCTGGCCGCGGATTATGAAGTTTTCATGAAAGCTTTCCCCGGTCTGTGGCCAATTTGCTCGGAGACTTGCTTGTCATTAGAACATCGCTTGCAGTTGCAATTCATGCAGAACCAAAAGACAACAATTTGGAGAGTTTAGATTATGAATCAACACCGTAACCCACTAGCCTCGGCTATCCATTACGCACTTGGTGCGGGAATGGTTGCCGGTCTGGCAATGACCGCGTCCCCGGTCATTGCGCAAGACGGCGATACGGAACTGGATCGTATCCAGGTTACCGGCTCGCGTATTCAGCGCACCGACGTCGAAACCACTTCACCAGTGACCGTGATCGATCGTGAAGCGATTCTGGCCACTGGCCGGACCAACATCGGTGACATCCTGCGTAACCTTAACCAGGCCGACTCGCTGGGCCTGACCAACCTGACCAGTTCGACCAACGCCAACGATGGCACGCAGACCATTTCGCTGCGCGGTCTGGGTGCCGCACGGACCCTGGTGCTGGTCAACGGTCGGCGCTGGCTGGCGCTTGGCGGAGGCCAGGCTGATATCACCCAGATCCCGACCGCTGTGGTCGAACGCATCGAAGTGCTGGCCGATGGTGCTTCGGCAATTTATGGCTCGGATGCCATCGCCGGTGTGGTCAATATCATTCTTCGCGATGATTTCGAAGGCATGGAAGTCGAGCTGTTCTATGGTGAAACCACTGACAGCGACGGCGAAAACACCGTTTATTCCGCCACTTTCGGTCATCGTGGTGATCGCGGCAACCTGATCTTCAATATCAACCGCAATGATCAGGAAGAGATTGCGGCCGGTGACCGGTCCATTTCCGAGTTCCCGGTGGCCTTTGTGCCCCAGGCCTTTGGTTCGGCCTTCGGTCGGTTCGGTATTTTCAATGTGCCGGGTGTCGGTTTTCGTTCTTTGAATCCAGCCAATGAACAGCCGGGTCTGGCACCGGGTGATCGCTCACCGGACGATTTCATTCCGTTCGGCAACAGCGTTCGCTTCAACTTCGCGCCGACCAACTTCCTGCTCACCCCGTCGACCCGGACCAGTGCCTTTGTGCGCGGTACCTATGATCTGACCGACAGCTTCAACGGTGCGTTGGGTGATATCGAGTTTTTCGGCCAGTTCACCTTCAATGAACGCCAGTCGGTTACCCAGATTGCGCCGGTGCCCCTGGTTGCCGGGTTCTCCGGTCCCCAATGGAACATCCCGGTCTCGGCCGACAGCGTGTTCAACCCCTTTGGCGTCGAGCTGCCGGCCTTTGGTTTCCGTATGCCGGGCAATCGAACCAATATCCAGGATTTCGATACCCATTTCGGTACGTTCGGCCTGCAAGGCTCGTTTAATGCCGCCGGCCGCTTCTTCGACTGGGATATTGCCTATTCACGCGGTGAATCCAGCCGTTCGTCAGAAGGACTGAACTTCGTTAACCTGCTGCGTCTTGCGCAAGGTGTCGGCCCGTCGTTCCTCAATGCGGATGGCATACCGACCTGTGGTACGCCGGAAAACCCGACGCCGTTTCTCAATGGTCGGGCCTGCGTGCCGGTCAACTTCTTCAATGGCGTGTCTGGCTTGACCCCGGAAATGCTCGAATTCGTCGATCAGTCGCTGGTCGAGAAGGAGGATGCGGGTTTGCGCGAATGGCAGTTCAATCTGTCCGGGCAGTTGTTTGACCTGCCGGCCGGTTCAGTTGGATTCGCCGTCGGTGCCGAGCGCCGTACCAACACCTTCCGTGACCAACCTGACTCGACCATTCTGCAAGGTATCAACTCGACCAACTTCCGTGAGCCCACCCAAGGTAGTGTTCTGGCCGAGGAGGCCTACCTCGAATTGGCGGTTCCGCTGCTGGCCGACCTGCCGGGTGTGAAGTTCCTGGAAGTCAACCTGGCTGGCCGTATCTCCGATTTTACCAACGAGGGTTTTGTCGGCAGCAATGTTGTCAAGGAATCCTTTGACAATGAAAGCTTCAAGATCGGCCTGCGCTGGGATATTTTTGATGACCTGATGTTCCGTGCCAACTACTCTGAAACCTTCCGTGCACCATCGGTCAACAACCTGTTCGCGGGTGGTGGTGAAGGCTTCCCGGGCGGGATTGATCCCTGCACCAATGCCGATTTTGCCGGCAATCCGTTCGCCGACCTGACCCCGGAACAGCAGCAGCGCTGCTTCGATCAGGGTGTTCCGGCCGGTGGCGCGCCTCAGCAGACCTCGCAGATCCGCTCGCTGACTGGTGGTAACCCGAATCTGCAGCCTGAGGCCGGTGATACCAAGACCATTGGTCTGGTCTACAATCCGAGCTTTGTTCGTGGACTGGATCTGGCCGTGGACTTCTGGGACGTGCAGCTTGACGACGCACTTGCGGGTCGCGGTATCGGTGCCATCATGAACAGCTGTATCCGTGATGGCAACCTTGAGGACTGTGGATTTATCGAGCGCGGTCCTACCAGCGAAATCCAGACCGTTCGTTCAGGTCAGTTCAACCTGGCCAGTATCCGCATCAAGGGTTACGATTTCGATGGTAACTACACCTGGGATACGCAAAATGCCGGACGGTTCTCGGTCGGCCTGGCTGCCACCTATACCTCATCAGCAAAGGTGACCACCGGCGAGCTGTCTAACGCTCAAAGCTTGGTGGGCAATGCTGTAGGGGCCTTTGGTGGCCCGACCTGGCGCTGGCGTGCCAACTCCACCCTCAACTGGTCTTACGGTGATTTCCAGGTAACCTATACCCTGCGTTACCTGCATAGTCTGCAAGAAGATTGTCGTGGCTTTGAGGGTCTGTTCGACGCCGGCATCGCCACGCGTCAGTTGTGCTCGGATCCGGAGAACCTGGACGACGAGGGTAACCCGTTTGCCCTGAACAACGTGGGTTCGGTGACCTACCACGATATCTCGGGTACTTACGAGACACCGTGGAATTCCACCATTCGCGCGGGTATTCGTAACCTGTGGGACAAGAGCCCACCGTTCATGGTGACCCCGTTCGCCAACTCCTTTGACCAGGCCTATGAGGCTTCGTCAACGTGGTTTGTGAGCTACAACCAGCGCTTCTGATCCCGATCAGGTCATTCCTGATCCGATTGGATCGTGCAAGTCAGACACAGCCCCGGACTCCGGGGCTGTGTTTGTTTATGAGCCGTCAAAATGTTGCGCAAAGTGACTAAGGTTACGCCCGGAATCTCGACTGCAAGCCTGGCGCTGTGCCGGGCGCATTGCACCATCTTCCTGGCCGAATGATGCTAGATTCCGCCGTTGAAATCGATGCGATCCGCTCCGCGCTGGACAGCCGGGGTCGCATTCAGGTGGGTGATTTTCTGCAAGCAGATGTTGCCAATCGCCTGGTCCAATGTCTGACGACTGAGGTTCCCTGGAGCCTGGCCCTGCATCGTGAGGGTCGCTCAATGCGCCTTCCACCCGAGCAGTACGGGCCAATGGACGAGCAGCAGCGAGCCCGCTTGTGCCGGGAGCTGGCTCAGGAGGCCAAGGGTCGTTATGGCTTTGTTTATGAAAGCTACATGATGATCCAGGCGTACATGAACCAGGAGGATCCGGGATTGTTCCTTCATCAACTGACGGCGTATCTTAATTCGGAGCCGTTTCTCGAGTTTGCCCGCCTGGCAACCGGCGCGCCTCATGTCCGCCGTGTCAGCGCGCAAGCTACGTGCTACCGCCCAGGACATTTTCTGCGACTACATACGGATAAAGTCGATGAGGAAGGGCGAATTGCCGCCTATGTGATGAACCTGACCCCACGTTGGGGTGCGGATTTTGGTGGCTTGCTTCATTTTCTGGGCCGGGACGGTGCCGTTTCTGAAGTGTTTTACCCCTGGTTTAACTCATTGAGTCTATTCAAGGTGCCGGTCTGGCACTTTGTCAGTCCGGTCTCGGCCTGGGTGGATCAACCGCGCCTGGCGATCACGGATTGGTTCCAGTCGTGAATCCATCCCGATTAATATCTGAGCAACTGTCCACTCGATTTGTCAGGCCCATAGACCGGAAAAAGCTGATCGAGGCGCTGGAAAGACGTGGCAGCGCGCGACCGATTCCCGCCGATGTATTGCTTTCTCACGCGCTTCAAGACCCGGGTTTCGCCGGTGCCTGGCTGGCCCATGCGCTGGGCAGTGTCGCCGGCCGCACGGAACTGGCACTCAGTCTGGCTGCTGCCGGTCAGGTACTCCCGGACTTCATGATCGCACTGGCCGCGTTCTGGACCGAGGTGGCCACGCGCATGTCTCTGACGGTGGATCAGGAGTTGGCCCGTCTGGAATGGGCGAGCATCGCGGCCAGGCATGATTTGACGGAATTGGCCGAGTCAGAATCGGCATTTACCATCTGGGCCATCGTGGAGGCAGCAGGCCAGCAGCTCAAACCGCCGGCTGCGAGCGATAACCCGGTACGGCTCGCCGGCTTGCCGATCGCACCGGGTTATCTGAAAATAATCTGCGAAATGGCACAACCCCGGCTGCAAGCATCTGATGTTTATGGTCAAAAGCACAAGGGTGAACAGCTCAAACAGATTCGTGACAGTGATCAGGCGCTGATGGATACGCCAACCGCCTCGCCCCTGCTGGGATCCTGCGAGCGTCTGATCGCCGCTGCCAGCGGGATTGATCTCGCCTGTGCCGAGCCGATGGTTATCCTGCGTTATTCACCGGGTCAGCAGTACCGCTGGCATCGTGACTACATTCAACCCTCGGGCGCGGATGTGCGGCGCGAATTGGCGATGTTTGGTCAACGCGTGCACACCGGCATTCTCTATCTCAACGAGGGGTTTGAGGGCGGCGAAACCGAGTTCCGCGACTGGCAGCAGTCGTTTCGGGCAAGGGCTGGCCAGTGCCTGAATTTTGCCAGTGTCGACGCCAATGGTCAGCCTGACCCGAGCTCGATTCATCGTGGTGCACCGGTTATCCGTGGCGAAAAATGGATTGGCACGCTGTGGTTTCGTGCCCGTCGGCTGTGGAGTCGAGAGGGCTTGCTCAAGGAGCCGGTCAGTCGTTCCGTTTGATCAGCAATCGGTTCGGTTAATTTTCAGGATCCACATGAAACCAGGTATTGAAAGCCACCGTAATGCGTTCGCCCTCGCCTGCAAAAGGTTTGACCTCATGCAGCAGCCAGGAAGGGAAAAGTACCAGTTGGCCTGCCTGTAGCTGAAAACTGCGGCTGCTCATATCAAACGGGGCGCGCATTTGCGCCGTGCCGGCATCAACAAACATTGTGTTCATGATGAAGGGGTTGATAAAGGTCAATCGTCCGCTACTGTCGGCACCCGGGTCGTGCTGTCCGCCGCTGACGCAGTAAACGCCGGACCACGAGGCCATGGGGTGGTTGTGCAGGCCAAACAGGCCGCCGCGTCGAGTGACGTGATACCACGCATCGCAGCCGATCCGGAGGCGGCTGAGAAAGGATTGATCGTAGCCATTGATCTGCCCGACCAGCTCCAGTAGTTGTGACCAGCAGAAATCGCGCAGAATCCGGACGGGCGGGTCGTCCCACTTGAACAGGTCAAAATGGCTTTCAAACAACTGCCGATTGCGGTGGGTATAGGGATTGGGATTGGAAAAACGTTCGCCCTCGGCCTCGCGCTCGATAAAAAGCTGGCGCAGGTTTTCGTTCAGGCCGTCCAGGTTTTTACGCTGGGCGAAAGCCAGTGGCACAGAAAATGTGGGTTGAATTTGAACCATGATTCAAGCCGTGGCAAGTGATTTGTTACTGCCGATCCCGAGCGTCACAATACACCGAAAAGACTGTCTCCGGATAAAAGAATGTCTGCGAAATGAGGGTGTTGACGAGCCGCCAGATAGGGTTGGTCGGCCAATTGCTGCGCTATTTTATCGTCGGCATTGGCTCCGAACCGAATTTCCAGGGAGTCCTCAAGCAGCTCAAGCGTGTCTTGCGGGTGATCAACCAGCGCGTCGAGATCCAAATCGATGAACTGCGTCGGCAAAAGGCTGCGTAAATGAGACAGCAGCTCTTCATCTTCATTTCTGGCCGCCATCATTTGGCCTGTGGACTTGAAGCCGCACAAACGCCAGTAAAGTTCGAGGGCTTCACTTCTGACTCTGGGCACGACAATGCGCGCTCCAGGGAAGTAGCGCAGCAGCCCGGGCACGGCGGCCGCTTCCCACCAGCATGGATCGACTGCCCGCTGGTCAGATGCGCCCAGTTCCGACAGGAATCGCCGTCGGCCAAGCCGGAATCGCCCTTCATCCAGATCACTTAATTGCGATGGCTTCAATGGAATGCCAAGCGCTGTCCGTCGGCGACCACTATTGGCCGGGTCGAGCATCGTAGTGTTTTCCGCGCTGTCCAGGGCAGCAAGCAGCAAATCCCGGCCACTGCCTGGCCATCCGAGCACAAAAACCGGATCCGCTCGGGGTTGCTCGACGGCAAACGATTCCCAGTCAATCTTGTCCAGGCGCAGGTAAGACTCAAAGATCGGTGCCGGAGAGTTATTGAGAATCTGCTCAAGATAATGACAGGTTTTCCATCCTGGCGGCTCCAGATACGCCTGGGCCGCATCAAATTCACCCGCCTGAATGAGCATGATCGCCAGGCGGCGGGAAGTCTGCGCCCGGACCAGCGGACTTGAACGGATTTCGTCGGCAATCAGCCTGTCAAGCACTTCGCGCGCGCGCTGGATCTGGCCGCCGGCCGCGATAGCATCGG
Organism: uncultured Wenzhouxiangella sp.; assembly: GCA_964523755.1. Lineage (GTDB taxonomy): Bacteria > Pseudomonadota > Gammaproteobacteria > Xanthomonadales > Wenzhouxiangellaceae > Wenzhouxiangella. The sequence continues at coordinate 18,863 of CAZFYM010000028.1, read as the reverse complement.
CCAGCAGCCAGCTGGCCTGGGGTTCATGCTTGCCCGCCTCGATCAGCGGCATCAGTGCCTTGCGCGCCGCAACTGCAGAGCCGCGGGCACACGCAACCCGACCGGACAGCAGACGGGCGCGTTCCGCGATGCTGGCCTGCGGATCATGATGCAGGCTGGCGGCAAGATTATGGGCTTTGTCGAGCTTGCCCTCGAGTTCGGCCAGGCGGGCTTCAAGCAAAGTGATGGCGGTCGGCTGGCTGGGGCTGCGCAGTGCTGCCAGTTGCTGCCTGGCCTGATCGGCTTGATCCCGGTCCAGATAGAGCTCCGCCAGTTTGGCGCGCCCACCAAAATGCTCCGGCATGCCGGCGAGAAGCTGCTCGACCAGGCCGGCCGCCTCATCGAAACGTCCCAGTTTTTGCAGCGACAGGGCGGCGCCCATCAGAGTGGTTTCGGTGCGAAATCCTTGCCGGATGGCCCGATTGAACAATTCGACGGCTTCCGCGTGCCGACCGCTGGCTGCCACAACCCCGCCCAGAGCGGCGATCAGATCGATCGCTTGCGGCCTCAGATCAAGTGCATTGCGCAGGCATTGCTCGGCAAAACTCAGATGTCCCAGAGCCTGAAACACCCGAGCCAGGGCGACTTGGGCATTCAGGCTTTTTGGGTCAGCCTTGAGCGCCCGTTCGGCGTAGGCTCGCGCCTGGGCAGTCTGGCCGGTTTCGACCAGCGCCAGGGCCAGCGCCGCCAGGGCTGGCGGGTGGTCCGGCGCGATTCGGAGTGCGGCTTTCAGGGCTTGTATGGCGGCCGCGGGGCGGTGGTTATGCAGCTCCAGCTCACCGACCATGGTACGAGCGCCGGCATGATTGGGATTAATGGCCAGGCAGCGCTTGAGTGACTGCTCCGCCTCAACCCGCTGGCCAGTGTCGAGTTGGACACGGGCCAGAAACAACTGCGCTTCGGCATCATCATCGAGATCAGCCGCCTGTTCCAGCAACTTCAGGGCTTCGCTGCTATCGCCCAGGCCGTGCCGACAAAGGCCCGTCATCAGCAGCAGGTGCGGGTTGTCGCGGTCGGCCGCGAGAGCCGCTTGATAAATCGGTTCGGCGGCATGGTAGTTTCCGGCCAGAAAGTGCTCGCGCGCCTGATTGAGGGTGCTGGATTCCGTATTCATGGTAGATTAGAGTAGGTTCGAAGATTCACCAGGATTGGCAGTTTACCAGTTCAGTGCAAGATAGCGCTTGAGTCTGCGCCGCCTATCGGCTAGGATTCTCCAACCTAATTGTTCGACACGCTTAATAAATCTGGGATGATTAATCTTATGGAACGACAGATGATTCGCTTGGGCAGCTGCCTGATTGCTGGTATTGGCATGCTCCTGCTGGGGCTGGATGCTGACGCCCGGCAGGTGGAACCGGCCCTGGACGCCAGTCGCGTAGCGGTGCAGGACACCAGCCGCTCACAAGGCAGAATCGACGAGATCGACTCGCGTACGCAGAACTTGTTAAACGATTTCCGCGCCAATCTGAAGCAACTGGAGCAGCTCAACCGCTACAACGCTTCTCAGCAACGCCAGGTTGATGCGCAGCGCAATGAGATCGAGTCTCTCAATCGGGATATTTCCAATATCTCCAGTTTGCAGCGGGCAGTCCAGCCGTTGATGGAGGACATGGTCGATGCCCTGGGTGATCTGGTTGAAGCCGACCTGCCGTTTCTGATTGATGAGCGCCGCTCGCGCGTCATTCGCCTGCGCGGCATTATGGATGATCCGGCGCGTTCACCCGCTCAGCGTTACCGGTTGGTGGTCGAGGCCTACCAGATCGAAAATGAATATGGTCGCACGATCGAGTCCTACCGCGATTCCATCCAGGCGGATGGCCGGCTGTACGAAAATGTTGATGTCCTGCGGATCGGTCGCATCGCGCTGATCTTCCGCACCGATGATGACCGGGTGCTGAAGCGCTTTGACGCACAGTCCGGCCAATGGGTTGACCTGGACAGGTCTTTTCTGCCGTATGTCAAGACGGGTTCCAGAATCGCTCGTGAGCAGATTCCGCCTGACCTGATGTTTGTCCCGGTCACTGCACCGCAACCTGCGAACTGAGGGGCAGACAGCTATGCTTATTCAAACTACTAATCGAATCCTTGAGACTCAACAGTCCAGGTTGCCCACTATGAAAAAAACCACCCACGGTGCGGCCATTGCCGCTGTGATGGCTGTGTTCGCTGTGATCGCATTCGTGCCGATGGCTATCGCTCAAGGCCAGCCAGAAAGCATTGATCAGGTCCTGCGCACGATGCAGGCCGAGCGTCAGCAGGTTACCAGTGAGAATCGCGAACGCGAAGCCAGGTTCCAGCGCGAACAGGCCAACCAGGAAGCGGAACTCAATCGCTTGCGTAATGAAGTCGCTGAAGCCGAGCGGACTGCCGCCCGCCTGGAAACGCTGCGCAATGACCTTGACCGTGAGCTCGAAGAGCTGCGCACGCAATTGGCCGAGCGGCAGGGCGAATTCGGTGAACTGTTCGGTGTGGCGCGTGCTGCGGCGGCCGACCTGAATGAAAACCTGTCGGATTCTCTGATTTCCACGCAGTTGTCCGGACGCGGTGAAGACCTCTCCCGCATGGCCCAGGCGGCTTCCCTGCCGACCATCGAAGAGCTCGAGTACCTGTGGTTCACGATGCTCCAGGAAGCGGGTGAACAGGGCAAAGTCGTTCGCTATCAGGCTCCGGTGATTCGCGGAGACAACCAGTCTGAACAAGCCACCGTAGTGCGAATTGGTCCTTTCACCGCTTTCACCGACAATGGATTCCTGGTGCCGCGTGACGGTACGCTCCGCTACCTGGTGCGCCAGCCAGGCGGCGGTGCTGTCGGTGCTGCGCGCGACGTTTACAATTTCAGTGGCCCGGGCGTGATTCGCGGCCTGATTGATCCGTCACTGGGTACGCTGCTCGGTATGGTGGTTGAAATGCCCAACATTCAGGAGCGCATTGCTCAGGGGCGCGGCATTGGCTACGCCATCATTGTGGTGGCCGTATTCGGCATCCTGGTAGCCCTTTACCGCTGGTTGATGCTGTCAATTACTGCCATGCGCGTTAAAAAGCAGATGTCGTCCTCGACGCCGTCGGAAAACAATCCGCTGGGTCGCATCAGGATCGCCTTCGAAAGCAACCGGAGTGAGGATCTGGAGACTTTGCAAATGCGCCTGGATGATGCGGTTCTGCGCGAATTGCCGAAACTGGAAAGTGGCCTCAATATCGTCAAGGTGCTGGCTGCCGTGGCCCCGCTGATGGGACTTCTCGGTACGGTTATCGGCATGATTGTGACCTTCCAGGCCATCACACTGTTTGGAACGGGCGATCCCAAGCTGATGGCCGGCGGTATTTCGCAGGCCTTGGTGACCACCGTGCTTGGCCTGATTGCGGCCATTCCCTTGCTGCTGTTGCACGCCTTTGCTTCTGGCACCGCTCGCCGTCTTGGCCAGGTGCTCGAACAACAGTCGGTCAGTCTGGTTGCCGAGCCGGATGAACAGAGCCGTTGATGCATCGCAAGGCGGATGAGGTGACAGTCCTGTGCTAGAGTTTCTTATACCGGCCAATGCCATCCAGACTATCGGGAATTATCTTGATTCCGGTGGTCCGGTGGTCGTGGCCCTGCTTTGCAGTACGTTTCTGATGTGGTTGTTGATCAGCGAGCGGATTCTGTATTTCACGTTTGCTCACGGGCGCCTGTTCAAGGACAAGCTCAACGCCTGGGGTCGCCGCGACGACCGCAGTACCTGGGAGGCTTACGCCTACCGGGAGCGATTGATCTCCGAGGTTCGGGTAGAGAACCAGCGCCATCTGAACGTGATCAAGGCACTGATCCTGATCACACCCTTGCTGGGTTTGCTGGGTACCGTGACTGGAATGATCGAGGTGTTTCAGGTCATCGTCGATACCGGCTCGTCGAATGCCCGCCTGATGGCCTCGGGGATATCGAAAGCAACCATTCCGACCATGACCGGGCTTGCCATATCGCTGACCGGTGTGCTTGCGATCAATTATCTGGAACGCCGAAATACCCGGTCTGTGGCCCAGTTGACGCATGATCTCGAGGTCGAGTCAGGGGTTGGCTTTGGTGCTCATCGGCGGCTGGCAGATTCTGCGCCGGAAGCGGCCGAGGTCAATATCACTCCGCTGCTCGACATCGTTTTCATCCTGTTGATCTTCTTTATCGTCACCGCAACTTTTCTTGATGAGATTGGCATTGGACTGAACGCGCCGCAGGATGATCCGCCTGAGGAATTGACGCGACCACCCCCGACACTGGTGTTGACCGTCCGTAACGACGGGTTCGTTATGATTGACAACATACGCCTGACGGATCCGCGCTCGATCAAGCCGGTGGTTGAGGCCTTCAAGGCGGAAAATCCGCGCGGCGTGGTGCTGGTAAACGCGGCAAACGATGCCGAGGTTGAAACTACTGTGCTGGTTCTTGATCAAACACGTATGGCGGGCGTAGACCCGGCAATAACCCTGCAGACTAGACAGTAAACCTGCAGACCAGACGTCAGGATTGTAAAAAATCATGCTTAGACGACGCAGAACAGGCGAAGATGAAGAGGATGTCAACGTGACCCCGTTGCTTGACATCGTGTTCATCATGTTGATCTTTTTTATTGTCACCGCTACTTTTATCAAGGAGCCGGGAGTGACCGTTCAACGGCCGCCGGCCGACAGTGCGGAAGACCAGCGACTGGTATCCATTCTGGTGGCAATTGATGACGATAATCGGATCTGGATCAATCGGGATGAAACGCCGCTGCAAGGCGTACGCGCAGCGGTTGAACGGCTGCGGCGGGAAAACCCGCGCGGCAGTGCTGTGATTCAAGCCGATGGTGGCGCGCACAGTGAATACCTGGTTGAGGTTTTGCATCAAATCCGTGATGCCGGCGTACAGGAAACTGTAGCAGTATCGACGAGGCGACAATGAACCCATTTTTTCGTTTTGCAACCGGATTGCCTGGCGCGGTCGTCATCACGACGCTGATCTTTTTGCTGTTGGCCTCGGTGATTGCCAGTAAGGATGACGTGCGACTTGACGAGGATCGATCAGTTGATATCAACGTGACCCGTCAACTGGAAGACCGCAGCATGCAGCGCGCGGAAGACTTTCAGCGTCCGGTGCTGGATCAGCCTCCACCGCCCCCGCCCATGGTCACCGATCCGTCATTCCGACCCTCCATGGCCGTGCAAATGGGTGCGATGCCAGACCTGCGAGGTGCCGATATCGACATAGGTACCGGTTTCAATCCGGATCGGGACGCTCAGCCGCTGGTGCGTGTGCCGCCTCAGTACCCGGGACAGTGCCAACGGACAGCCCGCGCCGTTGAGACCGTACTTGTTGAATTCGATGTCACGCCTGAGGGGACAGTGATCAATCCGCGTGTGATTGATTCGACCAGTTCCTGCTTCAATCGGGCGGCCATGCGAGCCGTCGAACGCTGGCGGTATCAGCCACGCATAGTCGATGAGGTTGCTCAGCCACGTTTCGGGGTGCGAACCGCCCTCGATTTTGCACTGGAGGGATGATCGTGAGAACTCAACTGACTATCCTGCTATCGTCATTTCTGCTATTGGTGCTCGCTCTGGGGTCCGGCAATCTGTTGGCCCAACAGGGCAACCAGAGATCGGGCCAGACTCAGACCCTCAGTCAAAATGTTGCCCCCGATTTGCTTGCGGCCTTCGAACTGATGGAGGCGGAAGACAACGCCGGCGCTCTGGCCAAGCTCAACGAGCTGATGGCGTCTCGTGGAAACAGTATGCAGCCTTTTGATCGGGCCTCGGTGCTTCAGGTCCGGGGGTCGGTTCATATCAATCTGGAAAATCTTGACCAGGGGATTGAAGACTTTGCTGAAGCCCTGGCGCTCAATGCATTGCCGGCAAACCAGAACGCGCGCTTGCGCTTTAATCTGGCGCAGCTTTACTTTGTGACTGAGCGCTATGAGGAATCCATTGAGTTTTTCAATCGCTGGATCAGTGAAAGCGAGACCGAAATCACTGACACCACGTATTTCATGCTCGCCGCGGCTCACTACCATCTGGAACAGTATCGCGAAGCACTTGATCCGATCGATCGGGCGATTGAACTGTCCGAAGAACCGGACCGACGCAACTATGAGCTGAAGAATGTCTTGCTCAATGAGCTTCAAATGCTTCCCGAGCGCACCGAGCTGATGAAGGAGATGATTGTTCACTGGCCCGATGAGCTCTCGTTCTGGCGGCAACTATCGGCGCTGTACCTTGATCAGGATATGCAAATGGAATCCTTCAGTGCTTTGGAGGCGGCCTATTTAAGTGGATTGATTGAATCTCCAAGTGACCTTACATTACTGGCGCAATTCTATTCGACCTTTAATAATCCACATCGGGGCGCGCAACTGATCGAGGAAGAGATCCAGAAAGGTCGGCTTGAACGAAATGTCGAGAATCTTCAGCTGCTGTCGCAACTCTGGAGCCAGGCGCGAGAGCATCGCAAGGCCATCCCGGTTTTGCGGGAAGCGGCCCGTCTGGCCGATTCGGGTGAGCTTTCCTTCCGGTTGGGACAGTCATTATTGGCGGATGAGCGCTATGAAGACGCCGAGCAGGCATTTGAGGCGGCCATTGACAAGGGGGAGCTTTCCGACAGTCAAATGGCCGAGGTCTTTATTCTTCTTGGTACGGCTCGCTTCAATCAGGCCGGTCCCGGCGATCGTGTCCAGCGTCAATCGGCCGATGAAGCGTTTGCGCGTGCTGAGCGCTATAATTCGACACGAAGCCAGGCACGTGAATGGCGCAGCTATATCAAGGCCATCAACGACACTGAAACCCGCCAGGCGATGCTGGAGCGAGAGCAGAGTGAGCGCCTTGAGGCCGCTTCTCAACAACGCTTTTTGCAGTCCTGTCGGGCGCTTCAGATTGCCGGGCGTGAGCTGTCTGCTGAGTGTCAGCAGGTACTGGGCGATGCTGCCGGCCCCAGGCCGGACGCCACTGATTGATCGATTTGGCGGCCGGAACTGAACCTTTGCTGTCTCGGGTTTAGGGTCGGCACAGATAAGCGGGTCATAACAGGATAGCGTCCAGTCGAGGGATGTTGGCTCCGGGTTCCGCATTTTCTCTATTCATCGGTGCTTTGGTCTGGGTGTCGGCGTCTGCCGGGCCGGGGCAGGTGGTGCCCGATCCTGGCCCCATGTTTCGTCATATCGGTGTTGTTGATGGTCTTCCGGACAGCCGAATCGAGGCGATGGTCCAGGATCGTCATGGCTATGTCTGGCTGGCCACACCCGGTGGGTTGGTTCGACACGAGGGGCAGGCGCTTACCCGTATCAGGGCGCGTCCCGGTCAGCCTGAGGCTCTTTCCGGCTCCAATATCATGAGTCTGGCGGCCAGCCATGACGGCAGTGTCTGGGCAGGCGTTGGCGCTTATGGTGTGGCTCGCGTTGGTCCGGATCTCAAAGTACGCCAGCGATTGACGTCCACCGATCAGGGAGGACTGCTTCCACATGACAATGTCTGGTCACTGGCCGAAGATTGTCACCGAGGATTGTGGATTGCTTTTATGCGCGGTGGCGTAGGCCGCTACCTGCCTGGCGATGACGCATTTCAATTTTTCCCGCAGGACAGCTCATCCGGACTGGCCGAAGCCGGGTTCCAGATGGAGTTGTCGATCGATCGCCAATGTCGCGTGTGGTTGGTCCAGAGTGAGCAGATCAGTGTCCTGACAGACCTGGAACAGCGACGCTTTGAGACCGTTGCCCGACGCTCCGGGGATCAGCCTGTATTCACAACCTTGAGTGAACTTCAGGATGGCCGCATCATCTTCGCTCGTTCCGGAGCCCTGTATGAAGTGGTGGAAACTGATGGTGGTTGGAAAACAAGCCACTTGCTGACTACCGAAGGCGTGATCACGGATATGGTTGAGGACGAGTCAGGCTGGGTCATTCTGTCGACCTACGCTGGACTGGTTCGCTGGCATCCAGAGCGCAATGAAATCCGCACCGTTCGGGCCATGGATGGTATTTCCGATGGACTGCAGGGTGATCATTTGCTCAGCTTGCTGCTTGACGCCGAGGGTGGTCTCTGGGTCGCGGTGTCGCGCAATGGTGTGTCTTACCTGCCTCCACCGTCCTCGGGCTTTGAGCGATTTCAACGCATGCCCGGATATTCCGGCGGTTTGGGTATGGACGCCGTCTACGCGGTGATGCCGGGCAGTGATGAGCGAAGCTTGTGGCTGGCCGGTCGAACCGAGGGAATACAGCATCTGGACCTCAGCACCCGCCAGGCAACGTGGGCTGAGGATTACTATTCAGCACCTGAACTGGGCAAACTGGAGCGAACCACGGGACTGACCCGCGTCGGCCGTGAATTGATCATTGGCTGGTCAACGCGCATCCTCGGCTTTGATCCTGACAGTCGTTCGCTAGACGTATTGCTGGAGCGTGAACGTATCGATCAGGGGACTTTCCGTTTTATCGCCAGCGATCAACAACGTGTTTTGTGGGTGGCTACCTTCGACAAAGGGGTTTATCGTCTGGATCGCCAGAGTGGTGATCAGGAGCATTACCATCCTGCCGCCTCGGGTCGGTATTTCCTGGGCCAGAGTGAGGTTACAGCGATGGCTCAAGATGACCAGGGTGGCTGGTGGTTGAGTGGTGGTTCCGATGTTTTTCAGTATCATCCGGAGGCCGGGTTTCAGCGTCGGTTATCAATACCTCACCGCAGCGTACAGGCCATGGCCTGGATTGATCACTCACTGTGGCTGGCCACTGACGACGAACTCTCGCGCTGGGTGGTCAATGAGGGCATGCTTGAGCAGCAGGTCAGTCATGATCTGTCCACCATCATTCCCGGGGGACGTGCTTTTGCCATCTTTCCCGGCATCGATGATGAGATGTGGGTGGTTCTTTCCAGCGGACTTGTGCGACTGGTCCCGCAGACGGGTGAGAAACGTCGCTACACACGTCTGGATGGTCTGGCGATCGGCGAGTTCTATCGCAATGCTGCGGTTCAGCTGGATGATGGCCGGCTGGCCATCGGCGGCAGTCGCGGGCTGGTCGTGGTTGACCCGGCCAGACTGCGAACCGTTCGCCGGCCGCCCCCGGTACACATCACGGGAGTGTTTGCCAACGGGCAACTTTACTCCCGTGTTCCCGGCCAGTCCGACCCCCTGACACTGCCTCACGACCAGCGTTCGTTACGGGTGGATTTCACTGCTCCGACTTTTATAGCGCCGGACCAGACACGTTATCGCCTGCGATTGTACGGTTGGGATCAGGACTGGCTGGAACGGGTGGGCAGCCGTCAGCACTTTTACAGCAATCTGTCACCCGGGCAATACCGATTTGAAGTCCAGGCCGGGACGCCGGACGGACAGTGGAATCGGCAAAGTGCAATCTTGTCGCTGCTTATTGCGCCACCACCATGGAAAAGCACGTCGGCCAAGGTCGCTTATTTGTTTGGTTGCCTGGCGCTGACGGGGCTGGGTTGGCGAGTCGGGAGCCGCGCGCGTCGTCGTCGCCGAGACATGATCGAAGCTCGCCACCAGCGAGAGCTGGCCGAGCGATCCAACGCGGCCAAGTCTGAATTTCTGGCAACCATGAGCCACGAAATCCGAACCCCGATGCACGGTGTGCTGGGCATGGTCGATTTACTGTGCGAGCAACCCGATGGACCGGCCCGAATCGAGCTACTCCACTCGCTTCGTCGCTCGGGTCAACAGTTGCAGCGAATTGTCGATGACGTGCTGGATGTTTCACGGATCGAGGCGGGCCGACTGAATCTGGATATCAGGCCATTCGAGCTGGTTTCCCGCCTGGAAGAGGTGATTGACCTGCATGCACCCAATGCTGCGCGCAAACAACTGGATCTGCGCCTTGGGATCAGTACCGATCTGCCACCCATTGCGCTTGGTGATGGCGATCGGCTGGTCCAGGTGCTGGGTAATCTGCTCAACAACGCCATCAAGTTTACTGACCAGGGCGGGATTGAATTGACAGCCGCATTGTCCGGGCCGGACACCCTGTTACTCAACGTTGTCGATAGCGGTCCAGGCATTGATGAGAAAGACCGCGAACGTCTGTTCAAACCCTTTGAGCAACTCGATACTTCGATCATCCGATCACACAGCGGCTCCGGTCTCGGTCTGGCGATTTGCCGACGTCTGGTCACGGCCATGGGCGGCGGATTGAGACTGTCGGAAGCGAGACGGCACGGTTCGAGGTTTATCGTTGAACTCCCGGGTCTACTACCTTTCCCGGGACCAGTGGGACCCTTGACCCGTCTTCTTGACGGACTGGAACTGGGTGTATGCCTGAGTCCGTCTGATCACCGCTTCCTGAACCGCCTGGCTCGTCGCTGGGGGTTTACGACGGTGCCGATCGATCAGCATGCTTCCCGGTCCTTCGAGCGGGTTCTGATTGATTCCCGTCGGGCCGACGATCTGGCTCAAATAGCCCATCAAGCCAGTCAGATACTTTGGCTGGAAGTGCCCTATCAAAAAAGCCCCTTGCCGGAAAAATTTGATGAAAACGTCCGGATCATTCGCTGGCCGTTGCTGGAAAGTCGCCTGAGCAGTGCGCTGCTCGACTGGCACCTTGCTCGCGCCCTCGGGCAGGAATCAGGCTCATGAACGCCTATTGTTACCTGACTACGCATAAACCTCAGCCATCACGCAAGAGGGGGTAGGTTTGGTGGCAGGCGGCACGGTTGAAGCCCTCTGTAGAATGGCTGAGAAACGTGCGTAATCAGGAATTGTTACCAAGTTAGCTGCAGGTGCTTCCGATAGTCGCTGGGTCAGGGTACACTCAGGCTCAGAAAATAATTACTAGGAGTTATTGCCATGGAACTGCTGATTGGCCTGGGTGTTATTGTCGCTCTGGCGCTATTCGTTATTGGTATCTACAACCGCCTGATCGCGGCGCGCAATCGCTACAAGAACGCCTTTGCCCAGATCGACGTTCAGTTGACCCGTCGCTACGACCTGATCCCCAATCTGGTGGAAGTGGCGAAAAAATACATGAGCCACGAGCGCGAAACGCTGGAAGCGGTCATTCGGGCGCGTAATGGTGCAGTCAACCAGCTCAAGGCAGCATCCAGCGATCCAACCGATCCGAATGCGGTCAAGAAGCTGGGCGAGGCCGAACAGGGATTGTCCGGTGCCCTGGGCCGCCTGTTTGCCCTGTCGGAGAATTATCCCGACCTCAAGGCCAACGAGAACATGATGCAGTTGACCGAAGAACTGACCAGCACTGAAAACAAGGTCGCCTTCGCCCGCCAGGCCTACAACGACTCGGTCATGACCTACAACATCCTGCGCGAAAGCTTCCCGAACAATATCATCGCCGGCATGTTTGCCTTCCAGGCTGCACAATTGCTTGAAATCGAAGATCCGGTCAAGCGTGAAGCAGTCAAGGTGGATTTTGGTTGAAAACCACGGACAAAGGGTGAAAGGGCCAAGGGGCCAAAGGGTTGAACCCCTTATCCCTTTAGCCCATTAGCCCCTTGGCCATTCGTTCCCCATGAACTTCTTCGAACATCAGGACAAGGCGCGGCGCCAGACCCGGCTGTTACTGTTTTTGTTTTCGCTCGCCGTTATCGGCATCGTCCTGGCCGTCAACGCGCTGGTGTTGACACTGTTCGGGCTGGACCACCTGAGCTCCGGTGCGTCGGTTGGGCAATGGCTGATGGCTAATGCATCCTTGATTGCGGCGACTACCCTGATCACGGCCTCGGTGATTGTGCTGGCCAGCATTTTTCGCACGCTGCAACTGCGAGGTGGCGGCGGTGAGATCGCGCGCGAGCTGGGTGGCACACTGGTCGAGCCGGACACCACCGATCCGCTGCGTCGCCGGCTGCGCAATGTGGTCGAGGAGATGGCCATTGCTTCGGGCATTCCGGTGCCGGAAATCTACGTGCTGGAGCACGAGCAGGGCATCAACGCCTTTGCTGCCGGATTTTCGACCTCTGACGCGGCCGTGGCCGTTACTCGCGGTACGCTTGAAAATCTGAGCCGGGATGAATTGCAGGGGGTGATCGCCCATGAATTCAGTCATATCTTCAACGGCGATACCCGGATCAATATCCGCCTGATCGGTTTTCTGTTCGGCATTCTGGTGATTGCCATTATCGGCCGGCGCTTGCTGTTTACCGCTCGCTTCGCGCGCGATTCGCGCAACGCCGCCCCGGCTGTGCTGATTGGACTGGCGGTGGTGATCATCGGCTATATCGGCCTGTTTTTCGGCCGCTGGATCAAGGCTGCCGTGTCGCGCCAGCGCGAATACCTGGCTGATGCCTCGGCGGTGCAGTTCACCCGCCAGCCCGACGGTATCGCCGGTGCGCTGAAAAAGATCGGAGCGCTGAGCGCGGGCTCGTACATGATCAGTGATTCGGAAGAAGTCGGCCATATGCTGTTTGCCCGCGGCATGGGCTATCAAATGTTTGCCACCCATCCACCCCTGGAGAAACGTATCCGGGCCATCGATCCCTCGTTCGATCCGGCCGAGTTTCGCCAGATTGCCGAAAAGTTCAGTCGGCATGCTCAGGCGCGCCAGGCCGAGGCCGAGCAAGCCAGTCAGGCTGAATCCGACAAGCAAGCTGACGTGCGTGGGCCTGGCGGCTTGCCGCTGAACCCGCACAATCTGGCCGAGCAGATTGGTCAGCCGGGCCTGAATCAGGTCTTCCTGGCCGCGGCGCTTGCCGCGGCGATACCCAAGCCGCTGGAGCGTGCGGCTCATTCCGACGAATGGGCCCAGGAAGTGATATGTTTATTGTTGTTGAGCAGTGACGCCGAAATTCGCGAGAATCAGCTGCTGATGGTCGCCCGCAGTCTGGGCAGCGACAGCGAAGCCCAGGTGCGCGCCTTGCGCGAAGCGTCTGCCGCGCTGACCCGGGAGCAGCGCCTGCCGCTGATGGAGATCGCCTTCCCGGCACTGCGTCGCCGGCCCGAGGCCGAGCTGGTCCAATTCATGAATCTGATAGATCAACTGGTCCATGCCGATGGCAGAGTCGATGTGTTCGAATATGCGCTGGCGCGTCTGGTCAGCCGTCAGATTCAGGATGTTCTTCGTCCTGGCAAGGCCCGTTCGGGTGGCAGCAAGAAACTGTCATCGCTGGCAGATTCGGTCAGCGTGCTGCTGGGTATCGTTGCTCATCATGGTCATCCCGACCAGCCGGAGTTGGCCCGATCCGCGCTGGCCGTGGGCTTGGGCCATTTGTTTGATGATGTGGACTATCCTGGCGAGATTGATATCGCTGACTGGCCGGAGCGCCTGGACGGGGCGCTCAAGGAGCTCGATACGCTGCGCCCGGGCGAAAAGCAGCGCCTGGTGGCGGCCATGGGTCACGTGGTCATGCATGATGACTACGTCAGCGTCTCGGAAACCGAACTGATGCGGGTCGTCTGCGGAATTCTTCACGTTCCCCTGCCCATTGTGACGCAGGATTCCGGGAAATCTCGGAATTGATCGATTCCACTGATTGATCCGGGTATCCTGCATCTCATGATCGGTTTGTTGCAGCGTGTCAGTCAGGCTCAGGTGGAAATCAGAGGCCAGACGATTGCCGCCATCGGGAGTGGCCTGTTGGTCCTGGTTGGTTTTCAGCGCGGCGATCAGGCCGGCAAGGTGGAACGATTTCTCGAGCGACTACTGAACTACCGCGTTTTTGCCGATGGGCAGGGGCGCATGAACCTGAGTCTGCTCGATATCGACGGTGAATTGTTGCTGGTACCCCAGTTCACCCTGGCCGCCGATACCAACTCCGGCAATCGCCCCAGCTTTACACCCGCCGCGCCGCCGGATGAAGGTCAGGCGCTGTTCAGCCAACTGACCGAGCTGGCCCGGACCACCTGGCCCGGCACGCAGACCGGCCAGTTCGGAGCCGATATGCAGGTGCACCTGATCAACGACGGACCCGTTACATTCTGGCTTGAAATCAACTAAAAAAATCTTCTGGACGCGAAGCAGCAAAGCAGCGAAGCAGCCAGGAAACAAAGCTGAAAAGAAAAAGTTCTTCGTATTTCTTTGCGTCTTCGCTGCTTTGCGACAAAAAGGTTTAGGGAACCGAATTGAGAATGCGAGCCAGCGTATTTCTGCTGATGCCGAGGCGGCGGGCGGCTTCGGACTGAATATTGTCGCACTGGGCCAGGGTGGTGTGGGCCAGTTGTTGTTCAAGTTCGGCTTTGTAGCGCTCGTAGAGGTTGTCGGCATCTCCGCTCAGGTCGCTGATAAGTTGATCGGCCAGGCGTTCGGTCCAGGTGATGCTGCCGGCATCTCGGTGACTGCCAGGCTCGCGGTATTCGGCGGGCAGATCGTCCAGGCCGATGACCGGTGCCGGTGCCAGGGCGGCCAGTGACTGGCACAGGTGCTTGAGTTCGCGCACATTGCCTGGCCAGTCCAGCGTTTTCAGGTGATCAATCAGGGTCTGTTCTGCCAGCTTGGGCGGAAGACGGAACTCGTGGCCGGCTTCACGCAGGAAGTGGCGGGTCAGTTCCGGAATGTCTTCGCGCCGGGCTCGCAGTGGTGGAACATCCATAGCGATGACTTTCAGCCGATGGTAAAGGTCGGCGCGAAATTCACCGCGCTCGACTCGTCGTGCCAGATTACGGTGGGTGGCAGTGATAATGCGTGTATCGGTGCGGACCAGATCACGTCCGCCCAGGCGATAGTACTCACCTTCGGCCAAAACCCGCAGCAGCCGTGACTGCAGGGTCAAAGGCATATCGCCGATCTCGTCAAGAAACAGCGTGCCACCGCGGGCCTGCTCAAACCGCCCGTTGCGCGGTTCGCTGGCCCCGGTAAATGCTCCCTTTTCGTGGCCAAACAGCTCCGATTCCAGTAAATCTTCGGGAATGGCTGCGGTGTTGATAGCGACGAAGGGCCCATCGGCGCGGGGCGAATGATTGTGCAGCGCGCGCGCGATCAGCTCCTTGCCGGTGCCGGTCTCGCCGGTAATCAGAACCGGAATATCGCTGGCCGACAGTCTGCCGACCATGCGGATCAGATTCTGAAAAACAGGCGAGGACCCGATCAGACCGGCGTTGCGGTCGCTCTGGACCTCATCCAGACGAGTCTGGGCAATGGCCTTTTTGACCAGGCGACCGACTTCATCCAGATCGAAGGGTTTGGCCAGAAATTCAAACGCCCCGCCCTTGAAGGCTCGTACCGCCGAATCGAGATCGGAATAGGCGGTCATGATAATGACCGGCAGTTGTGGCAAAGACTGGCGCAAGGTCTGCATCAGCTCCAGCCCACTTTCGCCATTCAGCCGCACGTCGGCCATGACCAGGTCGGGACGGTGCTTGTCCAGCGCGGCCATCAGTTCGTCACCGCGCTCGAAAGTGCGCACCGGCAAATGGACGCTGCGAAAGTACTCTTCGAGGACGTAGCGAATCGCCGGGTCATCGTCAATAATCCAGATTCGTTCGCTCATGCGGCGCGCTCCCGCGCTGTGATCAGCGGCAGACGAACCCGAAACCGGCTGCCATCGGGCAGTGGAAGATACTCGACCAGTCCGCCGTGCGCACGAGCGATTTGTTGCACCACGGCCAGGCCAAATCCGGAGCCTTGTTCACGTCCGGTAACCAGCGGCAGAAATAATTTTTCGCGCAGGCTTTCCGGCACGCCCTCGCCATCGTCGTCGATATCGATACGAACGGCGTGGCGGGCGGGTTTGTCGACCAGCACAGAGTCATGCTCGATTCGGGTGGTCAGAATCAGCCGGCTTGCGCCGGCCTGGACGCTGTTGCGCATCAGATTGAGAAACAACTGGTGCAGTCGACCGGGATCTCCCACTTGTTCGGGGATGCTGGGATCGAACTGGCGTTCGATCCGGAGTCGCCCCATGCTTTCGGCCATGACCAGCTCAGCTGCTTCGTTGATGATCTGGTGCAGGTTGAGTACTGTTCGATCAGGCCCCTCTGAGCCGGCGAAATGATCGATCAGCGCGATGATGCGATCGACTTCGCGCTGAATCATTCTGGCGTGGCGCCGACAGGCTTCAGCGTCTTTGGCATGCTCGATCAATTGAGCAGCGCCGCGAACCCCGGCCAGTGGGTTGCGCAATTCGTGAGCCAGACCCCGCGCCAGCAGCGCCATCGCCTGCTGGCGATCGGCCCGCTCGGTCATTTCACGCTGGTGCACTCGCTCGGCGACTGGATGAATCTCGATCAAAATATCGCTCTCAATGGCTTGCAGCCACAGATCAACCGGCTTGCCGTTGGTCTGCAGGGTCGTTTCAGCAATCGCCATGGAGCCGCCTTGCTCACCGACTCGCCGACTCCAGCGTTCCAGGAAGTCGGTGATTGAGGCGATGTTCTGATTGATCAGACTGGACGACGGGCGGCCCAGAAAATCGCATGCTGCGCGATTGAGCCAGACGATCCGACCGTCTGGGTTGATCCGGATCAGTCCGGTTGTCAGGCTGTCCGGATCAGGCGCAATCACCGTGGCGCGGGATGCAGTCGCGAGGCTTGACGCATGTGAAAGGTGATCGTCTCGGTCTGGGCCAGAACACGACCGGATGGCGTTTGCAGCTCGGCTCTAAGCGTATGGGCACCGCGTGGGATCTCTTCAAAGCTCGCACTTAACGACTGGACCGGTTCCTGGGCCTCGCCATCGATATAAAAAACAACCAAAGCGGTGGGCGGTATTTCAATATTGCTTTCCAGGTTGACCGACAGTCGGTTGGCTGTTCCGCGGATATTTTCGTCATTTTCCGGAGACGCGATTCTCAGTCGCAGCGGTTCGCGTTGTTCACTGGGCTCCTGGGCAATGACCGGAGGTGGCTCACGATTGCCTTCCAGGACGTTGAGTTCCGGCAGGACCATTGGTTCAGCGTCGTTCGAAGGTTTCTGGTCGGTATAGGTAACATTGCCGTCTTCATCGACGACCTTGTAAATGGTCTGGGCTATTGCTGGAAGAACAACGACCAGAGTAAGCAGCAACAACATGAACTTTTTCATGGGCAGGAACCCGTCCTTGAGTCTTGGCGATATCTTATAGGAATCAGACTGTTCGGGCGTGGTTGGGTTCATTTCGGGTTTATCAGGAGGCCGGGCACTTGGCCCGGCCTCCGAATGGGTCCGATCAGCAGGAGTAGTACATATCGAACTCGACCGGATGGGTCGACATACGGAAGCGGGTCACTTCCTGCATTTTCAATGCGATGTAGCCGTCAATCAGGTCATCGGAGAACACATCGCCGGCCTTGAGGAACTCCCGGTCCTTGTCGAGCGCTTCCAGGGCCTGGTCGAGGGCATGGCAGACGCGCGGCAGATCGCGTTCTTCTTCCGGCGGCAAGTCGTACAGATCCTTGTCCATCGGTGCCCCCGGATCGATCTTGTTGATGACCCCGTCGAGGCCGGCCATCATCATGGCCGCGAAGGTCAGGTACGGGTTGCCGGCTGCGTCACCGAATCGGACTTCGATGCGCCGGGCCTTGGCATTGGCAACCCACGGCACCCGGCAGGACGCCGAGCGGTTGCGGGCCGAGTAAGCGAGCACAACCGGCGCTTCGAAGCCCGGCACCAGGCGCTTGTAGCTGTTGGTGGTCGAGTTCGAGAAGGCGTTGATTGCCCGGGCGTGCTTGAAGATACCACCGATATAGTGCAGCGCCGTCTCGCTCAAGCCCCCGTAACCGTCGCCGGAAAACAGATTGGTACCGTCCTTGGCCAGGGACTGGTGGACATGCATGCCGGATCCGTTGTCGCCAACCAGCGGTTTGGGCATGAACGTGGCCGTTCTTCCATGGACATGAGCGACGTTCTGAATGATGTACTTGGTTATCAGTAATTCATCGGCCTTGCGTGTCAGTGAGTTGAATCGGGTACCGATTTCGCACTGGCCGGCGGTGCCGACTTCATGGTGGTGCACCTCGACCGGGATGCCGACGGCTTCGAGTGTTGCGCACATCAGGCTACGCAGGTCCGACAGGCCGTCAACCGGCGGTACCGGAAAGTAGCCGCCCTTGACCTTGGGCCGGTGGCCGTGATTGCCGTCCTCGTACTTCTTGGCCGTGTTCCAGGCAGCCTCTTCGGCATCGATCGAGAAAAACGCACCGGAAATATCGTTTTTCCAGCGCACGTCATCAAAAATGAAGAATTCGGGTTCGGGACCGAAATAGGCCGCATCAGCCACACCACTGGCCTTGAGATAGGCCTCGGCACGCTTGGCCAGCGAGCGCGGGCAGCGGCTGTAGGGCTGCATGGTGGCTGGTTCGAGAATGTCACAGTTGACGTTGAGTGTCTTGTGCTCGGCAAATGGATCCATAAAGGTGGCACTGGTATCCGGCATCAGGACCATGTCGGAGTCATTGATGCCCTTCCAGCCGACGATGGACGATCCGTCGAACATCTTGCCGTCATTGAGCAATTCCTCATCAACCACCGAGACCGGCATGGTGATGTGCTGCTCCTTGCCGAGCGTATTGGCGAAACGAAAATCGACGAATTCAACGTCTTCGTCACGTATCAGCTTGAGTATTTCCGATGGTGTCATTGATGCTAGTCCTTGAGAAAAATTGAAGATTGAGATCCCCGTTCAAGATGCACATCGCGTGCCACTACTGCAATCTATATAAATCAATACGTTAACTCGTTGATAAGCGTGTCATTGCTCAATATTACAGCAGTCTCTAAAGCCACCTGCTCAATTTATGATCAAATCATCCCACCAGAGCCTAAATCATCCCACAAGAGCCTGAGAGTGCGCAGAGAAAGTTCTTCCTGATTACGCCTATGCCTCAGCCATCGCGCAAGAGGGCGGCAGGTTTGGTGGCAGGCGGCAAGCCGAGGGTCGATCGGCATTGCTGGAATGACAAGGTTCACGGGAGCTTTGGTGCCAACGAATTTGATTTTCAATTGTCCGGGCCTG